>CAZNYW010000135.1:0-2470 GCA_964577375.1 uncultured Spirochaetales bacterium | reverse complement strand
AACGACTTCAGAATCGCGGGCCGTAGATACACACACTTGAGTGGGGCCCTTCGCAGCTTCCCGATCGAAAAGTAGACATATCGACCAGAATCTCTGCGCGTATCCTCGACGGGTCTTCGGTGTTGTTCTGCGCAGACAGGTAGAGAAAATCGCCGGTGAAATTCAGCAGCGTGACCGACCACGGAAGCCGCACATTGTCTGCCTGACGCGTCACACCTTTGGCATCCACCCAGGCGACTGTCGCGTCGACGACCATTCCTTCGATATTGTACTTCACGATAGCGGGATCGGGGGGCTCTGACGCCCTGTCCGGATCGAGAAGCACCGACAGAATCTCGCAGGAAACCAGAGCGACAGCGAATAGGAGGGGGACGGCGAAAGCCAGCCTTCTCACAGCATCCTCCGCGTGATCCGGACGGATGTACCGAACCCGGGATGCAGCAGCCGGACACTTGATCGGGCGAGCCGCCCCCGGATTGGGAAGCGAAGAGCGGCGCACCCGCTACCACTATTCTAGCACCGCTGCTCGCGACGCACAAGGAAATCTTTTCGGTCCAGGGCAGGCGGATCCGAATCAGTGCGGATACTCCGGAAAGAAATGCAGCGAAGAGCTGCTGTTCGCGAAAAGACTTATCAACAACCGCGGCCGCCGTCGAAATACTGGTCGAGCACAGCTGCACGCTCCTGCGCAAGTGGAGGCCGACAATAGTCCTCCTTTTTCCAGATCGCGCCTCCGTCAGGTGCAGCCCTTGAATTGGCGAACTCAAGATCCATCGGCGCTTCCCGTCCCGGTCAGAAGCATTCGGCCGGGGAAAAGTCTTCTGAGGTGAAATCGGTGGGCGGAGCTCATTCGCCTTGCCTCCTCCGCGTGGAAGCGCAGCTCCGCGTGAGAGTACGCGCGCGCGATGGACAGCGTACCGTCGTAGTGGATGAAGGAGAAGCTGCCGAAAGGCGCGGACACGAGCCAGAAGATGGCCCACCATGCAGTTGACCGCCGCAGGTCTATTACGATGTAGCCTCGCTTCGACTGACGGTGCATATCAGCGAGCAGCGAGGTTACCTCCTCCTCGCGAAGGTGATGCAGCGTATTTCCGCAATAGATGAAATCGACCTTGGGCAGACTGCCGATGTCACTCAGTTCCCTGCGCCGGACATCTATAAGATGTGACAGCCGCTTCCTCCTGACGTGGCGCCGCGCAAACTGCACGATGCGTGGATCGTGGTCCACCGCGATCACCCTGAGCCGTATCCCCTTCCGCAGCCCCGCCGTGACAAGCCATACCGGGATGTCCGCCGCACCGGTTCCAAGGTCGAGCAGTGTCGCCTCCTGCAGTCCGCGTCTTCTGCACCATCCTATGACGTGTGTCCGGAGCACGGACCGATAGGGCCCGAGCCACCGGTTGATGAACCGAAACGCCGCGAGCGTAGCGGCGAGCTTCCCGACGTCACTTTTCATGTCGTCCATTCGCTCGGGGATGCGCCGCCTTTGCCGCGCCAACGCGACGCGGGAAAAAAAAGACACGGCGTACGGCCCCTTTCGCACTCGCGGCGCTTCGACCGCATGGCCCGGACCAGACGCAGTGGCAACTACTCGGCCGTCCGGGCCGTTCCGAACTACCCGGTGCACAACGCCGGCTCAGTTTGCGACGGTGAACCGGGATCCGGTATGCGAAGGTTTCTCGAGCTCATCAACAATAGCAACTGCGAAATCCTCTGCTGTCACCGATTCACCGATCGGGCTGTTTGATCCCAGTCGGTATTTGCCTGTGCGCTCGCCGGGAGCGATCACCGGCGCCGGCGAAAGCATTGTCCACTCGAGCCCATTCGGCTTCGCTTCGACAATTTTCCGATGAGCGTCAATTGTCGGTTCCTGAGGACCGTCGCGTCCGATCGGTTGATCGCCTCGACTACCGCGCTGGTGTCATTCGTGTCCAGGGCTAGGACGGAAGAAGCTCCCTCCACAGATCCTCGCGATCTGCTAGTTGCCGTGACTTCATGATGGCGGGCTGCTGCCTCTCGTGCGACACGAGAGCCGATCATTCCTGTCCCTCCAATTACTGTGATCTTCATATTCGTTGCTCCTTACCTCGGTGATGAATTTCTGAGACTGAAGGTACTTCCACCAGCGCCAGATGTGAACTCTTGCGCATGGTTCGGACACGAACATCGATCTCGCAGTGAGCCCGTTCCTGTGCCCCCCGAAACCCGGTCGCGACGGGCTCATATCGAAAGAAAACACGATACTCCCGCAAGAAGACATTGGAATCACGACTCACTCCCATGCGTCTCACAAAAGATCGTAACAAGAACGAAACGATGCACGTAGCGCGGGAAAGCGCTTCTGTCGTCTACTGATGACGGAAACAGAGGTTACACACCGCGTGAGCAACATGAAGCTTCAGGGCTCCATTCTAAGGTGGATCGGGCAAGCAGGAGTGAACCGCTTCCTGCGATTCACCTTTCGGTGTTG
>CAZNYW010000134.1:0-2657 GCA_964577375.1 uncultured Spirochaetales bacterium | reverse complement strand
AGCGCACACCTTGCATCCCGCATGCGCCTGCACGAGTTTTCGGCACGGTTCCGGCTGGCAAAGGCGAACGAGGATCTCAAGGCGCTCGACGAAATCAAGACGCAGTTCTTCGCAAATGTGAGCCACGAAGTCCGCACGCCTCTCACCTCGATTGTCTCACCGATCCAGAGCATGTATCAGGGAGATGCAGGCGAGCTGACCTCCGTGCAGCGAAGGATGGTCGAGCAGATTTACCGCAACTCACTCCGGCTTCTGGACATGATCAACCAGATGCTGGACTTTTCCCGCTTCGAAGCGCGAAAGATGCAGCTGCGGCTCAGCCTCACCAACATCGACGAGCTTGTGCGCGACACCGTTTCAGTCTTCGAAGAGCTGACCGCCCGAAAGGGCATCTCGCTCCGCTATGAGGTATCGCGGAACCCGAGAATGATATATCTGGACCGTGACAAGATCGAGCGGGTTCTTACGAACCTGGTCCGAAACGCCATCAAGTTCACCGACGACGGGTCCATCACCATCCGCAGCCGGTTTTTCGACCACACGGTGAGTCTCGAGGTGGAGGACACCGGAATCGGCATCCCCGAGGAGCACCTGCCACACATCTTCGAGAGGTTCCGCCAGGTGGACGGCTCCTCCACGCGGCGCTACGAGGGGACGGGACTGGGGCTCACCATCGTGAAGGAGGCCGTCGAACTGCTCCAGGGTACCATCGAGGTGACGAGCGAGGTCAACCGAGGCACCAGATTCTGCATCGAGGTTCCCGACAATCTGCGGGATCGCGTTCCGGATGCCTTCGTTGAGCGCCGCGGAGCGGAAAGGCGGCAGGACGAGCAACCTTATACCGGTCCGGAACGGCGGAGAAGCCCTCGCAGGGTTCACGACGCCGCGAGCATCTCAGTCGAAGATCTGGTATTCATTGACCGCGGTATTACCGACGATGCAGGCGCGGCCGTTGTTCCGACGGACGCCGCGCCTGCCGCACGCAACACACAGGTGCCTGCCTCGAAGCTGCCGGAGGTTGCCGCCGGCGACCGCGTTCTCTACGTCGAGGATAATGCAGATCTTCGAGACTACGTTCGGAGAATGCTGTCCGGTCTGGGGCATACCGTCCGGACCGCCCCGGACGGTCTCGAAGGCTGGCATTCAATCAAATCGTGGTCGCCTGACGTGGTGGTTTCCGATGTGATGATGCCGAGGATCGACGGTCTCGAGCTCATCCGTTATATGAAGCAGGACGATGCGACCCGGACCATCCCGGTAATACTCATCACGGCAAAGTCCGAAATCGATGCAAAGATCGCGGGGCTGGAATCGGGCGCGGATGACTATCTTCCCAAACCCATCAATATTCGAGAGCTCGACGCGAGAATCAGGAACCTGGTAAGCCGGCGGCGTCTCGAACGGGCGGAGATACGTTCGCGCGAACTTGAAAACCGGATCGAGGAGCTCTCAATGAGCTTCGCGCAGTCACTCGAAATCAGGGACTACAACACCGCAGGCCACTCGCGCGATGTGCTGAGACTGGGAACCATCATTGCCGAAGAGATGCACCTTCCGCTGGACCGCGTCTTGAAGGATTCTCTGCTGCTCCACGATATAGGCAAGCTCGGCATTCCGGACCACATACTTCGAAAACCTGCACCGCTAAACGACGAGGAATGGGAGATCATGAAAACCCACGCCGAGATCGGTGCTGAGCTTCTTTCGAGGTTCGACAACTTTCGCGAGGTTGGAGAGGTTGTCCGTGCTCACCAGGAACACGCCGACGGCTCCGGCTACCCCAGAGGTCTCAAGCAGGGGCAGATTCCGCTCTACGCGGGAATCGTGGCTGTTGCCGATGCATTTCACGCCATGACAACCGACCGACCCTACCGGCGCGCTCTCCCGGTCCACGAGGCCATCGCCGAGCTGCTGTCGCACCGTGGAACTCAGTTCGAGCCGTCAATAGTGGATGCGCTTGTTCGAGGACTCGAAAAGAACAGGCTCGCCGACAGAAAAGACGTTACTGCGGCAAGGACAACTGCCGCAGGACAGCACTAGCCGCAACACCGAACCGCGAAGAGGGAAGCTTACTTCAGAGGCTGGAGCAGCTCGGCAAACTCGGCTGCATCCGGATCGATTTGAAGCCGAAGTGTCGTCTGCCGATTGTATTCGTCCGTACAGTCCACCTCTACCACGGGCGGCTCGGGAGCAAAAATCTTTTTCACCAGCGACTTCGTCTTCAGGTAGCGCGTCTCCACCACGGCCGAACGGAGAATGCAAAACTCCAGCTCCTCATCCTTGCCCGCTCGGGCACCTCCGCCGGAGAGGATCGCGCTGAACCAGTTGCGCTGCGGAAAGGTGCGGAAGCATAATGCGCTTTCGGTCACATAGACCAGTCCCCACCGCGGAGCAGCAAGCTCTTCCATCCCGCCGAGATACTGGGCGAGAGAGTACTTCACTACCTTCTCCCCGCGCTCCTGTTCCACCCCGCTCCAGAATTCCTCCGGAGTCGGCCCCTGATTTTTCCGCAGCATGAAAGAGAGCGTAGCCGTTTTTTGTGCCAGGTTCAAGTGGAGGCACGGTTTACAATACATGACTATTCTGCTAATGTATTGTAAAAACTCACCGCATTCGGAGGTGGCAATGCCTACTGGACAACTGCTGATTCTCGGAGC
>CAZNYW010000133.1:0-3768 GCA_964577375.1 uncultured Spirochaetales bacterium | reverse complement strand
ACTTACCGCGGAATTACTCCCCTGATTTTATCCACAGGGTTCTTGATACTTCCAATAGGGTATACTCTTTTGTCATGAGGATCGGCTACGTGCAGACTGCGACCGAGTTCGGCCGCAAGGAAAAGAACTTCGACGCTGTTCGTGCGCTGGTTGCCGAGAGCTTCGACGGCGAACCGGTCGACCTGCTGGTGCTTCCTGAGCTTTTTGCCACCGGTTACACCTTCACCTCGCGCGAAGAGGCGGCGGACCTCGCCGAACCGGCCGACGGCGCCACCGCGGAATTTCTTATCGAGCTCGCTTCGACCGTCCGGGGGACGGTAGTCGCCGGTTTCGCCGAGGCCGACAGCGGCAAGGTCTACAATTCATCGCTCATTGTGAACGGCGACCGGATCCTCGGCACCTACCGGAAGCTTCACCTTTTCAACCGCGAGAAGCTCTGGTTCGATTCCGGTGACCGGGTTCCGGAGACCTACCAGCTCGACGGCTGTCGGCTGGGAGTGATGATCTGTTTCGACTGGATCTTTCCCGAGGTGATGCGGATGCTGATGCTTCTTGGAGCGGACATCGTTGCGCATCCGGCAAATCTGGTGCTCCCCTTCTGCCAGGATGCAATGAAGACCCGCTGCCTGGAAAACCGGATGTTTGCGGTCACCGCAAACCGGGTCGGACGGGAGGTCCGGGGAGAGGACGATTTCAACTTCACCGGCAGGAGCCAGATCACCGCACCGAACTCGGCAGTTCTCGCATCCGCGCCTGCGGAAATCGGCGTTGCAGAGGCAGCCGAGATCGATGCGGCGACTGCAGGGAACAAGAAACTGAACCCGCACAACGATCTTCGGAGCGACCGGCGCGTCGAGTACTACGGCGCGCTTGTCCGGCCGGAGGGCAGCAAGGGAGGCGACCGATGATTTCGAGAATTCTCGTTGCGATTGTAGCTGTGGTGATGCTGTCGTCCTGCGAATCGATGACCTCACCCTTTGCCCAAGGTCAGCCGGCGGGCAGCGATTCATCGCAGAACGCGGCGGACCCGCCCGCGCCTTCTGCCAAATGGAAGCCCGCGGTAGTGGACACCGCTGCCGGCGCCGCCTATCTCAGTCAGACCGAGCGTCAGGTGATTCGCGAGATCAACATGGTGCGCACCGATCCTGCGCAATACGCCCGTGACTTTCTTGTCCCCCTGCGCGCCTACTATCACGGCAAGCTGCTGCAGTACCCGGGCGAGATCGGCATCACGACGCAGGAGGGCCCCTCCGCTCTCGAGGAATGCATCAAGGCCCTGGAGTCGGCCAAACCGGCTCCGCCGCTCGCGCCCAGGGAAGGGCTCTACCGGGCTGCACACGACCAGGCGGTCGACCAGGCCAGAACCGGCGCGGTCGGCCATGCAGGAAGCGACGGATCGACGCCGCTGACCCGCATCAACCGATACGGGCACTGGGACGTCACCATGGGCGAGAACATCGACTATGGCAACGCCGACGCCCGCCAGATTGTGACTTCGCTTCTGATAGACGACGGCGTACCCTCCCGCGGCCACCGCACCAACCTGCTCGATCCCGAGTTCAGGGTCGTCGGCATTGCGGTCGGTCCTCATCCGGTCTACCGGCACATGTGCGTGATGGACTTCGCCGGAGGGTTCAATTGATTCGCCGTGCGACGAGACCACGGTGAGGAACGATCTGCCGTCCGGGTTTCTTTCGACCTACCGGACCGGGAAGCCCCACTCCACGCTCTACGTCCGCCTTGCGCGGGGATACCTCAGGCTGAAGTACGGTCTGAACGACGCGCCGGACGCGCTCAGCATCGTCTCCTACGTCCTCTCTGACTCGGATGAGTCGCCCGCCCTCGGGGCCCGCCTGGAGCTCCGGCTACCCGAGAGTGCAGGGGAGGAGGTGGTGACCTTCATCGCGGAAAACGCGGTCTCCGGCCGGCAGTGGGCCCGCGGCCGCGCAAGCTGGGGCCACACCTACGAAGACGATTCCGCCGACGCCGGCGAAGCGGTCGGCCTCGAGGAGTGGGTCGACCGGTGCATCGCCGAAATGATCTCCACGCCTCGAGGCTCTCCGCACAAACGCAAGCTCCGGCGCGAGGGCTGGTTCGGGCCGGATGAGATATGAGCTTCGAGCGTTGAGAGCGCGTCGGATCAGCCGGAGCTCGCCGGCCCAGCCGGAGCTCGCCGGCTCAGCCGGCACCCTCCCGCATCGCCGCCTCGATCACGCGGAAATCCTCCTCCGGAACCTTCACGAAGCCGAACCGGAAAACCGCGCCGTAGGACGCCTTGTTGCGGATGAAGTCGAGGCGGGGCAGCACCGCACTGATGGGGACGTCGGTCACCGGTTCGTAGTGCGCGCGGCGGCGGAACGGCTTGAAATCGGGAGAGAGCTCGACCTGGTAGACCTCGCCCTCGGCGACGGTGCAGAGAGCGGTGAACGCCTTGAGGCTGCCCTTCACGCCGAAGGTCTCACGCGGCGAGTAGATCGCTATCCGGTCGCCGGGCCTCATCCTATCGAGCGCCGTCCGTTTCCCGTGGTTGGCCTGGATGATCGAATCCTTTACGCCGATCAGGGCGTGGTCGCGCGATGCCACCACGATCCAGTATGCGGTCGGCCGTTCGTTCTGCATGGCCTGCCTCCCCTCTGCGGGCCGGCCGGGCCCGCCTTCGATTACTCGGTATCTGCGATCGCCTTTTTGTATCGTTCGATCGACAATTCGACACGCCTCTTCGCGTCTTCCTTGACCACCTTTCCGAACCACGCACCGTAGATCCGGTCAAAACGGAAGGGCCGGACCGAACGGCCGATCCGGTCCACCGTGGAACGGTTGAGCGGGATGAGGTTGGGGTAGCTTCTCATGAAGCTCACGTAGCGCCGGTCGCTCACAACGTTAATAATGTCTCCGGTAAGAAGCGCACCCCGGCCTTGAGCGCCGGCAGGCCAGTGAAGCACGGTGCCGCCTTCGAAGTGGCCTCCGCAGCGTATCAGGGTAGCGCCTCCGGGGAGCTCCCGCGTCTCTCCCTCCCATAAGCGGATCGCAGGATCCGGGCGCATGACCCACTGCCGGTCGTCGGCGTGCAGGTAGATCGGAGCGCCGTCGAAGGCGCGGCTCCATTCGATCATGGAGGAGTAGTAGTGCGGGTGCGATATGGCGATTGCCGAGATGCCCCCGAGCGCCCGCAGCGCTTCGACAGCCGCATCGTCGATGAGCGGGATGCAGTCCCACAGGATGTTTCCCGAAGGCCTTGCGGCCGCGGACTGGCGTACCAGGAGCGCGCGCTGACCGATCGCGAAGGAGGGGTCGCAGCCGACCGCGATGAGATCCGCCTCCTCCTCTTTCACAACCGAATGATGCGTCCGGCGGAGCTCTTCAATGGTGGTCCAGGACTGGCCCCCGTAGCCCACGTACTGGCGCTCGTCCTCGCAGATTGGACAACTCGACGGCGGCGCTTCGCTCTCTGCAAACTGGGTGCCGCAGGTGGCACAGATAAAATTCGACACGGATCGACCTCCACGTTTCAAGGCGACAAATATACTAACGGCGGAGCTGTGCGTATAATGTTTCGGGGAGGTGAACCAATGGCGAGCTGGGAGAGCCTTCTCGGGCCGGGAACGATCGACTGGCTTCTGGAACCGGAGAACCCGTCGGTCCGTTACATCACCCTCACGGAACTTCTCGACGCGGACCCGTCGGACGCAGAGACCCGCCGCGCCCGGTCGGAGATCATGCGGAAGGGAGTCGTTCCGGCTATCCTCGAGCGGCAGATCGACGGGGCAT
>CAZNYW010000132.1:0-3856 GCA_964577375.1 uncultured Spirochaetales bacterium | reverse complement strand
TGTGGACTGCGAAGGTGATCACTCCTCCGGTGAGGTGGAAGGTCGGGCAGCGGGGAACCTCGATCCGAGTTCCTGCGTATGCGCTTGCTGATCTGAATCCCTGGTATCAACAGGCTTCTTGATACCACCCAGGCCTTCCCTCAATAAAAAGGCCCGACCCGGGCCTTCCCGGGGTCGGGCTGACAGACGGCCGGCTCGAACGGCTCAATTGCTGAGAATGGGCTTTCCGTCGTAGGTGAAGGACCGAAGAATGTCTTCGTCAGCCTTGACCGCGGCGCTGGGAAGCGGCGCGTACTGGAGAGGCTCGGCGTACTTCTCGCCGTCGTGAATCATCCACCAGAAGAGGTTGACGAGCGCCTTCGCGTGGGCGAGCGAGCGGCCGCTGTAGTTCTGCTCCTTGTAGGCGATTATCCAGGTCAGGGTGGTAATCGGATAACCCTGGGGAGCGCTGGTGTTGTCGAGGTAGATGCGTCCGTCGGCGGGAATGTCGGTGTCCGCGGCGAGCGAAGTGGTCTTGAGCGAGGGAACGATCCAGTTGCCGGCCGCGTTCTTGAGCGTGGCGAAGGGCAGTTTGTTTTCGGTCGCATAAGCCAGCTCGACGTAGCCGATCGCACCGGGAGTCTGCTTGATGATTCCGGCAACGCCGGCGTTCTGCGCGCCGCCGAGGCCGACGGGCCAGTTGACCGACGTTCCGTGCCCTACCTTGCTCTTCCAGTCCGCGTTCACGCGTTCCAGATAGAGGGTGAAGTTGAAGGTGGTGCCGCTGCCGTCGGAGCGGTGTGCAACGATGATGTCCTGGCCCGGAAGGGACACACCCGGATTGAGCGAGGTGATCGCCGGGTCGTTCCACTTCGTGATCTGGCCGAGCCAGATCTTCGCGACGACGTCACCGGTGAGCTTGAGCGTTGGATTTCCCGGAAGGTTGTAGGTGATCACGATTGCGCCGGCGACGGTCGGAAACTGAATGACCGGTGCATCGAATTCCTGAATCTGGGCGTCGCTAAGGAAAGCATCCGAGCCACCGAAGTCGACGACCTTGTTCTTGATGTTCTTTATGCCGCCCGACGATCCGATTGCCTGATAGTTCAGCTGAACGCCGGTGATCTTGTTGTACTCTGAGCCCATCTTCGAGTAGATGGGATATGCAAACGACGAGCCTGCGCCGGAAAGCGACTCATTCGAAGTCTTTCCCGATCCTGCAGACGCAACCATCTGCGCGGGGCTTGTATTCTCACTCTGGCCGCCTGCGAAGACCAGGGCGGAAGAGGCCAACATGACAAGTCCGGCCAACACCGGGAGAATCACACGCTTCATACCATTCACCTCCATATCGATCTCTCAAAGTCAAGGTAAGGATACTAGTGGAAATGTTACGAGCGCGTTCGCGAAATGTTTGGATTCGGTTAAACCGTTTGCTCGGATGTGCCCTCATCAATTCCAACCAGTACCTCCGTTTCATTGAATAATTCGTAAGAGTGACTACAATGAACCATATCACCACGCGATTGGTTGCGCGGGGAGGTCGGCTATGCGTATACGATCCAAACTTTTCTCACTGATCCTTTTCCTGCTGGGTACCTTCGTTGTATCGATTGCGGTATATTTTGTGGTTCTTTCGCCTATTGCGCGCATCGAGGCGGAGCGGCAGGACCTGAACAGCCTTCACGAGGCGCTGGCGGCCGAGACCGCGGAGCTCAACAGGCTTGCCCGTGCTCCATTCGACAGACAGCTTGCAACATTTCAGCAGGCGGCCACCGACACCGAAAAGGCGTTTCAGGGAGTCAACCAGCTGAAGGTGCTCCCCTCGATCAACTCCTCGGTGCGGGACGCGCTGGTGGTAATTGAGAATCTGCAGAAGCTGCTTGCCAAAGATACAACCGATTTTTCCGCCTCCGTTGATGCGTTGTTGACGGACGCGAAGCAGCTGGTGCATGTGACCAGTTTCGATCTGCCCTCACTGCTGACCGGGCAGCAGGTCCGGTCCCTTGGGGAGGGAGCGCCGCTGCTCGCGCACGTTCAGCGATTCTTCACCCAGATGGAGATTCTCGATGAGACGATCACGACCTCTGTCGGTGTCATTTCGGACCAGAACTCGGTGATCGATCACGAGGTTTCGATGATCGAAGGCAGGAGCAGGCTCATCACCATCGGAATCATCGTGGTGCTCGTTGCGCTCACCTTCGGCGTGTTCTTCATTCTTACCGGCCGGCTTGCCCGGTCCATTCAGCTCGTCGAGGCTGGAATTGCAGCGGTGAAGGACGGTGATCTCACCACGCGGTTCAATGTGCGAAGCCGCGATGAGATCGGCATGCTCGCGTCGAACCTCAACATCTTCGGCGACACGCTGAAGGAGACTATCTCACACGTGCAGCGTGTCTCTCGCGACAACATTCAGCTCAAAGGGAGTCTGATTGTTACCACGGAGCAGGCGAGCGCTTCTGCCACGCAGATCAATTCCAACGTGGAGTCGATCGGCAGACAGATCGAGGGGCTCGACGAGCGGTTCGTGGAGGCGGGGCGCGACGTGGAGGGCATTACCGGCAGTATTGCGTCGCTCAATTCGCAGATCCAGGAACAGATGGCGATGGTCGAGGAATCGACCGCCTCCGTAACCGAGATGATCACCTCCCTCGAGAACGTGGCGTCGATCACGGACAAACGACGCATCGCCGCCGACAGTCTGACCCGGACCACCGAAGTGGGAGGGGAGAAGGCGGCCGCCACCTTCGAAGTGCTGCAAAAAATCAACGACAACGTGGACAACATCCGCAACATCACCGGGCTCATCGGCGGAATATCCTCTCAGACCAACCTTCTCGCCATGAACGCGGCAATCGAGGCTGCGCACGCCGGCGAGGCTGGCCGTGGCTTTTCGGTGGTAGCCGACGAGATTCGGAAGTTGTCGGAGGCGTCCGCCGCCCAGTCCAAGGAGATCGACCGGATACTTCGCCTTATGGTGGATCTGATTTCGGAGGCCAACGATTCGGGATTGCAGCTGAACGACGCGTTCGGCTCGATCGAGCGCGAGGTGCACTCGTTCTCCTCCTCGCTCAGCGAGGTCGCCGCCACCATGAGCGAAATTCGAACGGGCGGAGATCAGGTGCTCCAGGCGATGGTTGTTCTCCAGAACGCTTCGGACTCGGTCAAGCGCGGATCGGGGACCATCAACGAAAACGCGGGATCGATCCACGATACGATGCTCGCGGTGCAGCGGGTTTCGGCAGAAGTACGGGGCGGCATGCAGGAGATTACCGGCGGCATCCACGAGATTTCCGCCGCCGTCGGCAACGTGCTCGGCATCGCCGAAGAGCTCGGGACGCTCGGCGAGTCCCTCGATCAGGCGCTCCTGCGGTTCAAGACGGAGAAAGCGCCCGACACCGAGGGCGAACAGGACTCTCATCCTCTGACCGCCCGTCAGGGCGGCTCTCAAGAGGTCTCTGAAACGCCGGGCTGATCTCGATCGGCCGGCCTCCCCGCGAAGAGCATTATTCCCTGTTGCACAGCAATGCGCATATGTATACACTTTGAAGCTGCCATTTGCCAGTTTTGTGCAGTGGAGCGATAAATAATCGTATAGAAATGCATTGTTGACATCATTTCCCAGATATCCAAAGTGAGGACCAGATGAGCATTATTCTCAAGACTCTCCCAAAAGAGCGAAAGGTAGGCATAGCATTTTCCGGCGGGCTCGACACCTCCGTTGCCGTGACGTGGATGAGAGAGAAGGGCGCAATTCCCTACGCATACACCGCCGATCTCGGCCAGCCGGATGAACCCGAGCTGGAAACCGTTCCGGGCAAAGCGGTGAAGCACGGGGCCGAAAAGGCGCGTCTGATCGACTGCAAGGCAGAGCTCG
>CAZNYW010000131.1:2207-4053 GCA_964577375.1 uncultured Spirochaetales bacterium | reverse complement strand
TGCGGCTCGGTGACATTATTCCGGCCGATGTGGTGCTCACCGACGGCGATTACTTGAGCATCGACCAATCGGCTCTGACCGGTGAGTCACTGCCCGTCGACAAGAAGCTGGGTGACACCGGGTACTCCGGCTCGGTGGTCAAACAGGGCGAAATGGAGGCCCTCGTTACCCACACTGGAGCGGAGACCTTCTTCGGGAAGACGACCAAGCTCGTCTCATCGGCGAAGAACGTCTCACACTTCCAGAAAGCCGTTATGACGATCGGCAACTACCTTATCTACCTGAGCCTCGGCCTCGCCGTCATACTGTTCGCCGTTATGCTCATTCGCGGCGCCGACCCCCTGCGGCTGCTTCAGTTCGCGCTGATTCTCGTCGTAGCGGCGATTCCGGTCGCGATGCCGGCGGTGCTCTCCGTGACAATGGCAATCGGGGCGCAAGCGCTCGCGAAGATGAAGGCGATTGTGACGCGACTTGTTTCCATCGAGGAGATGGCCGGTATCGATATCCTGTGCAGCGACAAGACCGGTACTCTTACCAAGAATACGCTCACGTTGAGAAAGCCCGAGCCGATGGGAGCGGCAACTGCGCAGGATCTCATCGTTGCGGCCGCCCTTGCCTCCAAAAGCGACAATCGGGATGCTATCGACGATGCGATTCTCACGGCGGTGGAAGACCGGGACGCCCTGGCGGCTATCGAGACGGAGAGCTACATCCCCTTCGACCCGGTGCGGAAGCGCTCCGAGGCGCATGTCCGTACCTCGGACGGGAAGACCTTCGGCGTTACAAAAGGCGCGCCGCAGGTCATCCTTTCCCTCTGTGAGGGGGGCAGTGATATCGCAGCAGTCGCAGCCGAGAGAATCGACGATCTGGGGGCCAACGGCTTCCGAACCCTCGGCGTCGCGCGCGACGACGGGGAGGGCTGGCGCTTTCTCGGCCTCCTGCCGCTCTACGATCCGCCGCGTGACGATTCCTATGAGACGATCCGCGACGCACAGGGCCACGGTATCAAAGTCAAGATGGTCACCGGTGACAACGCCGCGATCGCCAAACAGATCAGCGGACGTCTCGGCATGGGTGCCACCATTCGCACTGCCGAAGAGCTCTTCCGCAAGGAGGGTGGCGAAAGCCAGCGGCACGACGACAAGCACGTCTTCTCGCCGGAAGTCGACGCCGAGGTGGAGACTGCCGACGGGTTCGCGCAGGTCTTTCCGGAAGATAAGTTCAATATCGTCACCGCCCTCCAGGAGCGCGGACACATCGTCGGAATGACCGGTGACGGCGTCAACGATGCCCCCGCCCTGAAAAAGGCCGACGTGGGCATCGCAGTGAGCGGGGCAACCGACGCAGCGCGGGCAGCAGCCTCGCTTGTCCTGACCGCACCCGGCCTTTCGGTGATCGTGAAGGCGGTGGAGGGAGCCCGCCGGATATTCGAGCGGATGAACAGTTACGCCATCTATCGCATCATAGAGACGATACGTATCATGTTCTTCGTCGCGCTCGCTATGATCTTCTTCAACATCTATCCGATCACCACGGTGATGATCATAGTGCTCGCGCTCCTGAACGACTTGCCCATTATCACGATCGGTTATGATAACACCTGGCTGGAACCTAACCCCGTGCGATGGGAGATGCGCCGGGTCCTTTCCGTATCGACCGTGCTCGGACTTATCGGCGTAATCGAGACCTTCGGACTCTTCGTCTTCGCCGAGTACTTCCTTAAGCTGGACATTGCCCAGATCCAGGCGTTCATCTTCCTGAAGCTCGCAGTGGCCGGTCATCTCACGCTGCTGGTTGCTCGAACAAAGCGCCCCTTCCTGACGAAGCCCTATCCGGCGCCGATCCT
>CAZNYW010000131.1:0-2107 GCA_964577375.1 uncultured Spirochaetales bacterium | reverse complement strand
AAGAACAGGAGGAGCAGGCGGCGGTCGGAACCGGCCGCAGCCTGAAAACGAAATGGACCTACGAGAAGCGCTCTCAGAATCCGTGATCTCTTGCGATCTTCCCGGACGAAACAAACAGGAAGTGCTCAATGCTCTCATGGATCTCGCCATGAAGACGGGGAAGGTGCATGATCGCGAAGCGGCAATGGAATCGATACTCAACCGCGAGAGGCAGACGTCGACCGGAATTGAGAATGGCGTCGCGCTCCCTCACGGCAAGACCGATGCGGTGGACGGCCTGGTTGCCTGCGTCGGCATAACGAAGGAGGGAATCGACTTTGAAGCCCTCGACGGCGAGAAGTGCCGGATATTCATCATGACCCTGTCGGTAACCGGCCGTACCGGACCGCACGTTCGGTTCTTCGCCGATGTCTCCAAAATCCTTCGCGACGCTGCGAGGCGCGACAAGCTCCTGCAGGCCCGGTCGCCGCGCGAAGTACTCGAAATCCTGACCGGCGCAGGCATGAGCGCCTGAAGAATCCGCGCTCGGCCTGCGCCCTCGCTCGAGGCCGATCCGCCTTCCGTCTGTCCTTAGCGCGTGCGCCGGTCTTGTTGGATGTGCTTCTGCCCACGTTCGCCGCTTGGACGGCTCCAAAACGGAATTGATAGGAAGGCGCCGTTCAATCGAGCGCCGATCTGGATTTGATGGTCGGGTCAGGCAGAAATCGGACCGACTCCTTTAAGAAACGGCCCTGTCCGGTGTACACCGAACGGGGCCAGATTCGAGCGTGATCGCTCCCTCCGCCCCGGCAGACGGGGATGACTGTTTACTTCACCGACTGAAACTACCCCATGCTATCGGATCCTACCTCACGGCACCCATTGCTGCAGCAATGGCTCCATCTCGGACTCCCGTGATTGCGGTAGCGGTGGTCAGGGTCGTGTTGTGTGGGGGGGGAAGGAATAGAGTAAAATAACATATTGATATAAACAGCGGTATGCTATAAATTATCTTTCAAAAAGTCATAAGCTCCTTCTATCTCCTTGTACATTCCGGCACCAGGTGTGAAGCGATTACAAAATCAAAGGAGTTCTCATATGTTCAGTTTAAGGTCGACGGGGGTCGGTGCCCGTATCCTCCTCCTCATAGTTGTCTTGTTCGCGGCCGTCCATCGGGGTTGGGGCCGCATTTCTCGACGGAATCTTCACGGTTCGCGACCATAGCGGAAAACAGATTCAGAAGATGCAGTCATCGAAGGAGGCCACCCACCGGCGCGCTATGACAAGCTGTGCCGCGTGGAGCTTCAATGGGAGGCTGCCCCTGATGAGCACAAAGACACTTGAAATCCAGGTCAGCCACCACGAGACAAAGCCCGGCTTCTATGTTGCCCGCTACTCCAGCCCGGTGCTGGGCGCTACCTACAGTGTAGAGTTTCCCGGCTCGGTCGTTGGAGCAGTTGCGCTACACCATTTTACCGAAATGCTGAAAACTCGGTACCCGGTCGGTGGAGTGACCCGGTTTCTTCTTCCACCCGAGGAGACGTTACAACCGGTTCTACGCGATGCGCTGGCAATGGAGCGACCGACTCTTCGGTAGACGAGGGAAGCGAAGATCCTGCCCCCCTTTTCCCGGCCCAGAACGTCCTGTTCTGGGCCGCGCTACCTCCACCCCTGACGAGGCAGGGATGAGTTTGTTTGAAGGTGACGGTTCTGACGATCTCGCCCGCTGTCCGCAAGCTCTTTTCAACGCCGATTGACACAAAGCCCGGCGGTCGCCGGTAGCACTTCCCTTATTTTCCCAAACCTGCGCTACCGCGAATTCCGGTGCCTCGGAATTTCGTGTATAGGCGAATTCAAAGTAAGCCTAAGATCCGGTGGGAATACTTGACTCGTGGAGATCGAAACAGAATGAATCCGCATACGTCGGGCGGTTCCATCTTTTGCTCGGAGCATATTCAATTGAGAAACCCGGAGTAAAGAGGGATCGACGTTTCTTTTCTCTCCTTATCCGGCCCGGACTTCCTGTCCGGGCCGCCCAGGTTCATCCACTTTGAGGCAGGGATGCCGAGAAGTGATTGTGGAGAATTTCTATCGGGCGCTCGGGACCACGGCCTACGAAGCAGTGTCC
>CAZNYW010000130.1:0-4411 GCA_964577375.1 uncultured Spirochaetales bacterium | reverse complement strand
TACGCGGAGATCTACAACAGCCAGTTCGACTACGCCGAGGCGCTGTGACGGGGCGGATACCCCGCGGATAACCCGGCCAGGGTACCAGATTTGACAGGCCGAGGTGACGGCCTTACACTAGTCGTAGGCAGTTCCTGATTCCAGCGGGCGAATAATGACCAACAAGAAGCAGACGACAGGCAGCGGAACCTCTGAGAACCGCCGTTTCCCGACCGTCGGAATTGGAGCGTCCGCGGGGGGCCTGGAAGCGCTCAAGGAGTTCTTTACGGCCGTCGCTTCGGACAGCGGCATAGCCTACGTCGTTGTGGTGCACTTGAGCCCGGATCAGCCGAGCGTGCTTGACCAGCTGCTTCAACACGTGACGCACGTTCCGGTGTCGGTTGCATGCGACGGCGAAACCATCGGCCCAGATCACATCTACGTTACGCCTCCCAACAAGGTTCTCAACGTGTATCAGGGACACATTCAGCTCCTTGAGAAGGTCAACCGCGAGGTACGGATGCCGATTGACGCGTTTTTCCGTTCTCTCGCGCAGGACAACCGAACGCTCGCCGCGGTAGTTGTTCTCTCCGGCACCGGTACGGATGGAAGCGCCGGCGCCCGGGAGGTAAAGCAGCAGGGCGGCGCGGTTATTGTGCAGTCTCCGGAAACTGCCAGATACGGCGGCATGCCGAGCTCGGTTATCGATGCTGGAACCGCCGACATGGTCCTTCCGCCGAAGGAGATGGCGGAGAATCTATCGCGATACTTCCGGAACCGTTCGGAGCTCGACGAAAACCGTCTCCATATCTCGGACGATGAGCAGCAGAAATGGCTCAACAAGATCTTGAGTATTCTACGCACACAGTTGGGGCACGATTTCGGTGCCTACAAGAAGACGACCCTCATACGGAGAATCAACCGGCGCATGGGGCTGCAGCAGATCAGCGAGTACCACCGATACCTCCGCTTCCTGCGGGAAACTCCCGGGGAGCTGGAGTCGCTTTTTCGGGAGATGCTGATCAATGTGACCCATTTCTTCCGGGACCAGGAGGCGTACGATGTTCTCAAGAGCCGTGTTCTTCCCGACATAGTATCCAGCGTGGACGGCGATGAGCCGCTGCGAGTTTGGGTTCCCGGCTGTTCCACCGGCGAAGAGGTCTACTCGATTGCCATAGTGATGAGGGAGGCGCTCGACCGGCAGGAGAAATCAATCAGTGTGCAGCTGTTCGGTACCGACATTGATGAGGTGTCCATCGTCAAAGCGCGTAGTGGTGTCTATCCGGCAAGTGCCGTCGAGGATATCGGGACTGACCGGCTGAGCCGGTACTTCAGTCGGGAGGGAGACTCCTACCGGATTCGAAAATCGATCCGGGACGTGGTGGTGTTTTCGGTACAGAATGTACTGAAGGATCCGCCGTTTAGTCAGATCCATCTGCTCAGCTGCCGGAACCTGCTTATCTACATAGAGTCGCGGTGGCAGAAGAAGCTTATCCCGCTGTTCCACTACTCGTTGAAACCGAACGGAATCCTGATGCTCGGCAACTCCGAAAATATCGCGGGATTTTCCGGTCTCTTCGCTGAGGTTGACAAGAAATGGAAGATCTATCGGAAAAAGGACGCACATCCTTTGCCCTGGCGGGACATGGAGTTTTCTGCGGGAACGTCGCCTGAGATGCTTGGCCGGACGGACCCCGAACGGCGCGGCAAGAGACGAGAGACGAACATCAAGGAGCTGGTCCATTCGGTATTGCTCGAACGTTTCATCCCGGCTTCAGTGCTGGTCGATAGAGGCGGCTCCATCCGTTACGTGCAGGGAAAAACGGGCAGATTTCTTGAGACCGGTACCGGATTTCCTACCCAGGACATTGTTGCACTCGCCAAAGAGGGGCTGAAGCTGGAGCTCTCATCCGCATTACGCGAAGCGGGTTTGAAGGGGCGGACGGTCAACAGAGCGCACATACCCGTGGACTCGGACGGCGGACGGTATCTTGTCGCCATTCGGGCATGCCCGCTTCAGGAACCGGCGGAGCTGAAGGGTATGATGCTTGTCACCTTCGACGTAGAAGCGCCGGCGGCAGAGCCTGCGTCCAGCAAGTCGGCCGCAGGTGGACACACGCTGCGACCGGATTCCCGGATCCGGGAGCTGGAACAGGAGCTGCAGAACACGCGGATGAGCTACCAGGAGGCTACCGATGAGCTGCAGTCGGCAAACGAAGAGCTCCAGTCCGCAAACGAGGAGCTCAAGTCCTCGAACGAAGAGCTGCGATCGACCAATGAAGAGCTCGAATCCTCGAAGGAGGAGCTGCAGTCGCTGAACGAAGAGCTTCATACGGTGAACGCGGAACTGCAAAGCAAATTGAGTGAGCTCACCAGCGCTCAGGACGATTTCCGGAACCTGCTCAACAGCACCGAGATTGCAGCCCTTTTTGTGGACGGTAGCCTTCGCATAGTGAGATTCACGCCGAAACTTACAGGCCTCTTCAATGTAATCCCGTCCGACGTGGGGCGGCCGTTTGCTCACGTCACCTCCAACCTCGTGGACGCCCACATCGCCGGCGACCTCGAAATGGTAATAAGCCAGCTTTCGCATGTGGAACGGGAGGTGCGGTCTGCCGACGGCGAGTGGTTCAAGATGCGCATCATCCCCTACCGGACTACTGAAAACAGAATCGAGGGCGCGGTTCTCACCTTTGCCGATATCGACAGCCAGAAAGAGCAGCAGAAGAAGCTTCAGGAACTCACCGACCGGTACGAGGAGGCGTGGGAGCTCGTACGCGACGTATTCAACATGAACTCCGACCCGCTGGTCGTAATAGAGCGAGACGGGACGGTGGTTATATCGAACAGCGCATTCGTCGAACTGATGAACATCGATCGACGGAACGCAAACGACACGAACATCTTGTCGATGAACGGCCACGGCCTGCAGCAACCGCAGATGCAGGCGGTAATAAAGGATGCGATCGATAACGGTCGCGCGTTTGTTACGGCGCCGATGTTGCTTTCCTCCGACCGTACCGGCAGGCGGCGGGACCAGCATTATGCCATCCACGCCAGAACCATCGTTCAGAAGAAAGAGCTGCCGCCCCGGCTGCTTCTCCATTTCAAGGAATCGGCGGACGAAGGCGAAGCTGCGAAGGAGAGTTGAGATGGAAACATCGGACAAGTTTGAAAAGCTGCGCCGAAAAGCGGAAGACGTCATCTTCATTGCACCGGAACGGAGGCTGGAGTCGCTCAACTACGATGAGCTTGTCCACGAGCTCGAGGTGCATCAGACCGAGCTGGAGCTCCAGAACGAGGAGCTGCGGGCCGCTCAGGAAGAACTTGCGTCACTGAATCAGAAGTATTCCGATCTGTACGACTTCGCACCCTGCGGATACCTGACCGTCGACCCCAGGGGCATTATATCTCAGGCCAATCTCACCGCCACCCGATTGCTTCGAATCGATCGCAGGCTGCTGACGCGAATGTCTTTGAGTGCCTTTTTTTGGGGCAAGCACAACGCCGATTTTCACAATGCGCTTTCGCAGGCCATGCGCACTCATGAAGGGCAGAAGCTCGAGGTGGAGCTTACCACGCGCGATGACGAGCAGCTTTCGGTCCAAATGGATCTGGTCGCAGACTTCGCACAGAACGGCGTTTTCAAACAGTGGCGCATCACCTTCACCGATATCTCCGAGCGCGTCAGGGCGGAGCGGGAAAAGGCGAGTGAGGAGCGCCTGCTGCGTGAGGTCCATCACCGGATAAAGAACAATATGACCTCGATCCTGAGCGTAATATCATTTCAGAGGGCAGCGTCCCGCGACAAGGAGGTCAATGCAGCGCTGGACGGTGTGGCCTCGCGGATCAAGGTGATGCAGAAGATCTACGACACGCTCTACGCAAAAGAGTTTACAGACGGCTATCTGGATCTGGCTCCGTTTCTGCAGCAACTTGTCAAAGACATCCAGTTCGCCTATGCAGGAGGCCGGTGCATACGTTTTGAGACCGGCTTCGAAGATATCCGACTGACCCCAAAGAACGCACTGCCCATCGGCATCATCATAAATGAGCTCATTACGAACTGCCTCAAGTATGCATTTCCCGACAGGAACCAGGGCCGCATCTTCATATCCATCCACAAGGACTCCGGTCGCCTGCTGGAAATCTCCATTGCCGACGACGGTCAGGGAATGCCTGAAGAGGTGGTCGGCGGCAGGAGTCAGGGCTTCGGCCTGAGCTACATTCGGTCCTATTGCCAGCTGAACCGCGGAGAGATGGAGATAACCAATGAAGCGGCCGGTGGTTCCCGGGCCGTGGTGCGTCTTGACCTGGGCTAGGTCCTAGGCCCGACGCTCCTGCGATACGGCCCTTCCCGGTTCCCCTTGCAGCTCTTCCACGCGTACGCCGCGGCCCAGGCGCGGAATAAAGGCGGGAACCCGCCGCCGGT
>CAZNYW010000129.1:0-4566 GCA_964577375.1 uncultured Spirochaetales bacterium | reverse complement strand
TCCGATCTGCGCCCCGACAACGCTCAAGGTTTTCAGCTCGTCATCGGTGAAGGCGTCCTGTTCATCGTCGAGGAGAACCATGATCCCGGCGATTCTCTGATCGATCCGGAGAGGAACTCCGGCGTGGCAGCGGATGGCCCCTGCCGCGATGCCCGCCTTGGTGAGCCGCGCGCACTCGGTGATTCGCATGGCCTTGTCGAGCCCTCCGGACAGACAGAGCTCCCGACAGGTACAGGTGCCATCCAGTTTTCCGCGCTTCTGCAGCGCTTCGGGAAGCGATCGAGACGCTGCGACCCGAAACTCGTCCCCCTCGTCCCGCAGATAGATCCATGCCGATTTGACACCTGTCAGCGCCAGCGCCTGTTCCAGCGCCACCGCGCACACGTCCGCTTCGCTCCTGGCTCGGTTGAGACCGTCGGCCATCCGGTACAAGCTTCTGAGAGTCAAGTTCGTCCGCTCGAGCCCCTCATTCAACCGCATGGCCTCCTCGGAGGTCGATATGAGCAGATCGAGTATCTGCTGCCGTTGCGCGGTAATGAAATGCCTGCGATCGCCAAAGGTGATCTCTACGCCGAGCTGAAGGTTCTCCGTTGACCGTAGACTCACATTCGTAAGAACACTATCAATCCTCGCCAGGAGGTACTGCTCGTCATAGGGTTTGCGCACAAAGTTGTCGGCCCCGCATTCAAGGCCGCGAAAGATGTCGTGCGGACCCGACAAGGAGGTGAGCAGGACTACCGGAACGCTCTGAAGCCGAGCGTCGTTCTTGATGACCCTGCACAGCTCGTAGCCGTTCATCTGCGGCATGATTACGTCGGTAATGATGAGAGACGGCCTGCGCTTCCGTGCCATCGCAAGCGCTTCTTTGCCAGTTCTCGCTGCAACCACCTGGTAGTCATGTGACACGAGAAGATGCTGGAGAAGTTCAGACTGCGTGGCGCTGTCTTCCACAATGAGGATCTCGACTTCTGAACGTTTCTTCTGTTTTTTCGAAGACATTTCTATCCGCCAGCTGCCACGCAACGGGTGAGGATCGCCGCAATCCCTTCGGGTGACATCATGTGCTGAGCGACCTCCCCTCACACCGGAATAATCGCTCGACAAGCGGCTCGAGGCGGGCGATCAACTCGGATTTCGCAACAAATCCGTCTGCTCCGGCGGAAGTCGCCGCAGATTCGTATTCTTTGCTGTCGTGTACCGTCATGATCACGACGCGCACTTCGGGGTTCGCCATCTTGATGAGACGGGTGGCAGTCAATCCGTTCATCCGAGGCATGACCAGATCCATCAGAACCAGATCCGGCTTCAAACGGGCTGCCATTGCAACCGCGTCTCTGCCGGAGCCTGCAACGCCGACCTGGATAACCTCCAGGTCGCAGACGCGACGAAATGACCGAAACAGCGTTTCGAGAAAGATTCTGTTGTCGTCGACAAAAAGAACGCGTATTTTGTGCATCAAGAGAGCCGCCAACATTCGCCGGATCGAGAACTAGTGGCGAAATGTTGTTCATAGTCTGCGTCCGGGCAAGGCAAACCGCAATACCGGCAAGACCTGAGTTGCAGCAGGAAAACACCTGAGTGCTCGGGAATTAGTTACTTATCAGGGGAGCTATTCGTCGGCCGAGACCAGACCCATGCGAACTGCGTACCGAACGAGGCCGGTGACCTCGTGGACGCCCAATTGTTTCATCAGATTGGCGCGATGAGTCTCGACAGTCTTAGCGCTGACCTTGAGCCGAATTGCGATCGCTTTGGAAGAGTGGCCCTCCGCTATGAGTTGAAGTACTTCCCGTTCCCGCGGAGTCAACCGGTCCGTCTCGGCGATTTCCCACGGACGTTGGTCTCCGTAATGGGCCATCAGTTTCGAAGCAACGACGGGCGAAAGATAGTTCTCGCCCCGGGCAACGGCCCGAATTGCGATCTCGAGCTCCGGCACTGCGGCGTCCTTGATGACATATCCCTTGACGCCGATCCGCAGCGCACGCTCTACATACTCGATCGTCGAATGCATGCTGAGAATGATTACTCGCGATTCGGGACGCTCGCGAATTATCTGCTCTGCAGCCTCGAGGCCATTGAGACCGGCCATCGCGATATCCATGATCAAAATATCCGGGCGGTGCTCAACGGCAAGCTCAGCGGCCTCACGACCATCGCCTGCTTCCGCGACTATTTCGACCCCTTCGATGGTTTCGAGCAGAGTTCTCAATCCCGCTCGCACTAGAGTATGGTCGTCTGCGAGGACGATTCGAATCTTTGATGGCCGGTTTTCCATCTATGTAGTATCTTCGGCAGTTTCTACGAATCTTGCGGGCAATCGAACCATCAATTTCGTTCCCTTTCCACGACGGGAACGAATCTCCACTGTTCCCCCCGCAAGCGCGACTCTCTCCTGAATTCCCGGCAACCCAAACGAGCGACCTTCGATGAACCGACGTTCTGCAGCACGGACATCGAATCCGATCCCGTCGTCGCAGATGCTCAACAGCAATTCCTTTCCGGCAAGTTCCAGCGAGACCGTTGCCGTCCGGGCGGCCGCGTGGCGCGCAACATTAGTGAGCGCCTCTTGAGAAACTCGATAACAGACCACTTCGAGCGACGGCTCGAGGCGCGCCGGCAGCTCTGTCCCCCGGATTTCCACATCCAGGCCGAATCGGGGCGCCAGTGACTCCGCCTGCCACCGAAGGGCCGGCAGAAGGCCCAGGTCGTCGAGAATCGAGGGCCGAAGCCGGAGCGAAAGATCGCGTATCTCCGCCAGACACCGATCGACCGTTCCTATCGTCCGGGCGATTCGTGTGTCGGCCTCACCAGCGAAGGAATCCAATCGAACTCCCTGAAGATCGATTTTCATGGCTGTGAGGAGCTGGCCAATTTCGTCATGGAGCTCGCCGGCGATTGCTTTGCGCTCCTTCTCCTGCGCTTCCAGGAGCAGATGAGAAAGGTGTCGGAGCCGGGTTTGCGTCGTTCTCAATGCGAGCTCACTTCTCTGTGCGTTCCCGATATCGATCATCACACCCGAAATCACCCCCGCCTTGGTCGCCAAGCTCACCAGCACCTGCCGCATGGACCCATTTCTCGTAACAAGGTTTGCCGCGAAAGCATCTACTGACAGGTCTTTGGATGGAAGCTTCCGGAAACGACGTCGCCCGCGCGGTTTGCGAAAACGGAGTACCGCTTTGCCTGCTGCAACTTCAGATGCGTCTTCGCATTCGAGCAGACGGAGAGCCGCCTCATCCGCATCAGACAGCACTCCGTCGAGGCCGCATTCGAACGTGCCGATGATTGCGCCTTCCGCAGGGTTCAGCTCGCGTCGTCTTGAGTCGGCGGGAGAGTCGGAAATGCGCGCGTGCGCCGTCGCCTTTCGAACGACCCCGAGAACTGCCGACCGGCCATCAAGTTCAATTGCGGATTCGCGAACCTCGACCGCAAACTCGGAGCCATCTTTGCTTCTGTGTACCGACTCGGTCAAAGTCGGCTTTGTGGTTCGACTCGCCCGCGTCTGCCTCTTCGCGGATCGGGACCATCCGGGGCTGCTGATCCTGTCCATCGTAATGCGAAGGAGCTCGTCCCTCGTATAGCCGTATCGTCTGATCGCCGCTTCGTTGCAGGCCAGAATATTGCCGCCGGTTTCATACACGAGAACCGGCTCTTCGATTGGGTCAAGAAGTCTTTCGAACTGCCGCTTCGAGAGGGCCGGGACTTCCCGCCCTGGTTCCGTGACATCCCGACGTACTCCGACGAACCCGATGATTTCCCCGTCGGGGCCCCGAAGTGGCAGCTTCACTGTGTGGAAAATGCGGATATCGGCCCCGATGCGGAATTGTTCCTCGGTAAGTCCGCTTGCTTTGCCGTCGAGCACCTCGCGGTCGCTGCGCTCGACGCGGGCCTGTCCCGATCTCGACACGCGATTCCCCACCACAGGCTGCCAGCCGTTCTCGATCTCCGTTCTCCCGCACAGCTCGGCAGGTCGTTTCCCGATCGTTTCCGCATATGCGGCGTTGCAGAGAACGACCCGCAAATTCCGGTCTTTGACAAAAATCTGGTGGGGTGAGGTGTTCAGAAGCTGGTCGAGCACGACGGGGATCCTGAGATCGTCGAATCGGCTCTGTTTGGTCGATCTTTCGCTATCCATGGTTTCCTCGGCGACCGGATGTCTCAACAATCTCAGTGGCACAAGGTTGCCATCTATATAAAGTGTAGTCCACGCCGCCAGACAAATCAAATCGCCTGAGAATTCGATGTCAAGGCAGGGGCGTATCAGCAGGGGGGTCGCG
The DNA here is from genome assembly GCA_964577375.1 of uncultured Spirochaetales bacterium. GTDB lineage: Bacteria > Spirochaetota > Spirochaetia > DSM-27196 > DATKUC01 > DATKUC01. The sequence continues at coordinate 292 of CAZNYW010000129.1, read as the reverse complement.
CGGCAGCAGAAGCACAAGCGAGTTGCCTCGTTCTGCGCCGCAATCCCATAGTCAGCGGCAAGCTCCAGGTTCCCCGTTCCGAACTCGCCCTCGGTGTAGAATGGATCAAAAAGATGCTGCAGGACATCTTCGGGAAGAGGCGGGCCGTTGTCCCTGATCACCGTCACAACGGAGTTTGGGTTGACGTATGCGGACCCTAGCTCATCCGGAAGCTCTATACCTGTCTCGACCGAAACACCCGCAGCTTCCTGATCTGCAGTGAGCACGTTCAATTCCGCTCTTCGAACGAGGG
>CAZNYW010000128.1:0-4925 GCA_964577375.1 uncultured Spirochaetales bacterium | reverse complement strand
ACTTACCGCGGAATTACTCCCCTGATTTTATCCACAGGGTTCTTGATACTTCCAACGGTCCTTGCGCTCACCGGATGTTATCTCATCTCCCGCGCCGAAGCCAGGTCCGCTAAGCCGGAAGCCGTACGCGCCCGGACGTGATCCGAGGGCTGCGACTCCGCTGCGGGGGCCGAACCGCGCCCGCAAAAAACAGGACCGAGCTGTAAGCGAGAATCCTGTTGTTTTGCGACGGCAGGTTCGGTTCAGCCTTGCCGGCAGGCGTCCGTCCGAACGTCATTGCGTCCGGACGGGATAATGCGATATTATCGAACGCGCATTGGATGAAAACGAATTTCCGCGTGAAGTGAGCGGCTTTCTGTTTGATTTTGCCGAACGTCTGTTCGAAGACTTTCCGCCGAATCAGAATCAGCCGAGGAATCTCATGACGGCCTACCTCGAGGCGGTGCTCTATCTGGTCGCCCGGATGGATCTTCTGCTGAGCTACCTCAACGTGGCGGAATCGGAGAAGGAGCGCGTCCTTCGGGTGATACTCCGGCAGATCGAGGATGAGTTCGGAACCGCCAACGGCACAACCATCGCCGAGATCGTGTCGGAGCGGATGGCGCAGTACGAGAGGCTCTTCTCACAGGGCGAACCGTTCACCGACCGATGGTACGAGCGGGTCTTCGGATTCTTCGCTGCACGAATGGACGAAGCGATGGACGATACGCGCAGCTACATCTGGAACATTTCGCAGGAGCCGCACGGAGCCCGTCCTCTCTCCCGGGCCGACGTGATGGACGTCATCCGCCGCGCGGAGATGGAGGACGTCGTGACCTTTCAGCGCATCGTCATCAACTTCTTCACCCGTCAGGGAGATAACGATGAGGACGAAGAATAGTTTCGTGGAAATCTTTCTGCACTCATGGTAGAGTGGGAACAACAAAAAGTGGCACTTATGGATGGAATTGTGCTCTACTTCGTCGCGTTCATTGCAGCAACAGTGGTAACTCTTCTGCTGATACCCGGGATACTCGTGCTCGCGCACCGGAACCAGTGGTACGACAAGATCGACGAAAGGAAGGTCCACAACACCAACACGCCGCGCCTTGGCGGCGTGGGCATGTTCGCGAGCTTCCTCATAGTGGGGATTCTGGCGGCTCTCGCTGCACGGTCGGTCCTCGGGGTACACGCAAGACTCGAATCCTATGCCGGTCTCGCCTCGGTTGCGATCGGCATCGTCCTCATACATGCGGTGGGCCTCATCGACGACTTCACCAACATCCGTGCCCTGGTGAAGCTGCTCGGACAGATCCTCGCTGCAGTGGTTGTTACCCTCGGCGGGCTGACGCTGCACCAGTTTGGAATCCCCGGGTTCGGAACCTACATCAACCTCGGCATCTTCGCCTACCCGGTGACGGTCGTCTGGATCATAGCCCTTTCGAATGCGCTAAACCTTGTGGACGGGCTCGACGGCTACGCCGGCGGGATCGCCGGGAACGCCGCCCTGTTCTATGGAGTGGTGGCCACGGTTCAGGGCAATCACACCCAGGCGCTGCTCTCCTTCATCCTTGCGGGCGCCATTCTCGGCTTTCTGGTATTCAACTTTCCGCCGGCGCGGATCTTCATGGGCGACTCGGGGAGCCTCTTTCTGGGCTTCGCGCTTGCGGTGATACCGCTCATTCCCGGCCCGGACGGCCAGCGGACGATGTCGATGCTCGTTCCGCTGAGCGTGCTGATGATTCCAATTCTCGACACCATCTACGCCATCGTCCGGCGGCAGCGCGAGGGGCGACCGTTCTACTCGCCTGACCGTGGCCATCTCCACCACAAGCTGCTCGACCTGGGCATGGCGCCCCGGACGATCCTTGCGGTGGTCTATTCCTACTGCTTCGTGATGGGTCTGGGAGCATTGGTGGTGAGCAAGCTGAACCGGCCGGCAACCCTCATCGGACTGGCCGTCCTGTGGATCCTTGCAGCCGTCCTCTTCTTTGTTCCTGCCCGCCTGTACCGCCGCCGCATGGAAGCATAGGCGTGCGCCAGTTATGCTGGCACGCCAGCTACGCTGGCACGCCAGCTACGCTGGCGACGGGACCGCAATCTCATACAGATGCCTGCCCTCGAACTTACCGGCCGCTCTGGCAAGCGGCAGCATCCGTTCGGGCAGCAGGTGAAAGACGTTCCCCGTGACGGTAAGATCGCGCTCGGGAACCACCTTCTTTCCCAGGTGAAATATGAAGTTCACCGAGTCCGAAATTATGGTTCCGGTCTGGCCCGACTGCCGGTAGGTGGTATTTCCGATATCCACCGCGAAATGGAAGGAGATCGGCACCGCCTGATCGAGCTCTTCGGCGTTGACCAGGTTCTGATTGAGCATGAAGCGGTAGATCGCAAGCAGCGGCTCGTTCCGTCGTCCGTCGAAGGGAAAGAGCAGCAGGCCCTCCAGCTCGCGCCACATCCAGATCTTGCCGCCTGCCGGCTCCATGTAGCGCATCATCGCCGTCTGGAACAACGATACCAGGTGTTCGGTGTGCTGACTGCTCTGGCGCCCTGCCATCTCGTGAGGAGCGTTGAAGTTGACGTAAGCGATCCAGAAGGTATACTCGGTTTCCGGTTCGATCGAGCTCCAGTCTGAGCCGGAATACCGGTAGCCGGTTGTGTCGGGCGGCGGCACTTTCTGGCCGTCGAGGAGCGCGGTGGGAGCGCGAAGCGCTATGCCGCCGACAGTCGCTGGAGGCCGACCGCGGCGTTCCTGCTTCGTCCGTTGATCGAGCACCGTTTCGCGAAGCTCGAGGACGTTTTCGGCATACCGGGCAACTCGTTCTATGCGCTTCGGCGCGATTCCCCCCTTTGCGACAGCCTTGCCAATGTAGTCGATCGCGCCGCCATGAAAAATCTCGGCGGTGTCGACGATGCTGCCGCCGGGATCGATCACACCGTACAGCAGCGGCCGGGTCCGTGAACCGCTTCCCGATTTCGCCGAAGAGAGGTACCGGAGCAGGGTGCGCACCTCACGCTCGGTCATCCCCTGGATATCGATGTAGGCGAAGGACCCGTTGCCGTTCTTCCTGGTCCACGCCCGGATGTCCCCCTGAGGATGGAACTCCACCGAATACTTTCGCGCACGGTCCAGCGCGGAAAACCAGGAGTCGCACTTCTTGTTGCTGGAAAAGACGTGTATCTCCATCGCTACCTGCTGAACCCCAGAGAGTATCTGTAAAGAGAATTGCGAGAGTCGGGCTGGAAACCGCGCAGATAGGCCGCAACGGGCGCATCCAGCGTCGAGTGCGCGGTCTTGCTGATGGTGACGGAATTGGAATCGGTGAACCGGGATTCGATGTCGGCAAGCTTCCTGAGCGCGTCGGACTTGATGTCCTCGAACACCTCGTGGTACTCGCACCGGCCGTTGTGAACCGCGAGCCGCATCATGACCGGTTCCATCAGCGTGCAATCGAGAAGATTGTAGAGATAGATCTCGTGAAGGATCTCCATTGCACACAGCATGGCCGGATTCGACGCACCGGCGCCGTGGAAAGCGCACACCCCCCCGTCGCCTTCCCAGCTCCAGATGCGCCCGTTGCGACTTTCGACCACGCGCTGCACTATGGAGCGCAGATCACTGTAGGTCCGGGCGATCGCATCTCCCGCGTAGGTGCGGACAAGGTTGGAGTTGCCAACGATATCCATCCGAAGGAAGGTGAAAAGGTATTCATCTCCTTCGCGCAGGAGGCCCCAGTTCTTCGTACGCTGCTGTACGGTGTTCTCGACGAAGACGCGCCGTTCCGGGTCAAAGAGATAGCCCATTTCGACAACCTCTTCGATAACGTTCGAAAGGCCGCGGACCCGGTAGGCACGACCCATCACGCCGTTGCGATCCACCTCTATCAGAAGCCCGACAAACTCGAGGAACCGTCCCGCGCCCACGCAGTCTTCCACGATCTGCCGTGCTGCATTCTGCGAAGGAATAGGTATGCTCTCCGGGAAACCGGTGCGCTCGTTTATGTCGTAGTTCTGAAACATACGGCGGATGATGTGCACCATCGTATTGACGTCGAGCGACTCAGTCAGTGCACGAATGCAGAGGTTCCGTACTTTAGTGCGTACTCGCATCCCCTTACCGCCCCTGAAGGATACTAACAAATAGAAAAAAGATAGTGAAGTACAACCGGTTTACGACACAGGCTCGAGATATTCGACCCGTGCCCTCACCGATGTCGCCTTCAGGTCGATCACGCAGTACGCGGGCCTTGTATCGGAGATCACCATCTTCTCGGACGTGCGGTCAATCTGGAACCAGAGTGAAGGCGTCACGTGCACCGACACGTCGCCGCGGCCCGGCAGACGCGTTCGCGCTTCAGCGTGGTAGTGCCCGCAGAAGATCGCAGAAAGCGCCGGAGAGGAGGTCAGCACCGGGACGATGTCGGCGCTACGCGTGAACGGATAGTGCTCGTCCATGTAGCGACAGTCACAGAGGATCGGTGGATGGTGCATGAATACGATTACCCGGTGCTGCGCCTCATCCAGGCGCTCGCGCAGCCAACCGAGCTGAGTGTCGGAGACAGTTGCCTTCACCGAATCGAGGAACAGGAGCTCCGCGGAAGCGCCGCTTCCGCCAACCGGAAGCGTGTAGTACAGCTCCTCGCCGTGAAGATCCGCGGTGCGGTCGAACTCCTCTGCAAGATTTACGCTGATATCGTGGTTTCCGCCGATAACGCTGTAGGGCACGCCAAGCGCCTCGACCTGCCCGCGCACGTAGCGGTAGGCCTCACGGTCGCCGTCGCGGAAACTGAGGTCACCCGAGATCACGATGTGATCGGGAGATTCAGCTTTCACGGCGGGCAGCACCCGCTCGAGATTTCCCCGGACGTCGACATCCCTCGGGCGCTCGTCCGGCCCGCCGACGTGCAGATCGGTGATCTGGGCAATACGAAATCCTGCCATCTCTT
>CAZNYW010000127.1:0-5012 GCA_964577375.1 uncultured Spirochaetales bacterium | reverse complement strand
AAGGATAACCAGAAGCAGACCAAGGCGGAGGATATTTACTGCCGAGAACTTTTTCACGGAACCTCTCTTTCGGCCTGTCGTCTATACGCCGGGTGCGTGACAGAAGCGGCGGCACGAGCATGCTAAGCTTACCGCCGGAAACGTTAGTTTTCTGTGCGCTACCGCACGGAGCTCAGTGAAGCAATCGGAAGCTCCTCTCGGGAAACGGAGACTGTCCAGCTCCCCGGTAGCTGGGAGTCACAATCAGCCTGGGTCGATGATCGAAGATGCGGTCTTGCTTCCTGGTCGGCTATTGTTGCGCAGCCGAAACTACGTACGGCGGCTCCGTGCTCAAGACGGCTTGTCCGCTCATGAGATCGGACGGCGATTGGGTGTCAGCCATTCAACGGTGTTGGAAGCGGTTCGGGTGTTTGGCTTGAATACCGGCGTCCGCAGGAACGGAACGAGGAAACGGAAGGGGCAAATTCCGTTTGGGTATGTGCTTCTGGACTGCAACCTACAGAAGTGTCCCGAGCATCAAGCAATCACTCGCATAGACTCTTTCCGGATTGACTTCGAACGGTTTCCGGAACCGATCTGATTCTTCACAAGCCGTGTTTCATCATCGTAGCCTAACAAGGTAGCTTTGAACGGTATCGGGTGTTAGTCGCCCAGCAGGCCGCTTGATTTGGAGTGAGTCCTGCCGACGACGGTAACGCGGCCATCCTTGCTGATGTCGTTCGGCAGGCCGTCCAGCGATAGCTTCCTCATACGCTTTCCTTTCCGTCGCAGTACTTCGACATGATGATACGTCGACAAGATCGTGCCGAGGTCGGCCAAACCGATCAGGTGGGGATACTCTGGGGGGAGTTTCGCATTATCACTGCTGGCCTTCGAGGTGGAGCGCAGGCAGGGGCAGACGATGCCTCGGGTGGCGGTTCGAGAGTACACTGACAGTGGCGAGCAAAAAGCAAATGAATTACCCGGACTTTGTTGTTCGAGGCCCTAAGATCAGCAACGGACAGCCGGTTCTCAAGGGAACACGGGTGACTCTTCGCACCGTGTTAGCGAGCCTTGCGGCCTCCGCCGAAGAGGACCTTCGCGTTCCAGCGGTGCCTTCGGTATAGGCGCTGCTTCGTGAGAATCAAGCTTGACGAGAATCTTCTTGCCGATCTGATTGAGCCTCCTGCGTGACTCGGCAATGATGTGGACACGGTGGTTCAGGAAAGCCTCACCGGCAAGGACAATCCGATGGTGTGGCAAGCCGCGCAGGAAGAAGGGCACTTTCTCATATCGCAAGACTTGTACTTTACCGATATCCGCCTGGTTGCAGCCGAACACGCTCACCGTCCGCCAAGCCCACTCTTTGCCCCGAGACGAGAACGTTCGGACCACGATCTTGCAGTCGGCGTCCAAATTGCTTCTGGAAAAAGGTTTTGAGGAACTCACCATCGAAGGGGTCGCCGCGCGGGCGAAGGGCAGCAAGGTGACCTCCTGCAAATTGTGGGCATCCAAGGGTTCGTTGGCCCTCGACGGCTACATCGACGGCATCACCGAACAGATCACGACGACGCCTGCCGGTCGCGCCATCCGAGAATTGATCGTGGCGGCCCAGGTGGACCCTCACCTCAAACGCGATCTGAACGTCCGTTTCATTCAGCCCGCCGGGAACTGGCCTGCCGCCCGCTTGCCCGGCTGTTTGGTTGGGACCCCATCGAACGCAGCGAGGATCTCTACGTCATCACGGACCAGATTTACGGCGCCATCTACCACCGCCTGCTGTGCGGCATTGAACCGTTGGACCGAAGGTTTACCCGCAACCTCGTCGATTTCTGGGCGGGCGAAGCGGCTTTGTAGGCGTTGGGCCGGATCCTGCTGGGCCGGAATCCTTCCGTCGTAGGCGTCGAGGCGGATTTGCTTGAGTTCATGGATCAGCGGAAACCGAGGGTTGGCTCCGGTGCACTGGTCGTCGAAGTCCGGCGTTTGCCGCATCGAAAGTCGACCAATCGGCGGTTGACAGCTGAGTTATAATAGTAGGTCGAGGCTGTATGTTTGAACTCGACGGCAGGAATCTGTACGGAGCGTTCGCTTCCGGAGCCGTGACGGTTATCGACCGGCAGGACTATCTCAACCGCATCAATGTGTTTCCCGTGCCCGACGGCGATACCGGTACGAACCTCGCGGCGACGCTTCACAGCATGGCCCAGGCGCTCGAGACTCCGCATGATGCCGGCAGCACTATCAGCGCCATGGCCGACGCGGCACTGCTCGGTGCGCGTGGCAACTCCGGGATGATATTCGCGCAATTCTTGAGCGGATTCCGTGAGAAGGTGTCGAGCCTCAAGACCATCGGCATCGACCACTTCATTCAGGCAGTCGAGCACGCGGCGCAGCGGGCTCGCGCCTCCATCTCCAGTCCTCGCGAGGGGACGATTCTCTCGGTCATTCATGACTGGGCGCTTGCGCTGAAGCGGGAACGGCCGAATTGCGACAGCTTTCGCGAGCTTTTTCGCCGTACCATTCCCGATGCGGAGGCTTCGCTCGAGCGGACTCCCGAGCAGCTCGATGTCCTCAAGCGCGCCGGCGTGGTGGACGCCGGCGCGTTGGGATTCGTCGAGTTTCTCAAGGGAGCGGGCAGTTTCGTCGAGACCGGGCGGGATGTCCGCCTTGCCGGCGGCTCTAACTGGAAACCGGGGAGTCAGCACGCGGTGGAGAATGCAGACATCGATCTGACCTACCGCTACTGCGTCGAGGCGCTCCTCCGCGGAAGAGGAATCGATACAGAGGCCATACGGGAAGTTATATCCGAGGCGGGCGACAGCCTCATCGTCGCGGGCAGCGCGGAAATGGCGCGGGTCCACATTCACACGGGGGATCCTGCCGGCCTCTTCGACCGGCTCAGGCAGTTCGGAAGCCCGACCATGCAGAAGGTCGACGATATGCGCAAACAGGTGGAGGTGGTGCGGTCGCGCAAGTGGCCGATTGCGCTGGTGACCGACTCCTCCTGTGACCTGCCGCAGGAGCTGCTCGACTGCTATCAGATCCACGTCGTTCCACTTCTGCTGAACTTCGGGGAGGCGGAGTACCTCGACCGGGTGACCCTTACGACCTCACGGTTCTTCGAGCTTGCCGACCGGTCGCCCCTCTTTCCAAAGACATCCCAGCCTGCCGCTCCCACCTTCGAGCGGCTCTATTCCTTTCTGTCGAGCTACTACGAGTCGATTATCGCGATCCATCTTTCGTCGAAGCTGTCGGGAACCTGTGAGGCGAGCAGGCGCGAGGCGCTACGCTTCGAGGAGACGCGCATTTCGGTGATCGACTCACGACACCTATCCGGCTCTCTCGGGCTGCTCGTCCTCAGGGCCGCGAAACTGATCGAGCGAGGTGCGGCGCACGAGGAGGTCGTGAAAGAGATCGAGGAGGCGCGCGAAAAGGCGGAGATTTTCGTCGGTGTCCGGACCCTCAGGTACATGGTCAGAGGCGGGCGGGTGAGCCCGGTACTGGGTGCCGTCGGCAGGGCGCTCAATCTCAAGCCGATTGTCTCGCTCGACCGGGAGGGAAAGTCGATTCTCTATGGCAGGGCGTTCAGCATGCGGGCCAACGCAAAACGGATAGTCTCGATGGTGAAGGCTACGAGCCGGCGGGGAAGGATAGCGTCCTGGGCGGTCGTGCACGGTGTGGCGCCTGCGGCGGCGTCCGATCTCGCGCAGCGCATCGAGTCGGTCCTCGGGATTTCGCCCGAGTTCGTGATGGAAATATCTCCCGTCGTCGGCCTCAACGCGGGGCGCGGTACCGTCGCTGCCGTCCTCACGCTCGAATGAAACAGGAGTTGAATCGATGAACGACCTTCTATTCGCGCTTATTGCGAGCTTCGCGATCAACGCGGCCTTTTTTGCCGCCGCCGCATCGCTCAAGACCGACAAGGTCACCGACCTCTCCTACGGCCTCTCCTTCGCCTTCATTGCGGCCGCTATGATAGTGCGATCCGGCGTCTGGGATCCCGGGCGGCTCTTTGTCGGGGTGATCGTGCTGCTCTGGGCGCTGCGGCTTGCCTCCTATCTTTTTGCGAGAATCTTGAAGACCGGAACAGACCACCGCTTCGACGGCATCCGGGAGAGTATTCCGAGGTTCGCCCGCTTCTGGTTCCTGCAGGCGCTGACCGTCTGGGTTGTCAGCCTCCCGGTCATTGTCTACCTCGGTGGCTCCTCCGCCCGCGCCGTCGGGCCCGTGTCGGTGCTGGGCTGTGTTGTTGCGCTTGCAGGGCTTGTATTCGAGCAGATCGCCGATGGGCAGAAGTACCGGTTCAGGAACGATCCTGCGAACGCAGGTTTGTTCATCGCCTCGGGCTTGTGGAAATGGTCGCGCCACCCGAACTACTTCGGAGAGAGTCTTTTCTGGTGGGGCATCTTCGTCGCGGTGATCCCCGCTCTTTCGGGTGCCGGCTTCCTCGTCGCAATTGGTCCGCTGTTCATAACCCTGATGCTCCTGTTCGTCAGCGGTATTCCGCCGCTCGAGAAGTCGGCCGAGGCGAAATACGGAGGCGACCCGGCCTATCGGTCCTACAGGGATCGCACCAGCCTCTTTGTTCCTCTTCCGCCTCGGAGGGAGTAATGATCCGGAACCAGTGGTACGTCATCCTCGAAAGCCGGGAGGTGAAACGGGGCAGGCCGTTCGGCGTGGTACGGCTCGGTGAGAAGCTGGCGCTCTGGCGTGACGAGGAGGGAACACTTCACTGCATCGCCGACAAGTGTGCGCACCGCGGCGCTTCGCTTTCCGCAGGCAACGTGCTGGACGGTCTTGTCCGCTGCCCGTTTCACGGCATTCGTTTTGATGGGACCGGGGCCGGCCGCCTCATTCCCGCAAACGGCCGCTCGGCGACCGTTCCGCCCAACTTTCACGTACGGGCCTACCCTGTGCACGAGGAGCAGGGCCTCGTCTGGATCTTCTGGGGCGACGCGACGCCTTCCTCTCTGCCGCACTTTTTTGAGGACATCGGTCCCGAGTTCTCCTTTTCACGCTGGATCGACCGGTGG
>CAZNYW010000126.1:0-5573 GCA_964577375.1 uncultured Spirochaetales bacterium | reverse complement strand
GGCCCGCCGACGTGCAGATCGGTGATCTGGGCAATACGAAATCCTGCCATCTCTTTTCCGGACGAATTCTAACATATCTGCAGTCTTCGGGCCAGTGAAGGCGGCGGGGCACAACGATTCTTTCTCCGATTCTCGAGCCTCACGTTGGCAGCCCCGCGCGCGCTGGCGCTCATTCTGCCGATCCGGATGAGAGGACCGCTGCGGACCGTCTTCTTTCTGCCGAACGTGATCGGCGGCGTGCTGCTCGGTTTCATCTGGAGATTCATACTGGTGAACGGCTTCGCCGCCATCGGCAAGGTGACCGACATCGGCATCTTCAAACTTGCCCGGCTTGGCACACCGGAAACCGGCTTCTGGGGCATGGTGATAGTCTACGCCTGGCGGTCGGTCGGTTACCTGCTCATCATATAGGTCGCTCATCTGCTCAACATGAATCCGGGCATCCTCGAGGCGGCACGGATAGACGGCGCCTCCGGTTTCTCTCTGGTCAGGCGCATATTGATTCCGCTGTCGGTTCCCGCGATCACCGTCTGCTTCTTCCTCGTCCTCGCATGGTGCTTCAAGAGCTTCGACATCGTGATCTCCCTCACCCACGGCGGCCGCTTCCGCTCGACGCAGACGGTGGCGCTCAACATCTACGAGGAGGCGTTCCGTTACAACAACTATGGTCTCGGCACCGCAAAATCGCTCCTCTACTTCGTTATCGTCGGGTGCATTACCGTTGCCCAGGTCGCCTTCACCCGACGCATGGAGGTGGAGGCGTGAAACAGCAAGGTCCTCTTCTGCCTGCGGTCTCGGCAGTGATGATCATCGCGGCGCTGCTCTTCCTGCTGCCCTTCTATTTTGTGCTCGGCAATTCGCTGCTGGTGACCATACTCAGCATAGCCGGCCTTGTAGTGCTCGGTTCCGCGGCTGCGTGGAGACTGGTGAGGCGAAAAACCCGCACGACGCGGACGATCTTCTTTTTCTTCGTCGCATCGATGGTGGTGCCCTTCCAGTCGATCCCGCGTGAGATCGAGGAATCGGCCATGTTCGACGGCTGTACGCCGGTGCAGACCTTCTCGCGCATCGTTTTTCCACTGCTCAGATCGATGACGGTTACGGTGATCATCCTGCAGACGCTGCTCATCTGGAATGATTTTCTCCTGCCGCTGCCGGTGCTCGGGATGATTCCCGTTATCGTTTTTTTCCTGATTCTGCAGAAATACGTCGTCCGAGGCGTAAGCGATGCCGCGGTGAAAGGTTGACGAGGAGAGGTGATGAAGCCGGTCTCATTTCTGATCATCGGCGCGGGAAGCCGCGGACGAGCGTACGCAGCCTGCGCGGCACAGTTTCCCGACCGCGTCCATGTCGGTCCGGCGGATTTCGATGGTCTCCTCCTTCGGCAGCCGTACCTACTTCACGGAAGAGAATGCGCCCGCCGGGGCCGCTGAACGCTGCCTGCACTGTCCGCTCTCCGCCGAATGCCCCTACTCCGCAGTCTCGATCTACCTCGAGCCCTTCCGTGCGGGCGCCAGAGGCTGGCCGATCGACGTGCTGACCCCGGACCTCACCGAGGAGGGGCTGCATTCTGCGCTCGAGAGCGGCCCCTATGGCCGCTGCGTATGGCACTGTGACAACAACGTGATGGAGCAGCAGCAGGTCAATTTCCTCTTTGACGACGGTCGCACGGCAAGCTTCTCGATGGTTCCCTTCACGCGGGTCGGGCACCGGCGTACGCGGCTGTTCGGAAGTCACGGCGAGCTCGAAACCGACGGCGAACGGATCCGGAAACTCATTTTCGGAGAGCCGGCATGGCAGGAGGAGAGCATTGCCGCAGGCGACGCCACCATCACAGGCGGCCACGGCGGCGGCGACGCCGGCCTCATGAACGCATTTACCGAGGCGGTTGCATCCGGAAACCGCAGTCTTCTGATGTCCGGGCCCGAGGAGAGCCTTGAAAGCCACCGCGTCGCGTTTGCCGCCGAGGAATCACGCCTGAGCGGCCGGATCATAGAGCTGCGGTCCGGCCGCGGCTAGCCGGGCCGGACCGCGAAGCCCGTTCCCGCCTTTTTTCGATTGCCTATTATCCCTCTCCACGCTACAATTGCCGTCGCAACGTCAGGAGAACAGCATGAGTCACGACAAGGTTCGCGTGGGCGTTATCGGCGCCGGATTCATCGGCCGTATTCACGCCGCCATGTTCAGCCAACTCGACGAGGCTCAGGTGGTCGGGATTACCGACTTTTGCCTGCCGCTGGCCGAGAAGGCGGCTGTGCAGTACGGCGTGCCGCGGGTCTGGGATTCGGCCGAGGCGCTCATTGACAGCAACGAGATCGACGCGGTCGTCATCGGGGTGCCGAATGCGCATCACCGGCCGCTCGCCCTTCGTGCCTTCGAGCGCGGCAGACACGTTCTCCTGGAAAAACCGATGGCCGTTTCCGGAAAGGAAGCCCGCGAGATCTACGAGGCCTCAAGAAAAGCAGACCGCATTCTCATGATCGCCCACCAGATGCGCTGGGAAACCCTTTCACAGCAGGCCGCTCAGGTCGCGCAGTCCGGCGAGCTCGGAACCGTCTACTACGCCAAAGCCGGGATCATGCGCAAGAAGGCGATCCCCGGATGGGGCAGCTGGTTCACGCGCAAGAACGATGCCGGCGGCGGTCCATTGATCGACGTCGGCGTCCACGTCCTCGATCTCTGCCTCTGGCTGATGGGTTCTCCCAGGCCGTCGCAGGTCTTTGGCGCGACCTACGCCAAATTCGGCCCCAGAAAGCGCGGCATCGGCAGCTGGGGTACACCACAGTGGGACGGCTATTTCGACGTGGAGGATCTCGCCTCCGCGATGATCCGGTTCGAGGACGGGGCGACGCTGCAGCTCGAGGCGAGTTGGGCCGTCAACATCGAATCGAATCACGCCTACCAGATCCACGTTGCCGGCGATGAGGGAGGCATTTCGCTGTATGACGACCGGCTTGTATTTACCGGTCAAAAGTTCGACCGTTCGTTCGATGTCGAGGTTCCCGCGCCGGCAGGCGAAAACCCCGACAGTGCGCGGCTCGCACTCAGCCGTCACTTTGCAGAGTGTGTGCGGGAGGGCCGGACACCCGTTTCCGACGGAATATCCGGCCTCATCAACAGCACGATCCTCGACGCGATCTACCGCTCGGCCGGGAGCGGCGAGATCGTGAAGCTCGACTGGAGTTTCCTCGACAGGAAGTAGAGGCAGATGCGCTCGGGTAAGATCGAAATCCCAGTGGTAGTTGCACTCACTCAGGTAGCCGTCGACCAGCTTACCGCGCGAGGGAAACAGCCCGGGCGCGTCCAGACTCTCGACGGCGGCGAGGTGCACGGATTCTCTTCCCGGCATATCGGCACCGTTGCCTTTCAGGAGATGCTCTCACGCAACTACCTGGAGAAGATCGAGTTTTCAGCTTCCGACCCCGACGGGTTCGAGGGAGCGATCGCCGATCTTACCAAGCTGGTGATCTACGGGCTTCTCTACTCACGATTCGGATCCGAGCTGGAACGGCTGATATTCGATTCCGACGAAGTTCGCCGCTGGAACCGGGCAAACCCCGCCCGCAGTATCGACGAACGGACACATTTCAATCCCGAAGCGGTGAAACAGCTGCTCGCTTCGCGGTCGGAGGAGCTGAAACCATTTACCGAAGGCATCCTCGCCCGCGCTGTCCGGTGGGCGCTCGTCCATCACGGCAGCTCCGAAGAGGCACAGGAACGCTGCGAGTATCTGTGCGGGCGCTACTTCGAATGCATTCCGGAACACATCTGGTACATCGTTCTGCTTCTTTTTCCCGGCGACGGACGTGACGGCGCATCGAGAGGGATCGCCGCGCTCATAGAGCGCTTCGTACGCACCTCCGGCCTTGCCGATTACTTCGCGGACACGCTGAACGAGGTGATTTCTCATACGCACAGGACTACCATGCTGCAGCGCGCAAAGATGCAGGCCGGCGAGCCGGTATCGCTCGACCAGCTCACGCAGGACGAGCAGCTGCGCCGGACCGTCGTCGAGGCTATGGCCGATCACCACGAAACGCTTCACGTGGTCTGGCGGATCGCGGCGCGCCCGGGCGCCGACGAGCGCCGGCGAATGCTTTCGGTGTCGCTTTTCGACAAGGAATACGAGTTCGAGATAATCAAAAGCGAGACCGACAGGGAAAAGACGATGAAGATCCGCGACCTTCGCTCTCACTTCGAACGGGGCGCGGATTGCGGCGGCTCCCGCTCCTCCGGGCTCACCTATCTCGGACACCTCGCCGACGCCGCCCGCGCTCTCGGCGTGCACTTTGAAGCGCTCGCCCGCGAAGACGAGCGGCTCGATTTCTCCATGATCACGATGACCCTTCAGTTCTAGCCGCCGCGCTTCCGGTTCCCGAGCTTGTGGTGAACAGAATGCCGCGGTATAATTTTGCCTGATGGAAACGCTGCAAAACTGCCGGGAAACAGGCCCGGCGGCGGTGGCTCGCCGCTTCCGCCACAGTGTCCGCAGAGTCTCGGGGTTGGCCGTTACGGTACTCGTCGCCGCACTGATTCTCGCCTCGTGTGCGAGCGTACCGCGGCCGCTCAAGCCGGAGACCACCACGGCAATTGCCAACGACATCAACTCCGGCTCGGTCGACCGGCTGGTAGCGATGTCCTCGAAGCCCTTCGCGTTCGACGCGGAAGTGTTCGATCGTACAGAGGATATCTCCACCCTCTGGGGCGGCCTGGTGAGCGCCGGAATGAAGGTGGACGTCGCGGCTCTCGCACCAGCAGGTACCAGGACGATGGACGGCAAGTCGGTCGACGAACCGGTGACATCGGACAGCTACAAGCAGTTTTCCGACTCGACCATCACCAACTGGTTCTTCCAGCGCCACGTTCCACCCGGTTCCCGGCTTCTCCGGCTCGAGTCCAACCTGGGACCGTTCCTTGTCGTCGCTTCGGACACCGGGAAGCAGGGCCCTGTAATATACGGCCTTGCCGGCCCTCTCAAGTGAGGTCGCGCGCATGAAGAACAATCGCACTTCAAACCATGTAATTTCCGTCCGGAAGACGACTCTCCTCATCGCGCTGTTTTCCGGACTTGCCGTATCGGCGGCCTTCGCCCAGCAGGCCGAGGTCAGCTATTTCCAGGGAACTGCAAATCTCAAGTCCGGCGGGGGGAAAACCATTCCGGTTGATTTCGGAATGACGATGAACGCGGGCGACTCCATCATCACAGGCAGAGACGGCGTGGTCCAGCTCGACCAGGCGGGCGGCAGCCAGATCACCGTTCAGGCCAATTCAGTGTTCACCCTTCAGAAGCGATATCAGGATTCGCAGCAGGAGACCGTCATGACGACCGTCCTCGGCGCAGTCTCCTACCGCTTTGCCAGGATCGCCGGGTCCCGGGAGCCGGCCATTGCCACCATGAGCTCCGTCGCCGGAATCCGCGGTACCGTCTTCACCGTCTACGCCGCCAGCGACGGCACCAGCCGCTACGAAGTGACCGAAGGCATGGTCGAGGTCCAGTCCGCCGGCAAGAGCGTCGACCTCACCAAAAACCAGGCCGTAGAAGTTACCGCCGGCGCGCCCCCGGGGAAGGTGGA
>CAZNYW010000125.1:0-5945 GCA_964577375.1 uncultured Spirochaetales bacterium | reverse complement strand
CGCCGACCACTATGGCGTCATATGGACGCTCCATCGTCTGGTTGGATTCATTGATCATACTGTACACACTCCCTTTTCTTACCATAACGAAATCACTCAGGAAAAACAGACGGGACCGGCCACACGTCGCGAACCCCCATTTTTCAACTTTCCTCTTGACACATTCGACGTTGTGGGTTATCTTCCTAGTGTACTAGTGACGTAGAACACTAGATAGGAGGTACGGCGTGGTCGCTATCCACGGCCTGAGTTTCGGCTATTCGAAGAAACTGCTTTTTCAGAATCTCGATCTGACGCTCGAACCGGGCAACATCTATGGACTTCTCGGCAAGAACGGCGCAGGGAAGACATCGCTTCTCAAACTGATGTGCGGACTGCGTTTCGCGCGCTCGGGAGGGTGCCGGGTGCTCGATGTCGATCCCGGCTCCCGGCCGGTTCATCTTCTCGAGGAGATCTTCTATGTGCCGGAGGAGCTCGGCGTTCCACCGCTCACACCGGCCGCGTACGAACGGGTCTACGCGCCCTTCTACCCGCGGTTCGACCGGAACGTGTTTCATCAGTGCATGAAGGAGTTCGAGATCGAGAACGATGAGAGGCTGTCGCGCCGCTCCTTCGGCGAGAAGAAGAAGTTCCTTCTCAGCTTCGCGCTGGCCACCGGCTGCCGGATGCTGCTCCTCGACGAGCCCACCAACGGCCTCGACATCCCCTCCAAGAGTCAGTTCCGGAAGCTCCTTGCAGGGACGCTCAGGGAGGACCAGATAATCCTCGTCTCCACACATCAGGTGCGCGACATGCAGAACGTCATCGATCCCATCATCATCCTGGATGACGGCAGGATCATCTTCAAGCAGCCGATGGAAGAGGTGACGCGGCGTCTTTCGATGCGCCTCGAGACCGAAGAGCCGTCGGACGCCGGGCTCCTGTTCAGCGAGAAGACGCTCGGAGGATGGTTGACGGTGCGTGCTCACACCGGACGCGAGGAGACAAACGTCGACATCGAGGTTCTTTTCCGTACCGTAATCGGAAATCGATCGAAGATCGAAAGCATCTTCGCAGCGCAGACGGAGGTCTCCCATGAGTAACACTCGAATCGAACAGCTCCTGAATCCGGCGAGGCTCTCTCTTCTGCTGAAACGGGAGCTTGCTCACGGCTACCGGGGCTTCCTGATCACGATGGCTGCCGTCGGCGCGTTCATCGTCGCTTCATCCCTACTGTCGATGGTCGCGACGCCGGAGCCCGATTCCTACCTTCCCGGTTTCACCCTGCTTCTGTTCGTGGGCGGGTTCATCTACACGGCCCGGTCGTTCAGAGATCTTGCCGAACCGGTGAGCGGGCAGTTCTATCTGATGCTCCCCGGGTCCGCACTCGAGAAACTCCTGAGCAAGCTCCTTGCATCCACGGTGGGCTTCGCCCTGTGGGCGCTTCTCTTCTACTCGGCGGCTGCAAACATAACCGAGCTTCTGAGCCTCCTGATCTTCGGCGCAGGCCACGGGTTCTTCAACCCGTTCTCGGCAGTCGTGCTCAGGCCGGTGCTGTACTACCTGGTTCTTCAGTCAGTCTTCCTGCTCGGCTCGATCTGGTTCAAGAAGGCGGCGCTCGTCAAGACCACCCTGGCGGCGGCGGTGCTCTTCATCGGACTCTTCCTCTTTGCGGGGCTCCTCTTCTGCCTGCTGTTCGGAGTTCCAGCCCCGGGTCCGCAGACCTCGCTCCTGGTCAACCGGTTCTTCACCGAGCACAAGGAAGAGCTCAGCAGCATGCTCGATCCGCTTGTGCCCATTCTTTTCTGGGCCGGCTTCGCACCGGTCTGCTGGGTCATCACCTATCTCAGACTCCGGGAAACCGAGGTGTGAAATGGAGTTCAGTCAGACTGCACCGATCTACCAGCAAATTGCAGACAGAATCTGCGAAAACATTTTGAGCGGGCGCTGGAAGGAGGGAGAACGGATTCCCTCCATCCGTGAGCTCGCCGTGGACATGGAGGTGAATCCAAATACCGTCATGCGCACCTACACCTATCTCCAGGAACAGGGAGTCATACAGAATCAGCGCGGTATCGGCTATTTCGCCGCCGATAACGCGGTTGCGGTAACCAGAGAGCTTGCGCGCACCGATTTCGAAAGCCGTGAGCTTCCGCGCATCTTCCGGACAATGGACCTGCTCGGCATCAGCGCCGACGACATAAGGGTTATGTACGAAAACTGGCGGAAAGGAGAGGACCGATGAGAAAAAGCACTGTCGTACTGCTTGTGACGATCGCGGTCATCGTGGTGTTGATCGTGGCTGTTATCTTCTACGCGAGGTTCCGGCTTGGCCGTCTGGTCTGACGGCCGGCCGGCGCCTCGCCGGCGCCGCGACATTGCGTCGATTTGGCTTGACAGCTCGGGTTTCATTTCTTACCTTCGTTCAATCTTCCGGAACCGGCGAAGTCGGTCCGTACAGGAGGCGCCGCTGCACACACAGACTCAGCATCGTACCTCGTGATCGTTCGAGGCGCATGACTGTTTTTCGTGGCTGCCGGGTGATTCGTTCATGCCTTTTTGCTTCTGATCTTCCCCGCTGATTTTCATCTTTGCACAGTTCATCGCAGTCAATACTGCTCTGCCCGCTTATCGCGCCGGCTTGGAGCCGCAGGCGCAGCGCCGTGGTACGACGCTCGAATGGCACGCGGTGGTGGCCGCCATCGTGTGAATCAATTGAGAGAAAAGTCAGGAGTAATCGGGATGAGAACAGAAGCGAATGAAATATCGACGCGACAGGCCGCGAAGGTAGCGGGGGCCGGGTATCTGGTGATATTCGTGCTCGCAATTTTCGCCAACTTCATGGTGGTGAACGGGCTGGTGGTACCGGGTGATGCTGCCTCCACGGCAGCAAACATTGCAGGATCTCCCGGCCTTTTCCGCGGCGGGCTTGTCAGTTTCACAATCGTCTTCATTGCAGATGTGTTCATAGCCTGGGGGCTCTACATCGTATTCAGGCCGGTGAGCAGGGATCTCTCGCTTCTCACCGCGTGGTTCAGGGTCGTATACACCATTTTCCTCGGTGTGGGACTGGTCTTCTTCTTCCTGGTCCTCAGGCTCCTGAGCGGCGAGCAGTACCTGAGCGCCTTCAACGCCGGGCAGCTGGATGCCCAGGTCATGGCGTACATCGACGGCTTCAGCTATATGTGGCTCATCGGCCTCGCAGCGTTCGGCGTTCATCTCATTCTCGTCGGCAATCTGATCTTTCAGTCGGGCCATATTTCGCGGCTTCTCGGAATCGTGCTCATCGTGGCCGGCGCCGCCTACATCCTGGACACCCTCGCGCACGCGGTGCTTGCCAACTACGAAGCCTACAAGACCATATTCCTCGTGATCGTTGCGGTGCCGTCGGTGATCGGCGAGCTCAGCTTCACCATCTGGCTTCTGGCCAGAGGCGGCAGGGAACCCTCCCCCGCAGGCTCACTCAGCGAGGCCCGCGAATGAAACGGGTATGCATCGTCGGCGCGTCGGGAAAGCTCGGTCAGTACATGATTCGTCACGCGCTCGACCGCGGCTACGAGGTGGTCGGAGTATGCCGCGAAAGCAGTGTGGCGAAGCTCGACGCCTGGAAGGGTAAGATCACCGTCATTCCCGGTGCGACGAATGACCGGGAGGTGATTCGAAGGGCGGTGGCAGGCTGCGACGGCGTGCTCACCGTCCTCGTCCCCTGGGGCGTCGAACACTACTCGAGCGGGACCGCGCAGGCCGTGCTCGAATACGCGGAACCGGGCGCCAGACTGGTCTTCTCGTGCGGCTGGCACATCAGCATGGACGGGAAGGATATCTATCCCTGGACCATGAAACTCTTCGTTGCGGTGTTCGGCAGGTTTGCCAGACTGGTGCGAATGGTCGACATCGACGACCAGGTGCAGGCGGCCAAAACGATATTCGCGAGCGACACGCGCTGGACCGTTGTCCGGGGGAGCGACCTCGAAGAGGGAGAGAGTCAGGGCCTGCCGGTCTGGAGCAGGCATGTGGGCGACCCCATCCTCAAGAGCAACCTGACGCGGCGGGTGGACTTTGCGCTTTTCATGGTGGCAGCGCTCGAGAACGATGAGCTGGTGCACGAGGCGCCGGCCATCGTGGGTCGATTGACCGAGTCGGCCCTGGCGTTCGCGGCCGTCAAGGAGACCGCGTGAAGGCAGCATTCTACGCGAAGTACGGCCCTCCGGAGGTTCTCTCGGTCAGGGAGGTCGGAAAACCGGTCCCTGGCGACAACGAGATCCTGGTCAAGGTGCACGCGTCCACCGCTGCAGTGGGCGACTGGCGCATACGAAAGCCCGATCCGTTTCTGGCAAGGCTTTTCAACGGGCTTTTCCGGCCGCGGCGCGTGAACATTCCGGGGCTCGAGCTTTCAGGAGAGGTTGAGGCTGCCGGGAAGAATGTGACGCGCTTCCGGCCGGGCGACGGGGTGTTCGCCTTCACCGGTTTCGATGCGCGGGCCAACGCCGAGTATCGCTGCCTGCCTGAAAAAACGCAAAAGGCGGAGGACGGCCTTGTGTCGCTGATGCCCTCCACCATGTCGTTCGACGAGGCCGCATCGCTTCCTCTCGGTGGGCTCACCGCCCTCGGCTTCATGCGAAAGGGCGGGGTCAAGGCGGGGGACCGTCTCCTCGTCTACGGAGCTTCAGGAAGCGTGGGCACCTTCACCGTGCAGCTGGCAAAGCAGCTCGGAGCGGAGGTCACCGGTGTATGCAGCACCGCCAACCTGGAGCTGGTGCGCTCGCTCGGCGCAGACCACGTCATCGACTACACAAAGGAGGACTTCACCTCCGGAGGCCGGGTCTACGACCTGGTCTTCGATGCGGTCGGCAAGCTCGCCGCCTCCCGCGGACGTCGCGTCCTGAAGCCGGGCGGCCGGTATCTCTCGGTGATGACCTCGGTCAAGCTCGAAACCGGTGACCTCGACCGGCTGAAGGAGCTCGCCGAAACAGGCGGGCTCCGCTCGGTGATCGACCGCTGCTACACGCTCGATCAGATCGTCGAAGCGCACCGTTACGTCGAGGGCGGGCACAAGAAGGGCAACGTGGTGATCAGGGTGGATTCGACCGGCGACTGACGCCCGGTCACGCATAGAACTTCTTGAGCAGGCGGAGAGCCCGAAGAGTGATCCACTTGCTCGGCTTTCCCTTCGCTTCGATGTCGACCTGAAACCTTCGGTTGAAGGTCGCTTCGAGTGACCACCGTCCGTCGGCTCCGCGCTTTGCGGCGATCTTCTCGACGGCCTCCTCCATGCGCTCGTCCCGGCACCCGAGCCCGGCGAGGATCAACGCGACCTCGAGAATGTCGCTCTGGTACATCAGGGGAAACTGAAGCCTGAGCCAGCCCGGGCGCGCCACCTCGGTAAGGCTGTGACTCTTGCGGAATATGTGGTGAGCGAGAAGATAGTCGGTGCCGGCGTGGAGGGTCTTCTCTACCTCGGGCGTCCGCCGCTCCTGCGGAATCTCGGCAAGCGCCTTGAGCGCCTTCACCACGCCCATATGGCAGGTATGCCTGCCCCAGCACATTTCATAGCGGTCATAGGGGGGTCCTGCGGGCGGTGCATCTGTCCCGTCGTCGAAGCGCTGGTAGCGCGCGATCCACTCAACGGCGCGGGCCAGGCGCGCGTCGGCGATGTATCCGAGTCTGATCAAGCTGAACACCATGTTGCCGGTGAGGCAGGGGACTACGCCGCTCGGAAGGCCTCCGCCCGACCGCGCGCTCGCGTCGAAGGAGAAACCGCCCGCTTCCGGTTCCTGCGACGCCGCAAGCAGGTACTCGCAGGCGGCGCGGATCCGCGAGTCGGCGCCCTCGGCGAGGTGCTCCGCGAGGATGATGAGCTGCCAGACCGTGCCTGTGTACTTGTCGCGGTAGAAGCGGCCTGGCCCGTTCCATGCCCCGTCGATCTGCCGCTCGAGGATAGCCGGAACGACTCCCTTCCGCATGAT
>CAZNYW010000124.1:0-5986 GCA_964577375.1 uncultured Spirochaetales bacterium | reverse complement strand
GTACTTACCGCGGAATTACTCCCCTGATTTTATCCACAGGGTTCTTGATACTATCCAAAATCTGCGACAGCGGACTATAGTGGTGCCGGTATCACCCTATGAAGCAGCAGAAATTCGAAGATCTGATTCTGTACGAGGACGAAAATCTCATCGTCCTCAACAAACCGGCGGGGCTCTCGAGCGTCGCCGAGCGGGATACGACCCGGTCCGACCTCCTGAGCCTGCTGCGGGCGAAGGTTCCAGGTGCCCGTCTCTGCCATCGCCTCGACCGCGAGACGAGCGGGGTAATCGTTGCTGCGCGCGTCTTTCCCGCCTTTCGCGTGCTCGCGGAGCAGTTCCGCCGCCGTCAGGTCCACAAAGTCTACCACGCGGTTGTATGGGGAAAGGCAGGATTCGAGGAGAAAACGATCGATTTACCGCTGCGAACCGTCCCGGTTACCTTCAAACCGATAGGCCACGACGCGCGGGAATCGGTAGCCGGATTCCGCGCCGTATGCGACAGTCGCCGTGGACGTCCCTCGCAGACGATCGTAACCGCAATTTCCACCTCACGCCGTTTTTCGCTCGTCGAATGCCGGCCCATCACCGGCCGCATGCATCAGATCCGTGCACACCTTGCAAAGGAGGGGTTTCCCGTAGTGAGTGATCCGCTCTACCGAGGAGCAGCTCCGTTTCTGTCGGAAATAAAGCGCGGCTACCGGGCCTCGGGAGACGAACCGGAACGGCCGCTGATCTCACGTGTTGCGCTTCATGCCGTGTCGATCCAGTTCGAGCTTTTCGGTCAGGCGCACGCGGTCGAAGCGCCCTACCCGAAGGATTTCACTGCGCTCCTCAAGATACTTTCCAGGTACGACGGACTGGTCATCCCTTCCGCATGACCGCCGAGCGGCTGCTCCGAATCCGGGGCGTCGCATCGAGCGCCAGTCCTGCACGTTCTGCGATCGACACCGTGGTCTCGAAATCTTCCGGGGTCACGTGACCGGAGGGCTCGGCAATGAGAAGGCGGTCTCCCTTCTTCAGCAGGCGCGAAATTTCGCCGAGAAGCGCCGCGGTATCCGGAACCTCGTGAACCATCGCAAAGGCGAGAACAAAGTCGGCACGGCCCTCGAGGTCATCCGCCCCCAGAGATCCCGACGTGCAGAGCCGTGCCTCGATCCGGTCGGCGAGGCCGGAACGCTCCGCCCGGCGCACCAGCCCGGAAAGCATCTGCGGCTGAAGGTCGACACAGACGACCCGCCCCTCCGCCCCCACCAATCGCGCAAGCGGAATGCTGAAGTAGCCCATTCCGCTTCCCGGTTCCACTACCGTCATCCCCGGTGCCACCCATGAGGAGAGGATGGTCTCCGGATCCTGACTGAGCCGCCGAAGCGGACTCGCAAGCATCCAGCCGATCCACCAGGGCAAACGTGGCCTGCCATCTATACTATGTCCCCGGGGACGGTTCCCGGGCGGCCAGAGCCCGGCCCGCGGTCGTCCATCTCGTGCAGCCGGTCGCGCAGGGCACGCTTTCGCCGGTGTTCGCGGCCGGCGTGTGAAATCGAGGGGTGACGCTTGAAAAGAATGCTCGAAAGCAGCAGCAGTCCCCAGCTCTGCCAGAAGCTTATTGCAGGAAGCCTGAAGATTGCCGGCATCAGCCAGTTCCAGAGCCACATCACGATAAAGCCAAACAGAACGAAAAATCCGGCCGCAGCGACGACGCCTGCAAGGATGATCCCCGCAAGCGCGAGGGGCCCATGCCGGCGCCAGTCAGAACCGCGGTGTTCCTTGAATCCACTCATATAGAATCTCCTCTCTTCAGCTCAATCTTCATCTATCCAGTCGCGAAGCGCGCGTCCCAGCGACCTCACTGCCGCACGCTTGCGGGCGGCAAGTGTATCCATGGAGATGCCGGTTCTTTCCGACAGTTCGCGAAAGCTCACCGCATCAAAGACCTGAGCGACAATCACCTCCCTCTGCTGCGGCGGCAGGGAACTGATGGCATCGGCGAGCGCATCGGCAAGCTCCTCCTGGACCACCGCATCCGACGGGTCGAGCCCGGTAGCACAGACGATCTCCTGCAGCGTCTCCTGGGCAACTTCCATATCCCCCTTCTCGCGTCGCACCGACTCACGCCTCCACAGATCAATGAGCCGGTTCCGGATACCGGCGTAGATCCACGCGGCATAGTCCGTTACGGGGGCGGCGACATCCGCCCGTGCCAGCGCGTTCACGAAGGCGTCGTGGACTACGTCCTCGGCATCCATGAATCCGCTGGCCACGCGGCGGGCGAGCTGCAGGAACGAGGACTTCCCTTCGCGGTAGGTCTTTTCGAGATCCCGTTTTGTGTCGACGCGGTCGATATCGTCACTCATGCATCTTCGTATTATAAGACGTGCGAGTCGGCCTGTTCGTGAAGCACAATCGAAAGAAATTTCCATGCAAACGAATTCTGATCGGCTTGACTATCGAGCCCGCGATTGTTACTGTTGTTAACAGCAAACTGTGATCTGCAGTTATTCGTGAGGAGCTCCCCGTTTGGCACAGACGCACGGCAGACATACCCCTGCTTTTCTTCTTTTGCTTCTGCGGGACGGCCCGTCCTACGGGGCACTGCTGCTGTCTCGTCTCCAGTCCGAGCTGCCCTTCTGTCTGTCGGACAGCGCAATCGTCTACCGGAGCCTGAAGAAGATGGAGGACGACGGGCTCGTTGAGACCGAGTGGATCCCGCAAGAGACGGGGCAGCCACGGAAGTGGTACACGCTGAACGAAACGGGACGCGCGGCGCTCGCCGACTGTGCCGACGATATTCGCCGGAGGCTCCGGAATCTGCAATTCTTTATGGATCAGTATGAGACTGGTCGGACGAACCGATAGACTCGAGTCCGGATCGGATCGCCGCCGACCCCTGCAAGGAGCGCGTAGATGCAGCATCATAGACCGGCCACAACCATAGCCGCGCTGTCGCTTTCGCACCTGTTGAACGACCTTTACTCCAACTACATTCCACAGATGCTTCCGTTTCTCGTCGTTCTCATTCCCGGTTTTACCCTCACGCAGGCGGCGGTTCTGGTCTCTGTCTTCACGATCGCCGCCTCGTTCTCCCAGCCTATCTTCGGGTACCTCTTCGACGGACGGGGAAAGGGATGGATATTCAATCTCGGAACGGTATGGATGGCTGCACTTCTCGCCCTGGCGGGCGTCGTCCATGCCTACCCCCTGCTCGTGGCGATCTCCGCTCTTGCCGGACTAGGCACGGCCGCCTTTCACCCGCAGGCTTCCACACTCGTGAGCAACGCCGCAGGCAGCCGGAAGGCGGTGGTGCTCTCAGGTTTCATCGCGTTCGGAAACCTCGGCTTCGCACTCAGCCCGCTCATCCTGATCCCGCTCTTCCAGAGTCATGGCCTGCAGGCGACCCTGTTTACGGTAATTCCCGGTGCACTGGTGGCTGTTCTGCTCCTCTTTTTCACGCCGCGCCGCTGGGCCACCAAAGGCCTGCGGCCGACCTTCTCGCAGGTCACCCGGTCACTGAAATCCGCGGCGGGGGAATTGACCGTACTGGTAGGTGTGATCGCAATTCGATCGGTTGCCTACACCGGAATGCTCGCCATTCTGCCGCTCTATTTCAAGGCGCGCCAGCTTTCAAACATCGCTTCGAGCCATCTGCTGACCATCATGCTTGCGAGCGGAGCAGTCGGCGGCATAATCGGAGGACTCATCTCCGACTATTACGGACGAAAACGGCTGATCGCCGGTTCGCT
The DNA here is from genome assembly GCA_964577375.1 of uncultured Spirochaetales bacterium. Classification (GTDB taxonomy): domain Bacteria; phylum Spirochaetota; class Spirochaetia; order DSM-27196; family DATKUC01; genus DATKUC01. The sequence goes on along the minus strand of CAZNYW010000124.1, from coordinate 2,249 downwards.
GATCCTGGCGAGCCCGCTCTTCCTCGGTTTCTTCTTCACGCAGGGAACCATCAGCATAGTATTTCTCGGACTGGCGGGCGCCGCGCTGATGTCAAATTTCTCGGTCACCGTTGTCGCGGCGCAGGAGGCGATACCGGAGAACAAGGCGCTGGCGGCGGGGTTGAGCATGGGATTCGCGGGCGGCCTCGGGGCGCTGCTCGTAATTCCGGTGGGAGCGATCGGGGATGCGGCAGGGGTGAGCACGGCGGTCACGCTGCTCTTCGCACTGCCTTTCTCCGGCGGTCTGCTCGCGCTGTTTCTGAAGAGCCGACCGTCCGCACGCGCCGAGCGCATGGTCGCCGCCGCAGGCGGCACTGTCACGCGGTGACGTACAGGATAATTCCGTTCTGGAAACTTAGAATCAGGGAGTTCAGTTATGAAAGATGATAAATCTCGGCACCACCACGGCGGCCGGCCGCTTTTCACCGGACATGCGATGCCCGCGTTCGATCCGGAGGATCTCCTCCGCCGGGAGGAGCGGCGTCGTTCGATGCTTCAACCCGATAAGGTGCTTCCGCTCTTTCTCGACCGGACAGATGCGGTGCTGCTCGACCTGGGCTGCGGTGTCGGCATGTTCGCCCTTCCGGCCGCGAAGCACCTTGCCCAGGGCAGGGTCTACGCGAGTGATGTCCATGCGGGCATGGTCGAGACGGTGCTTCGGCGCGCGAAGGAGGCGGGTCTTTCGAACATTGAAGGGTTGACCGGCCCGGCGGCGAAGGTACCGCTCCCGGACGGATCGGTCGACGTGGTCCTGATCTCCATGGTGCTGCACGATATCGAAACACGCACTGAGGCTCTCGCCGAGGCGGCGAGGGTCCTCAAGCCGGGCGGGACGCTCTTCATGATCGAGATCGACCGTATCGACGCGGGATTCGGTCCGCCGATGGACATGCGCATACCTCCGCAGGAGCTTCGCGAGATGGTGACGGCTGCAGGACTCACCGTGCTCGATGTGCGCGATTCGCCCTGGCAGAAGAGCCTCTACTTCCTTAAGGCGGAGCGGCCCCCGGCTTGAGGCCGTCGGCTTGACGCCCTCGGCTTGATGCCGAACTCATTGAGCCGCGGCGGCTCTCGCCCGCTCTGTTCAGCGGACCGCTCGTCCGGGTGTGGACACGGCCAAAGATACCAAAAAAAAGAGGCCCGCCTTCCGGCGGACCCCTTTTCATTAGAAACGACGTTAGTCAATCGAAACGATTGTACTCAATCGTAGACTTCGATTGTACTCAATCGTAGAGGAGCTGAGCGATGTCGGGCTGATCCATGTTGGAAGCATCCCACCACTTGGCACCCGTGTCGACGTTAGAAACGGGCTCGCCCTTCACTGCCTTGTAGGCAAGTTCCATCGCATCGTACCCGATCATGTAGGGATCCTGCGTGATCGAGCCGAGGAAGTAACCTTTGCGGACCGCGGTCTTCTGAGCCTTTCCGGCGTCGAAACCGATGACCACGAGGCCGGGGTACTGGGTCGGAATCGCACTGCCGTCATTGGTGGCCGCGAGCACGCCGCTGACGGTACCTTCGTTCGAGCAGAAGATTCCTGCAATGTTGCTGGACTTGAAGCGGCTCAGGATGGCGTTGGCCGAGTTGGTCGCGTCGACGGTCTTGGTGCTCGCAGGGACGATCGCCTCGATGATGACCGCCGGATTCGAGCTCTGCGGGCTGTTCGACGCGACGTAGGCCGGGTTGCCGGTGACTTTGATCTCGCTCGCCGGATGGTTGCCCTGGGTCTCGATCAGCTTGACCATCTCATCGCGGAAGCCCTTGCCACGGAAGGTAACCGACTGGCTGGTAGCATCCTGGTTGAAATCGATAATGGTAACCGGGTTGGACGGTGTGGCCGCAACGATCTTGTCTTTGATCTTCGCGAACATATGATCGGCTGCGATGCCCGCCGCCGCCATGTTGTCGGTCGACGCGGTTGCATAGATCGCGCCCTTGGGTGCGTTCGGAACACCGGAGTCAAAACCGATGATCGGGATCTTCTTGGCAACTGCCTGGTTCAGAAGATCCATAACCGAGTTGGTGTCGAGTGCCGCAAGACAGATGGCATCGGGGTTCTTCGCCATCGCGTTCGTCAGCTCCTGAACCTGGACCTGGATATCGCTCTCGGTCGGCGGCCCTTCAAAGGTCATGTCGACGCCGTACTTCTTCGCGGCTGCCTGCGCGCCCTTCATGACGACCTGCCAGTACTGGAACTGAAATCCCTTCGA
>CAZNYW010000123.1:0-6093 GCA_964577375.1 uncultured Spirochaetales bacterium | reverse complement strand
AGATTTCGGCGGTTTTGGCCTGCACAGCAGATCCTTTTCGTTCGACAGAACGCGCGGCTCCGATCTTGGGCGGGCAATTCGTGAAGCAGCGTCGAGCGGCGTCGACGGAATTCTTCTGGCCCCGGTGATTCCAAGGGCGGCTCTCAAGGCACTTTCCAAACTCACCAACAAACTTCCCCTCGTGCTTTTCGACACACCCTTGCCTGAGGCGCAGGCTCTCTGCTTCGTCGGACAGGACGCCTTTTCCGCGGGTCGCATTGGAGCCCGGCTCCTATCGCTCGGTGTATCCGATCCATCCCGCATTGCCTGTGTTCCGGTGAAACCGAGTGATTACCACATTGGGCAGCGAGTCGCGGGGTTCAGAAGTTACTTTGCCGGAGGAGCCTCCCCTGAGATTTTCGAACTCGATATTGAGCTTGGTGACGCAAGCCTTGAATCCTTGGTGCGCCGGATCGGCAATTCTCTCCCGGTAATCGACGGTATCTACGTTTCGAATGCTGCAGTTGGAGCTGTCGCTACCGTACTTTCTCGGCGCGAAAAAAGGCCACTGATTGTCGGACACGACCTTACTGCATCAAGCCTCGCGTCGCTCCAATTCGGCAGTATTGACTTCCTCATTACCCAGCACCCTGCCCTTCAGACATGGGAAGCCATGCGTCTTTTCTGGCGCTATTTTGCGACCGATCTTGAGCCTCCGACGGATCAGTACCTGCCGATCGATGTGATTGGCCAGGACAACTGGGCGTATTACCGGGAAATATAAAACTATCCTATTGCCCATGCAATTGCGATCGCCGATAGGCCGTGGCCGCATCCCGGACCCTCAGGATAGAGGTTTCTGGTTAGTAGTTCGGCATTCAAATACCGTCTCGTTCCCCACGTGGTTCCAGCGATGTGCCTGAGCCGAGTTGCCGTCAGGGAAACCGCCCGCCTCTCGAGTCCGCCGGCGCATCTCGCGCATGATCCGTTCGAGCTGTTTGTTCGTTCTGGTGTGTCGCCAATGCTCGTCGGGGAAGTGCATGTACTCGAGGGTTTCGCCGATGTCCTGGTGCACCATAGCAGCGGCCTTGGTCAGTTTCAGCTCCAGAAGCCGCTTGTGCACGTACTGGGCTTTCACCAGAGCCTGTTCGCGGTTCTCCTGGGCGTGAATCATCTTGAGCGTCGCTGCCACTTCGCTTCAGGGTAGAACTCTGCCACCGACTCGACCAGCCCGATGCACTTGTCGCTCGTGAATAGCTGCACTCCGCCAAGTCCGCGGTCTTTCAGGTGTTTCAGAAAGGCGCTCCACCCGGAATTCTCGTCCCTGGCACCCTCGGCATTGACGGCAATTGCTGCCAGCACGCCCACGTTGCGTACCTCACCGGCCCAGGAGCGTTTGAGCACGATCCCGTCGAGGAACACGTAAGGGTGACCGCCGGTCAACGGCCGGTTGCGCCACTGTTCGATTTGCTCGTAGATATCCTGGTTGAGCTTACTGACCGTGCTCGGAGAAACCCTGGTGCCCCACAGAGCCTCGGTAATGTCCTCGACCCGGCGAACGCTGACTCCTGCCAGATACATCTCCACGAGCACTTCCTCCACCGAGCTCTCGCGTCTGCGGCAGCGCTCGATGATGGCAGTATCGAACGCCGGGTTCCGGAGCTTGGGGATCCTCAGCGAAACCCCGCCGCTCGTGGGAGGATCATCCTCCGGCTCTCCCTCCAATCGGAGCTCACGTAGCAGCAGCTCGCGTTCACCGATGTCGCCGTCCACCCTGATGATGAGTTTTCGGAAGTACCGGATCTTCTGGCGCACGTCGGTCCGGGCGTCGACGCTGCGGTTTATCGTGGAGATCGATGGATACCTGAGGTAACGGTGTTCTGCCTGCTGTTCGCCGCCGTTGACCGAGAAGGATTCGTCTTCCCTGGAATTATCAGGATCGCTGTAACCGCAGTGGATGTACTTGCTTCACAACGGATCTCGCGCTCAGTGAACAGACTACAGCGGCGTGATTTCCTCGATGGCACGTTCCTCTTTCTACTGAGCCTCATATAGATCGCGCCTTGCAGTTCTCCCCAAACTCGTCTCATCCCTCTTGACTCATTAGTCAGCACTGACTATACTTAAACAGTCATAACTGACTATCGCACAACAAGGAGGTATGGCAGATGACAGAAGAACGCAAGCTGTTGATCCTCGGCCTGCTTCGGATAACCGATATGCACGGATACGTCCTGAATGCCCATATAGACAGCGTGTCCCCGATCACATTGAAGAAGCCGGCCGCGTACAACCTTCTCGATAGCATGGAGCGGGACGGATGGATTGAGCATCGTGAAGAATCCACCGGTGACAGACAACGCAAGGTGTTTTCGGTTACGGCTGCCGGCGAGAGAGCATTTTTCGAGCTTTTGCGCAAGCAACTCGGGGCCTACACGCCCAATGAGTCACCGAGCATGGTGGGCTTGAGTTTTCTCGACCTGCTTCGCCGCGATGAAGCCATCGATCTGCTTCGGCAGAGACGCGCATCAATTCTTGATTACCGCAGCTCATTTGAATCGGGCGGCAATGCGGAGAGCGCGGATCCGCACTCCGGCAGCATGCAATTGCCGATAGAGTATGCGCGGCGCCTTGCGGAGCTCGATCTGACATTCATCGACGAGATCATCCAAGACATGTCGAAACAGCTGCATCGGAAGGAGGATGACAATGGCTGACAGCGAACGCGTGATTTCTGAAGCACCCAAGGCGATAGAAGTAGCCGACCTGACCAAGGTATATGCAGGCGATGTCCTCGCCGTCGATCGACTCACGCTCTCGGTCGATGCGGGCACTACCTACGCATTGCTTGGTCCAAACGGAGCAGGAAAAACTACGACGATATCCATACTGACGACATTGATATCGCCGACAGGCGGGGTAGCCCGGATAAATGGCATCGATGTCGTGCGAGACGAGAAGAAGGTGCGTCGTGATATCGGCGTGACCTTCCAGGAAATGATTCTCGACGACGCGCTCACCGGGAGGCAGGTACTCGCCTACCACGGGCGATTGTACAGAATGTCGCGCGGCGATTGTGCGTCACGTGCGAAGCAACTGCTCGAGCTCGTCAACCTCGAAGACGCCGCGGACCGCAAGTGCAAGACCTACTCGGGTGGCATGAAGCGTCGACTCGAGCTCGCACGCGCTCTCATGACGGTACCGAAGGTGCTGTTCCTCGATGAGCCGACCCTCGGTCTCGATCCTTCCGGGAGAGCCCAGATCTGGGAGTACGTCAGGAGTCTTGTGAAGGATACCGGTCTTACGGTCCTCCTGACCACGCACTACCTGGACGAAGCACACCAGCTGGCCGACCGCGTCGGAATACTGGATCGGGGGCGCGTAGCGGCAGAAGGCACGCCGGATCAACTGATCGATGAGCTCGGTGCCGACACCATTGTGCTTCGCGGCAACGGATCGACCGACAACCTGCGGGAGAAGCTTCAATCACTTCGATTCGTGCAGACGGTTACAGTCGTTGACGACGGACTGCTTATCGGCGTGGAATCCTCTTCGCGCCATCTTGCGGATGTCGTTTCGCAAGCCACGAGGTCCGAATTCTCCATCGAAGACGTCTCGGTGTCCAAGCCCGATCTCGGGGCGGTGTTCGCCAAGTATACGGGTCACAAACTACAAAACGGAGATGCATAATGACTGAAACCATCAATGCGACATTGACCATTTGGAACAAACACATGCGGAAGTTCCTGATGAACGGGGAGGAGCTTGTCGGAACGATGATACAGCCTCTCCTCTGGGTAGCCCTGTTCGGACTGGGCATGAAGGGGGTCGTCGGTCTCGGCGGAGCATCCGACTCCGGGAACTACATCGGATTCATGCTGCCGGGGATCGTCGCACTGAGCGCCATGGGCGGCGCGATCGGAGGAGGGATGACCTGGCTCGATGAACGGGTTCGCGGCATCCTGAAGGAATATCTCGTCGCGCCGGTCCCTCGGGCGAGTATACTCCTGGGGAACGCCGGGAGCACGGTCTCAAAGGCCGCTGTACAGGCGATCGTGATTTTTCTGGTGGGAATGCTGATCGGTGCCAGACCGAACGGCGGAATTCCGGACTGGCTTCTTGCAGCGGCGTTGATGACAGCATACTCGCTGGGATTCACCGGCCTCGCGCTTTCGGTCGCCTCTCAGACCGATGACCTCATGGCCTACCACGCTATGATCATGCTCCTCAATCTTCCGGTGCTGTTTCTGAGCAACGCGTTGTATCCCTTGGAATCGCTTCCGGGGTGGATGAGAATCGGGGCCATGGCCAACCCGACGAGTTATCTCGTGGACGGCATGAGACAGCTGGTGCTTTCTGACGCAGGTCGTTCCGCGGACTTCCCGCTCTGGCTATGCGTGGTCGTCGTGCTGGCGTTTGCCTTTGCCGGTCTCGCATTGGCGGCGCGGGCGATCAGTAACAAGACTACGAGGAGGTAAGGATGACAGATATGACAGGGAAGACGTGTTTGGTGACCGGCGGGAACGGAGGCATCGGGTTCGAGACGGCGAAAGCCTTGGTCGGCATGGGTGCGGACATCATCATTGTGGCGAGAGACGAGAAGCGCGGGAGTGAAGCGAAAGGGCGGCTGGCCGCCATCGGCAGCGGCAACGTTGATCTGATTATCGCCGATCTATCCCTCGTTTACGAGGTGAAGCAGGCCGCAAAGGAAGTGACGCAGAATCACGAGAAGCTCGATGTCCTGGTCAACAACGCCGGTGCGGCGTACGGCCAGAGAATCGTTACCGACGAAGGCCTCGAGTTCACGTTCGCGCTCAATTTCCTCGCACCGTTCGTACTCACCCAGCAGCTTATCAAGCCGCTGAAGGAGAGCAAGAGTGGCAGGATCGTCAACGTTTCGTCGTCGGCACACAAGGCCGGGAAGATAGATTTCGAAAACCTGATGCATGAGCGCGGCTACTCCCGCATGAAGGCCTATGCGAATACCAAGCTCGCGCTCACGCTGTTCACCTTCGAGCTTGCGAAGCGGCTTGAAGGTACTGGGGTCACCTGCAACGCGGTGAATCCGGGTTTTGTGAATACAAAGCCGAGCTACGCGACAAAAGTCGACCTGCTCATCGGCGCGCTCATGAGTCCCTTCGGGAAGTCTCCGGAAAACGGCGCGATCCCGTCGGTCTTTGCCGCGACTGCGCCGGAGCTCGAAAGCGCCACCGGCGCCTATATCGATCCGAGGTGCCGGATGAAAGAGGCCGTGAAGGAGAGCTACGATTCAGAGCTTGCCACGAAACTATGGGACGAGGCTGAGAGAATCATTGCGATGTGCGAGCCGGTTTGAGCGGTAGATCCCGAGGGTCGCCACTGTAGCTAAACCGTAGCATCTAGCAATGGAAATGAATGGTTCAGTATTGTCGATACCCGACGGATGTGTAGTGTAGCACGCGAGACGAGCGGCATAATACGTTGTGACGTACCGTACCAGTCGCTTGCCAAGATATTCCTCTCTGAGCGGATCGATTCCGACTTCAGAGGCATCAACCCAAGAAGATCAAAGGCTCAGAGAAGTCGGCAACGCCTGAATCGCATGCTCGTAACAAAAAGTCCGATACTCGTCCAACCGGGGGAGGCCAAAGAGACGGGTCGCTTCAGTAGAGACGGGCTGTTTCTTGTGCCCAAACGGTTGGCCTCCCGCGCGTCCTGTGCAGGCCCGTGGATGATGTCGAGAAGCGGCTTGAAGGTGGGCACCATCGCGTGGCTCTCTGATCGATGTAGATCTGGTTCGCACTTTCGTGTCTCTCGGTACGGCGTTCACCTTGGCGGCCGCCAGTTTCAGGGGCTGCTGCCCGTAGGGGCACGGGGGTTCAAGCCGCCCCTCTGGCGTCGCGAAGATTCGCGAGAAGAATCCGTATCCCGCAACTACCACGGCTCGGCAACCACTTTGCCCTTCGCCTTATCCAGATAAAAGCGCGTTTTGTGGAGTGCCCGGGTCACTACATACGGCAGGTGACAGATCTCGACGTAGGTACCCGGATACACCGTTCCTGTCACGCGCACATCCGCCGATTCATCCCGATCGAGTCGAAAAACGAGTAACCCCGCCGACTCGTTTATCTTGTG
>CAZNYW010000122.1:0-6376 GCA_964577375.1 uncultured Spirochaetales bacterium | reverse complement strand
GCGTATGCGCTTGCTGATCTGGATCCCTGGTATCAACAGGCTTCGTGATACTACCGACGGTCCGGCTCAATCCTTCTTTCTGGCGTAGTTCACGTTGAGCTTGCGGCCCCGAAAGTCCTTTCCGTTCAGCAGGCTTATAACAGCGGCCGCCTTGCTCGGCTCGATTTCGACGAACGAATAGTTATCGAGGATCTTGATCTCACCGATGTCATCTGGTGCGACCCCATCGAGGCCGGAGAACAGCTGGATGAGATCTCGCGGGAAGACACGGCGGTTCTTTCCGATGCCGACGAAAAGGCTGGTGAGCCCGCTGCGCGTTCGCCGTTGCGGCTGTGCGCGGAAGCCGGGGCTGTCCTTGAGGTACTTGAGAAGAAATGCAGCAAAGTATCCGCGCGTGAAGAGGGGAACCGATTTCCGGATAGTGGCGCGAATTGCGTTCAGCTCCTCCGGGCTCTCCTCCTCGTGTATTCTGCGGATGATTTCCTGTATCTGTTCCTGGAGCTCTTCCGTCCGTACGGTAGCCTTTCCCGTTGTCTGTCCGTTCACCGGTGCCTCCTCTAAATCTGACGTAATGCCGGTCGTGGCACGGCGTTTCTTTTTACGGACCGCCTTGCCGACGCTCGGCAACGATAGGTGGGGAAGGTAGACAGGGCGTTTCAACAGGGAGCTCAGAACGTCGATTCCGGAATGAACCGCGGCGGTGAAGACTACGATCTGTGGCCTGGATGCGAGTTTCGAAAGGATGAACTGGATGTCCACATTGAAGCCCGCGGCATTGGACTCGGCCGGCTCGTCGACGATAAGCAACTTGAGCCCGGTCAGATCGAGCTGCCCTCGCCGCAGGTGATCGATTACCCTATCATTGGTGGCGACGACGATGTCCGGTTGCCGGGAGATTTCGACCGCCTCTTTTCGGGCGGTATCGGCCGTACCGGCCTCTATGACTTCCGCCTGAGACATGGCCTGCCGCACCGCCTCGCGGAGCCGCGTGGCCAGGTCGCGTACATCTTCCGCCTCTGCGGAAACTATCAGCGACTGAATGCTGGGTAGACGTTCCTTTATTCTTGCTGCTGCAAGCGACGGAATACTTACGGCTTTGTCGAGTTTTCCTGCCGTTTGTACCACCACGTCCCGGCCCTTTCTGAGGACCGACAGAACGCGCTGTACGCTCAAGCCTGCCTGACGTGCGCGGGTCTCTGGTGCCTTTCCCTCTGGTCGTTGTCCAACTTCAGCCCGATCGTCTTTCGAAACCACTACTCCGTCCCGAATTAGCCTGCTATACGCTCTGTATTGTTGGATAGCGATATGCCTTCCCTGCCGATTTGCCCTCCCACAGGTAGTATCGTCCCACAATATAACGCTTGACCCTGCGTTTCCACGCAAAGACTCTGCGTTTCCACGTGAAGGGGGTACCCATATCTGCCGAAACCAAATTATAGTTAGGGTACAGAGTCACTTTGGCTTTGTCAAGGAAGAGTTTGATGAGAACCAAACGGGCCCAATATGCCATATACCGGCCGTTTCCGGCAATGATCGTCGCAGCGGCCGCTGCGGCATTTGTTCTGCTAGGGACCTCCGCCGCCCATGCAGAAACTTTTGCCTACAAGTTCAGCGAGGGACAGAAGTTCCACGTGATTTCAACCGTCGAACAGACGGTGTCGGTGGACGGCGTCGTCTCGCACACTGCACAGATTCTAAACCGCATAGCAATAAGCGTAGACAGGATCAAGGACGGCTCCGGCTATCTCAATGCCGACTTTCAAACTTCGGAAGAGGCTCACCACGCGGGTCAGCTTTTTCAGTGGGGCGAGGAATACCATTCGGAGTTCTGGGAAGATCCTAACGGGCGCTTCCAGATCTCGTCGAAGTACTTCATGCCGACTGTTCGGAACGTCCCGGTGTTTCCCGACCGAGATGTGAAAAAGGGAGACACCTGGTCTGCGGAGGGAGAGGAGGCTCACGATTTCCGACAGAGTTTCGGAATAAGCGATCCTTTCACCTTTCCGGTTCCGGTAAGCTACAAGTATCTGGGCAAACAGACGGTCGACGGCAAGGAGTACGACGCGATTTCGATCAAGTACAACGTATACTTCGAGACCCCTAAGCACTATCCCGGCATCTACCCTTCGCTCATTACCGGCTTCTCCAACCAGATGCTCTACTGGGACCCCGCGCTCGGTCGCGAGCACAGCTACCACGAGGACTACTCCTTCTTCTTTGTGCTTTCCAACGGCAGAACCATCAAGTTCGAAGGTACCGCGGAAGCAAAGGTGATCGAGTCGACCACAATGGACAAGGCAAAGGTTGCCGACGATATCCGCGGTACGCTGAAAGATCTGGGCGTGAAGGATACCGAAGTAAAGACCGACTCCAAGGGCGTGACCATCTCGCTGCAGAACATCCAGTTTCTGCCCGATTCGTCGGTGCTCACCGACAGCGAAAAGCTGAAGATCCAGCACATTGCCGACATCCTCAAGAAGTATCCGGACCGCGACATCCTGATAACCGGCTACACCGCTCTTGCCGGAACCGAAGAGGGGAGGCAGAAACTTTCCGAGGAGCGGGCGGCGGCAGTTGGACAGTACCTTCTCGATCTCGGGGCGAGATCCCGCGACCATATGGTCTACCGCGGAATGGGCGCCAAAGATCCGATTGCGGACAATTCCACGCCGGAAGGGATGCGCAAGAACCGCAGAGTCGAAATTACAATAATGGAAAATTAACCGCTGTTCGGGTCGCTGCCGCATCGAAGAAGATGGTTCCGGCCGTCCCGGCCGTAATTTCCGTGAAAAGTACTTTACAAACCCGCTCGTATTAGGTATCTTTAACCTGTAAATCGATAGGTAAATATGAGATTAGGATGATATCAAGCAGGGTACAATACGCAACAAGGGGCCTCCTTCAGCTCGCCCTTCACTACGGCGGCGCCCCTCTTCCGCTCCACGAAATAGCATCGCGGGAACGGATACCCGAAAAGTACCTCGAATCGATCTTCTCCACGCTTCGAAGGCGACGCTTGGTAGAGAGCGTGAAGGGTAAACACGGCGGCTACCGCCTGAACGTCGATCCGGACAAGCTGACCCTGCTTCAGGTTGTGCAGGCTTTCGAGCCGGGACTTCTTACCGGGGGCATGAACAAGTCCGCGCCGGATTTTTCGGTCTGGCACGACGTCCAGGAATCGCTTGTACAGAAGCTCACGGACATTACGATGGCAGACATCGTCGACAGATACCGTCGACAACGGCACACGCTGAACTACGCAATATGAGCGAGTCAATGGAATGAGGAGAGTAAGATGAAAGTAAACAGCATTACGGAGCTTGTAGGAAAGACACCGCTTCTCCAGCTGCGCCGCCTTGCCGAAGGCATCGATGCGCGAGTACTGGTGAAGCTGGAATCGCACAATCCGCTTTCCAGCGTGAAAGACCGGATTGGCCTCGCGATGATCGAGGCTGCTGAAAAGGCAGGACAGCTCAGGTCGGGATCCACGATAGTCGAGGCGACCAGCGGCAATACCGGCATCGCGCTCGCCTTCGTCGGTGCGGCGAGGGGATACAAGGTCGTCCTGACTATGCCGGACACCATGAGCATGGAGCGTCGCCGGCTGCTCAAGGTCTTTGGCGCAGAGCTCATTCTGACGCCGGGCCCTGAAGGGATGAACGGAGCGGTAGCCCGCGCCGAGGAGATCGTCAAAAAGACTCCCAACGCCATCATGGCGAGGCAGTTCGAAAATCAGGCGAATCCTGAGATTCACTACCGGACGACCGGCCAGGAGATCTGGGACGATGCCGAAGGGAAGGTCGACATATTCGTGGCCGGCGTCGGCACCGGGGGGACCATAACGGGCAGTTCCCGCCGTCTGAAGGAGCTCAATCCCGCGCTCAAATCCATCGCGGTCGAGCCCGACGGATCGGCGGTGCTCTCCGGAGAGAGTCCGGGACCTCACAAGATTCAGGGTATCGGCGCGGGGTTCATCCCGAAGGTACTCGACCGGTCGATCGTCGACGAGGTGATGCGGGTCACCTCCGAGGACGCCGGCAAAACGTCCCGGCAGCTCGCCCGCCTGGAAGGCGTGCTGTGCGGCATATCGGCGGGCGCGAATGTCTGGGCGGCGCTCCAGGTAGCCCGGCGGCCGGAAAACAGCGGAAAGACGATCGTTACGGTCATCTGCGATACGGGCGAACGCTATCTCAGTACGTGGCTATTCGAAGAATAGAAACAAAGAAGCAGAGGAGACGCGAATGAGTGCACAGAAGTTCGAAACCCTGGCGCTTCACGCCGGGCAGGCAAAGAGTGACGTAAATCCAAGCCGTGCGGTTCCGGTACACCGGACAACCGCCTACAACTTTCGCGATACGACGCATGCGGCGAACCTTTTCGCTCTGAAGGAGCTCGGTTTCATATACACCCGTATCATGAACCCGACGCAGGAGGTGCTGGAGAACCGGCTCGCGGCAATCGAGGGGGGAGCTGCTGCGCTCGCTCTCGCGTCGGGCACCTCAGCAATCTTCTACTCGATCATCAACATTGCGGGCCAGGGGGATGAGATCGTTTCGAGCAGCCATCTCTACGGTGGAACTTATACCATGTTCAACGATATCCTCCCCCAGTTCGGAATCAAAACACGGTTTGTCGATCCGCTCGACCTGAAGGCGATCGAAGGCGCAATCACCGACCGAACTCGGGCTGTCTTTCTCGAGACCATCGGCAATCCCGCGCTTACCGTGCCCGATTTCGAGGCGGTCGGTGAGGTCGCACACAGGCACAATCTGCCCGTGGTCGTCGATGCGACGTTCACCACTCCTTACCTTTTCCGTCCGCTCGAGCACGGAGCCGACATCGTCGCCCACTCGCTAACCAAGTGGATCGGCGGACACGGCACCGGCATCGGTGGCGTGGTGGTGGACGGCGGGAAGTTCGACTGGAAGGACCCGAAGTTCAAGACGATGAATGAACCCGACGAGAGCTACCATGGAGTGCGCTTTGCGCACGATCTGGGCGACCTCAACCCAATCGGCTACATTCTCCGCATGCGTGTGGTGCCGCTGCGCAATCTCGGCAGCGCAATCTCGCCGGACAACGCGTGGATATTCCTACAGGGAATCGAGACCCTTGCACTTCGAATGGAAAGGCACAGCGAGAATGCCATGAAGGTGGCGCAATACCTCGAGAAGCATCCGAAGGTGGAATGGGTCCAGTACCCCGGGCTTCCGAGTCATGCGACCCATGCCAACGCGAAGAAATACTTCAAGAACGGGTTCGGCGGAATGGTGGTATTCGGAATCAAGGGCGGAATGAAGGCCGGTGAGCGTTTCATAAACAGCGTGCAGCTCTTTTCCCACGTTGCCAACGTCGGCGACGCCAAGAGCCTTGCGATTCACCCGTCGAGCACCACCCACTCACAGCTCGGCGAAGAGCAGCAGAAGGCCGCCGGTCTGCAGCCTGAAATGGTCCGGCTCTCCATCGGCATCGAGCATCCGGACGACATCATCGCCGACCTGGATCAGGCGCTTCAGAAATCCTGATCGGGCAACTGCGGCGGCAGAGCACGGCGTGTCGCCTCCCCGGCGGCACGCCGGATCAGCCGGTGCTCTCCTCGATCCATTTCCCGTTTCTGGCCAGCTGATGAGGTCTGAACCGCGCCTTATATTCCATCTTCGTGCTGCCCGGAACGTAAAAGCCGAGGTAGAGCCACTCGCGCCCCTGTTGCCGTGCGAGCCCGATCTCGCGCATGACTGAGAACGTGCCCAGGCTGCGACGGCTCTCGCCGGGCTCGAAGGCGAAGTAAACGCTGCTCAGGCCGTCCGGGAGAATGTCGACCCAGCCTGCACCCACGAGCCGCCCGTCAGTCCGGTACTTCATCATCAGCGTATCTCCAGGTGCGCTTCCGAGGAAGCCCATGTATTCTTCCGCCGTCGGGATCGTTCCCGGCGAATGCCGTGCCTGAACGTAACGAGAGTAGAGCTGGAAGACTTCCGCATCCATCCCCGTCGTCTCGACCTCGACCTGCACATCGGAATTGATTCTGGCGATCCGCCGTTGGGATTTAGAGGGGGTGAACCTGTCTACAGGGACGCGGATCGGTATACAGAGGTTGCAGTTCGGACAATGGTTCTGATAGTAGGTCTGTCCGCTCCGACGCCAGCCTTGTTCGAGCAGAAGTTCGTAAAGTGAAGACTTGACAGTTGGAGAGGAAAAACTGTAAGTGATCCACGTCCTTTCCTCGAGATAGGGGCAGGGTCCGTGGTCGGCCTGGAAAACCGGCACGCGCATAAGGATCAGTTACATGCTAACGAAACCACCTGTAGTCGTCAACTTCGAAAGTATCAAGAACCCTGTGGATAAAATCAGGGGAGTGATTACGCGGTAAGTACTT
>CAZNYW010000121.1:0-6429 GCA_964577375.1 uncultured Spirochaetales bacterium | reverse complement strand
TATGGTCGCACCGCGGAACGCGGGCGTCAAGGCTGCCGGCGGTGCGCCCGCCCGCGCTGGTCAGATTCGCAGCCTGACGGCGGTCTTGCGGTAGATTACCTCTTCGGCCTTGAAATCGAGTCTGATCTGCCACTTCTGCATGGTCGTGGCGCCGACGATAAGCTCTTCAGAGAGCTTGTCGAAGACCACGAACTCGTCACTGAAATGTGCTCTGCTGTCGGCGAACTGGAAGTTCAATGTGACGCGGTATCTCGTTTCCACATGGCGTCCCGCTTCTGCAGTTTCGAAAATCCAGTTTTCCGGGTCGGGCAGCAGCTCGAGACGGGCAACCTGCTCTGCGATATCGCGCCGGATAATGGAATAACTCGCTCCCGAGTCGAAAAGAGCGAGACACCGTCGCGTCCCCATTGATCCCTCAATCGTGACCTCGTGTTCCAGTATACTCACCGTGCTCTCCTCTCTGGGTATACTGGGCACTCTGAGGTAGTGCTTCATGCTTCAATGGTCGCACTGCGGAACGCGGGCGTCAAGGCTGCCGGCTGCGCGCGGCCGACAGCGGGTCAGCCGGCCGCGATTTGACGGCCTCCGCCGGCGCCGCCCGGTTTCAGGGCCGGAACTCACGCAGCCGGCGCCCGGCCCTGATGTGTGCGGAGAGTCTTTCGAGTCCGGGCTTCGCGTGGGAAAAGAACATGCGGTAGGCGGGGCAAAGATAGTTGAGACCCGGCTCGCCGTCGGGCGTTGAAGCGAAGCGGTCCTTTGGACAGCCGCCGTTGCAGAAGCTGAGAAACTCGCACTCGCGGCAGTAGCGCGGAAGGCTCGACCGCTTTGCCTCGCCGAATGCGATCATCGCCGGGTCTGAGCCGAGGTCTGCGATCGATCGCTCGCGAAGGCTTCCGATCAGGTGCTCAGGATCGACGAAGTGGTCGCAGGCGTAGAAGCTCCCGTCGCGTTCGAGCACCGCCACATCGCCGCAGGTTTCGCGGTGAATGCAGAGCGCGTGCGGGATGCCGTGGACCGGCCGCAGCGCCTCGTCGAAGGTCTGAATGACGAGGCGGCCGACATCGGCGGCGATCCAGCGGTCGAAGATGCGGCAGAGAAACCGGCCGATCTCTTCGGGCGCGGCGGTCTCCGGCGTGACCCGCGTGGCGGTTTCACCGGCACACGCTGGTGCGGCGCGGGCCTTGGTTGTTGTGCCGCCGGCGTTGATTGTTGTGACGCCACTGTCGGCGGACTCGGATGCGGCGCCGGTGCCTGTCGATGCCCGGCCGGCGCCGGCTGACGCACCGGCAACCGGCGGAGTGCCGCCGGTCATAATCGCCGCGCCCGCCCGCGCGACAAGCGGGAGAAACTGCAGATAGGTCACCCCGATCGACTTGAACCAGTCATACAGCCGGTCCGGATCGCCGACGTTCGCGGCGTGGATCACACAGAGGATATTGGTGAAAACCTTCCGCTCCGCAAGGAGCGCGAATGCCTCGAGCACCCGAGCGTGCGACGGTTCACCGCCTGGCGTGCGGCGGTAGCGGTCGTGCATCCCTTCCGAGCCGTCGAGGCTCAGACCGACGGAAAACCCCTCGCGCGCGAGAAAGTCCGCCCACGCTGAGTTGATCATCATGCCGTTGGTCTGAAGCCCGTTCGACACCTTCCGGCCGGGCGGGCAGTGCTTCTTCTGGAGCTGTACGATCGTCTCGAAGTAGCCGAGTCCGAGGAGCGTCGGCTCACCGCCGTGCCACTCGAAGTGGGTCACCGGACCGGGGGATGCGGCGAATCTTCCGGCTATGTAGCGTTCAAGGAGCGCCGCATCCATGGCCCCGGCGACGTTCCGCAGCAGCTCCGTCTTCCCGACGTAGTAACAGTAGTCGCAGCGGAGGTTGCAGAGCGGGCCTGCAGGTTTTGCCATGACGAGACATTCGCGGACGGGACCCATCGAATCGTTCTACCTCCGTGCGAGCGCGTCGGCGAAGAAACTCAGAAGACGCGCGAAGGCGTCCCGGGCTGCGCGCACGTTGTAGGTTCCGCGCGTGTCGTTGAAGAACGAATGGCCCGCTCCCTCGTAGACGTGGCGTTCGTAGCTGCCGCCGATCTCCTTCATTCCCTTCTCGAAGGCGGGGATTCCGGCATTCACACGTTCATCCTCAGCCCCGTAGAACGCAATAACCGGGCAGCGGATCTTCGCTACCTTCTCGGGTTCGGGCGTCGCACCGTAGAACACCGCCGCGCCCGCAAGCTCCGGCTCCTCGCAGGCAAGAAGCGCCGAAAGACCGCCGCCCATGCAAAAGCCGACGCAGGCGACCGGCTGGTCCTTTGTCTCCGGCCGCTCCTTTCGGAGGTACCGGAACGCCTCCCGGAGCGGTGCCACGTAGGCGGCCCGCTGCTCGGGCGACATGCCGAAGAGCGCTCCGAAGGTCTCGCCCACCCTGCGCCGTTCGTCGTCCGGCAGCTTCTGCATCGCCGCTTCGCGTGCGGCCTGGTCGCGCCAGGCGGTGGGCGGAAGCGTCATCATGAACTGCTGGAATTCGGTAATGCGCTCTCGGGTGAGCGCCGGGACGCGCTCGCCGTTCTCGGAGTAGATATCCGGGGCGAGGGCGCCGTACCCCGCGGCAGCAACCCGCTCGGTCACCTCTTCGATGTGACGCTCGACGCCCCAGATCTCCTGAATGACGATGACTGCCGGAAGCGGCGTTTCAGCGTGCTCCTGCACCGCGAAATACCCGCTCGCGCTGCCGTAGCGGACCCACTCGGTTTTCAAGCCCATGGCATTCTCCTTCCGACAGCGGAATAGCGCCGACGCCCGAGAGACGACCCCTCGCGGCGAAGCTGCCTCCGCCCAGACTGTAGGTGATGAGTTATTGTAAGCCGAATGTTGGCGGAGAGGAAGGGTTTGGAGGAAGATTAGGAGGGAGGTTTGGTCAGGTTACTCCGAGGGCTTCCAGGTCGGCGATGTCTTTGGCGCGGCCGGTTGCGCGCTTGGTGTCGATGAGCTCGTCGCGGCCGATGAAATAAACGGTTGTCTCATCGAGCCGGGAGGCGATTCGGTGCTCTCTCACTCGTTCCCAGCTCACGCCGTCGATAGATGTAAGAAGGTCAATGCGCAGCGGTGGAACGCCGAACTGGACAACCCGGTCCGGCTTCTGGAAATCGGCCGGCGTGAGATCGGAATCGCCAAACCCGGAATCGGAAAGTGTCGATAGAATCGACTTCGCATTGGCTGACGTGGACGAAACGAGTATGTCGATTACACCGGTGAAACGCGGGGCTCCGTGAAAGGCTACCGCATATCCGCCCACGACGGCGTACTCAACGTGGTGGGCGTTCAACGACTCGAAAAACTCTCTGAAGGCCCTCGGGATAGTCACCGTAAACCTGCTGTCGCAGAAACTCGACCGCAGCAACGCGCTCGACTGCAGGTCGGTTGAGCCAGTGTTCGAGGTCGCTCGACGCCCCGTCCGGCGCGTGGAGCGACCTTCTGGTTATGGTACGATCCAGTGGACTCACTCAAACTTCCTCATTTGTCAACATCGTCAGCATACCATTCCGGGCAGATTTGGTCAGCGCGTTCGCAGCGGTATTCGCGGTAGCGTAGACTGCGAAGGTCGAGCGCTTGAGAACGTGTACGTCGAGTACTACAACCGCGAACGATTTCACCAATCGCTGGAGCACGAAACACCCGAGCAGATGTATTAGTCATTTGTATTTATCAATACACTGCCGTTGGAAGCGCGAAAAAGGCGCGACGGCACTTTCACCGGTCGCGGGTCTTCGAGACCTCCTCGAAATTGACCAGGTCCATCATCTCATCACCGAGCATCATCGCATAGCAACCGCCGGAGCTCAGGTGACTGATGAGGCGGGGCGTGAGCCACAGGGCTGCTGCGATCTTCACAAGCTTCTTGCCGGCAAGCTCGGGGAAGTACTCGAAGATCGAATCCCGGCCTTCGATGAAGGGGTCAAACGAATCGTCTTTCGGCGCGGACTTTGTTTCGTTTACAAAGACCGTATCGGCGGTCCAGGCGATGATGTCGAACTCTTTCTCCCGCGACCTGTCTTCCGGGTGCCGCTTCACCCGGCGCACGAGCTGGTCTTCCACCTCCTCGACGCTGAAGTACCGGCGGAGAACCCCTGGGAAGCTCGGTACCACCATGTCCTCCACGAGCGTTCCCATCTTGTTGGCGAGCTCTCCCCATTTCCGCTGGGCATCGCGGAAATCCCGCCGATGTTCCTCATGCGCGAGCTTCATCTCTTCCTTGAAGATACTCATTTCAGCGTGGAAGGCCTCCGACTCGGCCTTGAAAGTGCCCATCTCGGCTCTAGAGGCCCGTGTCTCCTCGCTCAACCGATCAAGGGACATCTCGGTCCGCCGGCCCGCGTAGGCGAGCTCCTTGAGTGCGTTTTCGAGCGTGTCGACTCTTTCGTTCGTGCTCATAGCCATCGAATCCTGCCTCCATCATACAGATTCAACGCGCGGAATTCCACCGTGCATCAGATGAGACTTTCTTTTGGCGTTGAGAATCCGACGTTTCCCTCTTATAATTGCCGAATCCGGGGTAGTGAGGAGGCGGCTCTCATGAGGTCTATCTGTAAATTGCTCGCGGCGGGGCTTGTGATCATCTGCACAGGAGCGTTCGCACCGGGCACGCTTCGGGCGGATGAGGTCGCAGGCGGCAACCTTCAGCAGATCATCCCGCTGTCGAGCCCCGCCTACACGGCGCTCGATTCGCTCTACCTCGAAGAAGGAATCGTCGAACCTTCGACAGCGCGGCCCTACTCCGCCGATGAGATGTCGCGTGCGCTCGAGAAGATCGATCGCGGCGCACTGTCAACGGCCGGTCGCGCGGCCTACAAAATCGTCGAAGGCACCATCGACCACAGGACAGTCTACGGAGAGAAAGACGGACTCCAGGTCAATGTCCGCCCGACGATTACCGTGGCGGGGTACCTCGCTACCGATCCTCATGCGGTGAACGAAGGCGCGAGCAATCGGGACTGGCGTGACCGCTCGCCGCTTCTCAATGTTCCCCTGGAAGTGTGGCTTTTCTCGAATTTCTACGCCGATTTCGATCTGACGCTCAAAGAGGACCCTTTTCTGCAGAACCCGGGAGTGGTGCCCGGCGCGAAGGAGTCCAACTTCACGAACGTCCCGTTCGACTTTGCGCAGGTCGACTTCATGTTCCCCTTCCGCGCCTTCATGTCGCTCGGCGGAAATCACTGGAACCTCCAGTTCGGTCGCGACCAGCTCAACTGGGGAAACGGTCAGTTCGGCAACCTGATGCTCGCGGCAAATGGAGACTACTACGATTTCCTTCGGTTCACCACCTACTGGAATGCCTTCAAATACACCGCGACCGCGATAAGCCTGCCGCCCTACTATCCGGGGCAGGATACGGCGACGGTAACCCCGGCGGACATCAATCCGTCGATTCCGAATAACGATGTGCCCGGCTACGTGCTCACCAAGACCATGCTCGCCCACCGACTCGAGTTCAGCCTCTGGAACAGGGTCAACCTCGCGCTCAACGAGGCACTCATGGTGAGCGGCAAGGTGGGGTTGAACCACTACAACCCGCTCGACATCTATCACAACTGGTTCGACTGGGAGCAGTCCAAATCGCTGTTCTCCGGCGAAGTGACCGTAGCGCCTGTTCGTTGGCTTTCGCTGTACGGTCAGTTCGGGATGGACCAGATTCAAACCGGCCTCAAGAACTCCGAATACGGAGCCGACAGCATCCCCAACGGCCTTGCCTGGCTCGCTGGGGCGCGGACCGAGTACCCGCTCGGACCCGGCTACCTGTCGGTCGACGCCCAGTTTACCAACGTCGGACCCTGGATCTACCTCGCCGGCGACCCCAGCCAGACTAGCGGCCAGTTCCAGGAGCCATGGCTCTCCTACTACGCTCGCTCCCGCATTGTCAGCAACGTGATGGGCTCCCGCCAGTATGTCAGCGTCCCGACAGGCTGGTGGGACGGCCCCGACAGCCGCGCATACGACCTTTCGTTCACCTACTCGGTGCCGGCCGTCTGGTCGGCGACGCTCGGCGCGAGCCTCGTCCAGCACGGTGAGAACACGCTGGACACGCTCTATGAGAAGGGTGCATCCGCGGCTTCGATGCGAACGCCCGGCCCGACGCCGATCAACACGCTGACGGTCCAGATCGGTGGGAGCGTCACGCCGATAGCGCCGTTGACGATCGGGGGAGATCTCTACTACGTGCATGTCTGGAACGTGGGACACGAAGCGGGAAGGACAGAGGCGAGTGTGCTTGGGGATTTGTTTGTGAAGGTGGGGTTGTAAAGGCGCGGAGAACGTACCGCATACCGAAAATCTCCGATACTGCCCCGGCGGGGGCGACAATCGGGCGGCCCACTACAGGTAAGTTCGCCATGATTGAGTGGCTTGGGCAGACGGGATGATCTGGTCTCTCCCGAGCGAGG
>CAZNYW010000120.1:0-6791 GCA_964577375.1 uncultured Spirochaetales bacterium | reverse complement strand
CTTACCGCGGAATTACTCCCCTGATTTTATCCACAGGGTTCTTGATACTTCCCGCGGGCTCGCGGGATGACCGCCGAGCTGATATACTGCCTGCGTGCCGGTGGCAGCATCGATCGACAGCTGGATTCCGCATCTCATCAGGCTGTGGCGGGGTCAGGGCAGCAAACTGCCGGCGGACAGACTCACCCAGGCTGAGCTCCGTCTGCTCGCGCCCGCACTGCGCGAGCTCTCTGCAGGGCTCACCGGAAACCGGAACCTCGCCGGCCGCCGCTACATGAACGACCCGCGACTGCTCGGAGCCTATCTGCTCTACTTCTGGCCCGTCTCCTACGCACAGCTGCATTACGTGCTCGCGGACACCGGGATCGCGGTGGGCGCGGCGCTCGACATCGGATGCGGTCCCCTTCCGGCGACCTGCGCGCTCCTCGACCACGGAGCATCGAGCGTCACCGCAGCCGATGTGAACCGGGCGGCGACGTCGATCGGCCGGCTGCTGCTCAAAGACCGCACCAACGTCCGGCTTGCCACCTGGAATGCGCTCACCCCCGCGCCGCTCCCGTCCGGCCGTTTCGATACGGTCGTCCTCAGCCACATACTGAACGAGCTATGGTCCGACCGTGACGACCGTCTCGCGCTCCGGGCTGAGCTTCTCTCCCGGATAGCCTCACGCATGAGCTCCTCGAGCCGCGTCGTCATCATCGAACCGGCACTGCTCGGCATAGCGCGCGATCTGCTGGGACTCCGCGACAGGCTCGCATCCGACGGGTGGAGGATTGAGAGTCCCTGCTTCATTCAGGACGCCTGCCCGGCGCTGCCGCTGCGAAACGGCACCTGCCATGCGGCTTTCCGCTGGAACGCACCGAAGATCGTCGCGAGCCTTGCATCGCTCGCGAAGATCGACAAATCGCGCCCGGCAATGAGCTACCTTGTCGCAGCGCCACCGAATTCTCAGACTTCCGGCAGCGAGGAAGATGAGCATGCCTGCCGCGTGGTTTCAGATTCGATGCGAAACAAAGCCGGCCGCGAGCGGCTTTTCGTCTGCGGGCCGGATGGCCGCTTTGCCGTCTCGGTGGGACCGAACGATCGGTATTCGGCGGCGGCATCGTTCCGGAGCGCGGCTCGAGGCGATGTGGTGACGTTCTCCGGGCTCGAAAGACGAGGAGAAGGATATGCTATCTGCGAAGCCTCGCACTTCTCGGTGCTCCGAGCCGCCTCGCGGGTCATGCGCCGGTAGTTTGCGCGCCGATCTGGACGTTTCTTCTGGTAAATGGAACAAAATGACGATAAATTCTAATAGTAATGAGACGCGCAGCAAAATCGGTCCTCCTGCTGCTTGCGGCAGGAGCACTCTTCGTCGCATGTCAGAACCCCACGCTCCCGGACAAGGTCTCGAAAATCACGCTGACCGCCAGCACTACGTCTCTCGTCATCGCTGCCGACGGCACGTCGAACTATGCCACCATTGAAGCCTCGGTGGAGCCGGCAACCGCGACCGATCCGTCGGTCACCTGGACAGTGACCCCTGCGGCAGGCGTGGTCCAGCTCGTTCCTAGCTCCCCGCCCGGAAGCGCCATCGCCGTCGTAACGCCGGTCGCAACGGGAACCGCCGTCATAACCGCAACATCCAACGACGGTACTAGCGTCGTCTCGAACGACATAACCATCACCGTCCCATAGTCCCTCGCCCGGCGCACCGGGAAATCGATACAGCTGAATCGTCCCTCTCACTGTGATGTAGTAACTGATGACATGGCGATCGCGGATATCGTCTCGAACGAAGATTCCGGCGGCTTCGCTTCCGCCGACACGGATCCCGTCCTTCAGTATGCCAGGGACCGCTTCGGCATCGACTATCTTTTCCCCTACCAGCGGCTCGTCGTCGCCAATCTGCTCGACGCTGCCGCCTCCTTTGCGTCAGCCTTCACAGACGGTCGCGACGGCGGCCGAAGTGCGCCGCCGCCGGAAGACTGCGACGATGCCTACCACGCATACCGCCATCAGATCGTAATCCTTCCGACAGGTGCGGGAAAATCGCTCTGTTTTCAGCTTCCCGCCCTCCTTCTGCCCGGTCCAACGGTCGTCGTCTATCCGCTTCTCTCGCTCATGGCTGATCAGGAACGTCGGCTGGAAGAGGCGCAGGTGGGCGCGGTTGTGCTGCGAGGAGGGCAGAACGGCCGCGAGAGGGAGGAGTGCTTCCGGCGCGTGCGCAACGGCTCGGCGCGCCTTCTGCTCTCGAATCCCGAGACGCTCTCCGCCCCGAAGGTCACGCAGGCGCTCCGCGACTCCGGTTTCATCCACATCGTCGTCGACGAAGCGCACTGCCTCACCGAATGGGGGAAAAGCTTCCGGCCGGCCTACATGCAGCTTCCCGCCGTCATTCGCGACTCGGCCATTCCGCTTGTGACCGCATTCACGGCGACCGCGTCACCTGAGGTGCTCGCGGCCGTGGAGAAGGAACTTTTCGGCGGAGAGCGGGCGCACATCATCGAGGGCAATCCCGACCGTCCGAACGTCAGCTACCGTGTGGTTCCGACGATGTCGAAGCTCCACTCGCTCAAGGGCCTCCTCGGAGCCGGGCCGTGGGGCGGCCGCCCGGGCGTACAGGCGCAAAGCCCGCCGCCCGAGGCCGAGGCGTCGCCGCCGCTCTACCCTGAATACAATCCGGTGCGCCGGCCCGCCGTCGTCTTCTGCCGCAGCCGGAGACGGGCGGAGCTTGCCGCCGAGAGGCTTCGAGACGCTCTGCCCGGACAGGAGATCTATTTCTATCATGCAGGGTTGACCCGGGAGGAGAAAAAGAGCGTGGAGCGCTGGTTTTTCAGCTCCCGGGACGGCGTGCTCTGTGCAACCTGCGCCTACGGTCTCGGCGTAGACAAAGCCGACATACGGACGGTCATCCATCTCGACCTGCC
Source organism: uncultured Spirochaetales bacterium (assembly GCA_964577375.1). Lineage (GTDB taxonomy): Bacteria > Spirochaetota > Spirochaetia > DSM-27196 > DATKUC01 > DATKUC01. The sequence continues at coordinate 3,882 of CAZNYW010000120.1, read as the reverse complement.
GGTATCGGTGGAGGCCTACCTGCAGGAATCGGGAAGAGGCGGCCGGGACCGCGGCCACGCCGAGGCGATTGCGCTTACGGGACCGGAAGATGATGAGGTCCGAACGGTATCGACCGACGCGGTGCAGAGCGCGCGCGAGCGGCGCATGCGCGAATACCTCACCACGCGAAGCTGCAGACGGAGCTTTCTCCTCGGGCTTCTCGGCGCCGAGCCGGAGGTCTGCTTCGGCTGCGATGTCTGCGCAGGCCGCACGGCGCGCGAGCCCGCCGGACTTCGCGGCATAGTGGAGCTCGCGCGGCGGGCCCCACGACGGCATACGACGCGAAGCGCCGCCGAGGCGCTCAGCGGGGGACGATTCGGAGAGGGGATGGCCGGCTGGGCAATCGGGGACCTCGACACCGCAGTAAGGCAGGCGATCCGCACGGGCCTGATCAGAAAAATCCGCCGCGGTCCGTGGAAGGGCCTGATCACGCGGGGCGCGCGCCGGCGGCAGGATGCCGGGCGGCAAGATGCCGGCGCCCGGCCGCCGGACCGGTGTGACGCCGGTGAGCGCGACCGGTTGACCGCCCGTCGACAACCCGGTATAACCAGCCAGTGAAGCTCACTTTTCTCGGCACGGGAACCTCACACGGCGTTCCGGTAATTGGCTGTTCGTGCGAAGTCTGCAAATCGAGTGATCCGCGCAATCAGCGGATGCGCTGCTCGGTTCTCATTGAAGACGGGGAAAGCAGCATCGTCATAGACACCAGCCCGGAATTTCGCCTCCAGGCGCTGCGGGCAGGGCTGCAACGTCTGGATGCCGTGCTGTTGACCCACGCTCACGCGGACCATCTGCACGGCCTGGACGATATCCGTCCCTTCTGTTTCCACCGTCAGCTCCCGGTATATGCGGATGAGCACACCCTTTCGGAGGTCCGCAGCCGTTTCTCCTACGTCTTCCGGTCCTCCCAGGCAGGAGGCGGAAAGCCGCAGATCGATCTCGTCCCGGTCGACGGGCCGTTCCGGGCCGGCACTATCGATTTCCTGCCGCTTCCCATTCTCCACGGCAGGCTCGCCATCCTCGGTTTCCGTTTTGGCGACTTCGCCTACCTGACCGATTGCAGCGAGATCCCTGAAGCGACGTGGCCGCTTCTCTCCGATCTCGACCTGCTGGTAATCGACGCACTGCGCCGCAATCCGCACCCGACGCATCTTTCGATCGGCGAGGCGCTCGAGATCATCAACAGACTGCGTCCGCGCAGGGCCTTTCTGACCCACCTCTGCCACGACGTCGACCACGCTGCGCTCACCGAAGAGCTGCGCGCCGGTTACAGCTCGGGCACCCTCCTCTCCCCGACCGAGCCCGCATTCGACGGCCTTGTCGTAGAATCGTCCTTCCGCGAATGACCAAGGTTGACAGGCGCATTGTCAATCGAGTAGCTTGACTATGTCAGCCACGACAGGGGGAGCAAGGGGTGTTTACCATTTCTGCAAAGGGCATTTACGGTCTCACGGCAGTGCTCGAGCTGGCCGACCACTATCGCCAGGGCACGATGCAGATCCGTGACATAGCCGAAGCGCACAGCATTCCACAGCACTATCTCGAGCAGATTCTGGTCATCCTCAAGAAGGGCGGGATTGTCGAAAGTCAGCGCGGGTCGCAGGGCGGCTACAGGCTCGCCCGAAATCCGAGTGGAATAATGGTAATCGACATTCTCACCCTGCTCGAAGGAAAGCTGGAGATTGTTTCCGATCCTACGAAGGAGCGGCAGCTCGATTTCTTCTGGGGCGGGCTCGATCGCGCGGTTCGCGAGCAGCTGTCGGTGACGCTGGAAGATCTCATGCTCGCCAAACAGCAGCGTGACCAGCAGTTCGTCTACACGATATAAAAAAAGACCGGCCTTAAGCCGGTCCTCCATGTGATCTTGCCTGATATCCTCAGACTACCTTCACAACCTTCCCTGCCTTGAGGCAGCGGGTGCACACACGAATTGTCTTCTTGGTGTTTCCGATGAGAGCCCGAACGCGAACGAGATTGGGTTTCCACACACGACGGCTCTTGTTGTGGGCGTGACTCACATTGTTGCCGGTCACGGTATGCTTTCCGCAGATTTCACATTGTCTTGCCATATTCGATCCTTTGCTGATTGCTGTACGAGCGGGCAAATCCTACCATATCTGCGGCAAAGATGTAAATAGGCGGCGGCACGCCCGGTCAATTCCCGGTTCGCCGTGCGCCGCCTCCATCTCTCAGCTGCAGCCGGTGGTCGACCCGCAGGTATCACACTTGAGGCAGGTGCCGTTGCGGACCAGGGAAAAATGGCCGCAGGTCGGGCAGGGATCTCCTTCGTAGCCCTTGAGCCGCGCAAGCTGCATCTGCGCCACCCGCTTTGCTTCGGCGCTGCCGCTGGAGGCGGCACTCGAGCTGCTGTCCATGATCGTTGCTGCCGGCGCCGGCGACTTTCCGTTGGAGGCCGGAGAGGGGGCGGCTGCCGCGCCGTTCGAACTGATATTCAGTCCTCCGGCCGCGGCTGCCTGCACCTGCGAGGGCACCGATCCGGCGCCCTTCTGAGCGTTGCCGTTGACCGCTCCGGTGCGATTTGATGACCTGGACGGCTTATCGCGTGTCTCATCGTGGTCCGCGCCGTTTCCGTTGCGCGTCGTTTCGGTTGCAATGAGATCGTCGGGCGATACCTGGACGAGATCAGTTCTGCCGAGATAGGAGAGAGCAAGATCCCGGAAGATGAAATCGAGCACTGAGGTCACCATCTTGATGTTGTCGTGTCCGCGTACGATGCCGTTGGGCTCGAACCGGGTAAAGACAAAGGCATCCACGTACTCCTCGAGCGGCACGCCGTACTGCAGTCCGAGCGATACGGCGATGGCGAAGCTGTTGAGCAGCGACCGGAACGCCGCGCCCTCCTTGTGCATATCGAGGAAGATCTCGCCGAGCCTGTTGTCGGTGTATTCTCCGGTCCGCAGGAAAATGCTGTGGTTGCCGATCTTCGCCTTCTGAGTATAGCCGTTGCGGCGGTTGGGAAGCGGTTCCCGGATATGGCTCTTTGCCGCCTGGCGTGCAGGTTCAGGCGTTGCGGTCGTCCGCTCGGGTACCGCGGCGCTCGGCTGGGCACCCGCTGACTGCTGCCGGCTCCTGACACGCTCCTGCGCGCGAAGAATTTCCGCGGCATAGGGGTCGGAGCCACCAGCGAGACTCGAAAGAGGCTGGCTCAGCTTCGAGCCGTCGCGATAGATCGCGATCGCTTTCAGCATCTTGCGCCACGCAAGCATGTGCGCGCCCTTTACGTCCTCTACCGTCGCGGAGTTGGGCATGTTGATGGTCTTGCTGATGGCGCCTGAAACAAACGGCTGAGCGGCGGCCATCATGCCGATATGGGCGCGCCACTGGATCGACCGCGTGCTCTTGCGCCCGGACGGGTTTGCGGTATCGAACACCGGCAGGTGCTCCGGCGACAGATGCGGGGCGCCCTCTACCGTCATCGTCCCGCACGCCCACTCCTCTGCCGCCGCAATTTCGTCGGCCGAAAAGCCGAGATGCCGCAGCAGGCTGAACCCGTGGAGTGACCACGTTACTTCCGGAACTCCCAGTTTCTTTTCCAGAAATTCAGGCTCGAACAGCCACGGACCAAATGCGCCCTCGAGCGAGAACGCGTTCTTGAGCGACGACTCCACCTTTGAAAGCTCGGCGTCGCCGAATCCCTTTGCGCGGAGCGCATCCGGGCCGATCGCCGGCGAGCCTTCGAGTGTTCCATGCCCGACACAATAGGAGATGATCTCCTCGATCTGCCTGCCGGTGTAGCCGAGCTTCTTGAGCGCAGGCGGAATGGACTGGTTGATGATCTTGAAATAGCCGCCGCCGGCGAGCTTCTTGAATTTCACCAGCGC
>CAZNYW010000119.1:0-6958 GCA_964577375.1 uncultured Spirochaetales bacterium | reverse complement strand
TTCGCCGGTTACGAGGTTTCCCGAAACCGCTGAAACCATCGCGGCGCGTTTCCCGCGCCGATGGCATACGGTATAGAGGGCGGAGCTTTCCATCTCGATGTTGAGCAGCCCGTAACCGGCTAGCTTGTTGATCCACGCTTCATCCTCTCCGTAGAACGCGTCGTCGGTAGCGTTGAGGCCGTAGTAAGATGCGTAACCAAGCTCGTCCTGCATTGCGCGAACGGTATCGATAAGCTCTCTGGTAAGATCGAAGTCGGGAACGGCCGGGAACTGATCCGGGTAGAAGAAGCGCGAGGTACCTTCGTTTTTCATGGAGCCGGTGGAGACAATCAGGTCGCCGAGTTTTATGTGCGATTGAAGCGCTGCCGTGCTTCCGATCCGGATCAGGCATTCGGCACCCACGTTAATGAGCTCCTCGGCCGCGATCGCGGTCGACGGGCAGCCCATCCCGGTCGAGGTCACCGAAACCCGCACGCCTTTGTAGAAGCCGGTAATCGTTCGATGCTCGCGGTTGTTGGCGATGAGCTGTGCGTCCTCCAGATACTTTGCCACGCGGTCCGACCGGGACGGGTCGCCGGGAAGCAGCACGTATTTGCCGATTTGACCCGGGCTGACGTGTATGTGGTACTGGCGTATGCCCTGCGTGGTTGACTCTTTGTTGAGTGTCGACATGATCCTTCCTTCCGTTCCTTGTGTTTCATTCTTCACGTTGTGTGGCGGGTACTACAGGAGTCCCGCCGAAGTCATGAGCCGCTTCGCCTGTTCCGCCGCATGTATATGTGTCTCCGCTCGATCCACTTTCCGGGACTGCCGTTCCCTGATCACCCATTCGCCATCCACCAGCACATCACAGACGTCTGCGCCGGTAGCGGAATAGACAATCATCGAATAGACGTTGCTTCGGCTCGCTGTGTGAAGCGGAACCATCGAACTTCTGCGGAGATCGATACTGATCACGTCCGCCCTCTTGCCGGGTTCCAGGCTTCCGATCTCCCTCTCCATGCGGAGCGCCCTCGCCCCTTCGAACGTTACCATCCGGAGGGCCTCTTTCGCCGTGAAAAAGGCCGCATCCCCGGCAAGCTGCTTCTGTATGAGCGATCCGGTCTTAAGGTCGCCAAGCAGATCAAGTGAGTTATTACTCTGTGCACCGTCGGTGCCGATACCGACGGCCAGGCCGTTCTGCAGGAGCTCCGCGAGCGGCATCATTCCCGAAACCAGCTTCAGATTACTCACCGGATTGTAGGCAACGCCCACCTGATGGCTGCGGAGAATCTTCATGTCGGCGGAGTCCAGATGAATGCAGTGGGCGGCCAGCGCGGGACCGTCGAAAAGGCCGATGCTTTCGAGATAGGCCGCGGGACTCATTCCCGTCTGAGCGCGGATTCCGGCATTCTCCTCTTCCGTCTCCGAGAGGTGAATGTGGACGAGAACCTCGTATCGACGTGCCACGTCTGCCGCCCGCAGAAGATCCTCGCGCGCACAGCTGTAAGGCGCGTGCGGACCGATGCAGGGGTAGACCCGCGTCTCCGCCTCCCGCCCCTTGTACGCTTCGATGAACTCGCACGCCCTCTCCAGAGGATGGTCCGATTCCGGCGTGCTGCCGGAAAAGATCGTCGGCGCCATGAAGCAGCGCAGACCGGACTGCTCCGCCGCGCGTCCAACCGCCTTCGAGAAGAAATACTGGTCCGCGCAGGTGGTAACGCCCGACTCTGCAAGCTCGAGAAATGAGAGAGATGCTCCCCGGAAGGCCGCCTCCTCGGTGAGATGCTTCTCTGCCGGCCAGATCACCCGCTTTAACCAGTCCATCAGCCGCAGGTCGTCGGCCATGCTTCGAAAGAGCGGTGACACCGAGTGAATGTGTGCATTGACCAGTCCGGGCATGATTAGCTTTCCCGACATGTCTATCACCCGGCCCTCGGAGGCAACCGAGTCGGTGCTCCCGACACGGACAATTCTGCCCCCGCTCACCACGATGGATCCCGAAGGATAGTAGGAATCCCTGTCGTCCAGTGCAACCACCGCGGCGCCGGTCAGGGTGAAGGTGTCGGAAGAGCCGCTATTCATCGGAATCTCCAAGTGATTCGGGAGCGCGGCTCTTGCGACCGAACGCTACCAGCACCACCAGCGTCACCAGATAGGGAAGCATCTGAACGAATTGCACCGGAATCTGGATTCCCAGGAGATTGAGTCGTACCGCCTGGGCGAACGCGAAGATCATGCTCGCGCCGAACGAGCCTGCTGGGTTCCATCCCCCGAAGATGTTGGCCGCCAGCGCGATGAATCCGCGCCCGGCCGACATGTCCTTCACGAAAACGTTGTTCTGTGCAATGGACAGATAGGCTCCGCCAAGCCCGGCGAGCATGCCGCTCAGCACGACGCAGACGTAACGGTACCGCGCGACCGAAATCCCCGCGGCTCTGACCGCCCGGGGGTGATCGCCAAGCGCGCGCAGACGTAGACCGGGCTTCGTCCTGTACATGAGAAACCAGGTGCCGACCACCACGATAAGCATCACGTAGAGCAGCGGGGACTGATTATTGAAGAGGTCGCCGATGTAGGGAATATCCTTCAGCAGCGGAATCGAAACCCGTCCAAGCGGCGTTACCTGAGCCGATATACCCTGGGTCTTCCAGATGTAGCGCAGGAGCACGGTGGTCAGCCCCGAGGCAACGATGTTTATGCCTACGCCGCTCACAACCTGGTTCCCCTTGTACCGAATGCAGATCACCGCATGAATCAGTCCGATCAACCCGCCGAACAGGAGCGCAAACAGCACGCCAACCCAGGCGTTCGCCGTAAGGTAGGATCCCAGCACGGCACCAAATGCGCCGACGAGCATCATCCCCTCGAGTCCGATGTTGATGATGCCGCTCCGCTCCGAGATAGTACCGCCGATCGCGGCAAGGGTTATCGGAATGGCGAGCTGGAATGTGAGCGGGACTAGCGACCAGGTCAACGCGACGTGAGAGGTCATGCTCGTCCGTTCCTTATGTGAATGCGCAGACCGCGAATTATTCCCGGCGCCGCCACAAAGAGGATGACCAGCCCCTGGATGAACACCACGAGATCCGCCGAGATCCTGGTTGTGATGTTCATGCGGAGAGCGCCCGATTCCAGCACGCCGAAGAGAAGCGCGGACAGAAGGACTCCGAAGGGATGATTCCGCCCGAGCACGGCAACCGCGATCCCGGTGAATCCATAACCCGGCGAGAAATCAACTATGAATCTGCCGTAGATGCCCAGTACCTGCGTGATCCCGGCAAGCGAGGCAAGAGCTCCGCTGAGCCCCATGGAGATCACGATGCTGCGAAACCTGCTGATACCCGCCGCTTCGGCAGCAAAGGCATTCTCTCCCGTCGCCCGGATCTCAAAACCGAGCGATGTCTTCCACAGAAGCCAGTAGACGATGAACACCGCTACAATGGCGATGAATACAGCCGTTGTGAGCTGGCTGCGCGGAATGAGATCGCGAAGGGACGCGGCCTGAGGTATGGTGTCGGTCTGTGCAACGGGCCCCTTTGCCTTGAACTGGTAGTTGACGAGATAGGAGACCAGAAAGATCGCCACGTAGTTGAGCATTACCGAGACAATGACCTCGTGGGTCTGGAAGCGTGCCTTGAGCAGTCCCGGAATGCCGCCCCACACAAACCCGACCGCCATCCCGCCAAGCACAGCAAGCGGCAGCAGGATGAATCGGGGCAGTCCTGGCAGGGCGATCGCGATCAGCACGGCGGCAAGCGCTCCCAGGTAGAGCTGTCCCTCCCCGCCGATGTTGAATAGACCGCAACGAAACGCGAGGGCCACTGCAAGCCCGGTGAATATGAGCGGTACCGTTTTGGTCACGGTGCCTGCGAGCGCATTCACCGATCCGAATGCGCCGTTGATCAGTGCAAGGTAGGCGCGCAGAGGAGAGACACCGAGAAACGCCACTATCACTGCGCCCACGAGAAGCGCGAGGATGGCAGAGAGGATGGATACGCCGATCTCTTCGGCAATACCCCTGAGCTTCCGGCTACTCTCCTGTTCCACTGCCCTGAGCTCCCTCTTTGCCCGCCATCAACAGCCCGATCTCCTCGCGTGGAAAGCTGTCTTTCGACCTCAAGCCCATTATCCGTCCCTCGTACAGCACCGCGATCCGGTCGCTCAAGCGCGTGACCTCCGTCAGGTCCGCCGAGATGAGCAGGATCGCTTTCCCCTCCTCCCTCAGCCTGAGGAGCAGGGAATGGACGTAGTCGGTTGCGCCGATATCTAGACCCCTCGTCGGCTGAGCGGCGACGACGACCTGCGGATCGTGGCTGACCTCGCGACTGATGATCACCTTCTGTTGATTGCCGCCCGACAGATAGCGCATTCCCTGGTGTATTCCGGTCGTCTTGATGTTGTAGGAATCGACCGTGGCAAGGCTGAACTCGCGCAGCTTCGCCTCCCGCAGAATGCCGTTGACGCTGAAGGGTCTGCGCGAGTGGTACCCGAGCAGATAGTTCTCCTCGACGGAAAAGCCGGGAAGCATGGCGCGGCGATGGCGGTCGGAAGGAATGTAGGCGATGCCGAGCATCTTGCGCCGCCTGGTATTCTCCGGGCCTATGTCCCGCCCATTCAGAAGAATCTTTCCGGAGGATGCGGTCCGCAGCCCCATGACCAGCTCTTCGAGCTCCAGCTGGCCGTTTCCTTCAACCCCCGCGACGCCGAGAATTTCGCCCGCGTGCAGCTGGAAGCTCACCACAGGCCCCGGGCTGTGTCGCAGCGGCACCTCGCCGAACTCCAGCCGCACCGGTCCGACCGCCGGTCGCGCGGTGGAGGTGGGAGGCTCCAGGTCGTGGCCCACCATCAGGCGGGCGAGCTCCCGGGGAGAGGTCGCAGACTTTCGGACGTCGGCCACGTTTCTGCCTTCGCGCAGTACCGTGATTGCGTCCGCAATTTCCATCGTTTCATTCAGCTTGTGGGTGATGAAGATGACGGTCTTGCCCTCGCTCCGCAGCTCGCCGAGTATTCCAAAGAGCTCCTGCACCTCACCCGGGGTGAGAACAGCCGTAGGCTCATCGAGGATAAGGGCCTCGGCTCCGCGAAAGAGCGCCTTGAGGATCTCGACGCGCTGTCTTCGGCCGACCGAAAGCTCTTCGGCCGGCGCATTCAGATCGAGCTGGAATCCGAATCGTCCGCACAGCTCTTCCACCTTCCGCGCGGCCTTCTTCATGTCGAGAATGAACCTGCCGACTTCCGCGCCCAGGAGCACGTTCTCGAGCACCGTCATGCGGTTCACGAGCATGAAATGCTGGTGAACCATGCCGAGACCCATTTGAAGTGCGTCGTGTGGACTCGCAATCACAGCCCGCTCTCCCCTGACGAGGATTTCCCCCCCGTCAGGTTGATAGAGTCCGAACAGCACGTTCATGAGCGTGGTCTTGCCCGCCCCGTTTTCCCCTAGCAGGCAGTGCACCTCGCCGGCTTTCACCGTAAGGTTGACCCTGTCGTTGGCCACAACGCCGGAGAAAGTCTTGGTGATGTTTCTCATTTCGATCGCGGGCTGCACGAGCTGACCCCTGAAACCGGCGCGGGACCGGGCATTACAGCCCCGCGCCCGGCGCCCTACTTCGACGCGGCAAGAAAAGCGTCCACCTTATCGATTTCGGTGGGCACCTTGATCTTACCGTCGGCGATGGCCTTCTGCAGATCGTTGACCTGTTTGATGATCGCGTCCGGCACTTTGATGTTGCTGCCTTCAGTGGTATAGCCTATTCCACCTTCGGCCACGCCGAGCGTGTGCACGCCCGGCTTGAAGCTGTTGTTCACTACGCTCTGCACCGCCTGGAAGCAGGCGTTGTCGACGCGCTTCAACATGCTCGCAATGATGTGATCGGGCGAGATATGGTTCTGATTCGAGTTCACGCCGATTGCGTAAAGGTTCTTTTCCTCCGCCGCCCGGAAGACGCCAAGCCCCGATCCACCGGCTGCCTGGTAGATGATATCGGCGCCACGGTTGTACATGGTATCGGCCATCTGCTTTGCGGTGGTCGGATCGCTCCAGTCGCCCACGTAGTCGTAGTAAACCTTCATTCCCGGATCTACATAGCGAGCTCCGGCCATGTATCCGGCAACGAACTTGTGAATAAGCGGAATGTCCATTCCGCCGATGACACCGGTGACATTCTGACTGGTCAGCCCGGGAATCGCATTGTTCTTCTTGATCAACCCGACCAGAGCACCAACGAGAAACGAGCCCTGCTGCTCTTCGGATACGTAGGAAGCAACGTTCGGCTGATCGACGACCATGTCGATGATCGCGAACTTCTGCTTCGGATATTCGGCGGCAACCTTCTGCAGCGCGTCCGCCTGGTCGAACCCTACGCAGATGATTAGGCCGTATTTTCCGGAGTCGGCAAGCTCACGCTGGAAAACCGCGTAATCGGCGATTTCCTTCGGCTCGACATAGTCGAAAGTTATGCCGAGCTCCTTTTCGGCGCGCTTCATGCCGGCATAGGTGAGGTCATTGAAGGACTGGTCGCCCAGACCGCCGGTGGCGAGTATGAGCGCGAAATTCCCGGCGCTCTTTTTCGCCGCACCGGCCGCCGCCTGCTCCTTCTCGCCGCCGGCAAAGACGAACGACGCACCCAGCAGGAACATTCCTGCCACCATCGCTAGCGCTATTCTTCGCATCGCATTACCTCCTGCATGTTATACGACCTCTTTTCCATGCTCCAAAAAAAAGGCCATATCCATCGTCGCTCCTTCATGGATTCGAGGACGGATATGGCCAGCGGAATGCTGCATCCTGTACAGCAGTGAACCGGCTCGAGGTACCTGCGCACGTCAAATAGCTGACCAAACAGTATCACTTTTCTGTATCCCGTGCCAAGCCTGAGACGGCAATCAGGCCCGCGAAAACGCAAATTGACCCGATTCACGGTTTCCCGTTGCGCGACGGTACCAGTCATTGTATACTTTTTTAGAAAGATACCTG
>CAZNYW010000118.1:0-7154 GCA_964577375.1 uncultured Spirochaetales bacterium | reverse complement strand
GTCTATCCGTGAACGACAATCGTATTGAAAGGACGAATGGGATCACGACAAATGCAATGAGGAAAAGAAGCGACGGAAGCAGCATGAGCAGTTCCTGCGACCGATCGCCAACGGCCTTTTTTGGCACTGGGAATGCATTTCCGCCATCAGGAATCACCTCCCAACCGGTTGATCTGCAGGTGGTGGGACCGCCGTGGTGGCGGTCCCATTCGATTCGAATTCAGTCTAGAACGGCGACCTGCAATCCGTTTTCATTTGCTCGCAAAGGGCGGATACCCATCGTGATCCGCAATATCCTGGTCAATCGTCTGAGCCGCCTTGGTGAGTTCCGTCTTCGGATCAGCACCGTTGAAAATATTGTCAATCGCCTGTTGCACAGATGTTGTTATGGTTGGATATCCCGGGAATTTCGGTCGCGGAACGGCGTAGTTGGATTGCTCGAACGCAATCTTCATCTGTTTCGGATCCGAAAAGAGCGGATAATTTGCGGCCCAGGACTTCAATCCCGGATACGCAGCAGTCTTCTGGAGATCCTCTCTCCACTTCTGATCGGTTACCATATAGCTCAAGTACTTACCCGCCGCCGCCTTGTTCTTCGATGACTTCGTGATTCCCCAGATCCAGGTACCGTTCGGGGTCTTCACGCCGTGGCCGAAATTGGGCAGTGGAATTGCAACCAGATTGTCACCCATCGCCGGGTGTGCTTCACCCCAGTACCAGTTGCCGCAGCGACGCTCTCGGGCGAGTCGAGCGTGCCCTCGGCCTTCCACGTTTTGGTATTGATGAATCCGCCGCCAAAAGACTCGAAAATCGGCTGAAACGCGTAGGTGGACCACTCCGTCTTCACTCCCTGGTTCCGGAACAGGTCCAGTGGCCACTTGACCCCCGGGATCTTCGAGAGTTTCTGCAGTATCGAGTCGAACTCGTCTTTCGTCCACGCCTGATCGACGGAGGCGGGTATGCGGGCACCTACCTTCTGCAAGTAGTCCCTGTTTCCGTAGAGCAGAACGGTGCTGTCGGTCGGACCAATCGCGCAGAGCTTGTTGTCGAGCGGATACGTGCACTGCGCGATGCTCGAAGGCGTCATATCGTCGATTACGTTCTTGTCGACATAGTCTGCCACCGGTGCGAGATATCCGCTCCACACGAAATTGGCCAGGAACGGAGCATCCATCTCCATCACGTCCGGCAGGTTCTTACCGGCCACCGCTGCGGAGACTTTTTCATAGTAGACGTCGTGCGGAGTGTACCTCGGTTCAACCTTGTTTCCGGTCGCCTTTTCGTACCACGCGATCACTCCCGCAAGAGCATCACGCTCGTCGCCGGTCCCCTGGAACATGATGGATATGTGCGAAGGATCGGAACTCGCAGCCGAACTCCCCTCCTTCTGCCCGTTGGCCCATACGTAAGCGCTCAACGCCGTAAGGGCAATCAATACGAAAATGAGTCGCCTTTTCACTTGACTCCTCCTTGGAAGAATACCTTTCGTCGGGCTTTCCCGGCGGAGCACCCACCCACGTGGGCACCTAAATTGATCACTTTGATCGGTTCCGCTCATCAGTGATCGTTATCATAACATGCGTATCCGGTTATGCCAATTAGAATGATCTAATGGATAATTTGGGTTCGATAAATTGATCGCTGTTTTCTAAGTTGATCATATGATCTCATTTTTCTCTTGATCATGCGTGATAATGGTGCTACAATTCGTTCAGCAACGTGTAAGGACTAAGCCATGCGGAAACAAAACGAGTCGGTGACGGTTCGGCAGTCACGCATCATCGACCTGCTGGAGAACAGCGACTTCCTCACGGTGAAAGATCTGAGTGAGATGCTTCACATATCGGAGGTCACCATCCGCCGCGATCTCGGTGCTCTTCAGTCGCAAGGAAGGATCAACCGGCGCCACGGCGGAGCGTTCGCGGCAACCGACGGCAATCCAGCGGCCGACGCCACGTCGGCCGCCGTCGCGAGCCGCAGTCCGGCGGAACGCATTGCAGCCAGGGCAGCGTCGCTCGTCGAGCCCGGGAACGTGGTGCTTCTTTCGGCAGGCCCCATTTCAGAGCTGATGGCGGAAACGCTGGGGGAATCTGCGGCGCTGACTGTGATCACAAACAGCGTTGCGGTTTTCGATATTCTTCGCACCAGCACGGCCGTGCATCTGGTGGCCACCGGTGGCGAGTTCCGGCATGGTCAGAATACTCTCATCGGTCCGCTCGCCGAAGCTTCCATCCGTGAAATACGGGTCGACAAGCTCTTCCTTGAGCCGGCCGGTATAGCAACGAACCATCAGATGTTTCACTCGAGCTACGCGGACGTTCCCATGATCCAGGCGATGATCCGCGCCGCCAGGGAGATCATAGTGATGGCTGAGAGCTCAACATTTGGAAACGACGGAACGATGCCAATTGCGCCGTTGCATATAGCGAAAATCGTGGTCTCCGACGAACCGGTTACCGACAGCATCGTTCGAGAGGTCGAAAACGAAGGAGTCCAGATTGTCGTCGCGTAGAAAGCAGACTCGTGAGACTGACGCGCCGGAGTCGAGAGAGCAGCATGTTGAAGAATCGCTGCGCCTCCTCCGGAAAAAGGTCGCAGCCGACCCCACCCGTCCGCGTTTCCATTTCCACCCCGTTGCCGGGTGGATGAACGATCCCAATGGAACGATCTACCACGACGGTCACTACCACCTGTTCTATCAACACAATCCTTATGACGACGTGTGGAACAATATCCACTGGGGGCATGCGCGGTCGACAAACCTTGTCGACTGGGAACATCTGCCGATCGCGCTCCGGCCTTCCTCAGAACTCGGCGAAGCGAGCTGTTTCTCAGGCTGCGCGACAATCGCCGCCGACGGCACGCCGCTGATATTCTACACAAAGGTCGGACCGCGGCCGGAGCACGACCCGCGAGAGCAGTGGGCCGCGATCGGCGACAGCAGGCTCATCAAATGGAAGAAGCATCCGGACAATCCGATTCTGTCGGTGGAGAACCACGGCGGCCCGCCTATCAAGGGAGACTGGCGGGATCCCTACATCTTTCACACCGAGGGGCGCACGTTCATGGTGGTGGCGGCCACGCTGGACGATCAGGCGGGGGGAGACTTCGTGGTTCTGATGTACGAGGCAGCTGACGGGTCGCTGACGAAGTGGACATTCCGCAACATCCTGATCCGCAAGCCGAACTACGAAATGAGCTTTTTCGAATGTCCGAACTTCTTCCCGGTAGAGAACCGGTGGGTGCTCCTGGTATCCCCCTACAAGCCGGTGGAGTACTACGCAGGACAGCTGAACCTGTCGACCTACACCTTCAATCCTGACAGTCATGGCCGGCTGGACGCCGGCATGGATTACTACTCCACTAACACGGCGCAGGCACCCGACGGACGTCTGATTCTCTTCGGCTGGGTGCGGGGATTCCGCAAGGGACGGGGGTGGAACGGCTGTCTGGCACTCCCGCGGGAGATCTCTCTCGACCGGGACGGTCACCCCGTTCAGAAGCCGGTGAAGGAGATCGAGCGGCTTCGCGGCATTCCGGTAAGCGTCGACCGTAGTTCACTCGGCTCGAAGGAGCTCGTCCTCGATCAGGAGAACGACTATCGCTGTGCTGAGCTTCGCTGCTCATTCAGGATGGGCGACGCATCGGCGGTGGAGATCCGGCTTCTTCGAGCGCGCGACGGTCGCAGCTCGGTTTCGGTGGTTTTTGACGGCCACTTCGTCGAGGTGGCCGGCACCAAGCTGCCCTACGAGCTCGAAGAGAGCGATCAGAAGATCTCCTTCCACCTGTTTGTCGACCGGAGCGTCATCGAGGTCTTTGTCGACGAGGGTCGACGCTCACTCACCCGGGTCGTATACGTTGAAGAGGAGAATCGCGGCATCTCAGTGCTCGCACACGGCGGTGAAGCCGAGCTCGCCGAGCTTACCGCGTGGGAGCTCCGTCCGATGGAGGTGACGGGCGAGGTCAGCGGGCGAGGTGCTGATGGTAGAGGAGCGTCTCGCTGACGCCCTGTTCGTAGGGGGTCGGAGCGAACGAGAAGTGCTTTTCGAACTTCGACGAGTCAAATACATAATCGTACTTGTACTGATAAAGCATCTCCTGTAGCTCTTTCGAGGTTCGATCGAACAGGCCGGCGATTCCCACCATCCATCCCGGAAGCACAGACGGTTTTCCCTTCACCTCCGCCTTCACCGCCGCAAGCTCCGCTATGTTCCGCATCGTCACCGGCGGATGCGCCGTAGGAAGATGCCACACCTGGTTGTAGGCGGCTTCGTCTGCGACGAGAAGCGGAAGGGCCCGCCCGCAGTCGTTGGTGTAGGTGAGGCTGTGCAGCCGGTCGAGCGACCCGAACCACTGTCCGCTCTTGCCGGACGCGATCCGGGCAAAGATCATGGCATTCGGAATGCCGGAAGAATCGGCGCCGGGACCGTAGAAGTCCGCGCTCCGCGCGATCAGCCCCTGCATCCGGCCCGAAGAGTACTCTTCGGCGATCTGTTCCGCTATCCGCGCGCGCAGCCCGCCTTTGCGGCTCGATGGTTTGTAGGGCGTTTCCTCGGTCATAGCCCCTTCGACCAGACCGTATGAGTAGACGTTGTCGAAAAAGACGAGCAGCGCACTCTTCTCCCGGCACACCTGAATGACGTTTGCGATGATCCGCGGCCAGACATCGGTCCATACTCTGATATCGTAGGGCAGTCCGGCCGTCAGATAGACCGCGCTTCCCTCCGGAACTGCGCGCGATACGCTCTCCCGATCGGTCAGGTCGGCCTGAACGCTGCTCGTCCCGTCCACATTGTTTCCGTGGCGTGAGACCAGGGTTACACGCTGCTGCATCCGGAGCAGTTCGGGCACGAGAGCGCGCGCAATGGCACCGCCTGCGCCCAGTACTACGTGGTTGTCATAGAATCGGCTCATGGCTCCTCCCATGTAAAGGTTAATAATTGCGGGCCGCTGCGGCCAATCGGCCGCTTCAGCCAATCGAGGGAGGGCGGTCACTCCCAGCGGAACGTCAGCGAGGAGATCAGGAGGAAGAGCGCGCTGAATCCGGCAAGGAAGAGGAAATCCGGCCAGATCCCTGCGAGGCCGGACCCATCGAGCATTATGCTGCGGGCCGCGTTGACGAAGTGGGTCAGGGGGAAAGCCTGCGCGACCTTCTGCAGCGCAGGCGGGGTACCCTCCAGAGAGAAGAATACGCCGGAAAATACGATCATGGGAAAGGTCACCAGGTTCATCAGACCATTTGCCAGCTCCTCGCTCTTCATCCGGGCAGCGAAGACCAGACCGAGGGAAATCATCGAAACGGCGGCAAGGGCGGTCAGCAGAATGAGATTGAGATAGGAGCCGAGCATCACAAAGTGCAGAAACAGGTTGCTGCCCTCGTAGACGAAGATGGAGGTCGCCAACACGATCACGAGCCTGCTCGCCGCCTGCGCGGACACAAAGCTGAATGCGCTCACCGGTGACGCTTTGAGCCGCTTCAGGACACCGTTTTTCCTGTACCGGACGATGGTGTAGCCGACGCCGAACATGCAGCCGAAAAGCATGTTCATCCCGATGACACCCGGCACGAGCCAGTCGACGTATCGGACCGGCCTTCCGGAAATCTCCTGCTCGGTCAGGCCAAGTCCCTTTGCTCCCCCGCCGTCCGCAAGCAGCAGCCGCTTGAGCAGCGGTCCTTTTGCCGACTGGCTGTTGATGTAGTATCGGCCGGTATCGAAGTCGAGAAGCATGTCTATCTGGTGCTCGCGAAGGCTCTTGAGCACCGACTGCTTCGTGGTACCGGCCTTCGAAAGATCGTAGGCGATGAACTGGATTCCATCAAGTTTCAGAAAGGGAACCTGCTCTGAAGGCGTGCCGATCATCCCGACCTTGAAGATGTTCTGGTCCCCGCCGGAAAACGCTATTGCAAATCCGAAAACCAGCACAAAGGGAAAAAACAGGTTCCAAAACAGCGACCCGCGGTCCCGGAGAAACTCCATCGTTCGAGCCTTGAACATTGCTGTGAATTTCCGCATCGATAGTCTCCCCCTCCTGCATCGGCAACCGTTCAGGAACGGAGTGAGCTCCCCGTGAGCATTATGAACAGATCCTCCAGATCGGGCTTGTGGACCCTCAGTCCGTCGAGGTTGACCCGCGCGTCCAGCAGTTCCTTCATCGTCGCGTCGAGATTCGCGGAGACTATCCTGAGCCCGTCCTCGTCGAAAGAGGCGCCGTCAGGCAGCCGATCCGTTGCGGTTCTGAGTTCCGGACCGACACCCGGTACGTGAACAACGGCGCCGGCAAAATACTTGCTGATGAGCCGGGCCGGTGAATCGTTCTCGAGGATCGTCCCGTGATCCATGATTGCGACCTGGTCGCAGAGTAATTCTGCTTCCTCCATGTAGTGGGTGGTGAGAACAACCGTAGCGTCCTCGCCCTTTATCTTTGCAATGAGATCCCAGAAATTCCGGCGCGCCTGCGGATCGAGCCCCGTAGTCGGTTCGTCAAGAAAGACGAGCTGAGGCCGCGGAATAATGGCGATGGCGAGCAGCAGCCTCTGCCGCTGCCCGCCGGAGAGCTTCGCGTTGTCGCGCTTCAGAAGGTCTCCGAGAGCACAGAGATCCGCCACCTCCTCGAGAGGGCGCGGATCCGGATAGAATGCCGAAAACATGTCGATTGTCTCTTTCACGGTAATGAACTCCGGAAGCGCGGTGGTCTGGAACTGGATACCCACCTTCTCCTTGAACCCGCCGTCGATAGGTTCGCCCTGAAAGAGAACGCGGCCGCGGTCCGGACGGAGAATCCCCTCCATGATCTCGATGGCCGTCGTCTTTCCGGCGCCATTGGGGCCGAGCAGGCCGAAGCAGATGCCCTTTTCTATGCCGAACTCGATTCCATCCACCGCCCTGACGTTGCCGTAGGACTTGTGGAGGTCCTCGACCGTCAAAATTGCGCTCATGTATGCGCAGAACATAGCACCGGACAACGTCCGGCGGCAAACTCGCCGGCCATCGTGCCGCCGGGTATCCTGCCGCCGGGTATCCTGCCGCCGGGTATCCTGCCGCCGGGTATCCTGCCGCCGGCACGGATACCTGCGCCTCCACAAAAAAACCCGTTAGCAGTTGCCCATTACTAACAATTCGGTTAACTTGATCAAACAGGTCAGATGACCTTCG
>CAZNYW010000117.1:4445-7321 GCA_964577375.1 uncultured Spirochaetales bacterium | reverse complement strand
ACGTCGGTCGCGCGCTTGATGCCGTCGACGAGGCTCTCGCGGCAGCCGTAGAGATTGTCGAACTTGCTCTTGGTGACCGAATCGTTGACGTTGATCGCGGGCACCAGGAGCGTCTTCTCCTTCGCCATCTTGTAAAGACGGTGCACGCCGGTTGTAGTCTCCTCGGAGACTCCACGGAAATCCTTCACCACCTCGTGCCAGCGCTTCGGCGTTTCGGCCAGGATCTTCTTCAGTAACTTCTTGAGCGCCGCCTCGTCACCACCCTCGCTCCTGCCGTCGAGAACCGACGGCTTGTCTTCGGCCTGGTATCCGAGGTGGATCATGAGGGTGGCATCCCCGCCGTCATCGACGACAAGCTGCGGGCCGGCGCCGCCGGGAAACTGCAGCGCGGAGTTCAGAAGGTCCCAGTACTCCTCGAGGGTCTCGCCCTTCCAGGCGAAGACCGGGACGCCCTTCGGGCTCTCCTTGGTGCCGCCTGACTCCGGCCGCCCGACGACGACCGCCGCGGCAGCCTGGTCCTGCGTGGAGAAGATGTTGCAGCTCGCCCAGCGGACGTCGGCGCCGAGCTCGGCAAGCGTTTCGATGAGCACGGCGGTTTCGATCGTCATATGGAGACTTCCGGTGATCCGCACGCCCGAAAGCGGCTTCTCGGGGCCGTACTTGGCGCGCGTTGCCATGAGGCCCGGCATCTCCTTTTCGGCCATTTCGATCGCCTTCCTGCCGTAATCGGCGAGGCCGAGGTCCTTTACCCTGAAATCGGCGCCCTCTTTGAGCGCTCGCGCCGTTCTTGTTTCAACTGTTGTCGACATTACAATTCTCCTTCCCAGCTGTCGTTCGGATACTTCCCGGCGCGGCGCGGACGGATGCGCCGCCGCCAGAATCGGTCACCCGTCAATGCGGCGCTTCAAATCCTCCAGAAACTGGAGAAACGCAGCGTGCGCGGTGCCAAACTGGCTCACCGCGCCTCCGACCCGCGATTGGGTGAGCGCGAGCCGTTCGGAATCCAGCGATGAGCGGTAGACATTTCTAAAAACATGACGGAATGCCCGAAGCTCGTCGAGTAACCGCCCGGTCTCACGGTCGAGCAGGGCCGGCCGAAGGTTCGGTATCTCGATCTGCATTCTGTTGATAAGATCGCTGTGCCACGTCCTCTGATCAAGACTGTTCTCGAAGAACTTTGCCACACGAAGGCAGTAGTTCTCGATCGCGTTGTACAAATTGTGAATCGTGTAGCCGAGCCAGACCCAATCGATCTCCTCGCGCGCGCCGGCATCTATTCGCTGCTTCGCCGACAGGTTCTTGTCGGCGAGCTCGTCAATGAGCAGCATTTCGGCCGTAAGCTCCCCGATCAGCCTATCAATGTCGCGATCACTCGGCTCCATACAGGACTACTCCGTGTTCCCGGATTGCGCGTCGCGTAGATTCCGGCAACAGCTTCAGGTCGACGACATCGACCTTGAAGGAGCTCTTCTCCGACAGAAGAATGCACTCTATGAGGTCGCCGCCTGATACAGCGAGATCGATATCGAAGGATTCTGAGCGCACCCTGCCTTCGGCGAGCGATCCAAAGAGAATCACCTGTTGCACACCGCATTCGGCGGTGAAGGCTGAAGCGAGCCTGCGCGCCTCACCGTGGGCCTCGTCGATCCGCACGGCGAGCCGTTTTCGAGCCCTGGCACGATCACGAGTGAGCCTTTCGGCAATGCGTGCTATCTTTTCGGCATCACTTTGCATAATCAAGACCCGCCCGCTACATCCTTGCAGCGAGGACCTCGCTCAGGTAGGCGCGGCCCGTGCAGCAGTCGCCATCCTCTACGCTCGCAACAGCTTCGCCGTAGAGGGTGAACGCCCCGTCGCTGCCGCCGTCGGCTCCGGTCTGTGCGAACTCGAGTCCGTGCTTGCTGCAGAGGTGCTCGACGATGAAGGCAAGGTCGCTTTCGCCCGCGAGCACCACCCGATGGTGCCCGCTGCGCTTCGCGTCGATCACGAGCTCTTCGATCGCCTGCTTATATAGTACGATGTTTTTGACCGTTCGCCTGAGGTAGCGGTAGCTCCGCTTCGCTATCGCGTCCACGCCCTCCGGGGTGACCGCGTAGGCGATGTTGCGGTTGTTTACCTTGCGGATGGTGAGGTAGCCCTTCCGTGCGAGCCGCTTCACGATCGCGTTCGTCATCCCGAGCGACATGCCGATTACCCGTGCGAGATCGCGCTGGTGGACGTGACCGTCGCTCCCGGCGCGCTCCGAGATATGGGCGAGAAGCTCGAGCTCTTTGTCGTTTGTGGTGTCGGCGAGATCGGACATGGTGGGCTTGATTGAAGGGGCCGTGAGAGGTGCGCGCAGACCGGGGTCCGTCCCGCGTGCATGACGCATGATGCGTCACGCTGCGTTGGCCGACCCGTCTGCATGATCCGCACGTTTCTCACGGTGCCGCCGAAACTGGCTCCCGGGAAGACGATAGCCTACGGAATGTTCAAACTCTGAACATTATACAGCTTCGGTGCGGTTTATCAAGGGCTGAAGGAGGATTTCTCGATTATGTGGGGATGTCGAGACGCTACACGAACCGCCGGTTCATGTCAACCCGTCCCTAGTGGTGATCGTCGCCGTCGTGGCTGTGGCCGTGCTCGAGCTCGGCGCTCGTGGCCTCCCGGACCTCGCGCACCCAGACTTCGAAATGCAGGTTCTGTCCGGCAAGCGGATGATTCGCATCGAGCGTCGCTTCAGTGTCTGAAATGTCGGTGAGCGTCAGCACGCGCGGCCCTGCAGGGGTCTGCGCCTGAAACTGCATTCCCTCTTCAAGCGGCTGGTCCTGCGGGAGTTTTTCCTTGCCGATGGTGAAGACCAGGCCGGGATCGTATTCGCCGTAGCCCTCTTC
>CAZNYW010000117.1:0-4345 GCA_964577375.1 uncultured Spirochaetales bacterium | reverse complement strand
CGCGCAGGTGACTGGACCGCCGCACCTGCAGACGTGCGGCAGCGCGACTTTCCTGCCCGCCTCGCCAAAGTGGACGACGATCTCGAGCACCGCCCGCGATATCTCCCGCTCGCCCCGGCACAGAAGCTCGAGGTAGAGGTCCACGAGCTCGACCGACATCGCCTCCACCAGCGTTCCCACCGCCCGCGCCACCCCGCGCACCGCTTCCCGTTCCGCCATGACGCCCTCCTGCGATAGCTACTACTCCCGATTGTCCGCGGCGATTCAACCCCGCGGTGCGAGGGGTTGCACGCGGGAGCCGAGGCGGGGAGAATCATCCTGAAAGGAGACACCTGTGAAAGCATCCGAGATCCGAAGTGCGGCGATCATCGGCGCCGGCGCGGTAGGAGCGGCGATTGCATCGATGATCTACGATACCGACGCGTCTCTCGTAACCATAGCGGCCGACGGGGAGCGCGCCGCCCGGTACGCAGCCTCGGGTTTTACCGTCAACGGCAAACGGTATGATTTCGCCGTCAAAGAGCCGGGCCGCTTCGACGCCGCGCCTGACCTCATCATCGTTGCAACCAAATCCTACAACCTCGAAGAGGCGCTCGCGCCCGCAGCGCCGCTCGTCGGTCCGGACACCCTTGTCGTGTCGCTCATGAACGGCATCACGAGCGAAGAGATCATCGGGAGCCGGTTCGGCCACGAGCACGTCCTTCCGGCGATGATACTCGGCATCGACGCAGTGCGCGACCGCGGCCGCGTCGACTATGCCAACAGGGGCAACATCCACTTCGGCCTCAACCCGGCCGTCGGATCCGAGGGACAGAAACCGGACGACCACCCGCAGCGCGCCGCAGTCTCGGCGGTCCGCGCCTTTTTCGAACGCTGCAGCATACCCTGCACCGTGTCCGCCGATATCGAACGAACGCTCTGGTGGAAGTTCATGATAAACGTCGGCATAAACCAGCCTTCGGCTATCCTCCGCGCGACCTACGGCGTGTTCCAGAAGAACGAGGAGGCGCGCTCGCTGATGCGCTCCGCCATGCGCGAGGTGGTCGAGCTTTCGAAGAAAGCGGACATCGGCCTGTCGGAACAGGACATCGACCAGTGGGACAGGACCCTTTCAACGCTTCTGCCCGGAGGAAAAACGTCGATGCTCCAGGACGTCGAGGCAGGCCGCCGCACCGAGGTGGACCTCTTCGCCGGCGCGATCGTCGAAATGGGCCGCAGGTACGACGTCGATGTGCCGGTGAACACCGTCCTGTATCGAATGCTCAAGACGATCGAATCGATGCGCGAAGGCAGCTGAGCAATCGCTGCACCGCGCCTGCCGGGCGCGAGCGCGCCAAAGTTGGACGAAAGCCCGTTTCGGCGGTATGATGGAACTATAGGGATAGGCGAACGGTCATTCTCCCCGCCATGGCCAGACCGGCGGAGAGCGTGAGACCTCTCACGCGGCCGTTTGGCTCAAGCATTACAGGTGGAGCAGACGTGTCCGACAACAACGGCAGACATCCGAAAGAGCGCATCCTTTTCCTCTACCTTTCAACGGGCGGAGGCCACATCTCGGCTGCGCGGGCGCTTGCCGACTCGATCCGGGAGCACTACGGCCCGGACGATGTCGAAGTCTACCTGCTCGACGGCATTCCGCAGGGAGACAAGTTCCAGCGTTCGGTGGTAGAGAAGGGCTATATGTACATGTCCTCGCGCTATCCCCTCCTCTGGACAGGTCTCTACGAAATGACCCGCCTCCCGCTGGTCATGCACCTGCAGACCGCGCCTATGACCAACCACAGCTGGAAGCATATCGAGCGCTTCATCGAGGAGAAGCAGATTACCCGCGTGGTCGTCCTTCACTTTCTGCTGATCCGCTCGATCGCCCGCATCATCAAACGCCGGAAGAAGCCCTTCCCCGCTCTGACCGTCGTAACCGACCCCTTTACGGTTCACCCCATCTGGTTTTTCCGCCAGTTCATGCCGGTGGTGGTCTTCTCGAGCATGGCGAAACAGACTGCCTGCCTGCGGTACGGCTACCCCTCTGGGCTGGTGCGGATCCTGCCGCCGGTGCTCAACCGGAAATACAACACGATCCTCGAGCCCGAGCGGGTGCGCGAGCTCAAGCTGCAGTACGGATTCGATCCCGACAAGCGGCTTCTCCTGATGGTAGGTGGAGGTGAAGGGCTGCCGCAGGGACGGCTGTTTCTCAAGGCGATTCGCAAGCGGCGGACCGATGTGGAAATCGCCTTCGTCTGCGGGAAGAATGTCGAGCTCAAGCGGGCAGCCGAGCGCATCGCGGCGCGCTTTCCCGAGCACGCAACGAAGGTCTACGGCTTTGTCGACTTTCTCTACGAGCTGATGAACATGGCAGACCTGGTGGTGACCAAGGCGGGACCGGCTACCGTGCTCGAAACGCTCATCCTCGGCAAGCCGCTCATCATCACCAAGTACATTTACGGACAGGAGCGCGGAAACATGGAGTTCGTCGTGAAGAACAGGCTCGGCTACTTCGTGACCGACCCCGACGCCCTGGCCGACCGCGTCGATATGCTGATCAGCAACCCCGAAAAGCTCGCGCTCCTGGACAAGAGCATCCAGGAGATGCCCATCCGCAACGGAACCGAAGTGATTGCAGACTATGTCATGAAATTCGATGCTCAGTACGAGTATCCGAGGCTGATCCCTATAAGGTGATTGCCCGCGTTCACTCCCGCTGCGAGCCCCACATTCCATATGTACTGATACATATACGAGAGCTTCGCCTCGACCCGGCCGAACCGGTAGTCCGCGCTCAGACCGAGCTGCAGCGTCTTTTCGAGGATGCTCTGCGAGAGGAATGGGGTGCTCGTCTGAAAGGCGTAGCCGGGGTTGTATCCGGGGTCGAACAGGTCTCCCGTATGGCCGTTTACGTCGGCAAGCGGATTTCCATGCCGGATGAAGCGGAACATCGCGTCGACGTTGAGCTTCGGAAGCGGAACGAATGATGCGGTGAGCGTGAGCCTGTCCGAGTCAGGATCGAGCGCCGGGCCGAGGTTGAGTCCGGCGTTTGTGTAGTTGCTGAAATTGGGGGTATTAGCTCCGCTGCCGATGTGTGTATACATGTAGGGCATCACCGCGGTGTAGTCGAGGGTGAGCTCCTTGAACACGTTCCACATCGGCGTCCAGTTCGCCTTCAGCTCGTAGGCAAGCTTCCATTTCGTGTTGAAATTCAGTCGGACCACCTGATTGAAATTGAGGTCGTCGATGTAGAGCACGCCGGAAATGCCCGTGTTGTGGGGAAGACGCGCGTGCGCAGAAAGGCCGACGATCGAATTGTCGGAAAATCCCCCGAGCCCCTGGGTCAGGTAGAACTCCGAAAGGGGCACGAAATAGGAGAGATCGAACCGCTCGCCCCAGACCGCGGTTTCAAAGGCGGAGAGGGTGAGCCAGTCTGTCGGGTAGAAGTGTGCCGAATGGAAGCTCAGATGCTTTCCAGGGTAGGCGCCGCTTCCGGAGGAGTCGGTCGCGGTGAGCTCGAGGTAGAGGATGTCGAGCGCGACGTACTTGCCGGCCCAGTGCAGCGTGAAACGGGGAGTGGGTCGCGACTGGCCGCCGAAGACGATCCCGTTGCCGAAGATCGGCCCGTAGTCGGTCCTGAGCATGCCGCTCTGGAAGTAGAGATCGGGAACGCCGACGGTCACGTCGGTGGTGAGGCCCTGCCGCACCGCAAGGGTCGCCCCACCGAAAAAGGGAATATCCGCCCAGTCGGAAAGATAGTCGAGTGACGGATAGGTGCCGGCGGGCAGCCCCACGGTTGGCGAATTGCTCAGGAGCGAGATCTGAAGCCGGCCGGCGATTGAGAGAAGGTCCATCGGCGCAGCGGCGATCGAAAGACCGAACGAGGTCTGGCTGTAGGTGTCGGTGGACCCCGCTGCCCCGCCCCCCGGGGCGCTTACGCGGACCACCTGCTCGACCGACGGATGTATCTTGAAGCTGCCCGATATTTCTGAAAGATACTCCTCCGCCCGGTTCCGGTCCTGAGCCGTTCCACGATGCTCCACCTGCGAAAGAAGCTCCTTCATTACCTGCAGCGGATAGGGACGAAGCGGAGGCATGCGGTCGATGTAGCCCGCGTTGTACCAGCGGTCGATATCGGCATAGATCTGATCATTGGGATCGGTGATGACCTGCGCGAAGACCGTCGCAGGAGTGGCGACCGCGGCAGCGATCAGTGCAAGGGTGAGAAGTGCAAGCTTGCCTCCGGCGCGGAGCCGGTCTGTTACGCGCGGCATTCGGGGCCCCTTTCTCTGAATTTGTCTCGCCCCCGATTATAGCGCGGGCGCCCTTTCGCCGCTACAGGAGGTGTGGACGCGCGCCGGAA
>CAZNYW010000116.1:0-7554 GCA_964577375.1 uncultured Spirochaetales bacterium | reverse complement strand
GGGATCGCGTTGGCCCTGTTGCCCGCGGGGGCGACCTCCACGTCGCGGTCCCCGATTCGCAGTATCTTCCACGCCTGGGCGCCCATCGAGAAGATCTCGCCCGGCCTCCGCTCCCAGACAAACTCCTCGTCGAGCTCACCGATTCTGCCGGCTGCGCCGCGACCCTCCACGGAGCCGTCCCCGGAGCCGGCGAGGCGCATGTCGTAGGAGCCACGGTCCGGAATGGTACCGCCTGAACGGTAGAGGAGCATCCGGACTCCGTCTGAAGCCCGCACCGTACCGGTGACCGCGTCGAACCGGATCCGCGGAGCAAGCTCGCGGATCCGCGTATCGGCGTACCGGCCGCGGAGCATCTCGAGGACCAGATCGAACTGGCGCCGCGTGAGGCCGTGGAAGGGATAGCTCGTCCGCACGAAGCGGAACATGTCATCGATCTTCCACGCTTCGTCGAGTGTCAGCGAAAGAAGAAGCTGCGCGAGCAGGTCGAGAGGCGCCTCGGGCGGGTGAAGCTCCTCGATAGCCCGATCCGACGCCGCTCGAGCCATAACCGCCGAAAAGAGAAAATCGCGCGCGTGAATCGGCACGAAGGTCCCCCTGCTCCTCTCTCCTACCTGGTGCCCGGCCCGGCCGATCCGCTGAATCGCCGACGATACCGTACCCGGAGTCCCCGCGAGCACAACCTCGTCGAGCTCCCCAATGTCGATACCAAGCTCGAGCGAGCTCGTGGCAACGATTCCCCGCAGGCGGCCAGCCTTGAGCTCCCCCTCCACGAACGCGCGCAACTCCCGGGAAAGTGAGCCGTGATGCGAGTAAACCAGCTCTTCCGGCTGGTCGCGATTTACAAGCAGGGTGATCTTTTCGGCGTGACGCCTGTTGTTGGTGAAGATCAGGGTGGTTCTGTTGCGGGCGATAACTGCTTTGAAGGATTCCGCGACCGTCTCCCACCATGTGTCCTGATCCGGCAGGGCCGGTGCCGGCTCCCTGCCTGCCGCCTCTTCCAGGAGCGACCAGGGGTGACGGACGCTGATGTCAAGAATCTTGGAATGCGGGGCCTCGATCACCTCCACCGCGCGCGGCCGGTAGACCGGCTCTCCATCGCCGGACGCCGCGGCCTCGAGCCGGTATCCTCCGAGAAATGCCGCAGCGACCGAGAGAGGCCGTAACGTGGCCGAGAGCCCGATGCGCTGAAAGTCACCGGCATCGCGGACCAGGCGGTCCACGGCGGTAATCAGGTGAGTTCCGCGCTTTGATCCGATAACGGCGTGAATCTCGTCGAGGATGACCACCTTCACCGCCGAAAGCATGAACCGCGCCCGCGGCGACGCGAGTATCAGGTTGAGACTTTCGGGGGTGGTGATGAATATTTCGGGCGGGCGCCGCACCATCGCCTGGCGCTCGGCCGACGGCGTGTCTCCGCTCCTTGTTCGCACGCGGATGTCCGGGACGGAAATCCCAGCATTCCGAAACTCCTCGCGGAGGGCGTGAAGCGGCTCGAGCAGATTCCGGCGGATGTCGGTGTTGAGCGCCTTGAGCGGTGAAACGTAGAGGACCGAAACCGAGCCCGTTTCCCAGGCTCCGGTAAGCAGCCGGTCGAGCGCCCAGAGGAAGGCGGTGAGAGTTTTCCCGCTCCCGGTTTCGGCGCAGACCAGCACGTTCGCACCCTCTCGAATGCGGGGCCAGGACATCGACTGGATGTCAGTCGGCCGGCCGTAGGTGCGGGAAAACCAGCTGTCGATAACCGGATGGAACAGGGCAGCCCCCGTCCGCCCTCAGGCGGTCACCAGTGATTCCTGAATGTATTCGAAGCTCGCGCGCAGCGACCGAAACGGATCGTTCCGGATCCAGTTCGCGTCCTGCTCGACAACGAACCACCTGCAGCCGGCCCGGTCCGCTTCCCGCACTATGGACTTCCAGTCGAGGTTGCCGGCGCCGATCTCGCGAAATACCGCCCGGCGCTCGGCGGTAACCCCGTAATCCTTCATGTGCAAAATCGGAAGTCTCTTACGGAGCCGCCGGATCCACGCTTCCGGGCTGCCGCCGCCCGCCTGGACCCAGTAGGTATCGAGCTCCGCCTGCAGGTGCCTGGCATCGGTGTCACGGTAGAGGATTTCAAGAATCGTGTCGGGACCGATCCGGACGAACTCAAGATCGTGGTTATGATAGCTCAGGAGCTTACCCGCTCGATGCAGCCGTTCTCCTGCGCGGCCGAGCGCCCGGACAAAGGTGCGCACCTGCGCCGCGGTGGCAAGGGGAACATCCGCCGGGAAGGGGTAGGCAACGTCCGAACAGCCGAACAGCTCGAGCCGCTCGCCCACCCGCTCGGGATGTTTGAGGATGAGATCTCCTTTTTCGTGCATGACACAGACCGTAAGCCCTTCGTCTTTCAGCATGCACACAAGGTCGGCATCTTCGACATCCCCGACGCCCGAAACCTGGACCGACTCGTAGCCGATCTGGCGAATGCGGCGCAGAGTCCGCTTCGCGTCTGCTGGCGTCTTGAGGAAATCGCGCACGGTGTACAATTGCACCGCCACCTGGCTCATCTTCATCGGAATTCCTCCCGACAGCTTTAGATGGTCGCGATTATAACAGGCGTTTCGCCGTGGGGACAAGGCGACATCGGGATGCGGAATTTTCAAAAGTTGTCCGATATACTAAGCAGAGGAGTAGCTTTTGACGGTGCACAGAATTCGGTTTTTTGGATTGTTTGTCGTATCGACCGTCCTCCTTTGCGGATTCGGCGGGACGGTGACGGCCCAGGCGGTCAGCGCACAGACCGTTGCTCAGGTGAGAACGGACCTGGTGCAGGATGCCAGATCCTATCTCGGGCGGCCCTACGTCTACGGCGCGAACGGTCCCAACAGCTTCGACTGCTCCGGCTTGACATGCCGGATCTACCGGGAAAGCGCCGGGAAAGACCTTCCCCGGACGACGCAGGAGCAGTACGCCGCCGGTACCGCCGTGGACCCCTCGTCGATCCGGCCCGGCGACCTCGTTTTCTTCAATACCGAAGGATACATATCGCACGTCGGTGTCTACATCGGCCATGATCAGTTCATTCACGCCGCTTCCGAGGGTCCTGAGACCGGCGTCATTGTCTCCTCATTCGCAGAGGCGTATTACCGCGAACGATTCGTGGGCGCACGGCGATATCTCCCGGCGCTCCCGGCAGTTGTGGCCGACAACGGCGCCTCCGCAACTCCCGTTTCCGCTACGGGCGGAAACCCGGCGGTGCCCGGCGTCGCCAACCTCGCCTCCGCCTTCTCGGGTAATTTCGTCATGACCTTCGGGAAGATGACGCTCAAAGTGAGTGATGCCGAGGGAGACGTCCAGGGAGTCTTCACCTCCAGCGGCAGTTCCGGCTGGATGATCGGAAAGATCGACCGCGACGCGGGCATTCTGCGCGCGGACTGGGTAATACCGGAGACGGCGACGCACTATCGCATCTCGGGTGAAATCACATTCAAGCCGTCGGACAATGGCTCGCGGCTCGTCGGCAGCTGGCGATACGACGGCGAAACCGCCTGGCATAACACCTGGATCGCCGTTCCGGTAAACAACTGACGTATTGCTCTTCACAGATAACCGGACTCCAGGAGCTCACCAGGTGTGTCGATGTTGCCGACATGAGTGAGGAGCAAAAAGGATGAGTAGGCGTGGTTCAGCCGGTCCGCAGGAACTGGCACTTACAGTTTTTCTCCTGCTTCTCTCTCTCCTTGCACTTGTCGCCTGGTTCATCCTGATAGCCCGCGCAGTGAAAGGCAGTTCGGGGGTCGACTGGCTCTCGATTGGCGGCTTCGGCCTTTCGCTGGCGTTCGCAATCGCGTCGTTCCTGGTTAAGGGACGGGGCACCTCGGAGCCTGCCGCCGGGAGTTCCGGCGCCGGAGGTCCGGACGATGCAGCCGAGAAGGGTCCTGCCTCCACTGCAACCGCTGCCGGCGCCGGCTTCCAGGTGCAGCCGTCGCCGCTCGTCGACGAGCTGACCGGCCTGCCCGCCCGAATCTGGTTCACCGAGTCTCTGGCGACAGAATTGTACCGGAGCATCAGATACCGTCGCCCTCTGAGTCTTATCCTGCTGGATATCGACCAGTTCAGTGGGCTGGTCCGGAAACACGGCCAGGCCACGGGCGACTACCTTCTTATGTCGATCGCGAAGCTGCTCCGGTCGTCGGTTCGCCAGTCCGACCTGATTGGACGGATAGGAGACGACTCGTTTGGCGTGCTGGTTCCCGAAACTCCTGTTGCGGGAGCCACTCTCGTGGCCGAAAAACTGCGTCGTGCCGTCGAACTGTATCCTTTCGACGAAGAGCTTCAGGCAACAGTCAGCGTATCGGTGGTATCGGCAGGAAAGGCCGATGATGCCCGAACCCTGCTCGAACGGGCTGAGGAAACGGTTGCGGCGGTAGCCCGCAAGGGCGGCAATTCGGTCGCAGAATCGAGCTCTTCCGCCGCGCCGGAGTGAGGTTGGCTATCAGTCGATCCCGTACCTACCAGAGGCAACCGCGCGTGGTCGCGCGCAATTTTTGGCGCTTCGCGGCCTCGGCGCGATTGCCTGTCTTCTTCTGCACGCTCGTTCTCGTTGCCGGCGCGGGGTTCGCGCAGACGCGGATACTCGTCGCGGTCAACGGCAATTCGAGCGACCCGCGGCTTGCCGCAATCGTCTCCCGGACGGCAGCGCTCGAAGCCGAACGGTCGGGCCTGACGGCTGTGACCCGGGAGGGAGCTCAGGGATCGAGCGCTCCCGGAGATCTGACGGCTGCCGCGCGGAACGCGGGGGCACCGGTTCTGCTGCGTGCCACCTACCAGGAACAGAGTGCCGGACTCGAATTGAAAATGGCGCTTATACGCGTCGACGGAGGATCGACCATCGGCGAAACCGCCGTCTCGCTTGAAATAAACCTCGACCTCGATGCGCGGCTGTCCGCAGTCTTCCATACGTTTTTCACCTCCTCTTCAGTCGCGGATTACCTGAAGACGGTAGCGCAAGCTGAACCGCAGACGGCTGCGCGGAGCGCGCCGGAGCCTGTGGCACCGCCTGCCGCCACTCGGCCAGCGTCGCCTGCTCCGAAAGCCGAATCGCCCCCGACCCCTACAACGACACCCACGCCTGCCCGGCCTCAAACCACACCTACCGCTCCACCAGCACCTCAGACGGTTCCGGAGACAAGAGCGGTGTCAGGATTCACCTTCTCGATCGGAGGTGCACCGCTGCTCCTGGTGGGGACTGCGAGC
This sequence comes from uncultured Spirochaetales bacterium, assembly GCA_964577375.1. Lineage (GTDB taxonomy): Bacteria > Spirochaetota > Spirochaetia > DSM-27196 > DATKUC01 > DATKUC01. The sequence goes on along the minus strand of CAZNYW010000116.1, from coordinate 2,322 downwards.
GATATTTTCCGGTACGGGATCCGCATCGACGCCTCGGCCGAATACCGGTTTCCGCTGCTGCACGCGGTCGCGTCCACGGGTCTCGAGATCGGCGCTACCCGCATATTCCCGGTATCCGATGCCGTACAGGGTACTGTCTATGTAATGTCTGCAGGACCGGTCTTTCGGATCGGAACCAGCGGGGACTCGCCGGCAAGCGTTTTTCTGAAGCTGACCGGCGGCCCGGCGGTGTTGACCGCGCAGGTTTCCGGCGGGCAGCTCCTGGCAAAGACACTGATTTCCGCCGAAGGTGCACTCAGCGCGCGCCTGCGGCTTGGTCCCCGCCTCCTCCTGAGCGCCGACATTGGCTACCTTACGGTATTTGAGCCGTCAAGCCCGGTTATGGGCCTGGTCCCCGGAATAAGTCTGGTCTTCGAACCGTAACGTGAGGGCTTCTGTAGTGAATTCTGCGGCGCAGCGCGATATAGTGAGGGACACTCCACGATCATTCGGCGGAGAGGAGCCTTTGTTCATGTTTCGTGCAGTTCTTCGGACGTTCGTACTTTCTTCCCTTCTCACGCTGACCCTCGCAGGCTGCGACAAGTTCAGCCTGCTTTCCGAGTTTTCGCAGTCACAAACCGGATCGTCGGGGTCATCGGGTTCGAGTGTGCTCGCTATCAGCCCAGCCGCACCGGCAATTCTGGTCGGCACAACGGTCAATTTTAGGGGCTCAGGCGGCAGCGGACAGTACTCATTCAGCTTGAGTTCCGGCGGCGGTGCGGTGGATCCGATAAGCGGAGTCTATACCGCCCCGGCTACAGCGGGAAGCGCCACCGTAACGCTGACGGACGCACTTAAGGGAGATACCGTTCAGGCCGTAGTCTCGATCGTGGCGGCTTCCCAGCTTCGGATCAATCCGGCGAGCCTGACCATTGGCGCCTCGGGCAGTTATCAGTTCGGCGCATCCGGCGGCGCAACGCCCTATACATACAGCGTATACGGAGGGACAGTCGCAGGCGAATCCATAGATAGCGCCACGGGCGCCTATCACGCGCCGTCCTCGACATCGGTCCGCTACGTTCGCGTAACGGACAACGTAGGAACGACGAGCGATGCAACCGTCACGGTGGTAGCCTCGGGCGCGCTCACGATTAGCCCCACGACGGTGAAGATCCCCGAGAACACCAGCTTCACCTTTGCGGCGTCGGGCGGAACGCCGGGCTACACCTTCAGCGTCGTGCCCGGCGGGACAGGAACGATCAATTCTGCGACCGGCGTCTACAATGCGATCGGAGCGGTGGGCCCCTCTGTGGCAACCATCCAGCTGAAGGATTCTACCGGAGCCGTCGCTGCAACATCGGCCAGGGTCGACATCATACCGGCCGCACCGTCGAACGTGGGCATCAGTGCGGCCGTCTCTGGCATAACGCTCACCTGGCAGAACAATACGTCCGGTGCGGACAACGTCGTCGTCGAGCGAAAAACAGGCAGCACGGGAGCCTGGGGCACGCTTGCCACCCTCGTACCTGCAACTACGACTTACTTTGACAGCGTATCTCCCGACAAGACTCTCTACGTGTACCGCGTCTATGCGGTAAAGGGCACGCTCCAGTCGAAGTATTCTCAAGAGGTCTTCGCCGTCGCCTCGCCCTAACAGAGAATCAGTTCCCGCGCTGGAGGGTCCCTACCGTTGCGTCGAACCTGTTCTCCAGAGTGCCTATCGTCGCATCAACCTGCTTCAGAACTGAATCACGTTCCTGCTGCGCGAAGTATGCGCCGTAACGATCGAAGAAGGCATTCAGCTGCGCCGACAGGTCGGGGAAACGGCTCTTTGCGTCCGACAGCTCGGCGATGGCGCGGATTTTGACCTTTGTGTCGAGCAGATCGAGAATCTCGCTGCTGCCCACCGACGCGGTCTGCTGATTTTTCACCGTATTCGTGCTTTGCCGGAGATACTTGAGACCCTGCTTCACCGCAGATACCAGGCGGGAGATTTCTGAGTTCCTTTGGTCGAGCTCCGCTCTTCGCGCGGAGAGGTCGGACTTGAGCGAGTCGATCTGCGAAGATTGCCCATTGATCTGGCCCCGCAGTGCGAGAAGCTGCCTGTTCTGATCACCGTTTTCCCGTTCGAGTTGGGCAATTTGCGCCTTCTGATCCGCGATGGTCCCCTGTAGTTCTCCGATAGTCTTTTGGAGCGTCGACACCTGGGCCTTCAGCTGCTCGACCTCCGCCGTACGCGCGGCGAGGTCGGAGGCGGCTGTCGAGGTCTCCGCCACGCTGCGCACGGTCGTCAGCGCGGCGCGGATCGAGGCGTTTCCAGCCTGCATCGTCGGTACCAGCGGT
>CAZNYW010000115.1:0-7755 GCA_964577375.1 uncultured Spirochaetales bacterium | reverse complement strand
CGCACCAAAATGAGAACAGTCGCCCTGCGGCATCCTTTTCCGAGACCGCCATCCATGGTACTGTGCACCCTGACCACACAGACAACGAGGCAAGCGTATGCTCCATACGGACGCACCACATCGCAGATACAATCCGCTGACGGGCGAATGGATTCTGGTATCGCCCCACCGGACACAGCGACCCTGGCAGGGGCAGACCGAAGAGAGCGCGGATGAAACGCTTCCGGAATACGACCCGTCCTGCTACCTCTGTCCGGGAAACGGGCGTGCCGGCGGAGCCGTCAATCCGAAATATACCGGGACCTTCGTCTTTGTGAACGATTTCTCGGCACTTCTTCCCGACACGGCAAGCGGTGAGGTGGATCAGGAGGGGCTTTTCGTCGCGTCGAACGAAAAGGGAGTCTGCAAGGTGCTCTGTTTCTCCCCCCGGCACGATCTCACCCTCTCCCGGATGGGACCGGAGTCGATCCTCGGCGTGGTGGACACCTGGGTTTCCGAGTACACCGGTCTCGGGAGCCGCGAGGAAATAGGCTACGTTCAGATCTTCGAAAACCGCGGTGCGATGATGGGCTGCTCGAACCCGCACCCGCACTGCCAGATCTGGGCGAACGAGACCGTACCGCTCATTCCCGAACAGGAGAGACGGCACCAGGAGGCCTATCTCGAGCAGCACGGAAAACCGCTGCTCACCTCCTATCTCGCGGCCGAGCTGCGAAAGCGGGAGCGCATCGTGCTCGAGAACGATCATTTCGTCGCGCTCGTTCCCTTCTGGGCGGTGTGGCCGTTCGAGCTGATGATCCTGCCCCGGGCGCACCGCCCCTCGATCGAGCTTCTGGACGCGGGAGAACGCGAATCGCTTGCACGCATCATCGGGCAGGTCGGGGTGATCTACGACAATCTCTTTCGCACGAGCTTCCCCTACTCCATGGGCATTCACCAGCGGCCAACCGACGGCGCCGACCACCCGGAGTGGCAGATGCACCTGCGCTATCTGCCGCCGCTTCTGCGCTCGGCGACGGTAAGGAAGTTCATGGTAGGGTACGAGCTTCTGGCAATGCCTCAGCGCGACATAACGGCGGAGACTTCGGCTGAAAGGCTCCGATCGCAGAGTCTCGTCCATTACCGGCAACAAGGAGCGGATTCCAGATGATACCAGCGAAACAGCTCAGAAGCGAGATCGGAGAGGGGCGGCTCGACGAGCGGCTTACATCACTTTACGGCAGTGACCGGCTCGACGATGCGCGCGATCGCTATCAGGGGCTTATTGAAGGTTTTGTGAAGAGCTTCGGCGCGGAACGGCCGCTCGCCGTTGTCAGCGCTCCCGGTAGAACCGAGCTCGGCGGCAACCACACCGACCACGACAACGGGCGGGTGCTCGCAGGGAGCGTGCACCTCGACAGCGCAGCGATCGCGGCGCCCCGCGACGACGGCCGGATCGTGCTCCACTCGGAGGGCTTTGACACGCCCTTCGAAGCATCGGTCGACAAGCTCGACCCGGTCTCCTCGGAAGAGGGCAGCACGTCGGCGCTTCTCCGCGGGGTCGCACGCGGGTTCGCCGACTACGGATTCAAGGTGGGCGGATTCGACGCGCGCATGGCAAGCAGAGTGCTCCCCGGATCCGGCCTCAGCTCCTCTGCATCGATTGAGGTAGTCATCGGCTCGATACTCAGCCATCTGTACAACGAAGGGTCGGTCGATCCGGTTACCATCGCCCGCATCGGGCAGTTTGCCGAAAACCGGTTCTTCGGAAAACCGTGCGGATTGATGGACCAGACCGCCTGCGCCTACGGCGGCATAATTGCCATTGATTTTGCAGATCCCGCAAAACCGGTGATCGAGCAGGTCACCTACTCCTTCGAGGATGCCGGATTCCGGCTGATGGTAGTGAACACCGGAGGAAGCCATGCCAATCTGACACCCGAATATGCCGGCGTCACCACGGAGATGCAGGGCGTGGCGAAGCTTTTCGGCGGGAAGGTGCTGCGAGACACCACGCTTCCGGCGGTTCTCGGCCGGGTCGCCGAGCTCCGCAAGAAGTCCGGTGACCGTGCCATCCTTCGAGCGCTCCACTACTACGGCGACAACGACCGGGTCGAGCGTCAGATATCGGCGCTTCGGGCAAACGACATCGCGCACTACCTCTCGCTCGTCCGCGAATCGGCAGACTCCTCCTGGCGCCTGCTGCAGAACTGCTATTCGACGCAGACCCCGGAAGAACAGGGAATCCCACTGGCAATATCGCTCACCGACCTCTTTCTCCGCGGGCTCCTCGGACCGGCCGGCCCGGCACAGACTGCCCCCGGCGGCGCGCCGGGAGCCGCGCGCGTCCACGGAGGAGGATTCGCGGGGACCGCCCAGGTCTACGTGCCGATAGAGCTCGAATCGCAGTACATTGCGGTGATGGAGCCGATCTTCGGCAAAGGCAGCGTCACGCCGCTGTCGATCCGGGCCGAAGGTGCGGTAGCCGTGGTGTGAGTCCCATCACCATGTCGGACAAGAGCCATCAATTTCCGGAAGGCCGAAACAGGACATTGGGAATTCCCCCACCAGCGCGAGAAGCGATGTCAATTTGCCGTGGCAACGCGGTCTGGGAACTTTTCTGCCGCGCCGCGCCAGTGCGGAACGGGATCGAGCGGTAAGCGAGATTCCGATTCCGCGGGCGAACCAGGGAGGGGTGATGCGGGCGGGTTCGACCGACGGATGGTGCAGGAACTCGAACAGGCCAGTGGTTCGCCACGGCAGGCGCGTCCCGATAGATCAATAGCACGTTGCCACAGCGAATCGTTCATTGACGGCGCGTCAACTTGAAACTCGCCCCCTTCCGCGGCTAAAATCGACCAAACCCGAAAGGAGTACCAATAATGGATAAATCCCCGCTGCAGACCGCCCGTCACGGATACTTGCCGAAGCTTCCGCCGATTCTCCGATCGAAGCTGACAGAGATCGGCGTCACCATGGGAGAGCCCACCGAGTCGGTGGAAAATCAGGCGGAGATGAAACAGCTTTTCGAGAAGACCTACGGCATGCCGATAGCTACCTTCGTCAAAGGCAGCGCGGCGGGAGACCTCAAGGTCGACCGCGCGGTCAACGTCGGCGTGATTCTTTCCGGCGGACAGGCGCCGGGCGGGCACAACGTTATCTGCGGTCTCTTTGACGGTCTGCGCGCCGGAAACGCGGCATCGAAACTTTTCGGATTTCTCGGTGGCCCTTCCGGTCTGCTCGATGACAAGGCGATCGAGATCACCCCGGCGTTTGCCGACGAGTACCGCAACACCGGCGGCTTCGACATGATCGGCTCCGGCCGCACGAAGGTCGAGACCGAGGAACAGTTCGAGAAGGTGCTCACAACCTGCAAGCGCCGGAAACTGGACGCGGTGGTAGTCATCGGCGGGGACGATTCGAACACCAACGCGGCGCTCATGGGCGAGTACTTCGCGAAGAAAGGTGAAGCGGTGAAGGTCATCGGTGTGCCCAAGACGATCGACGGCGACCTGAAGAACCAGTTCATCGAAACCTCCTTCGGGTTCGACACGGCGACGAAAACTTATGCCGAGCTTATCGGCAACATCGAGCGCGATGCCAACTCAGCTAAGAAGTACTGGCACTTCATCAAGCTGATGGGAAGGTCGGCATCTCACATCGCGCTCGAGTGCGCGCTCCAGTGCCGTCCCAACGTCTGCATCATCTCCGAGGAGGTGGAAGAGAAGCAGCAGACCCTCGACAACATCGTGGACCAGATCACACGGGTGATCGCGCAGCGCGCGGAAAACGGCGAGAACTTCGGCGTCATTCTGATTCCCGAGGGACTTATCGAGTTCGTACCGGAAATGAAGCGTCTCATCGCCGAGCTCAACGACATCCTTGCCGCGAACGCCGCGCACTTCGAGACGCTGCGGACCTTCGAGGCCCAGGCCGAATGGGCGAACAAGAAGCTCGGCCGCGACGCCTCCTACGCCTTCTCGAGCCTTCCCAACGAGATCCAGCGGCAGCTTCTGATGGACCGCGACCCGCACGGCAACGTGCAGGTTTCACGGATCGAAACCGAAAAGCTTCTGATCGAGATGGTCGAATCCCGCCTCGCCGAGATGAAGCGCGAAGGCTCCTATAAGGGCAAGTTCTCTCACCAGAACCACTTCTTCGGCTACGAGGGCCGGTGCGCGTTTCCGTCCAATTTCGATGCCGATTACTGCTACTCGCTCGGCTACACCGCCTTCGTCCTCATCGCCAACGGGCTGACCGGATACATCGCATCGGTGCGCAACCTGGCAAAGCCGGCATCCGAGTGGCAGGCGGGCGGTATTCCCATTACGATGATGATGAATCTCGAGCAGCGGCACGGCCACATGAAGCCGGTGATCAAGAAGGCGTTGGTGGAGCTTGCGGGAAGTCCCTTTAAAACCTTCGATCGCAGCCGCGAGACCTGGGCGGTGAAGACCTCCTACGTCTATCCCGGCGCGATCCAGTACTACGGCCCCGACGAGGTCTGCAATCAGCCGACCCTCACGCTGACCCACGAGCACGAGAAGTAGAGCGCCGGCGCCGGCTCTCCGGCCCCTATACGATTGTTCCGGGACGCAGCTGGCGGGCGTTGAGGCCCGCCACGCGGTTGCCCTCCACGACCGCCTGCTCGATACCTGCGCCGGTGGTCCAGCTCAGCACAAAGCCTGCGGTGAATGCGTCGCCGCAGCCGATGGTGTTCACCGGCTCGAGCCGTGGAGGCTTCGCTGAACGCACCTCGTCTCCGTCGAGATAGAGCGTCTCGTTGCCGCCGCGGGTGAGCACGGTAATAGTGCCGTGCGTCCGATGAATTTCCTTCATTCGAGCAGATACCGCCTCGAGCAGCTGCGGGTCGGTGGTGTGTTCGCTCATCGGCGTGTCCGACGGGAGAAATGACGAAGCGAACTCGGCAAGGTTGGGTTTGATGATGTCGGGCCCATGCGGAAGCGAGTTGAAGAGGTCGCGGCCCCGGAGATCGAGCACGACGGTTTTGCCTCGCTCTTTGGCGTGGCGCGTCATATTGGGATAGATCTCGTCCGATAGACCCGCTGATTTGGTCCCTCCGATGATCAGAACATCGCATTCTTCGATCAGCTCGACGAACATCTCCCACGCGCGCGCCTCGGTCCCCTCGCCCACCCGAGCGGACTCCTCGACGATTTCGGTGGTGGTGTGCGTATCCCGGTTCAGCAGCGTATAGCAGGTGCGGATCTCGCTGTTCGATTCAGCAGCGCGGATGTCCACTCCGGTAGAGCTTGCAAGCTCGATGATGAGATCGCGGTTGCGGCCCCCGGCATGCGTGAGATGGATCGCGTCGCCGCCGAGCTGGGTGATTATCCTCGCCGCGTTCACCCCCTTGCCGGCCGCGTCGAGATAGTATTCGGTAGTTCGATTAACCTCGTTCTCGCGCAGCGAGGAGAGGACGAAGGTACGCTGGAGCGTCGGGTTGAGGCACACGCAAAGGAACCTGGGCATTCTGTTCTCCGGGTTTGCAGTATTTAGAGTCTGTCGATAATGAGACGCGCCACATCGTCCCCGTCGAGCTCCGCCGGGTGCGTCTTTCCGCCGGTGGCCGCGGCGATCTCACGGGCGCCGGACTCATCGATTCCCCACTTCGAAAGTCCGGGAAGCTGCGCCGCATCAAGCCAGCGCTCGAGAAGGTCCACGATTGCTTCGCAGCGTTCGATCGGTTGCATCTGCTCGTCCACGCCGAGCAGAACCGCCGCCGCCCCGTACTTCTCGAGCGTCGCGTCGCCGTCAACGTTTTTGAGCCTGTCGACCGTCGCCCGTATCGAGCCGGGAAGCAGCGTTCCGCAGACGACGCCGTGCGGCACCGGATAGCGGGCCCCCATCGGGCTCGCCACCCCGTGAACGATTCCCAGCCCGGCAGTCGCGAGACATACTCCCGAGAGATAGGCCGCGTAGGCCATCTGCGACCGCGCTTCGAGAAAGGCCTCTTCACCCCCGGCGGCGTCCGAGCCTTCGCGGCTCCCTTCGAGCGAGGGAATGAACCCGCGCCGCGCAGCTGCGAGGCCACTCTCGGCAAGAGCGTCGGTGACCGGGTTTGCTCCGGTGGAGACGTAGGCTTCGATGAGCTGGGTGACCGCATCGAGCCCGGTCGCGGCGGTCGTATCGGCGGGACAATGGAGGCTGAGCTCGGGATCGACGATGGCGACGTCCGGCACGAAAGCTACGTGCCGGAGCGACTTCTTGAATCCACCGTCGCCGGTGCGGCTTATCACCGCGTTCTTCGTCGCCTCAGAACCGGTACCCGCGGTGGTCGGCACCGCGAAAAAGGGCAGCTTCCTCCCGTCCGGCTTCTTCGTCCCGACGCCCTCGAGGTAGTCCTCGATTCTGCCTCCCATCCCCGCGAGCGCCGAAACGGCTTTCCCGCCGTCTATGGCACTGCCGCCCCCGATGCCCACCACTGCCTGTGATCCGGCCGCCACGGCCGCACGGGTCGACTCATTGACGAAATCGGGATCGGGTTCGTGAGATATCGAAAAATCGACGGCCTCGATCCCGGCGTTCCCGAGCGCACCGAGAAAGGCGGTCCAGTAGGGTGTTTCTCGAAACGAGCGTCCGCCCGTTACCACGGCAATGCGAGTGAATTTCAGCTGCGAAAGAAGCGCGGGAAGCTCACCGAAGACGCCGGCTCCAAACCGGAGCTCCGGTAGGCGTGCGCAGGTGAAGGTTTTCATGTCCGTCAGTATACGGTAGGGAATATTCTCACTCAAGCGAAATCCGGCTCTTTTCCGCGTCCGGATGGCGCCTGAAGAGCACCGCAGTATTTCCAATCACCTGGACCAGTACAGCACCGGTCTCCGCGGCCATCTTTTCCCCGATCGAGCGGCGCTGCTCCTTGTGACTCTGGAAGCGCAGCTTTATGAGCTCGTGCGCCTCGAGTGCCGTATTGCAGGCGGCCGTCACCTCCGGCGTCGCCCCCGCCTTCCCGACCATTACGACAGGATCGAGTGACTGCGCAAGCTTCATCAGCTTGCGCCGCTGCGGTCCGCTAAGCGGCCCGCCAAGCGGGCCGTTGAGCTGGTTGTTCATAGGCTGATTATAGTGGAATCGCGACGATGTCGTCAGCGCCGCGAGCACCGGATCAGTGAATCGACGCTCCGAGTGTCACAGCGAGCGTGGCGAGCCGGTTGTCGGTGAAGCTGCTCTGGCTGTCGGTCCAGTTGGTGCCTGCATAGCTCGAATTACCATTCGCCGTGCCCCCGATGAAGCGCACGCCGAGATAGGCTTCCGCGCCCTTCGCGAGCGCGACACCGGTCTGAAGCGACGCGTCGAGGATCGAACCTTCAAACTGGGATGTTGAGCCATTGAAGAAGGCCGAGCTCGCATAGAAACCGTCGACTGTCGACTGCACGAAGAATCCTCCGGCGGTCTGAAATCGCGCATGGAGCTTGAGGATCGGCACGATCCCGAGGTTCTGGCTGACGGTGAGCTGCGACCCGTCGGCCTGCTCGAAGCGGATGGAGGCGTTTCGAAGCTGCACCGACGCTCCGGCGCCCACCGTCCACCTGTCGGTGTGGACGAAGTCGTAGAGGTAACTGAACCTCCAGAACGGAAAGGAGTAGGTGACGTCGACCGGCACACCGGCCGCGAAGGTGGTGCCATCGATAGTGAAGGCGCTCCGGGCAACGGTCTGGGTCTGGAAGAGAAGCGGCTGGTAGAGAAAGATGAAGTGATGGCGCTGACTGACGGCAAAATCCACCGAGAAGCGGGTATAGGGAAAGAGAATCTCCT
>CAZNYW010000114.1:1387-8424 GCA_964577375.1 uncultured Spirochaetales bacterium | reverse complement strand
AGGCGGTGCGATGCGTAGGCTGCTGCGGTCTGGCACCGGTGATTACGGTCAGCGGTGAGGTGTATGGAAAGGTTACAAAGGCGAAACTGCCTGAAATTCTTGCGAAGCACCGCGAAGAGCAGACGGCGAAGAACTGAAAGACCGTCCGTTCAAGACGACCGCCGCGAGGTTGCCGTGCACTACACGATCTGCGATTACATGCTCGACATTTCGCAGAACGCGATCGAGGCAGGCTCGAAACTCACCGAGCTTTCGATCGACCAGACCGGCGTCTCCCTTTCGGTGACGGTGGCCGATACCGGCCGAGGCATGGAGCCTTCTGAGCTTTCGCGCCTGCAGGATCCGTTTTTCACCGACGGTCGGAAGCATCCCGGCCGCAGGGTGGGGCTTGGGGTGCCGTTTCTCACCCAGCTTCTGTCGCAGACCGGCGGCGACTGGCGGATCGATTCCCGCAAGGCGTCGGAGGACTGCGCCGAGGCGGGTACCACCGTCTGGTTCCGGTTCAATCTCGAGCACGTTGACACGCCGCCGCTCGGAGACCTTGTGTGGACGATGGTTCAGCTCTTCACCTTCGATTCGGACTACGAGCTGACGATATACCGGCGCCGCACCAATCCGGCCGGGAACGAGTGCTCCTACGTGCTTCGCCGCAGTGAGCTGGCCGACGCTCTCGGCGATCTCGACAGCGTGGCAAGCATCGGACTGCTGCGCGATTTCATAGCCTCGCAGGAGGCAAGCGAGCTTTTCTGCTAACGGAGGGAATGATGGGGAAGATGACGCTCGAAGAGCTGAAAAAACTGCGCGCCGAAAGAAAACGGCAGATGGACATGCGCGATCCGGAGAACAAGACCATACAGGTTGTCGTCGGAATGGGAACAAGCGGTATCGCGGCAGGTGCGAAGGACACGCTCGCGGCCTTCCTTTCGGAGCTCGAGGAGCGGGGCCTGTCGAACGTATCCGTCCGTCAGACCGGGAGCCTTGGCCTCGATTTTGCCGAACCAACCGTCGAGGTCTCCACGCCGGACATGCCGACCGTAATCTACGGCAACGTGGACGCCGCAGTCGCGCGTGAGATCGTGCAGAAGCACATCATTGGAAAAGTGCTCCTTTCGGACCACATTTTTGACCGTCCGGCCGCGGACATCGTCGACAATCGCTGAAGCGGACGTCACCCCGGAGGAAATAATGGCTTACAAAAACTACATCCTGGTCTGCGGCGGAACCGGCTGTGTCTCAAACAGGTCGGACGAAATCTACCGGAACCTGGTCCACGAGGTCGAGTCACGCGGTCTCTCCGCCGACGTTCAGGTGGTCAAGACCGGCTGTTTCGGCTTCTGCGAGAAAGGCCCCATCGTAAAGATCCTTCCCGAAGAGGCGTTCTACGTCGAGGTCAGGCCGGAGGATGCTGCAGAGCTTGTTTCCGAGCACATCGTGAAGGGCCGCGTGGTGGAGCGTCTCCGCTACAAAGAGAGCGAAAGCAAGCAACACGCGAAGGTCGACGACATCTCCTTCTATCAAAAACAGTTCCGAATCGTCCTGCGCAACTGCGGTGTGATCAACCCGGAGGACATCGGCGAGTACATCGCGAGGGACGGCTACTCGGCGCTGGAGAAGGTGCTCTTCCAGATGAAGCCTCAGGACGTACTCGATGAGCTCAAGACCGCCGGGCTTCGCGGCCGCGGCGGAGCGGGATTCCCGACTTGGATGAAGTGGACCTTCTCCATCCAGGTGAACGACGAGCCGAAGTACATCGTCTGCAACGCCGACGAGGGCGATCCCGGCGCCTACATGGACCGCAGCGTGCTCGAAGGCGACCCGCACAGCGTAATAGAAGGGATGATGATCTGCGGCCACACGGTGGGAGCGCATCAGGGCATCATCTACGTCCGCGCCGAGTATCCGCTTGCCATCCACCGGCTCGAGGTGGCAATCCGGCAGGCAAAAGAGGCCGGGCTTCTCGGAAAGGACATACTCGGAAGCGGGTTCGACTTCGATATCGAAATCAGGCTCGGAGCCGGCGCCTTTGTGTGCGGCGAGGAGACTGCGCTGCTTGCCTCGGTCGAGGGCGAGCGGGGCATGCCGAAACCGCGGCCGCCTTTCCCGGCGGTCAAAGGTCTCTGGAACAAGCCGACCGTAATCAACAACGTGGAAACCTGGGCCAACATTCCGGTCATTCTCACGCGCGGCGGAAACTGGTTTGCGAAGATCGGAACCGACAAGAGCAAGGGTACCAAGGTGTTCGCCCTCACGGGCAAGATAAACAATTCGGGTCTGGTCGAGGTTCCCATGGGCACCTCGCTGCGTGACATTGTCTACAGCATCGGCGGCGGCATTCCCAACGGAAAGAAGTTCAAGGCGGTCCAGACCGGAGGGCCCTCCGGCGGCGTGATTCCGGAAGAGTTCCTCGACACACCGATCGACTACGAGCACCTGCAGCAGCTCGGATCCATAATGGGATCAGGCAGCATGATCATAATGGACGAAGACGACTGCATGGTTGATATTGCGAAATTCTATTTTGGATTCACAATAGACGAATCCTGCGGCAAGTGCGCGCCCTGCCGGATCGGCGGGCGAAAGGTCCACAACATCCTGACCCGCATAACGCAGGGCAAAGGTGTGGCGGACGATCTGGAAACGATGAAGAGAATCGGTCACGGCATGCAGCGAGCGAGCCTGTGCGGGCTCGGCCAGACCGCGCCGAACCCGGTCTTCTCGACTGTCAGGTACTTCGAACAGGAGTACATCGCGCACATCGAGCAGGGGAAGTGCCCGGCCGGCAAGTGCAAGGAACTGGTCGTCTATTCGATTCTGGAAGACAAGTGCATCGGTTGCGGTCTCTGCGCGAGACGCTGCCCGGCGGACGCCATCACCGGGGAAAAACGAAAACCGCACGTCATAGATCTCGCGGCCTGCATCAAATGCGGCGAGTGCTATTCGGTCTGCAAGTTCGGCGCCGTCACGCGCGCATGAGGTCGAGTTCAACGAGGAGTAAGCCGTGAACAAGGTAAACGTCAAAATAAACGGGATTCCCCACCAGGTCGACGAGGGGACGACGATACTCGATGCCGCGCACCGGGTGCAGGTGAAAATTCCAACGCTCTGCTACCATCCGGACCTGCCGGCGTGGGCGGCATGCGGTCTGTGCGTGGTCAAGGTGAAGGGCAGCCCCAAGATGATGCGCGCCTGTGCGACGCCGGTTTCCGAGGGCCTCGAAATCATCACCCACGATCCGGAGATCGTCGAGGTCCGCCGTACGGTGCTCGAGCTCATCCTTTCGACGCACCCCAACGACTGTCTGCAGTGTCCGCGAAACGGTACATGTGAGCTTCAGAAGCTCGCGTCCGACTTCGGCATTCGCGAGGTCACCTTCGAGAAGAACCTTCGCGATCTGCCGGTGGACGAATCGACCCCGGCGATCGTCCTCAATCCCGAGAAGTGCATCCTCTGCGGACGCTGCGTGAAGGTGTGCCAGGGAATGCAGAACGTGTGGGCGCTCGAGTTCATTGGCCGGGGCGACGGTGTGCGCATTGCCGGGGCGGGCGACGTCAAGCTCAACGAGACGCCCTGCATCAAGTGCGGCCAGTGCTCGGCGCACTGCCCGGTCGGCGCCATCTACGAGCACGACGAAACCGGCAAGGTGTGGCGTGCGCTGCGCGATGAGAGCAAGCACTGTGTCGTGCAGGTAGCTCCGGCAACACGAGTCGCAATTGGTGAGGCGTTCGGGCTGCCGCCCGGGACCGTCAGTACCGGCAAGATGTACGCCGCCCTCCGGCGGCTCGGATTCAATGCCATCTTCGATACCAATTTTGCCGCAGATCTCACCATAATGGAGGAGGCAAGCGAGCTCGTTCAGCGTCTCGTCAAAGGCAAGGGAGAGATTCCGCTCATCACGAGCTGCTGTCCGGCGTGGGTGGACTACATGGAGAAGTACTATTCGGACATGATCGACAACTTCTCCACTGCGAAGAGCCCGCAGATGATGATGGCGGCGATGATCAAGACCTACTACGCGAAAAAAATCGACGTCAAGCGTGAGGATATCTTTTCGGTTTCGATCATGCCCTGCACCGCGAAGAAGTACGAGCTGACCCGTGACGAGCACATGTTCTCCTCCGGCGGCCAGGACATGGATGTCTCGCTCACCACCCGGGAGCTTGCCCGCATGATCAAGCAGGCAGGTATCGACTTTCTCGACCTGCCCGACGAGCAGGCCGATGATCCGCTCGGCATCTACACCGGCGCGGGAACCATATTCGGAGCGACAGGCGGCGTCATGGAGGCGGCGCTGCGGACCGCCTACAATCTCATCACCGGCGAGAATCTCAAGGAGATCGAGTTCAAGTCCATCCGTGGGCTCGACGGCGTGAAAGAGGCGGCAGTGGATGTCAATGGAACCGAGGTGCGGGTTGCGGTCGCTCACCAGATGGGAAACATCGCCTCGGTGCTCGAGCGTATACGCGAAGCTCGCAGGGAGGGAACGGAGACGCCCTACCACTTCATCGAAGTGATGGCGTGCCGCGGCGGGTGCATCGGCGGCGGCGGACAGCCCTACGGCTCGACCGACGAGATCCGGAAGCAGCGAATTGCCGGAATCTATGCTGACGATGCTGCAAGCGCCATTCGCCTCAGTCATGAGAATCCCGCAGTGCAGAAGCTGTATGCCGATTTTCTCGACGCGCCGCTGTCGGAAAAGAGCCACAAGTATTTGCACACACACTACAAGCCGCGGCCGGTCTACGCGAAGTAGGCTGCGGCGGGGGGGCGGCAACGCCGGACGGCGTGGCCGCCGCTCACCCCAACTCCCTTGTGATGCGGCGGGCTATGAGTTATAGTATCTTCCGTCTGCAGGTCCAGCCAGGAGCTCTACATTTTGGAAGATACGGAGAACTTGTCCACTCCGAATCCGGGGACAAACGACGAAAGGCGAAAACTCCACTCTTACGCGGTGAAGAACCAGAGTCTTCGAGAGACCGTGCTGCGGCTTCGACGACAGATGGATTTTCTCGAGGAGAAGCAGCGCGAGCTGCAGGATCTGGTTAATCACGATCCCTACACGGGACTCCCTATCCGGCGCGTTTTTGACCGCAGAGTCGACGATCGATTCCGGACACTTTCGAAGGAGTCGAATTCGCACCGGATGATGGCCGTCGGCGTGGTGCGGCTGGACAAGCGCTACGCCCGGATAAAGAACAGCCGCGACCGCAACAAGATTCTCCTCTTTCGCACCACCGCGCGCATCAAGGAGATCATCGGCGACAATCTCTTCCAGTCCGACCGGCTCGACGAGTTTCACATAATACTCAACAACATGCCGAACCTGGACGCGGTCGAGCTGATCTGTGAGAAGATTTCCGAGGAGGTTTCCCGGCCGCAGGAGGAGCCCGCGGACGATATCATTTTCGGCTGCTATCTCGGGGTCGCAGTCTATCCGCTGCACGGCCGCAGCCGCGACGAGCTGCTCGGAAACGCCGACATCGCCCTGAACGGCTGCGAGCAGCTCGACCGGCCCTATGTCCTGTACGACGAGGGCATGGGGCGTCAGCACCGTGAGCGCGAGATGATCGAAGTCGAGCTCGCCACCGCGGTGGAGACCAGCTTCGAGCAGTTTCAGATCAACTACCAGCCGTTCGTCAACCAGGAGGGCCGTATCATCGGCGCGGAAGCGCTGATGCGCTGGCATCACCCGACGCTCGGCAAAGTCCCCCCTTCGATCTTCATCCCGATTGCAGAACAGACCGGCGACATTCGCATTCTGGGCCAGTGGATTCTCTACAACGCCTGCCGCGAGCTCACCGTCTGGCACCAGATCGGTTTCCCCGATCTGTACATCTCGGTCAACCTCTCCCCGCACCAGTTCAAACAGCGCGACCTGGTGGGCCGGATAACCGGAATTCTTCAGGCCCTCGGTCTCGAGGGGCGGCATCTGAAGCTCGAGCTGACCGAAAGCATGGTCATGGACGACCCGGATGATGCGATCGAGAAGATGGTTGAGCTCAAAAAGATCGGTGTCCGGCTCTCGATCGACGATTTCGGTACCGGGTACTCCTCGCTGAACTATCTGCGCAAGCTGCCCATCGACATGGTGAAGATCGACAAGTCCTTCATTGACGATGTGCACAAGAGCGTTCCGAATCAGGAGATCGTGAAGGGCATCATCTCACTGGTACACACCATCCGGATCGATTGTCTCGCCGAAGGGGTCGAAACGAAGGAGCAGACTGATCTGCTGTTCCGCGAAGGCTGTAACGCCATTCAGGGTTACTACTTCTCGAAGCCGGTCGAGAGCGGCAATTTCCGCTCCTATCTCATGAGCGGCGGCCGGCTTCCACTTTCAGAGGCCGATGCCCACAATGCCCCGCAGTATTCGCCGCCGGAAGCCGCGGAATCCCTGGACGTCGACGACAACCTCGAACCGGTTGCCGTCGTCGAGGTCGCCGACGAGCACGGCACCGTGTAATGCGGGTGCTTCTCGCTGCCGCAGTTCTGTCGCTGCTCGCCGCGTCCGCGGCGTGTGCTCAGTCCGTTGCACCGCAGCAAAACGCCGCCCCGCCCCGGGGCCCTGAGCTCCTCGGGATGCAGCTCGCCCAGGCTCTGCAGACCTTCGGCGCACCAAGCCACATCTATCCCATCCGCGGCGACCAGCCGTGGCAGGACGACGTGGTTTTTTTTTACTCGACCCATCTCTATCTCTACTGGTACGATGACCGCGTGTGGCAGATCCGTTTCGACCGGAACTTCGAAGGGTCGTTTCTCAACCTCTCCATGGGTGACAGCCGGACCGACGCTGAGCGCGTTCTCGGGAAGCCGGTGACATCCAGGGACGACTGGGAGATCTTCCAGCTTGCCGACCGCGGATTTCCCGTGCGCGCCAGGCTCTTCTTCACGGCCGACCGGATCAGCGATGTCTACATCTACCGGAGCGATTTCTGATGATCTGCCTGAGCCTGGCGGCTCCCACTCTCGATGAAGCGGTCGCCGACGTCCGCGCAAATCTCCCCCACATAGACGCGCTCGAGCTGCGGGCCGATCTCCTC
>CAZNYW010000114.1:0-1287 GCA_964577375.1 uncultured Spirochaetales bacterium | reverse complement strand
CGCCGTCGGCAATGTCGCCAACGGCTGGTTCGCGATCGACCTGGAAGAGGACTTCAATCCGCCCGGCCTTCGCGAGGCGGCAGCTGAGGCGGGGACCCGGGTGATCCGCTCTCTTCACCTCCCTGACGCGTTTCCCGATGATCTCGAAGAGCGGCTTGCACGCATGGCCCGGGCGCCCTCGGAGATTCTGAGCGTCGCGGTGAAGATAAACACAACGCGCGAGCTTCTGCGGCTCTGCAGGATCCAGGAGCTGCTCGGTTCGCGCCCCCGCATCATCCGTGGGTCGGGTGACTACGGATTCGCATCCGGCGTCCTTGCCGGCCGGCTCGGATCGATGCTCACCTGTTGCCCGGCACCAGGGCGTCCGGTTCCGCCCGGACAGGTCGATGCCGGGACTCTCGATACGCTCTACCGCTACCGTAGGCTTTCGGCGGATACTGCGCTTTTCTGCGTGATCGGGAATCCCGTCATGCACTCGCGGTCGCCGCACTATCACAACGCGCGTTTCCGGGAGGACGGGCTCGATGCGGTCTACCTCCCGGTGCAGGTGGATCTGGTAGAGGACTTCTTCGCGCTTGCCGACCATCTCGGCATTCGCGGCGCTTCGGTTACCATTCCGCATAAGGCGGCGGTAATCCCCTACCTTGCCTCGAGCGATGAGGCGGTGGGAAGGATCGGTGCGTGCAATACGATTCTCCGGCATCCGGGCGGCTGGCACGGCAGGAATACCGATGTGCCGGGCTTTCTCGGTCCGCTGCTCGCCGCAACCGGCCGGAACGACCTCGAAGGAAGCCGTGCCGCCGTCGTCGGCGCGGGCGGCGCAGCGCGCGGCGTGGTCTTCGCCCTGCTTTCGGCAGGCGCATCGGTCTGCGTGCTGAACCGGACCGAGGCACGCGCCCGGGCGCTCGCGGAAGAGCTCCGGTCCGCCCGCCGCGGCGGTGCGACAATCACTGCGGGCGGTCTGGATGAGAGCGCCATGGAGCTTCTCGAGTCGCACCGGGAGGTAATCGTCCAGACGACGAGCGTGGGCATGCACCCCAACGAGGGAGGGGATCCCCTTCCGTCCTACCGGTTCCGGGGAGACGAGACAGTATGCGACATCATCTACACGCCGGAGTGGACCCGCTTCCTCGGCCGGGCGGAGGCGGCAGGCTGCCGGACGCTCACCGGCCGGGCGATGTTCGAGGAGCAGGCCGCCGAGCAGTACCGGGAGTTCCGGCGTCTTGTATAGATTGTCTACTGCTGCCAATATTGTTGATTTCCGGTTAAAGGGGTTTTCCGTCAACG
>CAZNYW010000113.1:0-9078 GCA_964577375.1 uncultured Spirochaetales bacterium | reverse complement strand
GCCTACTCGGAAAAATAGGCTCCTTCGCTTGACACCCTGAAAGTCAGCGTAATAGCATTCTTCAATGAAAAGCCGCAGCGCTTTCTATTCTCCCTATACTCACGGGTTCGTGCGTGCATCCGTATGCGTGCCTTCGGTACGCGTGGCGGATACCGCTTTCAATGCCGAGCGCACCATCGATCTCGCGCAAAGGTGCGCGGCCGAGGGCGGAGCAATCGCCCTCTTTCCAGAGCTCGGTCTTTCGGCCTACAGCAACGAAGACCTGTTCCACCAGGAGGCACTGATAGAGGCGAGTCTCGCCGCGCTTCAGAGCGTGCTCGCGGCGAGCAGTTCGATCGGCTGCGTGCTGGTGGTCGGGATGCCGCTCGTGGTGGACCAGAAGCTGTACAACTGCGGCGTGGCCCTTCTTCAGGGGCGCATCCTCGGTGTGACTCCCAAGACCTTCCTTCCGAACTACCGCGAGTTCTACGAAAAGCGGCAATTCGTCTCCGGAAGGGAAACGCATTCCCGGGAGATCACGCTCCTGGGACAACGCGTGCCGTTTGGAAGCGACGTCTACTTCCGCTGCTCCAACCTGCCCCACTTCAGCTTTCACATGGAGATCTGCGAGGACCTCTGGACGCCGGTCCCGCCGAGCACCTACGCGGCGCTGGCGGGAGCAACGATGCTGCTCAATCTCTCGGCGAGCAATATCACCATCGGCAAGGCGGAGTACCGGCGCGAGCTCGCCTCTTCGCACTCAGGCAGGTGCATCTCGGCCTACCTCTATGCCGCGGCCGGATCGGGCGAGTCGAGCACCGATCTCGCATGGGACGGGGAGGCGCTGATATTCGAAAACGGCAGGCTGCTCGCCGAATCGCCCCGCTTCGAGACCGGGCAGAGAATCATAACCGCCGACCTCGATCTTTCGACCCTGGTCCAGGACAGAATCAGGATGACCAGCTACAACGATTCGGGGTCGGTCTATGCCGGGCGGGTCGCTGCGATGCGGGTCGTCGAGTTCAAGCTCGGAGTACCGGTGCTCGAGGGTGACGATGCCGCCTCGCTGCGGCGGACGGTTCCGCGCTTTCCCTACGTCCCCGGTGACCCTGCGCGTCGCGACGAGCGGTGCTACGAGGCCTACAACATCCAGGTTCACGCTCTTGCAAAGCGGATGCGGCATACGGGAATCGAAAACCTGGTGATAGGCGTGTCGGGCGGGCTCGACTCGACGCATGCGCTCATTGTCTGTGCGAAGACGATGGATCTGCTCGGCAAGCCGCGGAGCAACATCTTCGCCTACACCATGCCGGGCTTTGCGACGAGCAGCTCGACGAAGCGCAACGCGCTCGAGCTTATGAAGGCGCTCGACGTCACCGCCGGTGAGATCGATATCCGCCCCTCCTGCATGCAGATGTTCCGGGACCTCGGGCACCCCTTCGCGGAGGGCAAACCGGTCTACGACATCACCTTCGAAAACGTGCAGGCGGGAGAGCGGACGAGCCACCTCTTTCGACTTGCAAACCATAACAACGGCATGGTCGTCGGCACGGGAGACCTGAGCGAGCTCGCGCTCGGGTGGACAACCTACGGGGTGGGCGACCACATGTCCCACTACAACGTCAACGCGTCCGTCCCGAAAACCCTTATCCAGTACCTGATCCGGTGGGTCATCGCTACCGATCAGTTTTCCGGGCAGACGAGCCGGGTGCTCCAGTCGATAGTCGAGACCGAGATTTCCCCCGAGCTCGTTCCCGGAGACGATGCGGCCGGCGGCGAGGGACCTGCCCAGAGCACGGAGGCAAAGATAGGTCCCTACGAGCTCCAGGACTTCAGTCTCTACTACATAACGCGGTTCGGGCTCAAACCCAGCAAGGTCGCCTTCCTCGCCTACACCGCCTGGCACGACCGGGGCTCGGGGAACTGGCCGGATGAGCTTCCCGAAGAGCGGCGCCACTCCTACACTCTCGCTGAGATCAAGCGGTGGCTTTCCGTGTTTCTGTATCGCTTTTTCCAGATAAGCCAGTTCAAGCGGTCCTGCATCCCGAACGCGCCGAAGGTCGGTTCCGGCGGTTCACTCTCTCCGCGCGGCGACTGGCGGGCGCCGAGCGACGCTGAGGCGCAAGTCTGGCTGGACGAGCTGGAGAGGAATGTCCCGGACTGAGCTAACGGATCCGCCGGGAGCCGACGGTCCCTGCACGAACCGAGGGTTCCGCCGGGGGCGACAGCACAGCGGATCAGTTCAGTTCCCAGCTGGACTCACGGGATTCGACGAAGGTGAGGATTTCGCGCCGCGCGGACTGCGCCCGAAGCATCGCCATGAACTCATCCTGGCGGCAGAGGTAGGTGATCTTGGAGAGCACCTCCAGATGCTGTTGGACCGACGCAGTGAGAGGGATGAAGATCGTGTGGACGGGCTCGCCGTCGAGTGATCCAAAGTCGACAGGCTGATCCAGAAAACAGACCGAAAGGTTCTCGTCGCGGGTGGTCCGTACCAGCGGAGTGCGGGTGTGGGGGACTGCCACACCGTTCCCCATTGCGGTATTCATCATTCGCTCTCTGCTGTAGATGGCCTCGGCAATGGTTTCCTTGGGGATCTCGGGCGGCGTGGGGATGATCGTCACGGCGTTCCAGATGACGTCACGGACATTGTCACCCTCGACCTTGTAGAAGATGCCTCCGCGCTGGATCAGTTCGGAAATGGCAAGCCTCTCGTCGGTCTGTTCGACCGCCGCGCCCGCACCGGTCGCATCCACACGGTTGCGGCCCATCCAGTCGCGGATTTCATCCGCACTGAAGCGGTACTGGTGATTGATCTGATATACCGGGATGCGTTTCTCCTTGATCCAGCGGTATATGGTCTTTTCTGAAACGTGAAGAATCTCTGCTACATCGCGTATTTTTAGATTCATGGCGTCCGACCCACGCGGCAGCAAATCCTCGTGCAGCTCATTTCACCCTCTTGAAGAACAGGTCGACATTCCCGACCGGCAGGACCGTCGCCCTCCCGGAAAGCCCTTTCCGATCCGCAACGAGCTCGTAGCAGGCGGAAATCTTTCCGTTGACGACGTTCTCCAGCCGGTAGCGGTTGTCCCGTGCCTTCGGCACGATGAAGTTCTCCTCGAGATCACCCAGCCCGCGCATGTTGACCTCGTACTTTCCCGCCCTCTCTGCTACGACAACGACCGTTCCCGAATCCTTTCCACCGACGTACAGCTCATAGGTTCCCGCAATGTTTCGCGGACCACCGTCATTGACAAGGGCCACAAGCAACGCAATCGCGGCAACAATGCCGACTGCGATCGCGGCGACCTTCGCCGGTTTCATCTGCCCACCCTCCACCAAACGGGTACATTAAAGGACAAATGTCTCAATAGCACCCATTCATGTTTCAATATAGTGGTGAAATCGGGAGCTGTCAATTGCAGAAAACGAGCGCCACGGCCCCGCCGGGGCGCGGGCGCCGCGAGCCGGAGCGGTGCGTGCGCTCCGGCCGGGCACAAAAAAACCCCGAAGGCGCAGGCCCTCGGGGTCTCCGTTGAAAGCGCTCTGTCTCAGTAGCGATCGGCGCTGCCGAGGACGTCGCGGTTCTTCGCCATGATCATCTTCTTGAGCTCGTCGCGGGCGGGTCCGAGGTACTTCCGCGGGTCGAATTCCCCCGGATTCTCCTTCAGCACTCTGCGGATCAGCGCAGTCATGACGAGGCGACCGTCGGAGTCGATGTTGATCTTGCACACAGCCGACTTCGCAGCCTTCCGCAGCTGCTCTGCAGGCACTCCGGCCGCTCCTTCCAGGTGGCCGCCGTTGGCATTTATCACCTCGACGTACTCCTGAAGGACCGAAGAGGCGCCGTGAAGCACGATCGGAAACCCGGGAATTCGCTTCTCGACCTGCTCGAGGATGTCGAAACGCAGCGGCGGTACCGACTCACCCGGCTTCACCTTGAACTTGTAGGCGCCGTGGGAGGTTCCGATCGAAATCGCGAGACTGTCGACGCCGGTCTTCTTTACGAAGTCCTCCACATCATCCGGATTTGTGTAGTGGCTGGTGGCGTGAGAGACCTCATCCTCGATTCCGGCAAGGACGCCAAGCTCACCTTCGACAGTGACGTCATGCTTGTGCGCGTATTCCACCACCTTGCGGGTGAGAGCGACGTTATCGTCGAAGGAGTGCGCCGATCCATCGATCATTACCGACGAGAAGCCGGTTTCGATGCAGCTCACGCACAGGTCGTAGGTATCGCCGTGGTCGAGATGGAGTGCGACGGGAATCTTCGACCCCGCCTCCTTTATTATCTCCATCGCCCCCTGAGCCATGTACCTCAGCAGGGTCTGATTTGCGTAGCTGCGTGCGCCTTTCGACACCTGCAGGATGACCGGCGAGCGGCTGTCTATGCACCCCGTTATGATCGCCTGAAGCTGCTCGAGGTTGTTGAAATTGTACGCGGGTACGGCATACCCGCCTTCCATCGCTTTCTTGAACATGTCTCGGGTGTTGGACAGACCGAGATCCTTGTAATGAACCATCTTCGCGCTCCTGTTCAGGGACTTGCTTTGATTCGGATGCTATTCGAGTACAGGCCGTGTGTCAATGCGCAGCGCCGCGTCTGCCGTTCCGATCGCCACCCGAGACTTTCCCGCGCCTGCTGGCGCGAACCCGCGCATTGCGCTCGGTCCTCGGGAGTACCCTGCGGAAACGCTCCATGCGCGGTTCGCTGGCGCGGCGCGGCCATATACGTACGGCGGTCGGAACGGCCGGCGCGACGCCGGCTATGCGTATATGATGGCGAGCACGGTGTCGATGCGTCGCAGCGACGCCTCGAGCTGCGACGCAAGCGTATTCGACAACCGGCGTACGCTTCCGCCCTCTTTTCGCGCGCCGAGAAGCGTTTCGACCTTCTCCAGGTTCGCAACCACGGAATCGACCGCGAGGCCTACCGACAGGTCGTCGTTCGCGACTGCCTGGAAGTCGGGCTCGATCCTCGCAACCGTATCGGCGATCGGTGCATCATCGGCCCCGCCCGGCGTTCCATTCGTCAGTCGCTTCGCGAGCTCCCGCAGGTGGTCCGCATAGGCCGCCGCCTTCGCAAACCTCGCAGCGGTGTAGTTGAGCTTTCTGCGATAGTGCGTATGAAAGAGAAAGAAGCGCAGGTGGTAGGGCTTGTATCCCTCGCCGAGCACATCGTCGGGATAGAGAATATTGCCGCGGCTTTTCGACATTTTGGTCCCGTCGACAATCAGGTGCTCGCCGTGAAGGTAGTAGTTCGCGTAGGGCTTGCCCGAGTAGGCCTCCATGATGGCGATGTTGTAGTCGTGGTGGCGGTAGATGTTGTCGATCCCGCCGCAGTTAATGTCGATCTGGTCGCCGAGCGTCTGCACAATCATTGCAGGATCCTGGACGTTCCAGGAGGGACGCCCCCGCCCGAACTCGGTGTCCCACGTGGCACCGACGGCATTTGCCTCCCCGTGCCAGAGGATGAAGTCGCCGAGATTCCACCGGTTTCCTTCGTAGGTATCACGTTTGAAGCGAACCGTATGATCGGGCCATCGGGAAAGGTCGAGCCGGAACAGCTTGCCGAAATCCTTTTTCTTCATCGGCGCGAAGAAAATGTTCCCCTCGTGCCAGTAGGCGTAGCCCTTGTCGAGCAGCACCTTGATGAGCGCCACCGCAGAATCGATGCTGGTTGTGGCGCGGGGAATGTAGTCGGGCAGCTTCAGCTGCAGCAGTTTCGCTTCACGGAAGAAGTAGCGTTCGACTGCCTCGGTGATTCTTTTGATGGTGGTGTGCTGATCGGTAGCCTCACTGATCGTCTTGTCCTCGACGTCGGTGAAATTGATGGTCCGCCGCACCTCGTAGCCGAGATACTCGAGGTACCTCACCAGCACGTCTTCATACATGAAGCTGCGGTAGTTGCCGATATGCGGCCTGCGGTAGATCGAAGGCCCGCAGGTGAAAATCTTGACGAGGCCCTTCTCACGGGACTCGAAGGTCTCTTTCGAACGGCTCATCGTGTTGGTGAGACTGAGCGTCGTGCTCTTGTCTGAGGTCGCTGTTGCCCTGGTTGCGGGTGAAACTGTTGTCTGTACCATAGGAATGTGTCTCTCTGTATATCCTTATCTCGCGTTTCAGGCAGGCTTGTTCGCAAGGATCGACTCGATCTTTGTCATGACGGTCTCGTCGATCTGTCCGGCGACCCTGTCAGCCGCCAGATTCTCCTCCACCTGCTCCACCCGGCTCGCGCCGGTAATCACGGTGCTTACGTTTGGATTCTTCAGGCACCAGGCCAGAGCAAGCTGCGCCATCGTGCAGCCAAGCTCGCCTGCCACTCCGGAAAGCTTTGCGATCCTGTCGAGCGTCTCCTGCGCCAGAAGCTTTTCCTTTGTCAGGACCTCGCGGAGCCAGCCCTGGTTGGCAAGGCGTGAGCCCTCGGGGATCCCCTTGTTGTATTTTCCACTAAGGAGACCCGAGGCGAGAGGGCTCCAGACGGTCGTTCCCAGACCGTGCTCGCTGTACAGCGGAGCATACTCCTTTTCGAACCGCTCGCGCACCAGCATGTTGTACTGGGGCTGCTCCATGGTGGGTCCGATAACACGGTACTCCTTCGCGATGCGATAGGCCTCCTTCAGCTGTTCGGCGCTCCATTCGCTGGTTCCCCAGTAGAACGCGTACCCGGCGCGCACGATGTCGTTCATCGCGAGCACCGTCTCCTCGATCGGCGTCTCCGGATCCGGACGGTGACAGAAGACGAGATCGACGTAATCCATATCCAGCCTGCGGAGCGAGTTCCTGATGCCCTCCATCAGGTGCTTGCGCGACAGCCCGGTCTGGTTGGGTGCGCTTCCTCCCCAGAAGATCTTGGTGGAAACGACAAGCTCCTCACGGCGATAGGACTTGAGCGCCTGACCCATTATCGATTCGGAAACGCCGTTGGCGTACGCTTCTGCATTGTCGAAGAAGTTCACCCCGAGCTCGTACGCTTTTCGGATACTTGCCTTCGCGCCGTCCACGTCGAGCTGTGTTCCGAAGGTTACCCAGGATCCAAATGACAGCTCACTCACCTTCAGGCCGGCGCGGCCGAGTTTTCGGTAGACCATTCATGCCTCTCATTCCCTAACAATTTAGTCCTAATATAACAACGAGCCGAGCGCGGAATCTATAGCGCCGGTGTTATTTCAACGAGAGGTGGATTACCCTGGTCAGCCACATCGTTATATCCGGGATGTAGGTAATGATGAGGACTATGCCGAGCTGGACCAGGAAAAAGGGAAACACATTGCGATACAGCCGCAGAAGCGGAATCTCGAAACGGTAAGAGGCAAGAAACAGGTTGAGGCCCACCGGAGGCGTTATGAAGCCGAGCTCCATGTTCGCGATGAAGATGATTCCCAGGTGCACCGGCGCCACACCGAAAAGCTTCCCGAGCGGAATGATCAGGGGCGCAACTACGATGATCGCCGAGAAGATGTCCATGAACATGCCGGTGATGAGCAGGGCGAAATTCAGGATGAGCAGAAACACAAACTTCGAGGCGATGTGCGTCCCGACCCACTTGCCGAGCTCCTGCGGCACCTGTGCGTCGACAAAGTAGTAGGAGAGTCCGTTCGCCACCGCAAGAATCACGAGCACGCCACCGATAATCGGAACGCTCTTGAGGATAACCGGACCCAGATCGCGAAACTTGATCTCCCGGTGGATGAGCACCTCGACCACAAAGACATAAACTACCGACAGCGCGGCGGTCTCCACCAGGGTCGTCAGGCCGGTGAAGTAGCTGATGATTATGATTATGGGCAGAAGCAGCTCGCCGAAGGATTCGATGATGGACTTCCCGGCCTCAACAGCCTCGAAGGGTACCGGTTTGATCTTCTGACGCACCGAGACTACGATGCCGATCACCGACATAATGGCAACCATCAAGAGTCCGGGCATTATGCCGCCGAGAAAGAGCTCGAAGATGTTCACCTGCGCTACCGAGCCGTAGATGATGATTGCGAGGCTCGGCGGAAAGAGCAGCCCTATGCTGCCGAAGGTGGTGAGCATTCCGGTGGTGAAGCGCGGACGGTAGTGACCGCTGTCCACCAGGATGAAGTAGAGCAGGCCGCCCAGCGCAAGGATCGTTACCCCTGATGCACCGGTGAACGAGGTGAGAAAGGTGGATACGAGCACCGCTGCGATGATGAGGCCGCCCGGAAGCCATCCGACCAGTGCCCGGAAGAGGCGGATAAGCCGTTCGCCCGCCTTGCTCTCCGACAGGAGAAATCCGGCGACGGTGAAAAGCGGGATTGCGGGAACGGTGTTCGACACCAGCAGCGTGTAGCCCTCGTTCGGGATTACTTCGAGCGCTCCGCCGTTTTCGGCAAAGAGCAGATAGGCAACGCCGCCGAGCACCACGTAGATGGGAGTGCCGGCTACCGCTCCGATAACCAGAAGCCCGATCATGGGAAAGGCGAGGGCTGCGGCAATCGATTCGTGCGCGCCGAGGAGCTGCGAGAGGGTGTTGCCCGCTTCGGGTGAGACCGCGTAGAGGATGTTTACGATCGAGGGCAGCGCAATCAGGGTTCCAACGACAATTCCCGCGCCGGCGGTGAGCCGCGTCGCAATTCCGGAAGGCGCCTGCAGCAGGAAGCGTACGCCCATTACCAGGAATCCGAGCGGCATGATCGCCGCGAACGCCTGGATCGGAATCACGCCAACCTTCGCCGTCGGGTCGAATCCGATTATGGTGAGCGAGAGCGAGCTCCACACCAGCGCGAAGGTTACCATGACCGAGAGAAAGGCGGTGCCGGTGTCGACCCACCGCATCGCCGACACTCCGCGGCCCGCAAGTGCTTTCTCGACCAGATCGCGGAGCGCCGAGATCCCTATGTGGCGCTTTTCACGCGAGGTAATACCCGCTCCGACAAACGCGATGAGAAGCACGAGATTAACGACGTAGTGAGCTGCGCTGGGGAAGCCCGAGTTGAAAACGGTCCGGAGAAGGGAATCGATGAAGGGGATGAGCGCGAGAGCGGCGAGTATGATCACGGCGGCGTAGTTTTCTACGCCGCGAAGAAAACGTGTGATCGGCAACGGACCGGTCCGCTCTTCCATGCCTCTACT
>CAZNYW010000112.1:0-9149 GCA_964577375.1 uncultured Spirochaetales bacterium | reverse complement strand
TGCGCGCAACCAGGTAGACCTTTGCCCCGAAATTGACGAAGCCTTCAGCTATCATTGCTCCGATGCCGACGGAGCCCCCTGTCACAAGTGCAGTCTTGCCCTCAAGCGAAAACAGATCCTTCATCTCCTGCGCTCCTTTGCTGAAAAACATTCTACCCGGTTTGGGCTCCGGATCAAGCCCGGCCCGGGGCGAAGAAAAAAAAACCGGACCGCGAGGCAACCCGCGATCCGGTCTGTCATTCAGTGTTCCCTCAAATCGGGATAACGCCTTCTACTGCTCGAGCACGAAGTTGTGAAGCTTTGCAGCGTTGGCTTTCGTGATGAGAATGCAGTTCACGGTCTGCTTTTCGTCCACGCCGGTCGATCCGGTCTTGATGTACTTGTCGGCCTGATCGACTGCCATCTTGGAGAGACCGACGATAGGCTGCAGAACCGTTGCCTTGATCTCACCCTTCAGGATCGAAGCCGCAACATCCGGGCTTCCGTCAAAGCCGACGACGATTACGTCTGACCGGTTGGCGGAGGTAAGCGCAGCTTCGGCGCCCATTGCCATGGTGTCGTTTCCACAGATGACGCCCTTGATGTCGGGATGCGCCTGGAGAATCGTCTGCATGACGGTAAATGCCTGGTTCTGGTCCCAGTTCGCGGTCTGCTGGGCAACCATCTTGAGGCCGGGGAACTTGTCGAGGATGCTGTGGTATCCGTCGGACCGCACATGGGCGTTGGTGTCCGAATCCTTGCCGGTAAGCTCGACGTAGTTACCCTTCTGTCCCATCAGTTTGGCGAACTCGGTCGCACCGAGAGTCGCACCCTGGAAGTTGTTCGACACGATCTGGGAGACGGCGACACCCTTCGCGTTGATTTCGCGGTCGACGCAGAAGGTCGGAATGCCGGCATTCTTTGCCTTCTGGATTGCTGCGATCGATGCGTCCGCGCCGGCGTTGTCGAGAATGATCGCCGAAGCCTTGCGTGCGATGGCGTTGTCGAACAGCTGATTCTGCGTGTCGACGTTGTCGTTGTGGCTTGCCACGGTCGCGTCGTATCCGAGCTTCTCCGCCTCGGCCTTGGCGGTGTTGGCCATCGTCACAAAGAACGGGTTATCCAGTGACGCGGTAATGACCGCAATGAGCTTCTTTCCTGAGCTCGCCTGCGTCGCCTGCGACGGTGCTTCTTTGGAACCGTTCGCGAAAACGCTTGTTGACACAAGCAGAAGCGCTGCTGATACAGCAAAAACCAGAATTCTCTTGAAGCTTCTCATAGTCCTCTCCTTTCTCCTTACTTCTTGAGCGTGTAACACACGCTTTGGATCCCCTCTTGAAATGTGAAGATCTCTGCCTACTGCGCAGGATTCCCGCTTCGCTCCTCCTGGATTGCGGCGGCGTGTGAGGCATTGATCTGAAGCTGGTCGATCGCAACTGCCACGATAATCACCAGCCCCTTTATGACCTGCTGCCAGAAGTCGGATACCCCGACCATGACGAGCCCGTCTGCCAGAATTCCGATCACGAATGCCCCGATGATGGTGCCGCCGATGGTGCCGCGGCCGCCCATGAGCGAGGTTCCACCGAGTACCGCGGCTGCTATCGCATTCAGCTCGTAGCTCTCACCCGAGGCTGGATGCGCGGCGACGAGCTGTGACGTAACTATAAGGCCGCTCAGTGCGGCAAGCGCGCCCGACATCACGTAGACCATGAAACGGACCGATTTGACGCGCACGCCCGAGAGCTGTGCCGCCCGCTCGTTCCCGCCCACTGCGTAGACGTGTCTTCCGAACGGAGTCCGCTTTGCAACGAACACGGCGATCAGCGCAACGATCACCAGGAGCCAGATTGATACCGGTATGCTCAGGATGTTCCCTTCCCCCAGCCAGGGGAAGCCGGTATTCCCCAGCTCCGGATTGCCGTGAAGAAAGGGAAAGGTCGAACCGTTGCTGCTCAGGAGTGCAAAACCGCGCGCTACGTAGAGCATGCCGAGCGTGGCGATGAACGGCGCGACCTTGAGCTTTGTAATGATCAGTCCGTTCACAGCGCCGATCAGACCACCGGCGATGATGCCGATAACAACGATGAACCATGTGTGCAGGTAGATGACAACGCCGAAAATCGGAAGCGGGATCCCCACGTCGATAAGCGCACCAACTACCATTCCGGTGAGCCCGAGGATCGAGCCGACAGACAGATCGATGCCGCCGGAGATAATCACGAAGGTCATGCCGATGGCAAGAAATGCGGTGATCGCGACATGGCGAGTCATCAGCAGGATGTTCTCCACTGTCAGGAAGGTCCGTGACAGAAACGAGAATATTACGACGATCACAAGAAGGGCGATTATCGTCCTGAACCGGAGCAGGAGCAGTTTCATGTTGACAGCTTTTGCCCGTACCGCTTGAACTTCAGTTTGCGCCATACCTCACCTTTTCAATCGGTTTCACTGGACCGCCATGGTCCGTTTCTTGGCGGAAGCCGCCACCAGATCGGCGTCCGTATACGATCCGCGCGAAAACTCACCGCTTATCTCACCTCTTGCCATGACTAGGACGCGGTCGGAGTTCGCCGTGATTTCCTTGAGTTCCGAAGAAGCGAAAAGGATAGCAATGCCCTCCTGCGCCAGCCTGTTCATGATCCCGAAAATCTCTGCCTTGGCGTTCACGTCTATTCCCCGGGTCGGCTCGTCCATCAGCAACACCCTCGGTTTAGTGAGGAGCGACTTCGCTACAACAACCTTCTGCTGATTTCCTCCGCTCAGCGCGGTAACGAGCTGAACCGGCGAAGAGACGCGGATCGCGAGGTTTTTGATCATCTGAAGCACATCCGAGAGCCCCGCCCTGGACGGAAGGATTCCGACACGAGCGTACTCTCGGATATTGGAGAGAGTGATATTATCGCCGACGGTCATTGATTGCACGATTCCGGCAACCTGGCGGTCTTCCGGGACCAGCACGAGTCCGGCTTCGATCCGCTCGTCGACGGTCATCGACCGGTAGAGCGGTTTGCCCTCCACGACGATCTCACCCGAAGCTTCGGCGTGAAGTCCCATCAGGCATTCGAGCAGCTCCGATCGCCCGGCGCCCATGAGCCCGTAGAGCCCCACTATCTCTCCTGCCCGGACCGAGAAGGAAAGGTTATGCACATGGAACCCGCCTTCTGCACGCGGAAAGCTGAGGTTTGTCACCTCCAGCGCTCCCTCACTGACGGTGTGCGTGCTGCCCGGCAGGAAGGAGGACAGGGCCCGCCCAACCATCTTTTCGATAATCCAGTCGATATCGATGTCGGCGATCCGCGCTTCCGCCTGAACCTTGCCGTCGCGGAGCACGGTGATGTAATCGCCGATCTCCATGACCTCCTCCAGCCTGTGGGAGATGTAGATGATAGCCACACCCTGATTCTTCAATTCCCGTATGACCCGAAAGAGGATATTCACCTCGTTGGAGGTAAGTGCGGAGGTTGGCTCGTCCATGATCAGGATCTTGACGTTCTGAAGAAGCGCCTTGGCGATTGCGACGATCTGCTGGGAGCTCACGCCCAGGTCACCCACCAGTCGGTCGGGATCGATCGCGTGTTCGAGGCGAGCAAGAAGCTCGCTGGTTTTTTGCCTCTGCTGTTTGTAATTGATCACGCCCCGCAAGGCGATCTCGTGTGTCAGGAAGATGTTGTCGGAGACGCTCATGTTCGCACAGAGATCCATTTCCTGGTAGATGATCCCGATACCGTGCCGCTGTGCATCAAGGGGATCGCGGATCTGAAGCGCCTCACCGTCCAGCACCAGATCGCCCTCGGTCTGCATTTCTGCTCCGGCAATGATTTTCATCAGCGTCGATTTGCCGGCGCCGTTCTCGCCGACCAGGATATTCACCTTTCCGGCGTACGCGTTGAAGCTGGCGTCGTCGAGCGCAATCGTTCCGGGGTAGACCTTGGTGATATGCTCGGCCCGCAGGATAACCTGATCGTTCATCGCGTCTATTCCACCTTTACGATGACCGGGGTAACCAGGATGTTCTCGATGCCGGTTCCATCGTAGGTGAAGGCGCCTTTCATCGAGACCTTCCTGCCGGACAGCGATTTCAGGTCGAGCTTCGAGACAACATCCTTTTCCACGCGCGTGTTGAGCTCGTCGGAGACATTTCCGAACTGCATCTGGTTGAGGAAATCCTCGAACTTGATGAACTTGACTGCGTCCCGCAGCGCTGTCCCGAGGATAATCGGCCCGATCTGCACCTTAACCGGGAACTCCTTGCCCTGGTATGGAACATCCACAGAGATTGTTCCGGTGAGGGACGAGGTATCGACGTTCCCTACAGTACCGGAGAATGATACGAGGTAGTTGGTCGCGCCACCGACGTCGTGGCCGTAGGTGTCGGCGGCCTGTTTCGGATCCGTCTCGATAGCCGAGATCAGGGTGTCGAACGCGACGGAATCCTTTTCTACCGTGGGGATCACCTTCGAATCCCAGATGCCGTCGACATACTTGACCTTGTCGAAGGCGGTACCTCCCTCCGCAAGCGCGGCGACCGATTTTGCATCCTTGATCGGCTTGACGGTGGCGAGTGCGCCGGCAAAGTAGAGAACCACCAGCAGCACTACAATCAGGACGGGCACACCAACCCGCACGAGAATCCGTCTGTCGAAGGCAAAGGTCATAGGCGTCCCGCTCCGTCTCTTTCGTTCGTAATCCGAGTCTACGGCCATTTCCGGGAATTGTCAACAAGAAACAAACTATTCGTAAGTTATCATAAGCCTGGACACTTGAATCGAACAAGATCGACACATATTGCGATACCCCGTTGCAATTTACCGAAAAAATAGTGATAAAATGGTGGTCAAAAGCAAAGAAGCGTGCGGTTTCGTATCTTCCTGCTTTGCTCCGTTTGACGTATTATTCCCTGAACTTCACGCAGAGAGGTAGTGGCGTGGGAAACAATGACATGCTTGGCCAGAAGCGCAGGATGAAGATCCTCGAGCTGCTCCAGGAGGATGGAAGCGCGCGGGTTACCTACCTGAGCGAAATCTTCGACGTGTCCGAGCCAACCATCAGGCAGGACCTGGAAAAGCTCGAGCGGCGGGGGTATGTCATCCGCGAGCACGGTGGCGCATTCCTCCGCTCGGTATCGCAGCAGGTCCGGTCGCTCTCACTGCAACATACGGAAAACCTCGACAAGAAGATCAGGATTGCACGCAAGGCCGCGGAACAAATCAATGCCGGCGAAAGAATTATTCTCGATTCAGGCTCTACGGTCACCGAGATCGCCAAACAGCTCCATGGAAAAGAGGGACTCACGGTAATCACCAACGCCCTGAATATTGCTCTGATCGTCGGCGCGGAGTATTCATTCGAGCTTCTGGTAACGGGCGGGGAGTTCAAAGCGCCCACCCTTTCGCTGACCGGCGACAAGGCCGCGGTCTTTTTCCGGAACGTTTACGTGGACAAGCTTTTTCTCGCTACCGGGGGAATCTCGCCCAGCTTCGAGCTCACCTACCCCGGGTTCTCGGACCTCCCGGTGAAGCGGGCCATGATCGAAGCTGCTTCCAGAAAGTACCTTGTGGCCGATTCGACCAAGATCGGAAAGCTCTCCTTCGCGTCCCTGGGATCTATGGAGGTCGTCGACTACCTCATAACCGATCCCGGCATCTCCCCTGAAGCGTCAGACCGGATAAGGGACATGGGAGTGACCGTCATAGTTTCCGATTAAACCGGTTACAGGTCACGTAAACTTTCGTTTATTTTCGAATACCTTTGACATTCATAAATTCTCGTCCTATACTGTCTCTGCACATTTATCCCAATGGAGGGGCGAAAATGGCCGGCACGGACCTGAGGGATCTCGAGCGAAAGGCGCTGGAGATTCGCAAACAACTTCTGACCATGATTTACGGTGCGGGTGGCGGCCACACCGGCGGCTCTCTCTCATCGGTCGACATACTGGTGAGCCTTTTTTT
Source organism: uncultured Spirochaetales bacterium (assembly GCA_964577375.1). Lineage (GTDB taxonomy): Bacteria > Spirochaetota > Spirochaetia > DSM-27196 > DATKUC01 > DATKUC01. The sequence goes on along the minus strand of CAZNYW010000112.1, from coordinate 3,216 downwards.
CCACGCCATGAGGTACGATGCCGCCAACGCGGAGGACCCCGCCCGGGACCGCTTCATCCTCAGCAAAGGGCACAGCGTCGAGGGCTTCTATTGCGTGCTCGCGCGTGCCGGCTTCCTGGCCGTGGAAGAGCTCGCAACCTACGGAAAATTCGGCTCCCGACTCTACGGCCACCCGACCATGAAGGTGCCGGGCGTCGAGGTTCCAACCGGGGCGCTTGGGCACGGACTTTCGGTGGGCGTCGGGATGGCAATCGCCGGCAAAAGGGATCGGGCGGCGTACCGCGTATACGTGCTCATGGGCGACGGCGAGCAGGCGGAGGGAAGCGTCTGGGAAGCTGCCATGGCTGCCTCTCACTACCGGCTCGACAACCTCGTCGGCATCATCGACTACAACAAGCTGCAGATAAGTGGAAACGTCGACACCGTCATGCGCATCTCCTCGCTGCGCGACCGGTGGGAAAGCTTCGGATGGCACATCGAAGAGGTCAACGGGAACAGTGTCGGGGAGCTTACGGCTCTGTTCGACAGAGTCCCGATCGAACTGCAGCGTCCTACGCTCGTGATCGCCAACACCGTAAAAGGAAAGGGGGTCTCGTTTATGGAAAACAATGCATCATGGCACCACCACGTGCCCACCGAGAAGGAGTTGGAACGGGCGCTGAACGAGCTGGACGCACAGCTTGCAGAGGTGCGGGCATGAGCGGCTCCGGAAAAAGCTGCCGTCACGCGTTCACGGCTGCACTTCTGGAAGAGGCACGGGAGAATCCACGCATTTTTGCCGTGACCACGGACGCGAAAGGGTCGGTGACGCTTGGTGATTTCGAAAAGGCGCTCCCGGAGCAGTTCGTCGAAATCGGCATCGCCGAGCAGAACGCAGTTGGAATCGGCGCTGGCCTCGCACGTTCCGGCAAGCGCGTTTTCGTATGTGGTCCTGCAAGTTTCTATTCCGCACGGAGCGCTGAACAGGTAAAGAACGACGTCGCCTACGCAAATGTGGACGTGAAGATCGTTGGTGTAAGCGGCGGCGTCAGCTACGGTGCGCTCGGGAGCACTCATCACTCGCTGCACGACATTGCGCTCTACCGGGCCATTCCCAATCTTTCGGTAATCATCCCGGCCGATGTGCATCAGACTTCGGCCGCGACCAGCTACCTGGCGCGCCACGCCGGACCCGCCTACATGAGAATCGGCCGCGCTGCCGTCCCTGCGGTCTACTCCTCTTCGGAAGGGAGCTTCGACTTCGGCAAAGCAGTCGAGCTGCGCACCGGCACCGATTGCACCATCGTGGCGTGCGGTGAAACCGTTCACCACGCGCTGGCAGCGGAAAAACTGCTTCGGGACACCGGCATCACCTGCACGGTCCTGGACATGCCTACGATCAAACCTATCGATCAGGCCGCGGTGTTCCGCGCCGCCAAAACCACGGGACGCGTCGTTACCATCGAGGAACACAGCGTCTACGGCGGGCTCGGTTCGGCGGTCGCAGAGATCCTCTCTCAGAATCTTCCAGTGCCACTCCGTATCCTCGGCTTTCCGGATGAGTTCGTACCCGCCGGCGAATCTCCCGCGCTCTACGACTACTACGGGCTGACCGGCCCGAAGCTGGCGGATACGATCGGAAGCTTCGTCCGCTCGAAGAGCCGCCCTGCGGCCGCAGAGGCGCATCGGTGACGGCATCCTTCGTGCTCGCAGTCGACCAGAGCACCTCGGCAACCAAGGCGATTCTCTTCGATGAGACGGCCCGACCGGTGCAGCGCGTGACCATCGAACACAGACAGTACTATCCCCGCCCCGGCTGGGTCGAGCACGACGCGACCGAGATCCTCCACAACACCGTCGATGCGATCGTCCGGGTCGTCCGCGAGGCAGGGGTAGCTGCGGACAGGCTGGCAGCGCTCGCCATCACCAATCAGCGCGAGACAATAGTCGCCTGGGATGGCGAGAGCGGCGAGCCGGTATGCCACGCGCTGGTCTGGCAGGATGAGCGTGGTGCGGAGTTCTGTGAGACGATCAAGTCCGGCGGCCCGGCGACGGTGATTCAGCAGAAGACCGGACTTCTGGTGGACAGCTACTTCTCCGCGAGCAAGCTTCGCTGGATCGTGAAGAACTCCGAGCCCGCCCGCCGTGCGCTGCGGAGCGGGCACCTCATGTGCGGAACGGTCGATTCGTGGCTCATCTGGAATCTGACCGGAAGGAAGCTCTTCGCGACGGACTATTCAAACGCCTGCAGGACGCTGCTGTTCGACATCAACCGCTTGCAGTGGGACGACGAGCTGCTCGAAATCTTCGGTCTGTCCGGCATTCAGCTGCCGCAGGTGCTTCCCTCCGACGGCAATTTCGGCGAGGCGAGGATTGATCCGCTTTCCGTCACGGTTCCTGTACGCGGCGCCATGGGCGACTCGCACGCCGCGCTCTTCGGACATGCCGCCTTCACTCCCGGCGCGGCCAAATGCACCTACGGTACCGGCTCGTCGATCATGATGAACATCGGCTCGTCGCCTCGCCGTTCACCCGCAGGCATAGTGACCTCTATCGGGTGGGGCGAGGGAGGGACGGTCACCTACGTCTTCGAGGGCAACATCAATCATACCGGCGATACGATCCGGTGGACGCGCGACAACCTGCGGCTTTTCAACGACTACCACGAGGCGGAAGAGCTCGCGCAAAGCATCGAATCGAACGGCGGCGTCTATCTCGTGCCTGCCTTTACGGGACTCGGCTCGCCCTACTGGATTCATGGAATTCGCGCTGTGATAACGGGACTTTCGCGCAGCGCAGGAAGGGCGGAGATAGCGCGGGCGGCACTCGAAAGCATCGCATTCCAGATTCGTGATGTAATTGCGGCAATGACCTCGGGAGGCGCGTTCACCCTGTCCGACCTGCGTGTGGACGGTGGTGCAACCGCCAACCATTTCCTGATGCAGTTTCAGGCTGATATACTCGACGTGCCTATTCACGTTGCTTCGATCGAAGAGATGTCGGCCCGCGGCGTTGCCTTCGTGGCGGGCAGAAGGCAGGGGCTCTGGGGCAGCTCCGAAGAGCTGATTCGCCTGTCGGTGCCTGCAGAAACCTGCACGCCTTCAATGACGTCGAGCGTGAGGGAAGACCTCGTCCGAGGCTGGCGTCACGCCGTTGACCAGACGCTGCTGAAATGATTACGAAGGAGGCTTGATATGGCGGATCATCCCTGGACACGAGCTATAGAACGACCGGTCA
>CAZNYW010000111.1:7415-9443 GCA_964577375.1 uncultured Spirochaetales bacterium | reverse complement strand
TCCGGCTGTACTTCAGCCACCGGCTCCGGCTGTACTTCAGCCACCGGCTCCGGCTGTTCCTCAGCCGCGGGTTCCGGCGTCTTCTTCGGTGGAGTCTTCTCGGGCGCTTCGACTTTCTCCGCGACCGCTTCAGCGGGCTTGGCCGCTACGGCTTCGGCGGGCTTCCCCGCTACAGGCGCTTCTGCAGCGTCCTCCGCCTTCTGCTGCTGGTTTACGAGCACGCGGAGAGCTGCCTCCTCGTTGCCATAAAGCTTTACGTAGACTCGATAGTTCCCCGACGCCTTGATGGTGTGCTCGGGGATCTCGATCCGCTTGCGCTCAACGGTGATGCCCTGCTTCGCGAGCTCTTCTGCAACCGTCGCGCTGGTGACCGCGCCGAAAAGGCGACCGTTTTCACCGGCCGGCATGGTGAGATTGAGCAACACGGCTTCGATCCGTTCCTTCAGCCCCTGCGCCTGGGCCCGCTTTTCTTCCTTGCGCTTCTCGATCAGGGCTCTCCGCGATTCGATCAGCGCCAGGCTCTGCTTGTTGTACGGCATAGCCATGTTGCGGGGAACAAGGTAATTTCTCGCGTATCCGCGCTTCACTTCACGGACGTCGCCCTCTTCACCAAGATTCGGCACGTCCGCATTAAGAATTACTTTCATCTATTTCTCGCTCCTTTCCATTCTTCGATAGTGTATCCACGTTTCAGAAACCCCCAGCAGCGGAAAACCTGCAAGCACCACCAGATTAGCAATCGGGACAAAGAGCAGGGCGATCGCGGTCAGCACAAGCAGGTAACGAGGCCCCCGGCTCACATTACGCATCCGGAACAGGTGCTGAACGATCGCCACGCCCTGCACGGCGTACAGGAAAGCTACGATCAGCCCCAGGTTCCACACGGCGTAGGAAAGAGGGCCGAGAGCCACGAATCGTCCGGCCAGGATCGCCACCCATGCCGCTATCAATACCCAGAGCATGTATCCCGGCACCACGAGCCCGGCAGGCTCTTGCGCCGTCCGTGGGGATTCGGCTGCACTCCCGCTCTCATCCTCCGGCCGCTCGACATCCTCCCGGGAGAACGGCCTCACGGCCATTCGCATTCCGACGCGGGTTCCGAGGTACCAGTCAAAGTATACCATCAGAAAGAACCCGAAGAGGTAGAACCTCAGGAAGATGTCGATCGACGCCTTCACCAGCTGATCGGGTGTGGCGCCCCCGGGTCCCAGAAGAGGAGCCGCACCAGACCCCGCACCACCCGTTGATCCCGACGCGGACTGCTGGAAAAGCTGCTCGGCGAACTGGAACTGGGATCGCAGCACGTGCATAAGCGTATCGCTGTTTACCAGGTAGATCAGAAGCGGCAGCGACAAAAGTCCACCGAGGACGCTCGCAGAAAGTGCGCGAGTGGCGACGCCGACTGCACGTCCTGCCCCCTCATTCCTTCCGCGACCAAGCCGGTCAAGGTTCATTATATACAGCGCGCCCAGAAAAGCCAGCGGCAGCAGGAAGTCGAGCGACACCAGGAGCGGCTCGACATTCACGAATCTGGAGGTGAACAGCGAAACCGCCTTCACCACCAGGACCCCGCACAGAAAGACGAGGACCCCGTACCGGTATCCGCCTTCGCCCCTGCGCAGGTAGAGTATCTGCATAGGGACCAGGAAGAACACCAGCAGCAGGCCTACGTGGTAGAGAAGAATCGCTACGACCGCGAGCGAAACAATCTCGGTCCACGGCGACCGCGTTTCAGCCACCAGCTCAGCCCATGGGCAGGAAACCCAGGTAGCGCGCCCGCTTTATCTCCCGGATCAGTTTCCGCTGGTTCTTTGCCGACGTTCCGGTGATTCTCCGGGGCAGGATCTTTCCCTTTTCTGTGACGAAACGGCGAAGTACCTCCGGATGCTTGTAGTCCACGATGAGGTTCTGGGCCTTGATCTTGTCGATCTTCTTTCGAAAGTAGACCTTCCCGCGACCGCGGTATCCGCCCGAATCCCGGGAATCGCGGCTGTCCCTGCTATCTCGGCTATCTCGGCTATCTCGGCT
>CAZNYW010000111.1:0-7315 GCA_964577375.1 uncultured Spirochaetales bacterium | reverse complement strand
GCTATCTCGGCTATCTCGGCTATCTCGGCTGTCACGACTGTCGCGGTTGTCCCGGCTATCGCGACTGTCACGATCCCGGGGCGCACGGCTGCGCTCGCCTGAATCCTGTGCCTGGTCGCGGGACTCGGTCTTCACCTCTGTATTTTCAGTAGTTTCATTTTCTTTCGTTTCGTCGGACATCTATTCCTCCTTCGATAATATGAACGTATCCGGAATCTTTCCGGGGGCGTCAAAACGGGACATCGTCCTCAAAGCCGCCCATGCTCTCCTCGTCGCCGTGGTTCTGTGATTCCTGCGGGCCATCGGCATCCGCGGAACCTCCGGAACGGCCCCCTCCGCCGCCTCCGCTGCCGCCGCCGAGCAGCTGCACGTTGGTGGCAAAGATTTCCACCCGGCTTCTCGACTGACCGTCCTGCTCCCAGCGGCTCTGCCGCAGCTCACCCTCGACCCCGACCTGCTTGCCCTTCTGCAGATACCGGTGAATTGCTTCTCCGGTTCTGCCCATCAGCACGACATCGAAGAAATTGGCCTCATCTTCCCAGCGGTCGCCGTTCTTTCGTCGCCGGTTGATGGCGAGCGAAAACTTGCAGATTGCGAGCCCGGAGTTGGTGTACTTCAGCTCAGCATCGCGCGTGAGCCGGCCCACCAGAATGACCCTGTTGATGTCAGCCATGCCGCCTCCTTGCCGTCGCCCGCTCGGCATTGCGCGGACGCGTTTACGCCGGAGAACCGTACCGTGCTAATGACAGGATTGGCTTCGGAACCGGAATGAAACCGGCACCCCCGCCAACGCGTCGGTCGGCGCCAGCGTGAGACTCGTGAAACTTCTATCAGGAATCCCGGCGGACCATGAGAAAGCGAAGCAGTTCGGTCTTCAGTTTCAGAGCCTGCTCGATTTGATGAGCCTTATCGGGACCCATTTCCACGACAAAATAGTAGTAATGTGCCTGATTAGCTTTTTTGATAGGATACGCGAGTGTTCGCTGGCCCATGTCCTCTTCCTTGACGATCTTGCCGTCGAGTTTGACCAGCTCATCGCGTACAACGTCTTTGCCCCTGTTGAAGATGTCATCCTCGGAGCGAAAGACGCACATCGCTTCGTACGTTCGCATGTATTCCTCCCTGCGGACTATAGACACCGCGCCACGCGCAGTGCGTCTAATGACCATCACCGGGCATACTTAGTATGTTTATTTGGTAATGGTAAGAAGGTTCACAGAAGCTAACATATCGGCCCCCGAGTGTCAAGTCGACCCATTTTGTCACCGATGATCTATTGAGAGATATATGGCCGCCAAGACCAATTTCGACGACAACATATTCTTCGTAAACACAATCGTCAAAACTCTGAAGGCAGGGATCAGCCTGGACATCGATCCGGAGTATTTCAGAGAAAAGATGGTAGAAGACATTCTCTTTGTGGACTCGAGCCTCTCCCGGATCTATGCAGCACTCAAGGAAAACGAGCATCTCATCAAGCGTGCGGAGTACCTGCGGAATCTGGCACGGGCAAAACGAATCTATGCAGACTTTCTCACCGATGTTCTCGAGGGAAACCTTACCTTCTCGGCGAATCTCGACGGCTACTTTTCCAAGTTCCGCGCCTCGCGAAGCGAGAATCTCGCCGACGTGCAGGAGATACACCATCTGCTCGACCGCCCCGGTCATCCCGAGGCCGAGCAGGAGGACATCATCTCCCACGAGGAGTACAAGTATCTCCTCGAAGACGACGAGCAGGCCGCAGAAGAATAGCCGGGTTTGACAAGCCGGCCCCGCAAGGACATATTCAGAACATAGACGAAAACTCACGTGAACAAGGCGGGAAACAATGCCCCAGCTCCGAAAGACAAAGATAGTCTGTACCCTCGGGCCTGCCCTCGACGATCTGGCATCGCTCAAACAGCTGATCGAAGCCGGCATGAACGTTGCCCGATTCAATTTCTCTCACGGCAACCACGACGAGCACCGAGCCCGCCTCGAGCTGCTCCGCCAGGCATCCCGCGAGACCGGCATTCCGGTGGCCGTGATGCTCGACACAAAGGGGCCGGAGATCCGGACCGGACTGCTCGAGAACCATGGAACCGTGATGCTCGAGGAGGGCGCGGCGATCACGCTGACAACGGAGCAGGTTCCCGGGAACTCTTCGCGCGTCTCGATAAGCTATTCGCGTCTCCCTGAGGACCTCCGCCCGGGAGCCCACGTGTTTGTCGCAGACGGGCTGCTCGACCTTGCCGTAGAGCAGATCCAGGGGAAGGAGATCCGGTGCAAAGTGGTTGCCGGAGGCGAACTCGGCGAGCAGAAGAACGTCAATGTCCGTGGCGTCCACACGTCGCTTCCGGCGGTCACGGAGCAGGATGAGAAGGATATCCTTTTCGCCGTCGAGCAGGACTTCGACTTCATCGCCGCCTCCTTCATCCGGAAACCGGAGGACGTTGTCTCCATCCTGGAGATACTTTCCCGACGGAACTCCGCCATTCGCGTAATCTCAAAGATCGAGGATGCCGAGGGTCTTGCGAACATCGATGAGATCATCCGCGTCTCGCACGGCATCATGGTTGCACGGGGCGATCTCGGCGTGCAGCTGGCTACCGAAGAGGTGCCGATGGCCCAGAAGCGGATCATCCAGAAATGCAATCTGCAGAACAAGCCGGTGGTCACCGCAACCCAGATGCTCGACTCCATGATTCACAATCCCCGCCCTACGCGTGCGGAGCTCACCGATGTGGCAAACGCGATCTTCGACGGAACGGACGCGGTAATGCTCTCGGGAGAAACGGCAAATGGCCGCTTTCCGGTGCAGGCATGCGAAACCATGGACCGTATTGCGCGCGCAGTCGAGGGTTCGCCCGAATACCATGCGCGCTGCCGGGAGTTTTTTTCGGCGCACGAGCAGACGACCGACATCGGAAACGCTGTTGCCCGCGCTGCCTACGTCGTGGCAAGCGACATTCAGGCCACCGCCATTGTGGCGCCGAGCCTCCGCGGGAACACCCCGAGAATTCTCTCCAAGTTCCGCCCCGTGCAGAGCATCGTCGCCGTAACCGTCAGCGAGCAGGTGCAGCGGCAGCTTCTCATCCACTGGGGGATCTATCCGCTTGTGACATCGATGGTCACCGACTCCGATCTGATGGTACAGAACGCGCTCCGCCTGGCCATGCAGAACGGCTTCTTCCGCGTGCTCGACAAGGTCGTGTCCGCGGCCGGCATTCCGCTCAACTCCCCCATCCCGATCAACACCATCAAGATCCACTTCATGGGCAATATTCTCAACCGCGGTCAGCGCGGCTTCGGTGCGGTGGTGAGCGGACGAATCGTCAAAGCCGATACGGCGGAAAACGCCATGCTTCTCATCCGCGAAGACGGCGAAGAGATCCTTCTCACCCGGACCCTCTCCCGCGCCTTTCTACCGGTGCTGCCGCGTATCCGGGGGCTGGTTATCGAGGAAAAGTCACAGATATCGCCGGACGAGATACGCGCTGCAAATCCGTCGATAACCGTGATTGCGGAGGTTCCCAGCGCCTTCGCTACGCTCGAAGACAATCTCTACGTCAGCCTGAACGGCGACGAGAAGATCGTCTACGAAGGGATCGTTTAAGACCGTCAACCTACAATTTTGTCCCCCCCCTTGCGGCGAATGCTACAAGAATGTAGTATGTGGCCGTTCAGGAGGCCTCTCGTATGAGCTCTACCGAGACCACGTCCTATCGCGACAAGGTCGAAGAGCTGTCACTGCTTTTCGAAATCAGTCAAATCCTGGATCAGAGCCTGGACCTCAAGCAGGTTATCCATCCCGTGTTGAAGGCGGTCGCGGAACAGCTGAACATGGTCCGCGGCACCATAACGCTCCTCAATCGCCAGACCGGCGAGATCATTATAGAAGCAGCGTATGGTCTGTCGGAGAGTCAGCGGGAACGCGGACGGTACCGGCTGGGGGAAGGAATAACCGGCAAGGTGGTGCAGTCGGGCAAGCCGATGGTAATCCCGAGAATCGCCGAAGACCGCGAGTTTCTCAACCGCACTGGAGCACGGAAGGGAGTTCGCAACAAGGACGTCTCCTTCATCTGCGTTCCGATAAAGCTCGGCAATGAGACCGTCGGTGCCTTCAGCGTCGACCGCCCCGAGAGCGACGCCACAACGCTCGACGAAAGCGTACGTCTCCTTTCGATCATCTCCTCGATGATCGCGCAGGCGGTGAAGATTCGCCAGACAGTGATGGAGGAGAAGCGACAGCTTCAGGAAGAGAACACCAGGTTGCAGCAGGAGCTGCGTGAGCGGTTCCGGCCGTCGAACATCATCGGAAACTCCAAGGCAATGCAGTCGGTCTTCGATATGGTGGCGCAGGTATCGCGGAGCGACGCAACCGTTCTGATCCGCGGCGAAAGCGGAACGGGTAAAGAGCTCGTCGCCCACGCGATCCACTACAACAGCCCTCGAGCGGCGAAACCGTTCATCAAGGTCAACTGCGCCGCGCTCCCGGAAACCGTCATCGAGAGCGAGCTATTCGGCCACGAACGCGGCGCCTTCACCGGTGCGGTCTCCACGCGTAAGGGACGCTTCGAGCTTGCGAACGGCGGCACCATCTTCCTCGACGAAATCGGGGATCTTTCGCCCACAACCCAGGTGAAGCTGCTTCGGGTGCTGCAGGAACGTGAGTTCGAACGGGTCGGCGGCAACGAGACCATCCGCACTAATGTGCGGGTAATCACTGCAACCAACCGAAATCTCGAAAAACTGATGGAGCAGAACATTTTTCGAGAAGACCTCTATTACAGGCTCAACGTCTTCCCGATTCACATACCGCCGCTTCGCGAGCGGAAGAGCGACATCCTGCTGCTCGCCGATTACTTCATCGCCAAATACTCCGATCAGAACCATGTGCTCATCCGCCGCATCTCCACGCCGGCTATCGACCTGTTGATGAACTATCACTGGCCCGGCAACGTCCGTGAGCTGGAAAACTGCGTCGAACGGGCGGTTCTGCTCTCGATGGACGAGGTGATACACAGCCATCACCTTCCACCCACCCTGCAGAGCGCGGAGTCTACCAACACCCGTCTCGCCGGTACGCTCTCTGAAGCGCTCGACAACCTCGAACGGGAGCTCATCCTCGACGCACTGAAGTCCACCAAGGGCAACATGGCGAAGGCCGCCCGCCTGCTCGGAGTTACCGAGAGAATCATGGGGCTCCGCGTCACCAAACACGGTCTCGACTCCCGGCAGTATCGATCCTGACGCCGGACGCCACAGTCTGGTGGTAAGCCGCGTGCCCTACGTGGTCGTATCTTTATATCCTTATACCTACATTTATGTAACTTTTTGCCTTTCATAATACCATATGGTCATGTCGTGGTATCTGAGATACAATGCCGATAACTTCTTCCGTCGTAACAACATGATCGTAAGGTTCTCATCCTTCTCGTCTGGTTGGCACGAAAACTGCTTAGTACAACGAAACTATTGATCGAGTTCGAGGAGGAATGCTCGATGAAGAAGCGTATAGCTCTCACTCTTGTTGTGGTTGGATTGCTATTTGGCGGGGGCACGCTGTTCGCACAGGATGCGTCGACCGCCGATACCATCAAGCTCTACAAGCAGGCGTTCGACATGATCTGGATGGTCATGGCGGCGGCGCTGGTCTTCTTTATGCAGGCGGGATTTGCAATGGTCGAAACAGGCCTCACCCGTGCAAAGAATGCCGGCAACATTATTATGAAGAACCTGATGGACTTTTCCGCAGGTGCCATCGTCTACTGGGCGATCGGATTCGGCCTCATGTTCGGGGCGGACTCCGGCGGAATTCTCGGCGTCAGCAAATTCTTCCTGGTGGGTGCGGACCCCGCAACCTACCGAGACTGGATGTTCCAGGTCGTTTTCGCAGCTACCGCAGCGACGATAGTATCAGGTGCAATGGCGGAGCGGACCAAGTTCAGCGCCTATTTGATCTACAGCGTCGTCGTATCGGCGATCATCTACCCCTTCTTCGGTCACTGGGCATGGGGCGGCGGCTGGCTTGGACAGATGGGCTTTCATGACTTTGCAGGGTCCACGGTCGTCCATTCGGTCGGCGGCTGGGCAGCCCTGGCCGGTGCGATGCTGCTCGGTCCCCGCAAAGGCAAATATGTGAAGGTCGGCGGCAAGACGGTGGTAAAGGCCATACCGGGCCACAATATTCCACTCGCCGCGCTCGGCGTCTTCATCCTGTGGTTCGGATGGTACGGATTCAACGCGGGAAGCACGCTTTCCGGTACCGACCTGTCAATCGCACATGTGGCGGCGACCACCACCATCGCTGCCGCGGCCGGTGCAGTTTTTGCGATGTTCACCTCCTGGGTGTGGTTCGGCAAGCCCGATCCCAGTATGGCATTGAACGGCGCCCTCGCCGGTCTTGTGGCAATTACCGCTCCATGCGGCGCCGCTGATCCGATCGGTGCCCTGATAATCGGCATCGTTGCAGGTATCCTGGTGGTCCTGTCGGTTGAGTTCATCGACAAGGTCCTTCATATTGACGACCCGGTCGGTGCTGTCTCGGTTCATGCGGTCAATGGCGCGTGGGGCACACTGGCAGTCGGGCTGTTTGCCAACCCTGCCAACATCGACGGCGTCAGCGGCCTCTTCTACGGCGGCGGTCTTCACCAGCTCGGCGTGCAGGCGGTCGGCGTGCTCACGGCATTCGTGTGGGTGATGGCAACCGGACTGATACTGTTCGCCATCCTCAAGGGCACCATCGGTCTGCGGGTAACCTCCGACGAAGAGCTGAGGGGGCTCGACACCGGTGAGCACGGGATGGAGGCGTACAGCGGCTTCCAGATCTTTACGACGATGTGATGGGAGGAGCAGGGATGAAACTGATTACGGCATACATCCAGCCCCACAAGCTGAACGACGTGAAAGAGGAGCTATACAAAGCCGAAGTCTACAAGTTATCGGTAACCAATTCGCTCGGCTGCGGTCAGCAGAAGGGATATACCGAATCCTACCGCGGCGTCGACATCGAGGTGAATCTTCTCAAGAAGACGCGCCTGGAGATTGCGGTAAACGAGGACTTCGTCCAGCGCACCGTGGATGCTATCATCCGCGGTGCCCGAACGGGAGAAATTGGCGACGGCAAGATCTTTGTCACGCCATTAGAGGAATGTATACGCATCCGGAGCGGCGAAACCGGGAAGGAGGCGATCGGGTAAGACTGCGAGCCGGGAAGACCCGGCACTCTGCGAAACGAGATAGGTTCGAATCGGCAGGGCCGGTTCGGACACCTTACTCCTGAACACAGGTAAGAACATGAGGGGCCGTCAATCGGCCCCTCTCTGTAGTATCA
>CAZNYW010000110.1:0-9613 GCA_964577375.1 uncultured Spirochaetales bacterium | reverse complement strand
CAGGCGTCGTGTGCGCTCGTAGCAGCTTGCTCGGGAGCGCGTCGCTTGTCGGCAGCACCCTATTTTGTTACTATTCCCTCCACCGGCGAAAACCTAGGGAGCTCCAAGATGAAAGCTATCGAACTGGACAAGGCGTATGATCCGAAGGAATTCGAAGACCGCATCTACGATATGTGGATGAAGGGCAACTACTTTTCACCCGACAATCCGCGCGTCCAGAAGACCAAACCTCATTTCGTCATCGTCATTCCACCTCCCAACGTTACCGGAGTGCTTCACCTTGGCCACGGGCTGAACAACAGTCTGCAGGACATCCTCATCCGCTACCATCGCATGATGGGAGAGCCGACCCTCTGGGTACCGGGAACCGACCACGCGGGGATCGCGACCCAGAATGTGGTGGAGAAAAGGCTGCGCGCGAAGGGCCTGGACCGTCACAAGCTCGGGCGGGAAAAGTTCCTCGAGGAGACCTGGAAGGTCAAGGACGAGCACCACACCATCATCCGCCGGCAGCTGATGAAGATCGGTTCCTCGTGCGACTGGAGCCGCGAGCGGTTCACTATGGACGAGGGACTCTCGCGCGCGGTGCGCGAGGTGTTCGTCCGTCTCTACGAAAAGGGGCTCGTCTACCGGGGCAACTACCTGGTCAACTGGTGTCCCTCCTGCGGCACGGCGCTTTCCGACGACGAGGTGGAGTACCGCGAAGTGCACGGGAAGATGTACCGGTTCAGGTATCCCTTCTCCGACGGCGACGATGCCGAAGGCGGCAGTGGTGCCGCCGGGTCGGCCGGATATGTCGAGATCGCGACCACGCGGCCTGAGACGATGCTCGGCGACACTGCGGTGGCCGTACATCCGGAGGACGAGCGTTACAAAGCGCTCATCGGCCGCCGCCTGAAGCTTCCGCTGACCGACCGCGAGATTCCCATCATCGCCGACACCTACGTCGACATGGCCTTCGGCACGGGCGCGGTGAAGGTGACTCCCGCGCACGATCCGAACGACCGCGACATGGGCATCCGGCACAAGCTCGAGGTCATCAACATCCTCAATCCCGACGGCACCCTGAACGAAAACGTTCCCGAGGCCTACCGCGGTCTCCCGGTGAAGGAGGCGCGGAAGCGGGTGGTACGGGACATCGAGGAGGCTGGGCTCCTGGTCGACATAAAGGATCACGTCCATCAGGTCGGGCACTGCTACCGGTGCGACACGGTGATCGAGCCCTACCTTTCCGAGCAGTGGTTCGTGAAGATGCGTCCGCTCGCCGAACAGGCGCTCGATGCCTGGAAGAGCGGCCAGATTGTGTTCTTCCCGAAGCGATGGGAAAACACCTACACGCACTGGCTGGAAGGGATCCGCGACTGGTGCATCAGCCGGCAGCTGTGGTGGGGTCACCGCATCCCGGTGTGGTACTGCGGCGACTGCGGCGAGGTGATCGTCAGCCGTGAGGATCCGACCTCGTGCCCGAAGTGCGGTTCATCGAAGCTCACCCAGGACCCGGACGTTCTCGATACCTGGTTCAGCTCCTGGCTCTGGCCCTTCTCGACGCTCGGCTGGCCGGAGGAAACCGAGGACCTTTCGCGGTTCTTCCCGACGACCACGCTCGTGACCGCCTACGATATCATCTTCTTCTGGGTCGCCCGAATGATCATGTCGAGCATGGAGTTCATGGGCCGGGCGCCCTTCCATGACATCTACATCACCAGCCTCATCCGCGACAAGCAGGGACGCAAGATGTCCAAGAGCCTCGGGAACGGAATAGATCCGCTCGAGGTGGTCGACGAGTTCGGGGCCGATGCGCTGAAGTTCACGCTGAGCTTTCTCTCCGCTCAGGGGCAGGATATTCTCATCGACAAGGAGACCTTCAGCCTTGGAAGCCGCTTCTGCAACAAGATCTGGAACGCCACACGCTACCTTCTCATGAACCTCGAAGGCCGCAATCTTCTGCCGTTCGAGAAAATAGAATTCAAGGATATAGACACGTGGATCTACCACCGGCTGAACGAAGCGGTCGGCAGCGTGCACCGGACGATCGAAAGCTACCGGTTCGACGACACGAGCAAGGCCTGTTACGAGTTCTTCTGGAATGACTTCTGCGACTGGTACATCGAGGCTACGAAGCTGTCTCTTTCGGGCGACGATGAGGCGGAAAAGGACCGCGCCAGCTCCCTTCTGATGTACCTGCTCGAGGAGAGCCTGCGGCTGCTGCATCCCTTTCTGCCCTTCCTCACCGAAGAGATCTATCAGAAGCTGCCCGAGTTCAAGCCGGTCATCCAGTTGCCGAAGGAAGCCGGCGCCGAAAACACGAAAGCAAGCGCAGAAACCGCCATCGGCGCGTCGGGACCGGCCACAATCCGTCCCGAAAGCATCATGATCTCGCACTTCCCGCTCGTCGATCCGGCGCGTGAGAACCCCGAGGCGGCCGAGCGATTCGGGTCGCTTCAGGAGCTCGTCCGCCTGGTCCGCACCATGCGGAGTGAGTTCACCATTCCGCCCGCGCGGAAGATCCGGATCCACGTCCGTACGGAGCCCGGGTTCGCGGCCGGCGCTTACTTCGAGGCTCACCGCGGTCTCGTTGAGCTCCTGACGACGGCATCCGAGGTGAGCTTCAGCGAATCAAAGCCGTCCTCTTCCGGTTCGATCCCGGTGGTGGGAACCGGTTTCGAGGCGTACGTCTTCATCCGCGAGGTGATCGACGTGAACGAGCAGGTTGCAAAGCTCCGGCGCGACATCGAGAAATCGGGTGGAGCGCTCCAGGCCGCCGACCGCAAGCTCGCGAACCCCAACTTCGTCTCCAAGGCCGACGAAGCGATCGTCGCGAAGGAACGCGAGAAGAAGGAAGAGCTCGAGCGCAGGATCGCCAAGATGGAAGGGTACATCCGCGAGCTCGAGAGCTGAGCCCGGACATCAACGCCGACAAAAAAACCTTATTGACATGGTCATGCTTTGCGGTATGATTGAGCCGGAGGTGACTATGGAGCGTTCTCGAAAGGTTATGCGTGTGGCTATGCGATCCTCTGTTCTGGCAGTAGTGATCGCGGCGGCAGTCGCTCTGTCTGGCTGCTCGGTGATCAGCGGTGTGGTGGGGGCTGCGAGCGACAAGGCGGTGTCCGCGGCGATGCAGCCGACGATTCAGCAGGCGCAGTTCAGCATCGTCTACAGCCAGGTCTTCTTCCTCGGCGGGTTCGGGATGGGCTACGGCGATGCAAAGCTGGGCCAGCTTCTCGAGTGGAAGATGGATGCTACCGACAGCAGCGGAACCGACACGCTGTGGGCCGACCGTGCGCTGCTGCGCAAGGAGGCGGACGGCTCCGAGTGGTGGTATCTGGCATACCGGACCAAGGAAGATAATCTCGAGTATGCGGTGAAGCTCGATTCGGACTACAACCCGCTGCTCCTCCGGTTCAAGAACAAGGAGACCGGACAGATTCAGGAGCTGAAGTACGACAAGGCCGAGGCGCAGAAGGGAAAGGAGCAGATGAAACAGGGGCAGGCAGGCACTGCGGCCCCCGCGAGCTCGGGAAACGACAATGTGGTGACCGATCAGGCCGCCTACTCCCAGTACAAGACCGGCACGGAGACAGTCACGGTTGGCGCAGGCACATTCTTCTGTGACAAACTGCAGGATACCTACACCGATCCGAACGACAATACCAACAAGGTTGTTTATACCTGGTGGGTAAGCAAGGATCTTCCGGGCCTTGTGAAGTACGATTGGGAGAACCTGAAGGACAAGAGCTCTGCAAAAGGCGAGC
Source organism: uncultured Spirochaetales bacterium (assembly GCA_964577375.1). Lineage (GTDB taxonomy): Bacteria > Spirochaetota > Spirochaetia > DSM-27196 > DATKUC01 > DATKUC01. The sequence continues at coordinate 5,858 of CAZNYW010000110.1, read as the reverse complement.
TCGTGAAGCGTCAGGAAGGGTTCTCGACCCCGCTGCTCCAGTAACAACAATATTGGCAGCAGTTAGAAGGCCGCCGGAGCACTCCGGCGGTTTTTTTCTTTTCAGACCTGCTGCGCCGACATAACCAGCATCTGCAGCCGGTTTTCGATGTTGCCCCAGCTGATGTCGGGATCGTAGTCGAGAGCCAGGACCTGTATGTCCGGGAAGATCGATTTGAGCGTCTTGATCATGCCGCGGCCGGTGATGTGGTTCGGCATGCAGCCGAAGGGGTTGAGGATCACGAACGACCGGACCCCCTCCTTCGCCATCTGAATGATTTCGGCGGGCATGAGCCAGCCTTCGCCGATCATGTAGCTCTTGTCGATGAGACCTTCGATGTTCCTCTGCACCTCGTCGAAGCTGTGGCGCGGGCGCAGGTTGCGGAAGCCTGAAAGGATCGAGTCGACGCGACCGCGAACGATCTCGAAGGCCCGCTCCTTTGCCGAAACAACCAGTTTCGTCATTATTGGACGCAGGTGAAGCCCGCGGGCGGCCATCGAGAGCTCGGCGACGTCTTTCTTGCGAAAAAACTCGGTGAGCGCCGGCACCACGGTCTCCATGCCGTTTGCCTCGAGGTAGCGCTGCACGCGCCGGTTCGCCGTCTCGTGATAGTTCATGAGGATCTCGCCCACCAGACCCACCTTCGGCCGCGGCCGTTCGCGGTCGACCGGTATTGCGTTGAAGGCTTGCACCGCCCTCTCGAGGGCGGCGAACGCCCTGCGCCACGAGCTTCGCAGGCTCTCGGCGCAGCGGGCAAGCCCCTCGGCGAACGCCGCGTCGGACCGGCCCGGTTCGAGCTCGTAGGGCCGGGTGACCTGGCGCATCTCCTCCATGCCGTCGGCGATGGTCGCGCCGACGAGCATGTCCAGGTGGAAGACCGGGTTTATGCGGGCGCCGGGGTGAATGCGCTTGCTGTCCTTTCCAGTGGTGACGATAGGCACCTGGCTGAACCCGGCGTCGTCGAGCGCCTTTCGCGCGAGGCCCGCATACTGCCCTGCCCGGCAGGCGACGCAGTTTTTGGCGAGTCCCATCGCAGAGCGCTCCGGATCGGCCTTCCCCGACTTCAACAGGCGCAGCATCTCACCGATGTTGACCTGCGCGGGAAAGCAGATGTCGTTGTGCACGTACCGCTTGCCGAGGGCGAACGCCTCATCGTCTGCAATGGCGAGCGGCTCGGCCCGGAAGCCGACCTTCTCGAGCGACTTCGCGCCGAGGTAGGAGAATGCATCCGAGAGGACCGGAACGTAGATCGTCCGCTTTCGCCGGTCGCGCGAGCGGAAACGCACGGCATAGCCGTCGCTCGCCCGGGGTCTTCCCCCGCGGCCGCTCCGGCGGCCGGTGAATTCCTCCTCACGGCGCCGTCTGACCGTTTCGACGAAGGAGCGGACCCGGATCGAAAGCGGGCCGAGCGCCTCACCCTCGTCGAGCTTGAGCACGAGCGGCTCCTTGTGCGCGGACCTGCCGTCGGCCGAGCCGGCGGAGGAGGTCTCACGGAGGATCCGTGCCACCTCGTCGGAAAGGATCGCGTCATGGCCGCAGCCGAAGCTCACAATCTGCACGAGCTCGAGGTTGGGGGTCGAGGCAACGAGCTGAGCGGCGGCGATCATCCGTGTATGGAAGGGATTGAACGCCTCGAGCCTGCTCCGCGTGACGTCCTGATCGGAGAGCCCGGGAAGCGCCTCGAGGTTTAGCACCGGAATGCCGAGCGTGACGAAAAGGCGCGAAAGCCCGTGGTTCACAAGCTCATCAGCGTGATAGGGCCTGCCCGCGAGCACCACCGCGAAGGCGCTCTCTCCGGCTGTCGCGCGGCGGTCGACCTCTTCGATCACCGCACGCCCCCGTTCCCTCATTTTTCTGACGAACAGATTCTGAGCAGTACGGGCAGCGCGAACCGCGCGGAGCACCGCCCCATGGGTATCCGGACCCGAACGCCCGATCTGCGAAAGAAGCTGTTCGATGTAGGCGATGGTCTGGGAGCGTTCGAGCCGCCGGTTGAAGAAGTGGAATGCGGGAATGTCCATCGGAATCCCGTACCGTTCGAGCGTCTCCTCGCTCTTCTGGGCGACGATCGGATAGCCCTGGACGATCGGACAGGTCTCCGATCCCTCAGCCCGGCGGTTCTCCTTCGGGATTCGCACCATCATCGGGAGGAATATCCGGTCGACGCCGCGCTTCACGAGCTCGAGCACGTGTCCGTGAACGAGCTTCGCCGGGAAGCAGACGGTGTCGCTCGCGACCCCGCCGAGCCCCGCCTCGAACATGCGGTAGCTGCTCTTCGGCGAGACCACCACCGTGAATCCGAGTGATTCGAAGAGCGTTCGCCAGTAGGGGAGGCTCCTGTAGAACTCGAGCACGCGCGGTATACCGATCCTGAGGCCGGACCCCGGCCGTGAGGCGCCCTGCCCGAACAGGAGCCGGTTGTACTCGCGGAAAAGATCGGGCACCTCCCGACCTGCCGGCGGCCGCTCGCGCAGTGAACCGTCCGGCTCCGCGAGCCCGAGCGACTCGCCCCGTTCGCACCGGTTGCCCGTAACATGGAAGGCCGCCTGCCTCCCTCCAATCCCGGGGAAGTGCACGACAGTCCGCGCGCAACTGTTCGAGCAGCCGGTGCAGACCACACCCGGGCGCCGCTCGTAGGCGAAGCTCTCGAGCGCCTCGAGACCGATGAATGACGATTCTGCCTCGGGATTTGCTGCAGCCCACTCCTTTGCAAGAAGCGCCGCCCCGATCGCTCCCATCTCTCCCGGGTAGGGAGGGCGGAAGACCGTTCTGCCGGTGAACTCCTCGACGGCGCGGAGAACCGCGTCGTTCCGGAAGGTGCCGCCCTGGACCAGGATTTTCCTTCCAAGGCGGTCGAGGTTCGATATCCGGATGACCTTGGTGAAGACGTTTTCGATGATCGACCGGCAGAGCCCGGCAAGAATATCCTCGCGCGATTTGCCGTTCTTCTGCTCGGTGATGACCGAGGAGTTCATGAAGACCGTGCAGCGCGAGCCGAGCTTCGAGGGCGAGCGGGAGGCAAATGCCGCCTCGGCGATTCCCTCCACCGCAACGCCGAGCGAGCGCGCGTAGGTTTCGAGGAACGAGCCGCAGCCGGCCGAGCACGCCTCGTTGAGCACGATGTTGGTGATGACGCCGTTCGAGATCTCGATCGCCTTCATGTCCTGGCCGCCGATGTCGAGCACAAAGGAGACATCCGGCACGTAGTGCGCCGCAGCGCGCGCATGCGCGACAGTCTCCACCTGGTGCAGATCGGCGCCGAAGGCCGTTGCGAAAAGCGACTCGCCGTAGCCCGTGGTTGCCGCACCAGCGATCCGGGGACGCATACCCTGCGACGCGAGCTCCTCCCTCATTTCGATGAGCGCACGGTGGGTCACCTCGAGAGCATCGCCTCCGTTGGGAGCGTAGAACCGGTAGAGAAGCCGGGAATCGCGGTCGAGGAGAACGAACTTGGTGGTGGTCGAGCCTGCGTCGATCCCGAGGAAGCACTCAGGACCGCCTGCGGCGGGTGACTCTTCGGGGAGCGAGCCGACAGGAAGGCCGCCGCTTTCGAACCGGGCGCGGAACGCGTCCTTCTCTCTGCCTGCGGCGAAAAAGGGCCGCGAGTCGGCCGAAGGTGCCGCCTGCACTGATGCGAGCGGACCGTTCACCTCGAGCATCGCCGGCCCGAGGTAGCTGCAGGGCTTTACGGCGAAGAGCGTGCCGATTGAAAGTGCAGCCCCGAGCGCGACGAAGAGCTCCGGATGTTCCGGGATGATGACATCGCCATCGGCGAGCGAGAGCCGCTCACGGAAGGCGCGCACCAGAGATGGATTGAAGGTGAGCGGACCACCTGCAAAGAGGACGGGCGGCTCGAACTTCAGCCCCTGCGCGAGGCCGCCGATCGTCTGCTTGGCGATCGCGTGAAAGGCCGAGATCGCGATGTCCTCCACCGACGCTCCCTGATGGAGGAGCGGCTGGATATCGGTCTTGGCGAAGACGCCGCAGCGCCCGGAAATCTCGTAGCGGGCGGTGCCTCGGGCCGCGTACGCCTCGAACTCCTCCACCGGTACGCGCAGAAGCTCGGCGATCTGATCGATGAAGGCGCCCGTTCCGCCCGCGCAGCTGCCGTTCATCCGCATCTCGTTCGGGACGAGCTTCCCGCCTGAGCTCCGCAGGAACACCACCTTCGCATCCTGGCCGCCGAGCTCGATGACGCTCCGGGCGGGCAGGCCGGTCTCGGTGACCGCAATGGAAGTGGCAACGACCTCCTGGACGTAGAAGGCGCCGAGCTTGCCGGCGATGTCCCTCCCGCCCGAACCGCAGACCGCAACCCGGAACTGCACGCCCGGCAGGCGCGTGTGAGCCTCGAGCAGCAGATCGCGTACCGTCGCCGACTGATCGGCGTTGTGGCGGCGGTAGCTCGAATGCAGAATGCGCGAAGATCGGGCTTCGATTACAACAAGCTTGACGGTTGTGGATCCAATGTCGAGACCGACCCAGGCTTCCTGTCCTACCATGGGCGTTCCTTCTATTCTGCGGTGGATTCACTATAGCGTGCGAGCGCGGACCAGATCAATCCTCTATCCTGACCTTTCAGGTCCGCTTAGCCTTAGCCTTGGCCTTAGCCCTGGCCCGGCACAGACGCGGTTGCGCGCGTTGCTTATGGCCGCTACAATCAGACCGGCAGGGGAGGCGCAGGCAGCATCATGGCAGGATTCGAGAGCGCGGGCATTCTGCTCTTCCGCCGGATCGGCGGGAACAATGACCTCGAAGTCTTCATCGTCCACCCGGGAGGACCCTTCTTTGCGAAGCGCGATGAGGGAGTCTGGTCCATTCCGAAAGGGCTTCCCGAATCGGGCGAGGAGCTTGTGGACACTGCGCTCCGCGAGTTCGAAGAGGAGGTCGGCTTCCGGCCCGACGGCGAGCTCATCCCGCTTGGAACGGTCCTTCAGAGCGGCGGAAAGACCGTGCACGCCTTCGCGTGCGAGCATCCGGCCGACCGGCCTGTTCCCGGGCTCCGCAGCAACACCTTCACCATGGAATGGCCCCCAAAATCAGGCAAGACCAAAGAGTTCCCGGAGGTCGACCGCGGCGGCTTCTACCCCCCGGAGACTGCAGCGAGAAAGCTCAACCGGGCGCAGGTGGAGCTGATCGAGCGGTTGATCGCGATTGCAGGCGAGCGATCGTCCTAGAAAGGCGTCTAGATCTCCCACGCCCGGTCGATCGGCTGGATCGCACGCCCCATGTCGTGCGATGGAAGGGTAATGGGCGCTTCCCGGGTCGTCTCGGCGAGCCCTCGGAAGATTACATCGTTCAGTGTCTCCTTGAAGCTCGTTCCCGCCTTGCGGGCGCGATCGGTAAGCTTGCGGATCAAATCATCATCAATATCGACAGTCGTGCGCATACAATCATATTAGCGTAAGTTATCCGGGCCTGGTAACCTCCAAGACTTCACACACCACTATCAGCCAAAACTCTTATATCTTTATGTTTCCGAGTCCTTCCCAGGTTATCACTCGCGCAAATCGTCAAGAGACTGCAATACGTCCTGACATTCTTTCGACGTCGCAGTGGTTACAGCAACAGCACGACTCAATCCGTTTCGTGAAGTTGCGTTGCTGTTGGGTCGTCCTGAATTGAATTTCCGCGCCTCGACGCGAGCTCGGGTAAGCTGTACAATTAGTACAGACTTCCTTCGACTTCGCGGAGATTATGATCTATGAGAGAAACAGGTATGGAATACTCCACGCAGTGCAGTATTTGTTTCCATTAGTTCACGGGATGGCCGCAATGGATCAGCGAATAAACCGTATTGCTGCGCTGGCAAACGTAGCAAC
>CAZNYW010000109.1:0-9654 GCA_964577375.1 uncultured Spirochaetales bacterium | reverse complement strand
TCGGCAGCATAGCCGATGGCCGGGTTCGCGGTGACGCCGGAAAATGCGTCGCTCCCGCCGCACTGGAGCCCCACAACGAGGTCGGAGGCCGGGCATTCTACGCGTCTGCGACTGTTCAGCCGCTCGAGAACCTCTTCCGCCTGTTTCTCGATCGTATCGACCATGTCGGTAAAACCGTTGAGATCCTGCAGACCGACCGCCTGTTCCGGGCTGCGGTCCGGATAGAGCAGCTCAGGCTGAAGTTGCTCGCAGCCGAGCGAAACGACGAGAAGTTCATTGCCGAAATTCGGATTCGTCCCGATATTTCGAAGGGTCCGGATGGGTATCGCGGCGCCGGGCGCATTGATCGCGACTCCGCAACCGTAGGCATGATTGACCGGCATGATTCCGTCGACCTTCGGGTACTTGGGGAGCAGCTCACGCTCAATTCGCTTGAGGGCAAGATTCACCACCCCCTCAACGCACTGGACGCAGGTCATGATCCCGAGGAGGTTCTTCGTGCCCACGCTGCCATCCGGGTTGCGGTAGCCCACGAAACTGTAGCCGTCGAGCGGGTCCGGATTCCCCTGGGCCTTCGTCGCGAGATCGAGCGAGTCGAGCGCCGGCGGTGCAGGGAGTGTAACCCTCTCCTCGTGTATCCAGCTGCCGCAGGGAACGTCCTCTGCGGCATACCCGATCACTTCGCCGTAGCGTACAATGGCATCCCCTTTCTTCAGATCCACGAGCGACACCTTGTGTGCCTGCGGGAATTCCATCGTCACGCACCGCGATGACGACATTGTCATCGGCATGCACCCGGACGAACATCGGCACTTCCGGTTGACGGACAACGTCTTCTGCAGCCTCTCTGCGGCTTTCATCACTGGTCATATTGAGCCCCCACGCCACCGTCCCCGAAGGACGCTCCCCTGCACGCCTATCTCACCAGGCACGGCTTCTTGATGCTGAACGAGCCGATGTAGATGAGTGCTGCGAAGGCGAGAAAACCGCTGCCGCTCGCTATTTCCTGTTGTTTCGATGTCATGGTCACGCTCCTGTGATGGTTCCTGGCCACACTAATCGTTCACGTGGCGACTTTCGTCTTTACCGGTTGCCGCAGCATCAACGTCGGCGCGAAGCCTCGAAAGCCGGCGGTCTCGTTCGGATGCAAATCGCGCAAGTCCCTCGAGAATCCACCGCGGCGACAGGTGCGCTTCGTCAATCACCTCTTCGAGCGTGCCGCCGGTTCGCCACCGGTCGTCGAAATCGGCCGAAAGCGCATACTCCTCCGCAACGTTGTTGAATATCCAGTCCTGCATGAGCCAGCGCGTCTGCGTGGTGATCACCGTCGAATCCGCCCGGTCGCGCGGACCGATGACCGACTCTCGGTATGCGACAGGCTGTGCGGCAAGGAGCTCACTGCTTACGGCGCACACCACCCGGACATTCGGTCCGTTTGCGGCGAGCTCGGGCAGGGGCTCTGCAACGCTTCGTACCGCACTCGTTCCCTGCACGATAACGGTGCCGCCGGGCCGGCGAGCTTCGTCGTATTCTCGAAGCACGTAGGCACCACGCGCCGCCTCGAAATGCGACGGGATGCCCAGCGCCTCACGGTCGGGTATCTCGATCTCCGGCCGCGTAAGATGCAGCGCGATGAGTGGACAGCTCTGCGACAGCGCGGCTCCAAGAAGCACCGGAACCTCGTTGTGCTCCCAGGGGTGCAGACTGATGATGTGCCCACGGGGAAACAGCTGGGTCGCGCTCGGGGAGAAAATGCCGAAATGCGTACGACTGTCGTCGGCCGCTTCGGGGCCCAAATGTCCGGCAACCCAGATGAGCTTGCCCATCTTCAGTTCGGTATCCTGCGCATACCGGCTGAGCAGCCGAAGCGGACCGTACTTGAGGTAGGAGAACGAGCCGTAGGTGGACACCGCACCCCAGAATCCGTCGAACTGCTTCTCCGGATCCTCCGCCATGTTCACCGCAACGGCAGAGGCAACCATGGCGGCGTTGGAAAACTCGGTGATCTCGGTCGGCAGCAGCACCCCGTCTTCTGTCCCGACACGCTCGAACCAGCCATAGCCGGGGAAATCGCCGAAGCCGTCGGCGAAGCCCGTCAAATTCGTCGACCCCGCCAGGTCCGCGGATGCGGCGATTACAACCGGCCGGTCGTACTTCCGGGCGGTGTAGGCGTTTACCCACGCGCCCCATCTGGCGAGCGCATTTCGATTGGCCGCCCTGGTGCCCGGCTTGACGTAGAGCTCATCGGGGTAGTTCCTGAAGTCGTAGAGCGCAGGATCGTCGAACGGAAGCCCCTTCTTTCCCAGCTTGAATGCCGGAATCTCCGAGGGAACGCTCTCTCCGAGCTCCACGAGCCGGTCGGAGAGGTAGGTCACCAGGTCGTCGTCCGCCCGCCGAACGTCGATCATGGCACGAAGATTCGCCTTGAACTCCGACTGCAGTTCGGCCGCACCGGTCGGAGGAGCGCCGTCGACATTGGTGAACTTCGCGCCGTATTTCTCGGCGAAGGTCTTGCGAGCTTTCCAGAACAGCTCCGAGTTCATCCTGTGCGGCGAGCCGTGGGAGGCATTGTCGTACTTCAGGTAGTCCCGCCCCTTCCTGGTCTTGAACCACGCAATACCGGGTGCGTGCGACGGATTCGCGCCGTCGACCAGCCGCAGTAGGGTCTCGGTGACCGGTTTCCACTCGCTGCCCTGCCCGGTGCCCTCCACGCGCCAGCCGTGCGGGGCAAACCAGTCTGTGGGTGTGCCGTACACAACCGAACCGACGGTGTGATCGTCGATGCCGTAGTCGTTCCAGTCGACGAGGAAGTAGAGATTGTCGAGCGCCATGCCCCACGCGGAGTTCAGAGTTTCGTGAGTGGCTCCGGGAGTGAGCCCCCCTTCACCATCGACAATGAAAACGCGAACTCCGGCGGCTCCCGCGCGCCGGAGCGCGAGTGCGATGCCGGCCGCCGCCGGCGCTCCGTGGCCGGACGGACCGGTGTTTGCTTTGAGAAAGAGGCTCTTTCCTGAAGCTTCGACATGGCCGGAAAGACCGCCCCGACGACGAAAACCGAGCAGATCTTCCCAATAGAGCGCGCACGGCTTTCCGCGCGGTGGACGAGGAAACGCGGATCGCCCGTCTTCTCGTGCCTGGCACGAAGCGATTCATTGAGAATCGCCAGCGTACAGTAGATGAGCGGGATGGTGTGTCCGGCGCCAAGCACAAACCGGTCGCTGAAACGCTTTTCCGGATGGCGAATGTCGTATCGCATCGATCAGCTGATCGATCAGGTCTTTGGCTTTTTCAGTAGGGAAATGTTGATTCAAGTCGCCTAAGGCTGTCACCTGTTCTTTCTGCCGACATCGTCCCTCTCCTCTCCGTCCGGATTCGTCGACTTCAGTCCAGCTCTATCCGAGCCGTCACCGAACCGGGTAGCGCCGAGAGCTTTTCGACGCCGCTTTCGATCCTGCCGAGCGGCACAATGTCGGAAGCCGCGCGAGGCTCGTCGCCGATGCTCGCCGGTGTCGGCCCAAAAAAAAGGCACAGAGCGTCTCCCGGCGGCCAGTAGGCAATCTCGCCGACTGAAAGCTCGTCACGTTCGCCGGACTCTGCCTGCATCCCCACCGCGATCGAACCGTAGTACTCATCGCCCCAACGGCTCATCCTGATTTCGGCCGGCAGGTTCTTCAGCAGCGCACGAGCCACCTTCGACTCATTCAGCTCGGCAGTGAGAAGCGCGCCGCCAATCGTAATCCGAATCTTTGTTTCCATGCTCATTCCTCATGCGTAACGTACGGAATCGTCTGCGGGCCTTCGGGAAGGACGCACACGCGAAGCGTCCCCTGCGAAGATGCCCTCGCTCCTGCGATCGCCCGGACGCTTTCTGCAATATCGCGGCAGGGCTTCATGAAGGCGCTTCGAATCTGCTCGTCGGACAGGTTGTGGCTGTAGAAATGCACGCTCGTTTTCTCACAGATCGCGGCGTGAATCTGCGCCTGCCACATGTCCTGCGCTGCGAAACCTGGCGTCCGTATCGTCGAAAGAAGCTCTTCCGGCGTCGATGCGGAGGCGAGCAGCCTGCCGTACTCACCGTGCTGAGGTACCCCATCCCAGCACTCGGCCGCGACGATGATGTGGCCACCCTCTTTGACTATCTGGCTCGCCGCGCTCATGCCCTTGACCGCCTGATACATATTGAGGTCGAGGGGATAGCCCGAATTGCTCGTGATAACGAGGTCGTACCGCTCGTCGACCCCGGCCATCGCATGTTCGCGGACGTATTCGCAGCCGACCGCATGCGCCCGGTCGAAATCACCGGCAAAGACCGCTGTAACCTCCTTCCGTCGATTGAGTGCCACGTTCAGCAGGAAAGTTGGATCTGCAAAGCCTGCCGCCTCACGAATTTCTTCCCACAGCGGGTTGCCATGCAGGATTCCCCACCGGGCGTTCGGATCATCCATGTGTCCGGCGTCGTGGTTGCGCTGGATCGTCTGAAGGAGAGCGAGCCCCGGCATGATCGCCTTCCCGCCGCCTGAAAATCCTGCAAAGAAGTGCGGCTCTATGAAACCGGTCGGTATCTTCACGTCGCAGTCGAGAAACTCCCGGTGGATCCACACATCGTTTCCGCCGCGGGTGGTTCCGACGGATCTGTGTGACGCACCGTCATTGCAGTCGTTCTGGACGATCCGATACCTTCCCACCACTCCAGGTCCGAGCATCCGATCGAGCTCATCGTCGGTGTTCGCCCGATGCGTGCCCGTTGCGTTGAAGAGCACGAAGTTCTTTGCCGGAACGTGCTCGAGCTCGGCAAACAGCGCGGGAAGGATCACGTCATAGGGAGTGGGACGAGTAATATCGCTGAAAACGAGTCCGACCCGGTCGCCGGGTCCGACGACTTCACGGAGCGGCCGGGCGTCGACAGGCGATGCGAGAGCCGCCCGAACCGCGTCGGCCTGATCGGGCAGTCCCGGCGAGAACTTCGGTTCGAGTATGTCCACCTGAACGCCGTCCGGCAGTTCGACCGGAAGGCTGCTTTTGCCGTAAGCGAGCCTGATTTTCATCACGGTACTACGTCACGTTCCTGATCCGGCTGAGATCTCCGTCCCACGCACCGGTAAGAATCGCTGCCCAGTCGACAACATCGCCCTTTGTCGCGTCGACGGTGATCCCACTGCCCATCTTGATTTCGTAACCGCGTTCGACAAGGTGTTGTTTTCCCTCCTCGGCGACATCCTGCGGAATAGGTATCTTGGCTCCCATGTTCGTCGCTCCCCATTAGTAAAGTTCAGCAAGCCCTTTTCACGCGGCATCCATCAGCAGGGAGAGTATCAACCAGCGTGTTGATAAAACTGCATAAGTCATCTCAGTATATACTTTAAACCGATGAAACGCACCAACTGCGATGAAATTTCCTGTCGCGCGGCGAACTGACCGCGCGAGATCAACAGGCTTCTTCATACCACCCGCGCCGTCGACTCATCCCCGCTTCTGGTCGTCGCCAGGAGAAATATCGCTCTCGCCTGCCGCGAGACAGCGGCCGCACTTGCCGGGTGGTCGGCAAAAGGGTAGACTATTCCTGTATGGCGGAACCGAAAAAAGTCTACGACTACAAGCCTGAAACCGTCGAGCGCCAGATAGTTGATGTCCTGCGCAAACGAAACCGCGAATCAACAGTTGCCGACGTCATTTCCAGCAGCGGACTTCCCAACTATCAGGTGAAAGAGATGATGAATCTCGTCGTCCGCGACTACGCCGGGCACCTGCGCGTCACCGAATCAGGCGAAATTCTCTACTACTTCCCGGAAGGGCTCCGAAATCGACGGAAGGGCGCCGCGGCCGGTTTCAAGCGCGTTGTGCGAAACTTTCTCCGTGTCACCGGGAAGGTACTGGCCTTCCTGTTCAAGATTTGGATCATGGTGATGCTGATAGGTTACTTTGTACTTTTCATCGCGCTCCTTCTCCTTGCGATGCTCGCCTCAATCGCGGGCTCCGCCAATTCCCGCGACTCGGGCCGCGGACGTGATCGAGGTGGAATGGGAATAGGAGGCTTTTTCCTCACGGCCCGGGTCATTGAGCTTTTTGTAACTCTCTGGCTCTACAGTGGAACTCCATCCCGGGGCAATGTCGACGCCTACGGCAGGCGGCAGCGGAAACCGCGAGGACGGCCCCTGCATCAGTCGGTCTTTGCCTTCGTCTTTGGCGACGAGAGCCCGCTTGCCACCTGGCCGGACAGGGAGAAGCGTGAGTTCATCAAGTTCATTCAGTCACAGAAGGGCGTTATTACGATCGAAGAGCTGATGCACCTGACCGGCAAAGACCGTTCCGCTGCACAGAATCTCATCAACGAGTATCTGGTCGAGTTCGAGGGCGAACCCGACGTCACGGAAGCCGGGACGCTCATATATCGCTTCCCGGAACTGATGAGGACGCGAGAACGTTCGGTAGAGGGGACGAATTTCCAGCGGGAGTTCATGCCGCTCATTCCCTTCAACAAGAACAAAGGGAACTTCAATCAGTGGATCGGTTTCTTCAACGGTTTCAATCTGGTTTTCGGGGGCTACTTCCTCTATTACTCTTTCGCGGTGACGACGCTCGTACCCGCGCATGCGCTGGACCGATTTTACGGCTTCGTGCTCGCCCTCGCGCGGCAGATCAGCGCCACACCCCATTTTCTCGTTGCCGTTGCGCTCGGCATCGTCCCGGTAGCATTCTCTTTCGTCTTCTACCTGGTGCCGCTCCTGCGCAGACTGAATGAGCGGCGCAGGAACGAGCTGATCAAGGAGCAGAACCTGCGCAAACGGACACTCGCCAACGTCCTTGCCGGTCCCGACTCCGTTGATCCCGAAGAGATCGTTCCACAGCTGCCGGAGGAAAAGCCCTCCGACTGGCGCAGAGTCGTGGAAAGATCAATTCAGGACGTCGCGGGAGAGGTTGCTCCGGAGGTAGTGGAAAAGCGGGCCGCCGCCGAGGGCAAGCCGGCCGCATACGTTTACCGGCTGCCGGATCTCGAACGGCAACTGTCGGACATCGAGGCCTACCGCAGGAACGTCAAGCTCGAGCAGTTCGACGTCGGAAAGACGATCTTTGATTCCGGCTCCGACGATCCGTCGAGCTGACTGGAAACTCTTCGCAGCCCGGGGCGTGCGCGCCCGGACATGATCGTCCGGGGCACAATCGCCCGGACAGAGAAAAGGCCGCGTCGCCGGATATGCCGGAACGCGGCCTCTTTTTTCACCCGGCGGAGAGGAGGAGACGGGCGCGCGGCATGTCACCATGCGCTTCACGCCTCACACATGCGCGACCGGGCTATTTCGACTTGCGATTCTTCAGAACCGACTGCGCGGCAGCAAGCCGTGCGATCGGAACACGGAACGGCGAGCAGGATACGTAGTTCATTCCAACTCGATAGCAGAACTCAACGGACGAGGGATCGCCGCCGTGCTCGCCGCAGATACCCACCTTGAGATCCGGCTTCGTGGTCCGGCCCTTCTTGATTCCCATTTCGACCAGCTGGCCAACGCCCTCCTGGTCGAGTCTCGCAAACGGATCCTCTTCCAGAACGTTGTTCTCGAGGTAGAAGGGAACGAAGGAACCGACATCGTCACGCGAGTAACCCAGGGTCATCTGCGTAAGATCGTTTGTGCCGAAGGAGAAGAAGTCGGCATGTTCGGCGACCTTGTCGGCGGTGAGAGCCGCCCGGGGGATTTCGATCATTGTGCCGATTGTGTACTTCACGTTTGACTTCTTCTTGGCGAGCACCTGCTTGCACACCTTGTCGGCGTTTTCACGGAGCATCGAAAGCTCCTTCCAGGTGCCGACGAGCGGAATCATGATCTCCGGATATACTTTTCCGCCCGCAGCAGCGATCTCACAGGCGGCGGTAATGATCGCTTCCACCTGCATGTCGTAGATTTCCGGATAGGTGACGCCGAGGCGGCAGCCGCGGTGCCCGAGCATCGGGTTCGCTTCGTGCAGCGTGGCGATCTTCGACTGCAGCTCCTTCACGCTCTTACCGGTGATGTCGGAAAGCTGCTTGATCTGCTCTTTGGTCTGAGGCACGAACTCGTGCAGCGGCGGATCGAGAAGCCGGATGGTTACCGGAAGACCGTCCATGGCCTTGAAGATCCCTTTGAAGTCCTTCTTCTGCATGGGCAGCAGCTTTTTCAGCGCCTTCTTCCGCGCGGCGAGATCGTCGGCGACGATCATCTCGCGGAACGGCCTGATCCGCTCCTCTTCGAAGAACATGTGCTCGGTCCGGCAAAGGCCGATTCCCTCGGCACCGAAATCCCGAGCGCGCCTTGCGTCGATCGGTGTATCTGCATTGGTCCGGACCAGGAAGCCCTTGGTTGCAACGTTCGGCCGCTCTACGCCCTTTCGAATCTCATCGGCCCAGCTCAGGAAGGTTCGGAGCTCACCGGTGATCTTCGGCTGAATGAGCGTGAGCTCACCCTTGAAAACCTCACCGGTCGTGCCGTCGATGGTGACGTAGTCGCCCTCTTTGAACCTGGTGTCCTTGATCTGCATCCCTTTGCCGGAAATTACCGCCGCCTTGCATCCGGCGACGCAGGGGCGGCCCATGCCGCGCGCAACAACCGCCGCATGGCTGGTCATACCGCCAGTCGCGGTGAGGATACCCTGGGCGGCGTGCATGCCGCCGATGTCCTCGGGGCTGGTCTCCTGGCGGACAAGAAGAACCTTCTTACCCTTTTTCACCCACTCTTCTGCGTCTTCGGCCGTGAAGACGATCTGTCCGGTCGCGGCGCCCGGCGAGGCGTTGAGACCCTTTGCAAGCGACTTCACGCCGCGCTTTGCCTTCGGATCGATGTTCGGATGAAATACCTGATCGAGCTGGTCCGGAGTCACACGCTGGACCGCAAGCTCTTTGCCGATCAGTCCTTCGTTGAACATGTCGACCGCCATCTTGATGGCGGCAGGACCGGTTCGCTTTCCATTGCGGGTCTGCAGCAGGAAGAGCTTGCCACGTTCGATGGTAAACTCCATGTCCTGCATATCCTTGAAGTGCTTCTCGAGACGTTCCTTCACCTCGACGAGCTGCTTGTAAATTTTCGCGTCCTTCTTCGCCAGAGTCGCAAGCTTCTGGGGGGTGCGGATACCGGCAACGACATCCTCTCCCTGTGCATTCATCAGATACTCGCCGTAGAACTCGTTCTTTCCGGTCGAGGGGTCACGGGAGAAACAGACACCGGTGCCCGAATCGTCACCAAAGTTGCCGAAAACCATAGACTGAACGTTCACAGCGGTACCGATGAGGCCCTTGATTTCATTGAGCTTGCGGTACTGGATTGCACGGGGGTTGTTCCAGGAACCAAATACGGCGTCGATTGCGGCCCACAGCTGCTTCCGCGGATCCTGAGGGAACTCCTGCTTGGTGGAAGCCTTGTAGACCTGCTTGTAAAGACGGACGACTTCTTTCAGATCGTTCGCATCGAGATCGGTGTCGAGCTCCACCTTCTTTTTCTTCTTCACGCTCTGCAGCGCCTTCTCAAAGTTCTCGTGATGCACGCCTTTGACGACGTTGCCGAACATGTTGATAAAACGGCGGTAGGCATCCCACGCAAAACGCTCGTTGTCGGCTTTCTTGATCAATCCCTCCACGGCCTTGTCATTGAGACCAAGGTTGAGGACGGTATCCATCATGCCGGGCATCGA
>CAZNYW010000108.1:0-9916 GCA_964577375.1 uncultured Spirochaetales bacterium | reverse complement strand
CGTCCACGTCGGCAATGTTCATGGTGGTGATCTCGAGTCCGATGTTCTCCAGGTCGCCCTTGCAGACGTTGATCATCTTGGCCACCAGGGTGTCCTTGTCCTTCATCACCTGCTCCGGCGTGATCGATGCAATCGAATCGCGCAAATGTCCCTCGATGATGTCGCTTGCCACATTTCGAAGCTGGTCCCAGTCCTCCGCGAGAGCAAGAACGCGGGTAACCGCGCGAATTCTGCCCGCCTCGTTGGATGCGATGGCGAAGCTCACGGTTGCCTTCACATTCAGCGGCACGACGCCGGCGGCGATTGCCGAGTCGACGGTGACCTCGATGGTTTGCGGGGTGAGGTCGAGCTTCGAGAACCGGTTGAGCAGCGGAATTATGAACGCGCGGCCGCCGCTGAGCGACCGGAAGCCCTTGTTCGAGCCCTTTCCGGAGACGATGCCGAGCTCGTTTCCGCCGACTATCTTCATCTTGGTGAGAAGCTGGATGATTATTGTGATTGTCAGCAGTCCGATGAGAGTAATGACGAAGATGATCATTTTGCTGCCTCCCGGCTCCCGCCCCTCTCGGCAAGCTCCGCGAGGCGCTTCTGCACCTCCTGGCTCCCGACGAAATCACGCACGTCCACACCAAGCGCGGCACTGAACTGAGCAAGAAAATCGACGAATGCCACCGGACCCCGGTTTACCGCACCGTTGAATCCGCGCTGTTCGTCCATCATGACGAGCGAGTCCACCTCCATTCCTGCTGCGTACTTCTTGAACGCATTGAAAAGGTGCGGCAGCTGCTGCTGCACGAAAAGCACCGTCTTCCCGGCTCTGCCGGTATTCGAAAGCATTTCCACCTTCTGCCGGAGGATGTCGTTGCGCGTCGACTCGACGACGTTCACCGACTCCTGCTCTCCCTCGGCGAGCGTCTCTGCCGCCGCCCGCTCGGCCTCCGCCTTGAGGGTGACTCCTGTTCTGTTCTGGATCTTCTGCAGCTCCACCTGCTGCTCCTGCACCAGACTCTCGCCCCGGTTCTCGGCCTCTTCGATGGCGTGGTCGGCCTCGAGTCGCGCGCGCTCTATCTGTCCCTGCGCCTCGCGGCGGTAGACCTCGAGCTTCTCCTGCGCAGCGAGTATCTTTTCGTCGGCCTGATTGTGCGACACCGTGATTCGCCGTTCGGCATCACTTTCGGCCTTGTCGGCAAGCGCCCGCAGCCGCGCCTCCTCGATTTCCACCTGCTGCCGCTTCTCCGCCAGCGTCTTCTGAGCGAGATTCGCGATGTAGTTGGAAGTGTCCCAGATCTTCTGCAGGCTGACCGAGACCACCCGCATGCCGAAGCTCGACAGGTCGGCATCGATATCCTTGAGCAGCTCTGCGCGGAACTGGGCCCGTTCTCCCTGGTCGATCGCCTGGGAGGCGTCCGATTCGGTCGAGTCATCATCGTAGCTTTCGGCCATCCCGATTGCCTGAAGCGGTGTCGCCTTGTTGAGCGCCCCGCGAAAGTTGCCGATGAGGGTCTGCTGAATCTGCGCCTCTATCTGGTCGCGGTCCTTTCCCATCAGCCGTTCCACTGCCGAATAGAGCATACCTTCGTCATCGTCGTCGATACAGACGCAGGCGGTGGCGTCTGCGCCCACGGTGATGCCGTTTGCGGAGTTCACCCCTTCGACGCGCACGTTGATCGGATAGATGCCGATATCGAGATCCTGGACCGACTGAAAATAGGGGACCTTCACCGCACGGCCCCGCTCGACGCTGAAGCCGAAGGTGCGCCCGCCGTGCACCTTCTTCCTGCCGGTGACCACCAGAATATGGTCCGGCAGCGTGACCTTTATGACCGACCGCAGTACCGAGATGAATGTTATGAAAACTCCCACCCCGACGATGCCGCCGACAATGCCTCCCCCACCCGATTGAAAAATGCTCTGCAGAATATCCATGGACTCTCCTTCACTGCTCCTCGGGCTCGACAATGATGCACTCGTCGTTGATATCGGTTACGCGGACCGGCGTTCCGACCCTGATTGGGTTTTCCGGATCCGACGATCGAGCGTACCGTTCGACATAGATGTCGCCGAGCTTTACTCGAACCCGGCCCATTTCCCTCTTTCCTATTGTGACGGTCACCTGCCCGCGCTCGAGGAGGAGCTCGCTGGTGCTGATTTCGGAATTGAGCTCCCTGCGCATGAATCGCCGCAGCGCGCGGGTCCCTACGATGGTGAGCAGCCCGACAGGCACGCTCCACGCAAGCGATTCGCCGGCACGCCCGGATGTCGCAAGCGCAAACCAGCCCACCGGACCGAATCCGAGAGCGAAGTAGACTGTGCTTCGCATGACGGTGAGAAGCGTCAGGATGATGCTGCGTTTCTCCGGCCGGTCGTGCCCGGCAATCGAACCCTCGTGATCGTACACCGCCGGATGACCGGAATCGCTTTCGCCCTCTGCGTGGTCGGCCGTGTCGGCGGCGTCAGAATCCGCAGAATCGTCGGCCGATTCGCCGCCATCGTGCGCGTCCGCGGCTCCGGCATCGTGACCGTCTCCGCCCTCGGCCTCGTGACTCCCGATCAGCCCGAGAAGATCGAAAATCGTGACCCCGGCGCCGAGGATCGTCGCACCTATATAGATGGACAATAGCCCGTTCATGTTCTCATCATAGATCAATCCGCACAAATATGCACTGCCTCTCTGTTGTCGCGGCCGCAGGAGAGAGATACTTTCTTATGTGTCGGCGGGCACGGATTGTGCAAGGGAGGCTCTATGACGACCTTTATTCTCTTTGGAAGCTATTCGAAGGAGTCGATCGCCGGGATCGATGCGCGGCGAACCAGGAAGGCTGAAGAGATAGTTGAAGGATTCGGCGGAAAACTTCGTTCGGTCTACGCTCTGCTTGGATCGCCGGACCTGATCTTTACAGTCGAGCTGCCCGGTATTCAGGAGGCGATGCAGGCGTCGCTCCTGATCACCCGCGCGACGGGGATATCCATCACCACCAATCCGGCGGTGCCCGTCGCCGATTTCGACCGTCTGGCGGCCGAGGCTTCCCGCTCCTGAAGCGGTCCCCGGACGGCGGGAAGCAACCGGTAAATCATTACAAATCTGTAACATCCCGGAAAGCTGACGGAAAGGTTTGCCTTGTATCCTTGCACTGTAAGTAACGCCCGGCCGGTGGAAACGGGCGGCTTCAACCGTGAAGTTCAATTGCTTGGAGGGATGTATGAAACTGAAGGAAATCCTGAGTGAACGGAAGCTGTTCTACACGAACCTCGTTCTCATCGTTTTCCTGCTCGGTGTGGCAGTACCGCTGGTCAACGTAATCAGCCACAGGGCCGTCGCTGCACCTTCGCAGACAACGCAGGCGCGCATGAATGGAACCCAGAGCTCCGCATTCCGCGCCATGCCGGCGGAACTGAACCTTTCCGCGGTTCAGAACTCTTTTCGAAACGTTGTATCGAAAGTGCTGCCGACCGTGGTGGAGATCAACGTCGTCGAGACCGTGAAACCCAGTCCGCAGGCCTATTCCTCGCCCTTTGATTTCCTCTTCGGTGGTCAGCCTCAGCGGCCCCAGCGGCAGTCCGGACTCGGGTCGGGAGTGATCGTCAGAGAGCAGGGCAACACTGTCTACGTGCTTACCAACAATCATGTCGCGGGAAATGCCGATCAGATCAGCGTAAAGCTCTACGATGGACGCCAGTTCAAGGCGAAGCTCGTGGGAAAAGACCCGAACCGTGACCTGGCGCTGATCGAGTTCAAGACGTCCGAGCACGTGCCTGTCGCCCAGCTTGGCGACTCGTCGCAGATCGCTGCCGGCGACTGGGTTCTTGCGATAGGAAATCCACTCGGATACCAGTCGACCGTGACCGCAGGCATAGTCTCCGCGCTCGACCGTCAGGGTGCGCCCAATTCGGACATCGGCACCTATACCGACTACATCCAGACCGACGCCGCGATCAACCCCGGCAACTCCGGTGGTGCCCTTGTGAACTTGAACGGACAGGTGGTCGGAATAAATACCTGGATCGCCTCGAACTCCGGGGGGAGCATCGGAATCGGTTTCGCCATCCCGATCAACAACGCCCGGAAGGTGATGAACGACCTTATCAGGAGCGGCCACGTCGTCTACGGGTGGACCGGAATCAACGTAGGAGATCCTGTAAGTTCCGTGGCCAGGGACATGAACCTCAACAACGTCGAGGGCGCGCTGGTCTACGACGTGTACAAGAACTCGCCTGCCGACAGAGGCGGACTTCTTCCGGGAGACTACATCACAGGCATCAACGGCCAGCAGGTGAAGGACACTTCACAGCTGCTCTACACCATTGCAAACATCGACCCGGGTACCGAGGCATCATTCACGGTGCTCCGGCACGGAAGAAAGGTTGACTTGACGATTACAATTGGAAAACGCCAGGAAACAAATGCCACGTCGGTCAATCCGGCGCTCATGTGGCCGGGTATGGCGGTGCTCCCTATTACTCCCGACATCCGCAGCCAGATCAGCCTGCCCGACGGCGTCGGCAAGGTAATCGTCGGTTCGGTCCAGGACGGAAGCGCCCCCGGAAAGGCCGGTATTCAGCCCGGTGATGTGATTCAGCAGATCAGCGGCAGGAACATCAACAGCCTGAACGACTTTTACGCGGCGGTGAACAATCCTTCCGCCGGGCACCTGCTGTTCAAAATCTACCGCGACGGCACCCATCTCATCATCGGATTAAACAGAGTCTAGCCTGGGAGCCCCGAATCATTCTATGACAGGGCCGGCCCCGCGAAGGGCCGGCCTTTTTTTTTGTCAATGCGGCGCTATCTACCCGGTTGATTCTGGGCATCTACGATGAGCCTGAGAAAGTGGCGAAGATCGCGGCGAAGCCGCGGGTCGCGAAGACTGCGGTATTGTCGAAGAACCCGTGCCTCGTCGTCGGAAAGCACCGGTGAGGGCGGATGCTGGCCGATCTGTTCATGAGGCTCTCCGACTGCGGTCCATCCTCTTCCAACCAGGGCCTGCACGTCCACCGACAGCGCCTCGGCCAGGTGTATGAGCCGCGCGACCGGAAAATGCGATTCTCCCCGCTCGTACTTCTGCACCTGCTGGTAGGTCACTGAGATGCGTTCGGCGAGCTCCGACTGGGAGAGCCCGCGCTCCATTCGCAATGTGCGAATACGCTGGCCAATCGCGCGTTCGAGCTTTCGGTCGCGATCCTCACCTGACGGCATCGCTCTTTTGTACTTCCTAAAATCGAGAGAATCTACTAACTTGTGGTTGTGGCATGTACCGTTTCGGCACAACTTATGGTTGTGCGAGCGGCACTTTCCGCCTCTTGAGATGGAGGAGCCATGTTCTGGGTACTCATCTGCGCGAACAGCAGTCGAACCCGTTCTTTCGCCGCGGCGGCCGTCTCGCGCGTGTTCGCCTCCCGGCCGTTGGGAATCGGCGAAGTCGCCGGCGTGCGAACAGCTGTCCGCGCGATTCGTGAGTTCCACTGGGACCTTCTTCTTGCCGGAAGAGAGCTTCACACCCTGCGCCGTTACCGGCTCCTGCGGCTGGCCGCCCGGGAGAATGTGCGAACGATGCAGATCAACGGCCGGAATGGCGTCGAGGAGCTTGCAGAATTTCTGGCGGCCGCCGAAGGAGTCAGCACACAGGACGCTGGAGGTAATAGAGTTTCTCCCCCGTGATCTGTCTGGACATGGTCGACAGACCGGGTCAACAGGTAGTATGTTTCTTCTGCACGCATCGCCGGGCTTCCGGTTGTGCGGCGGAGGTGCTGGGGTGATCTGGATCATCATTGCCGCCATCATCCTTGTAACAGTGATCGCTCCATTTCTGGTTCCTCGAACCGTCACGAAATCGCTGCCCGAGGCTGAGGAGCTTGCCGACCCCGACAGCCGGTTCATAGCGATCAACGGCGTCTCGATACACTACAAAGACTTCGCTTCCGAAGACCGAAGATCCGGGGCTGCCTTTCTTCTGCTGCACGGCTTCGGCTCGAGCACCTACACATGGAGACACGTCATTCCGACGCTTCGCCGCTTCGGCCGGGTAATAGTCTTCGACCGGCCCGGGTCCGGTCTAAGCGGAAGACCAGTCGGCAATTCGCTCGAGCAGTACAACCCCTACACACCCGATGCGCAGATCGAACTGACCACCCAGCTGATGGACGGCCTTCACATCGACCGCGCGGTTCTTGCGGCACATTCGGCCGGAGGGCCACTTGCGGTCGAGGCCGCATCACGCCACTCTGACCGGGTTGCGGCGCTGATACTTGTGAGCCCCTCGCTGTTCGGCGGGATGGCGATGCCCGGCCTGGTCCGACCGTTCCTGCGGCTGCCGCAGCTTTCGCACCTCGGGCCCGCGATGCTCCGCATCTTCTTCGCTCCGGACCGCTTTGTCGCGCGCCTGCTGCGGACAACCTGGCACGACGCCTCCCGGATCGACCCGGCCAGCCTGGTCGAGTATGACCGGACTTCACGCGTTCGCGACTGGGACCGGAGCATGTGGGAAATGACGGTGGTAAGCGGCCAGACGGAGGCTGAAAACCACGTGCGGCGGCTGAACCTCCCCATCCTGATTGTTGCCGGCGACGACGATCGCGTGGTCCCGCTGACCGACCAGGAACGGCTCGCCGAAGAGGTACCCGGTTCGCGGCTGGTAGTGGTCGCGCACGCAGGACACAACCCCCAGGAGGAGCAGCCGGAGGAGACCGCGGAACTCATTGCGAACTTTCTGAAGGAGCGAGTTGCGGATTTTTTTTCAGCTTGACACCGGAAATGGGCGCTGTTATAGTAAAAATGTGTTCGACAATTGTCAGGGGTCAGTTGTTTGAAACGCGCCGCGCTCTTTTGTATAGACCGCTTGAAAATCCTCGACGACGCGGGGAGTTACGTCATCCGTCCGGGGTTCTGCTTCCCACCGCATGGTCGAAAAAAGCTTCCAAAAAAAGACAACAGGGATCAACAGTGCAGCCGTTACAAAGTGTGCGCGAGAAGTGTCTATCGTTGATGGACCTCATCTCATGAACGTGCCAGCCGTTTGCTCACTCCTGGGTGCTGGAAAAAAGAAGGACGTTGACTCATGAACAAGAAAGTTTATGTCGGGAACATAAACTACCGCACGACCGAAGATGGCCTTCGCGGACTGTTTGCCTCCTACGGCGAAGTTTCCTCTGTTCGGATGATTTCTGACCGGGAAACTGGAAGATTCAAGGGCTTCGCGTTCGTTGAAATGGCGACCGAAGACGGAGCGCAGGCAGCCATTGCCGCGCTGAATGGACAGGAGTTCGAAGGCAGACAATTGAAAGTCAACGAGGCGCGTGAGCGCGCTCCCGGTGAAAGGTCCAGCTACTCGCCGGGTGGTCACTACTGATCCCACGGATACTTAAATAACTGGCCTGTAACAAGAAAGCCGCTCGAACGAGCGGCTTTCTTATTGCTCACGAGCCTGCGAGCTCTACCAGCTCGTTCAGCCGCATCGTCGGGCCGAAGCGGGTCTCACCGGGGTCGATGAGCTCTTCGAGGTTTGACCCGCGTTCCGGGTTGATCGCCGGCCACTGCGGTGGCGGGAAGAGAAATCCCCCCGAACCGTCTTTCATGTGCCTGCGGTCAGAGGCAAAATCGGTGATGAATCTGTCGGCAGGAACCAGCCGGAAACGGGGCGCAAACATATCCGGTATGTCCGCCGGAAATGAATCCCGAAGGTAATCCACGGCAGCGCATGGAAACGCGAGGTCGGTATCGAGATCCCACACTTCAAACTTCCGTGACCGCACCAGCAGAATCACGTGATAGTCCCAGATGACCACGCCCTGCGGCCGCGACCGCTGGCAGGTCATGGCGACACGCCGCTCCGCGTTGGAAATGAAGACCACAAACGTCGAGGCATCTGCAAAGCGCGGTTCACTCGCAAGATGATAGATGTTCTCTTCACAGTAATTTTCGGTATATCGAAATTCACTTCTATCCATTCTCGCAGCACCGTCGCCGTATCCCGGCGTAGCCAGTGTACACCATATAGGTGTAGATTACATTATACAGAGGACGAACATGGCAAGACGCGCAATAGTTACCGGAGCAAACACCGGCATTGGAAAGGCTGCAGCAGTCGCACTTGCCCGTGAAGGGATCGAGGTGATAATGGCCTGCCGAAACCGCGAGCGGGGAGAGTCCGCGCGCGCGGAGATTGTCGAGGCGACCGGCAATTCTACCGTTCAGCTCATGACAGTCGACCTGGCGAGCCTGGAATCGATAGCCGATTTCGCCGGAGAGTTCACCCGCCGATTCGACCGTCTGGACATTCTGTTCAACAACGCCGGCATTACCCTGACGAGCCGGCAGACGAGCGTCGACGGCAACGAGATGGTCTTCGCAGTCAACCACCTCGGCCCCTTCCTGCTCACCAATCTCCTGCTGGAAACCTTGAAAAGTACGCCCGCTGCGCGCATCGTCAACGTCGCATCGAGCGTTCACAAGAACGCGCGTCTCAACTCCGATGACCTTCAGATGGAGGAGGGTTGGGACGGACGCAACGCCTACGCCTGTTCGAAATACCTGAATATACTTTTTACCTATGAACTCAGCCGCCGAAACCACCGGAGCGGCATAACCGCGAACTGCTTCAACCCCGGTCTGGTGCGCTCGCAGTTCTTCAGAGATTACCATCCGGTTCCGTTCATGCTCCGCGTGGTGCTCAAGCTGATAGGGCGAAGCCCGGAACGCGGAGCGCAGACCGGGGTCTACCTCGCCACATCACCCGAGCTCGAAGGAAAGAGCGGCAAGTACTACGAAGACGGGAAAGAGATCGAATCGGCACCCGGAACCTACGACCCGGACCTTGCGGCAAAGATCTGGGCCTACAGCGAATCTCTGGTGGCCGAGTACCTTACGCCGTCCGGCCCGGCGACAAGGTAGACAAATTGAGCCTTGCGCTTGTCATCCTCGGGCAGATCGCACCGATCTTCGTGGTTATGGCCATCGGCACCCTCGCATTCTCGCTCCGCTGGGTCGATGCTCAGTTCGTCGGAACAGCGAACAGGCTCACGTTCCGTCTGGCTCTGCCGAGCCTGGTTTTTCTGAGCGTCGCCCATGCTGACTTTTCGCACGGCGTACCCATCGCCGAAACCCTCGCCTATCTTGCCGGGCTGCTCGTCGCGACCGGTGTCGGCTACGCCGTGACCTCCGTCATGCGCCTCCCGGCCGACCGGAGAGCGTCCTTCGTCCAGGGATCAATGCGCGGAAACCTCGCAATCGTCGGGCTAGCCGTCTTCCAGCAGGTGCTCGGGCCCGGCTCACTCGCAACCGCGTCGCTCTACCTCGCCTTCTTCATGCTCGTGCACAACCTCATCGGGATGACCGTCCTGAGCGGCGCAGTGCCGGTCGGCGGCTCCGGACCCACGCTGGGAAGGAGGCTCTGGACAACGGTGGTATCGTCGGTCGCAAACCCGCTCATGGTCGCTATCTATCTGGGCATTTTCGTCGCGCTGGTCCGCGTGAAGCTGCCACAGGTAGTCACCGATTCCCTTGATTACCTGAGCCGCCTCGCCCTGCCGCTCGCGCTGCTCGGAATCGGGGGTGCGATCCGCGAGTATGCACGCCCGCACCACCTGGCCGCCGCCCTCGGCGCTTCGGCAGTCAAGCTCCTTGTGATGCCCGCTGCCGCACTGGCCGCCGGGCTCCTCCTTCACCTGCCGAAGGAACCGCTTTTCATGGTTGTGGTCTTTTCAGCGTCACCCGCCGCAGTGGCCACCTATTCACTTGCCGACGGCATGGGCGCCGACCGCGACACCGCCGGCAGCATAGTCATGGCCACCCACGTGCTTTGCATCATCACCCTCACCGCCGCGATCGTAGTCGTCAGGCTCATCACCGGCTAAGCCGGCGGCCGATACCCGCAGCCGGGCGCCACGCCGGCGAACCGCCGGCCGGCTGCAGCCGAAGGGTAAA
>CAZNYW010000107.1:0-9959 GCA_964577375.1 uncultured Spirochaetales bacterium | reverse complement strand
GCCTTCCGCAAGGCATGGAAGGAGAGGTTCGGAGGGGAATAGAGCAGCAACTCGAGCGGCGAGGTCAGTAGCTCTCGACCGTGAGCCCCGGGATTCGAGCAAAGTGGTCGCGGTCGCGCGTCAGGATAGGAAGACCGCGCGACTTGGCGGTGATGCCGATGAGGAGATCCATTACCGGTATCGGAACGCCGGTTCGCAGAAGCTCCGCAGCCGCTTCTCCGTACATCACAGGAAGCGATTCGTCAGGATGGAGCACCGTGAGCCGGCTCACGAGCGCCTGCACAGCCTTGCGCTCGCGATCGGGCGCAGAGGAGAGCTCGACGCCGGTGTGAAGCTCGCAGAGAGTGAAATAGGAAAGGAAGAGCGGCGTGTCGCCAAGGCGGCGAATTGCAGAGCGCGCGGGTCCCTCTTCACCTTTCCTGGTTTCTCGCAAAAGATCGACGCAGACACTTGTATCGAGGACCATAACGCTATTTCCCGCTTTCTTCCGGAGTCTCTGCGGCGAGCAGATCGTGCTCGCGCTCTGCGACCACCCGGTCCATCGCCTCGAGGAAATCGTCTCCCGCATCAATCTCCGAAAGTCCTCGCAGCAATGCGTCGCCGGTATGACTTGCCGCGCCAAGGGTATTCTTGATCACGGTGCTGAACGACTCGTTTCCCTGCCGCGCACGAACGAGCGTCTCATACGCCTCGATGTCTATGGTGATCGTCTTTACTGCCACGGCCTCCTCCTTCGCAGATAAGTGCATGGTAAGTGTACTTTCCATTCACATGGTCGTCAACAACGCCCCTGAGCCGGAGAAGCCCGTGAGTCAAATCACCGCTGCACCTGGGACGACGAGGGACGGTGGGAGATCATCGACGGTGTCGCCCCGGACATGCGGCCGGCTGCACCGGCGCTCCCGACCTCGTTGTCGAGATCCTCTCGCCTTCGACAACGCGCAAGGACATGGAGATCAAGCCCGATCTCTACGCACGTCACGGCGCACGCGAGTACTGGATCGTCGATCCCGGAAATCGATACATCATGGTCTACCTTATCGACGACGCGGGCGCCTACCCGGAAGAACCCGAGCTGTACGCGGTGCGAGTGAGACCGGAACGGCCGCTGGTCGAAAGCATGGTGCTTTCCGGGTTCAGTATCGACGTCAACCAGTTGTTCTCCGAATAGCGCGCGCTGCACCGGGCCGCGTTGGGAACTCGCTGCTCCACTTCCGAGGCGGCAGGAAGTCAATGTCTTTCGCCGAGCAGGAACAGGAGCTCATCACGTGTGATAGCTCCCCGGCCGGCCTCCCCGATGACCGAGCCGGCGAGCGTGCGCTTTTTCTCCTGAAGCTCGAGGACGCGCTCTTCCACCGTGCCTCGAGCTATCAGCCGGTAGGCGAAAACGCTCTGTTTCTGGCCGATGCGGTGCGTCCGGTCGATCGCCTGAGCCTCCGCTGCCGGATTCCACCACGGGTCGAGGATGAAGACGTAGTCGGCTGCCGTAAGGTTCAGGCCAACTCCACCCGCTTTGAGACTGATGACAAAGACCCGGCACGAGGGGTCTTTCTGAAACCTCGCGACCGGTCGCTCGCGGTCGAGCGTACTGCCGTCGAGGTACTCGTAGTCGATGCGCTCAGCATCGAGCCTTTCGCGCACAATCGAAAGCAGCCGGACGAACTGCGAGAATACCAGTGCCTTGTGCCCCTCCGGGCCGAGCTCACGGAGTCTCGTTACAAGCGCGTCGATCTTGGCGCTTCCGGAGTTGCGCTTCGACGGATCGAGCAGCCCTGCGTGACAGGCGGCCTGTCTCAGTCGCAGCAGCGCCTCGATCATAATAAACCGCTCCTCGCTCCGGCCTTCGGGAACCGACCGGTTCATCGCACGCTCCAGCGCCTCGAGATAGTGGGCGAGAAGCTGGTCATAGCGGGTTCGTTCGGGGCGGGAAAGCTCGCAGTAGACAACCTGCTCGACGCGTGCAGGAAGCTCGGCAGCTACCTCCTGCTTGGTGCGGCGGAGTATCAGCGGTCGGACAAGCCTTGCCAGCAGCCTTGTAGCCTCGTCCTCCGGCTGCGATCTACCGGCGAATGTACGCCGGAAGCGAGCAAGGCTGCCGAGCATTCCTGGATTGAGGAATTCGAAAATACTCCAAAGATCGACCAGACTGTTTTCGATGGGAGTACCGGTCAGAGCGAGCTTCCGCCGCGCGCGCAGGAGCCGAGCCGCCTTTGCGGTCGCCGTCCCCGGATTCTTGATCATCTGCGCCTCGTCCAGGATCACGCAGTCGAACAGGCACTCGCGCATCCAGAACACGTCGCTTCGGACAACTCCATACGTGGTGAGAACGATGTCGAAGGAGGCGAGTCGGCCGGGCTCGCGTGTACGGGTCGATCCCCAGTGGTCCAGGACGCGGAGCGTCGGAGCAAAGTGCCTCGCTTCGTTGGTCCAGTTGAAAAGGATGGAACGGGGAACGATTATGAGGACCGGAGCAGGACTTGCCGCCTGTCCGTCGCTTCGGGTCATCAGATGCGCGAGTACCTGAACTGTCTTGCCGAGGCCCATCTCGTCGGCGAGACATCCGCCGAGACCGGCCTCGTCGAGAAGTCTGAGCCAGCCGAGTCCCTGCTTCTGATATTCGCGAAGCGTTCCCTGAAACTTCGGGCTCGGCTCCTGCGGACTGACACTTTCGAACTCGGCCAACCGGGCTTGAGCGCGAGCGAAGTTGTCATCGACGCTCAAAGTGGCCTGTTCGCTGAGCAGCGTGTCGACCACGGCCGCCTGAGAAAGGCCGAACCGCATGCCTGTTGCGCTTGCTTCGCCGAACTGCACAATCAGACGTTGAACCCGAAGCCACTCTTCCGGCAGCATGCCCAGGCTTCCGTCGTCAAGCCGGACAAGGTTCGAGCCGCGGCGTAGAGCGCGAAGGATCTCCGGGTAGCCTGCAGAGGAACCGTGGAAGTCGAACCGCCCGCTCAGCTCGAACCAGTCGATGCCCGAGCTTATCCGCAACGACGCCTGTGCGGCCCTGCGAACCGGCCTGCCCTCAGCTTCGATGTACCAGTCTCGCTCGAGGAGCTGCGCCACGGCGTCTGCGAGACGTTCGGCCGGAAGTGACAACCCGTCCGACTGGTCACCAGGTCGGGTCGCGGCGCGGAAACCGAGAGTCACGAGCAAGCGGCGCGCCTCCCGCTCGGCCGCTCGCCGGCGCTGAACAAGTACATTGTCGCTTTCAAAGTAGACCGATCCGGGCGGATCCCGGTGATCGACTACGTATTCTCCGTAGCCGAACGAGAGCAACGCCGATATTCGCGGCCGTGCGCCGCTCTCCAATCCGGGAGTCGGCAGGTAGAGACCGAGGCGCGGCAACGGGAGCAACCTGAGGCTCCGTGGCCGGCGGTCGACAAAAAGAACCAGCGCCCACAGGTGCTTGCAGGGCAGGGCAACGCTGCTGAAATAGGCGCAGGTGCAGTGCAGGCGCGCGAATCTGCCATGGAACGATAGCTCTACCCGATAGCTAAGCCCGCCCTTTACGACGGACTCGACGCGCGAGGAGTCTGCGCGCACAATCCGGACCAGACCGCGGCGGAAGTAGGTCTCACCTCGCCCCCTGATCGGGCGGGAAAAATAGGGGCGGAGCTCAGTCGAAAGGTGTCCGCACGCCACAGGCGGTGCATCGGGCCGGCCGAAGAAGACCGTGGAACGGCCGCCAATCGGACAGAGAATCGAACCGGGCTGCATACCGGTAGTGACTGCGCAACCTGTGCGCCGATTCAATGCGGGACACTGGCGAACAGGCCGCCCGTCTCCTCGGCCTCAACGGCCCCGCCTTCCGCAAGGCATGGAAGGAGAGGTTCGGAGGGGAGTGAGGTTTTCGCAGCCCCTCCCGGCCCCTCACCCAATCCTCGGCTCTCTCTCCTTCGCCGGAGGCATGGGCGGGAAGGGTTTGTGCGGCTCGGTCTGGTACCAGTAGGCGGTGCTCGAGTAGTCGTTCGAGAGGTTGTTCGCGTGGCCGTGCTCGATGGTGACGCGGATCGATTTTTCGAAGCAGATGGGATCTTCGATGTGGAAGCGGTACATCGAGTTCTTGCCCATCCAGTCGCGGCTTTCGATCAGGGTGAGGCCGTGGTAGAGCGAGGTGTTCTCTTCGTGCGGTGCCCAGGCCATGTTGAAGTAGTCCTCGGTGCCGGTGCCGTTGATTGTGGGGTACTCGTCGCCGTCGATGAAGATCATGTCGTCGCCTTCGCCGTACCATATGTTCTTCTGATGGGTGAAGCGGTCGATGTTGAGGTTGCAGCCGACGTAATGGCCGCGGCCGACGGCGTCGAGAATGACGTAGTTGCCTTCGCCCTTCAGATTCGGGGTCTTCCAGATCTCACGGCCGTATTCGGTGGGTGTGAGGTTCAATCCCACCGTCTTCTGCTTTGTCTCATCGCCCCACCCTTCTGTGGGATTCTCGCGCCGCCACTGAGCGTGGAACTGGAGCCACCCGTCGTCGAGAGCCTCGTGCTTCTCGTAATCGATGTAGAAATAGAAGGCGTGGAGCTCGATCTCGCCGTCGTTGAGCAGCTCGATGCGTGCGCTCGAGAAGAAAGGCATGGGAAAGTAGCAGTTGAGCCCCTTGCCGTCCTGGGCCGCCATTGAGAGCGGAAGGGAGGTGAAGTTCCTCGTTCGCGCAAAGCCCATGCCGAAGAAATCGCCGAGAGGCGCATCGACGCTGGGCTCTGACTCGCCGTCCCAGAACATGCGCAGTCGCGTCGTGCGCAGCGCGTAGGGGTCCTCGGAGTTGACCGTGCACCAGATGTGCGTGATGACTCCCGCGCCGCTCTCCTCGAGCAGCGTTGCTGCTTCGCCTGCCTGAACGCGAATGGCGTCCTTGTTTCCGCCGCTCCGATCCCAGCTCGATGCGCGCCTTCTGCGGCATGTTCTTGCCCGTGCTATCCCCCGCAGAGGAGTGTTTATCTCGTTCCCGCCGTTCATGTGTCCCTCGTGTTGCGTGTTCTTCATCCGGTCACCCCTTGACCCCACCGGTCATGAGGGTGACGAGGTTCCGTTGCAGATAGAGAAAGAGCGCGACGATCGGTATGGTGATGACCGTGGCGAGCGCCATGCTCTCGGCCCAGAGTATCTTGTGCTCTCCCCGGAAACTGACCAGGCCGAGTGGCAGGGTCCAGTTTTCGGGCGAGCGCATCATCACCGACGCCATCAGGTAGTCTCCCCATCCGATCACAAAGGCAAAGAGCGCCACCGCACTTATCGCCGGGGTTGCCAGCGGCAGGACAATTCTGTGGAACACGCCGGCCTGACTGCACCCGTCTATCCGTGCCGCCTCCTCGATCTCCACCGAAGAGCCCTGAAAGAAGCCGATGAAAAGCCACGCACAGACCGGGGTGAAGATGGTCATGTAGGTGAACCCGAGCCCGACCAGCGAATCGAGAAGGTGCAGTTTCACAAGCAGCGTGTAATAGGGGATCAGCACCACGATCCACGGCACGAGCTGCGTCAGGATGATGAGGAACCAGAGAAAGTTCCGCCCGCGGAACCTGAAGCGGCTTATCCCGTAACCGGAGAGCGCGGAGATGTAGATCGCGACCAGGGTGGCGATTCCGCACACGACGAGGCTGTTCATGCCCCAGGTGGGCACGCCGACACCGGCAATCCTGTAGTGGAACAGAGCGCTCGCGTAGGCTTCGAGCGTCGGCTTTGCAGGAATGAGCCCCGTGTCCAGCTGGAAGATGTCGGTGCTCGTGCGAAACGAGTAGGAGAGGAGCACCACAAAGGGAGCCACAACCACCACGCCGACGATGACGACGACTAGGTAGAAGAGGATCCGCATAAAGATCTTCATCGTGCGGCCTCCGCGATCCGTACCGCACGGAGATAGAAGAGGGCGAACACAAGTGAAATGAGCGTGAGTATCATCGATTCGGCCGCCGCGGTGCCGAGCCGGAGGAACTTGAACGCGTTGAGGTAGATGTCGACCCCGATGACGGAAGTGGAGTTGCCGGGGCCGCCGCGCGTAATGAGGTAGACCAGATCGAACTCGCGAATCGTCCAGACGATCTGGAGGATCAGCACGATCGACCACACCGGCCGAAGAAGCGGCCAGGTGATATGCACGAACCGGCGCCACGCACCCGCTCCGTCGATGGAGGCGACTTCGTAGAGCTCCGGCGGAATGTTCTGCAGACCTGCCAGCAGCATCAGGGTGACGAAGGGGAAATAGCGCCACACCGCCACCACCATCACCGACATCTGGGCGAGCGAGGGTACCGACAGGAATGGTATTCCCTTGTCGGTGACACCCAGCTGCACAAGCGTGGTGTTGATGATGCCGAATGCGGGATCGAGCGCAATAAGGAATACGGTTGCCACAACCACTCCAGGTATGGCCCAGGGAATCACGACGATACCGCGCATGAATCCGCGTCCTCGAAATGCCTTGTTAAGAAGCAGCGCTACACCGAGTCCGACGAACATCTTCCCGATCACCGTAACCACCGTGTAGACCACGGTGATGACGCTCATCGTCCCGAACTCTGAAAGCGCGAGGACACTCTGAAAGTTCTTCAGGCCGACGAACGCGTGCGATGAGGCGCCCGCAGCCATGTTCCAGTTGGTGACGCTCATCACAACCGCTTTCGCGATCGGGTAGAGGATCATCACCCCGATGACCAGGGCGACCGGTGCGACGAATGCGTATGCAGCAAGTAGAAACGATGCTACCTTTTTCCGTTTTCGCATGTTCGTTTGCGTCGGGAGCGAGCCCGTCAGGACTCGCTCCCTCATCAGTCAGTGTACTCTGTTATCTTCTGCTAGTTCTGCTGCTTGAGCAGCTGAACCATCTGCGCCTGTCCCCAGTCCATCGCTTCCTTGATCGGCTTGGTGCCGAGAAGCGCGTCGTTCAGCGACTGCTGGATCACGTGATCCCACTGGTTCCAGTTAGGCAGATCCGGAACGATCCGGAAAGGGGTATGCTTGAGAGTTTCCGCAAGGAACTGGTACTGGACGGGAAAATGCTCCTTGTACCAGGGCATGACCAGCTGGTTGACCGGCGCCGCGGCCGCGGTCTCTCGCTGCTGCGCCTCCTTGCTGTCGAGGAAGGCCATGAACTGGAATGCCATATCCGGATTCTTGCTGTTGGTCGAGAGGGCGAGAGGATTACCCCAGCCGACATACACCGGCTCGTGCTTCACGCCGTTTATCGTCACCGACGGGAAGGGTGCAAGCCCCAGATCGGTATCGAAGCTGCCTGCCGGCTTCATGCTGTTCTGCAGATTGCCGACGCCCCAGACTGCAATCTGCATGGTCTCGAGCGAACCGTTAGCAAACAGCGCCTCGAGCTCTCCATAGCTCTTCTGTCCGGGAGGTCCCGCTTCATCGATGATCCGCTTCAGGTAGGTCATCGCGTAGATGTTCGCAGGCGAGTTGAAGATCAATCGGTCTGCGGTGTAGGGCCCCTCTTCGTTGGGGAAGATGCCGCCACCGGCGGTCCAGAGCCAGTTCATCAGCCACCAGCGACTGAGGACCTCCTGATCATCCGGCTGTCCGAAGCCGAACTTGCCGTTCTTCGTGAGCGCTTTGACCGCCTTCTCGTATCCTTCCCAGGTAGTAAGCTGTGACGGATCGATCCCCGCCGCCTTGAGAGCCGATTTGCGGTACGCGGTCTGCGGAGCGGCGAACCAGAGGAACGGGAGAGCAATGGTCTTTCCGTCGCGCTTCATCTGGTCGAGCAGTACGATGTCTTTGGAAAGGTTCGTTCCGTCGGGCAGAACCGTTCCCTCTATATACTTGTCCAGCGCAACGAACGCCCCGCCGGGTCGCTGATTGTAGTACTGATTCATGCCCGCCCCGGTGTCGAGTGTTACGACGTCACCCTCGGTACCGCTGGCGATATCGAGCGGCATCTGGTCCCAGTAGGCCTGCGCATTGATCGCCGCCGGCACAACAGTGACGTTCGGATGCGTCTTGTGAAACTGCTCGGCTTCCCATGTGGCAATCGGTCCGCGGACCGGATCGCTTGCCCACCACTGATCCCACTTGATGGTGATCTGCTTCCCTGCCGACGATTCGGATGTTCCTTTGGCGAAAACAATTCCGGTAAGCACAAGAAGCATCAGAAGCGTAGCAGTCAATAGAACCAATCTGCGCATGTGCAATCCTCCTTTCGGCGCCGTGAGGCACCGACACTTCAGTTCCCTCACCTGTAACGATGAAGGAATCTGGTATAGTCACGATAGCATCTGCACCGATACCGGTCAACGAAATTCGGTTGACAGGATTGAAATGGGCATGTATCATAACAGTTAATCATACCAATGCCAAAACACATATTCGCTACGCTTATTCAGAAGATAGAGATCGACATAAGATCGGAGTTCGAGCCGAACAGCCGCTACCGGACGGTTCGCGAAATTTCGAAGCGTTTTCACGTCAGCCAGCAGACTGCGCAGCGGGCCGTTGCCGAGCTGGTCGAACGGGGACTTCTGGTCACAAGGGAGCGGAGCGGCATTCGTGTCGCAGAGGCTGACCGCGAGCCGAGCTTCGCCGGGATGAAGGTACTGGTAGTCTCCGCCAATCCGGATCCGCGCTTCAACCACGCCTTCCTCGACGGCATCCAGACGGCGTGCGAGGAGGTGGGATTGGGCGCCTCCTTCGTTTCGACGAGAGGCGAGAACACCGGATCGCTTGCGTTCGGCGAGCGACTCGCACAGGAGTACACCGCGCAGAACGCTGCCGGCATCATCGCGCTGGCGTTTCGAAACGCAGATCTGGCTTTCTATCACCTGCTGTCGAAGGACCTTTTGATATTGAGCGACGTTGATTCGCACGGCCTGCCGATGCTGCCGTCGCTGCAGAGCGATAACCGTCGTCATGCTGCGGAGGCGGCGCGCATGATGGCGGAACGGGGAAAGAAGAATATCCTCATCGTCGGATACTGGCCTCCCGGAAACTCACGCCATCAGTCGTTCGAGGAAACATTTCACCGGCTGGTACCCGACGCACAGTGCAAGTACGTCCACCTTGCCGATCACATGGCTATCGCAGACCTCTACCTCTTTTTTCATCGCTTTTCGCCAACGGACGCCGTGTTCGCCGTCGACTACTCGGCCAACCATACGGTCGCGCCCTACTTTCTCTCGCAGAACGTCTCACCGGACGGCAACCTCCTGGTCTACGACACCGAGTATGAGACTTTCAGTTTCAACGGGCTTCCGCCGATACGGGCAGCCGCCCCCTCCCTCTACCAGCTCGGGATCCACCTCGCGCAGAAGATGATCACCCGCCTCCGGACCGGTCAGTGGCCGGAGCCTCTGCGCGAACGGATCTGACGAAAGACGGGAAACGCCGCACCAACAAGGTGAAGCACAACATCGATCTCGCGGCAGCAAAAGCGCTGCGGCCGGACTGTCGGGTCCGGATCATCACAGTCCGCCGCTCACGCGAGTCGCCTTTTCACCGGGCGGAGTAGTTCACTCTCCGGTCGCCGCCGATGCCTCTTCGAAAAGAACCGCGTGGTCGCCGCAGCGCGCCGCGAGGTTTCGATCGTTGGTCACGAGTCGACACTCGAGCTGCATGGCGAGTGCGAGGTACTGGGCATCGTACGCACTGATCTTCCGCTCTATCGCGGCACGCATCGCAAGCCGGTAGTCAACCTCCTGCTCGCGAGGATGGAAAACTTCCCAGGCTGCGGCAAAGGCCCCGAAGGCATCATCCACCGCAATGCGGTGCGCACGGGCGAGCACAACCAGCGCGCTGAGACACTCGCTTCGCCACAGAAGAGGAACAACCACATCGGGGGTATGTTCGAGCAATCGACGGGCGAGACCGGTCTGCTCGGACTCCGTAATTGCGTAGATGATGATATTTGCATCGACAACGGTCACTCACGCCCCTCCCTGATCGCCCGTTCGATCTCCCGCACTGTCAATGCGGGATGCGCGGGTATCGGATCCGGAAGCACAATAGGGGAAGAGACG
>CAZNYW010000106.1:0-10445 GCA_964577375.1 uncultured Spirochaetales bacterium | reverse complement strand
AAGCCGTTGACGGAAAACCCCTTTAACCGGAAATCAACAATATTGGCAGCAGTACTTTGCCTTTAAAGGGGGTGGTCAGATATATTTGTCTGGAAAGGAGTACCCATCCTCATGACAACCAACGATACAGCTGCGCTCAAGAGAACCCTGAGCACCAGCGCCGGCCAGATGGCCTATTTCAGTCTTGCCGAAGCGGAGAAAACAGGTCTGACCAATGTTTCCCGCATGCCGTTTACGTTGAAGATAATCCTGGAGGCGGCGCTGCGACAGCTGGACGGCGACCTCATCACAGATGCTCATCTGAACACGCTGCTTGCCTGGCAGCGGTCCGGGGGGGACGATTCTGCCGAAATACCGTTCAAGCCGGCCAGAATCATCATGCAGGATTTCACCGGGGTTCCGGCTATCGTCGACCTTGCGGCGATGCGTGACTCTCTCAGGGACCTCAAAGGCGACCCTAAGCTCATCAATCCGCTCATACCGGTAGATCTGATAATCGACCATTCGGTTCAGGTCGACCGGTACGGTTCGGCGGGCGCCCTTGCGTTCAATTCAGCGCGCGAGTTCGAGCGCAATCGTGAGCGCTACGAGTTTCTGAAGTGGGCCTCGACGGCTTTTTCCAATTTCACGGTTGTTCCGCCGGCTACCGGTATCTGTCACCAGGTCAACCTGGAGTATCTCGCCCGGGTGGTTCGGACCTCGCGCGAAAATGGTGAAACGGTTGCCTTTCCGGATACGCTTCTTGGGACTGATTCGCACACGACCATGATCAACGGCCTTGGTGTCCTCGGTTGGGGTGTCGGCGGTATCGAGGCGGAGGCGGCGATGCTTGGTCAGCCGCTCTACATGCAGCTTCCGCAGGTCATCGGCATGAAAATGACGGGAGTGCTTCAGCAGGGCGTGACGGCTACCGATCTCGTGCTGGCGGTGACCAACCTGCTGCGGAAAGAGGGCGTGGTTGGAAAGTTCGTGGAGTTCTTCGGCCAGGGGCTTTCCGCGCTGAGTCTCCCGGACCGGGCGACGATCAGCAACATGTGCCCGGAATATGGTGCGACCGCTGCTCTTTTCCCGGTGGACGACAGCTCGCTCCGCTACCTGGAGCTCACGGGCCGCGCGCAGCTTGTGGAGCTGGTCGAAAAATACACGAAAGAGCAGGGGCTGTTCCGCACGGATGCGATGGACGGGATCGAATATGCAAAAGTGGTGTCGCTTGATCTCGGGAGCGTCAAACCGTCGATCGCAGGGCCGAAACGTCCACAGGATAAGATCGAGCTGCACGATGTCCCGGGCTCTTTCGACAAGTACCTGAAGGACAGCGCTGCGGCACGCAAAAAGGCGGTCGGGGCGACCGGAAAGCCTGTGCCGGTCGAACTGGACGGGGAGGATGTCGAGCTCTCTAACGGCGACGTCGCGATCGCTGCAATCACAAGCTGCACCAACACGTCCAACCCGTCGGTCATGATCGGTGCGGCGCTCATCGCAAAGAAGGCGGTGGAGAGGGGGCTCAAGGTCAAGCCGTCTGTAAAGACGAGCATGGCACCGGGCTCGAGGGTTGTCACGCGTTACCTCGAGCTCGCCGGTCTGATGCCGTTCATGGAGGCGCTGGGCTTTCACGTCGTGGGTTACGGCTGCACGACCTGCATCGGCAACAGCGGTCCGCTCAAGAAAGAAATTTCCGACGCGATTCTCGGGAACGACATGCTGGTTGCCGGTGTGCTCTCGGGAAACCGCAATTTCGAAGGGCGCATTCATCCGGAGGTTCGCGCGAACTACCTTGCCTCGCCGCCTCTCGTCATTGCCTACGCTCTTGCCGGATCGATGGAGGTGGACCTCACGTCGGATCCGCTCGGCCACGATCCGAACGGTGAACCGGTCTATCTGAAGGATCTCTGGCCCACGGCCGAAGAGATCAACCGGATCATTCAGAAGAGCGTGACGCCGAAGATGTACCAGGAGGAATACTCCAACGTGTACACCGGAAACGATACCTGGAACGACATCAAGCTTTCGGGCGGGGAGATCTATGACTGGAACAAGGCATCGACCTACATTCGCCGGCCGCCCTTTTTCGAAGGACTTACAAAGGATGTTCCTCACGTGCGGAACATCAGCAACGCCCGGGCGCTTGCCTATCTGGGCGAGTCGGTGACCACCGATCACATCTCGCCCGCGGGGATGATTCCTCTGGACAGCCCGGCGGCGGACTGGCTGCGCGATCACGGGGTCACGGTCGAGGAGTTCAACACCTACGGATCCCGCCGGGGCAACCACGAGGTGATGATGCGGGGTACCTTTGGCAACATCCGCATCCGCAACCGCCTTGCGCCGGACACCGAGGGCGGGTACACCCGCCATCTTCCGGACGGCGGGCAGATGTCGATTTACGATGCGGGGATGCAGTACCAGAAGGAGGGTGTTCCTCTCATAGTGCTTGCCGGCAAGGACTACGGGATGGGCAGTTCCCGCGACTGGGCGGCGAAGGGCACGATCCTGCTTGGGGTTCAGGCGGTCATCGCGGAGAGCTATGAACGGATTCACCGCAGCAACCTCATCGGCATGGGAGTGCTTCCGCTTCAATTCAAGGCGGGCGATACTGCCGCCGGTCTCGGATTGACCGGAGAGGAGATCTTCGATATCGAACCTGTTTCGGCGCCGGGGCAGGAGCTTACGGTAACGGCGAGGAGCTCTTCAGGCGGCGCGTCGAAGTCTTTCAAGGTTCTGGCTCGTATTGATACTTCCGTTGAGCTGGTGTACTACAAGAATGGAGGCATTCTCCACACCCTCATTCGAAAAATGGCGTCGTAGCCGGGGAGAACCGCATGGAGGAGAAACGCAGAACCGAATCGGACACCATGGGGAAGGTAGAACTTCCGGCGTG
Source organism: uncultured Spirochaetales bacterium (assembly GCA_964577375.1). GTDB lineage: Bacteria > Spirochaetota > Spirochaetia > DSM-27196 > DATKUC01 > DATKUC01. Next base: position 7,567 of record CAZNYW010000106.1, on the reverse strand, counting down.
GGCATACTGGGGTGCGCAGACGCAGCGGGCGGTGGAAAACTTCACCGTCTCGGAGGCGCGCATTCCGCGCGCAATGGTCCGCGCTCTTGCGCTCATCAAGAAATACGCGGCACGGACGAACGCCTATCTGGGGCTGCTCGACGAGAAGCTCGCGGGCGCGATCGACCGGACCGCAGACGAAATACTCGAGGGCAAGTGGAAGGACCATTTTCCCATCGACGTTTTCCAGACCGGGTCGGGCACCTCGTGGAATATGAACATGAACGAGGTTGTCTCCAACCGGGCGAACGAGATCCTCGGTCAGCCGCTGGGCACAAAGAAGCCGGTCCATCCGAACGACCACGTAAACCGCGGGCAATCGTCCAATGACGTTATTCCGGCGGCGATCCACATCGCCAACCGCATGGAGGCTGAACGGCTTATCTCCGCCCTCGAAAAGCTGCACCGGGCATTCGCGGACAAGGCCGGGGAGTTCGATGCGATCGTGAAGATCGGGCGCACGCATCTGCAGGATGCGGTGCCGATGACGCTTGGCCAGGAGTTCTCGGGGTACGCAGCGCAGATCGAGAAGGCGATCAGGCGTGTGCGCAATGTCCTGCCGAACCTGGAGGAGCTCGCCCTCGGCGGTACTGCGGTGGGTACAGGAATTAACTGCGATCCGGAGTTCGCGCCGCTGGTCTGCAAGGGAATTGCAGAGCACACCGATCTGCCGTTCAAGCCGGCAGCAAACAAGTTCGAGGCGATCGCGACCCGCGATGCGCAGGTCGAGCTGATGGGGGCACTGAATACGCTTGCTACGGGACTGATGAAGATCGCCAACGATCTCCGGCTGCTGGCGAGCGGCCCGCGCGCGGGACTTGGCGAGATATCGCTTCCCTCGCTGCAGCCGGGCAGCTCGATCATGCCGGGCAAGGTCAATCCGGTTATTCCGGAGATGGTGATCCAGGTGGCAGCGCACGTCTGCGGTCAGGCGGTGTCGGTCACCATCGGCGGGCAGAACGCGCCGCTCGAGCTCAATATGATGAATCCGCTCATCGCCTACGAGACGCTTTCGGCGATGGAGCTGTTGACGAAGACGGCGGCGGCCCTCGCCGACAAGTGCGTTTCAGGCATTACCGCCGACGAAGAGCGCTGCTCCTACTGGATCGAGTGGAGCCTTGCCCTCGTTACCCCGCTGGCAACCGAGATCGGGTACGACCGCGCGGCGGCAATAGCCTATCGCGCTTTCAAGGAAAAGCGGGCAGTACGCGAGGTCGCGCGTGAAGAAAAAGTCCTCCCGGAGGAGAAGTTGGATGAGCTTCTCGATCCGAAGAAGATGATATAACGCCTTCGTACATCACCCAAAGGAGTGCGACAAACCATGGAATTGAACCAGTCGGATCCGAAGTTCATCGAGGCAATGACCTACCAGCTTTCGGGAGAATGGTCGAACGCGGAAAAGGCCTTCGCCGTTCTTTCCGAGAAGTACAAGGACAATCACTTCGTCTATTTTCTGCTTGGCAACAACTGCTACTCGCAGGGCAAGCTCAACGAGGCTATCGATCACTACCGAAGGTCGATCTATCTCAAGCCGGATTTCGGAGTTGCCTACTACGAGCTGGGCGTCTGCCAGTACCGGGTCGGCAAGCTGCAGCACGCACTCGAGAGCTTTACGAAAGTAGGGGAGCTGAAGAATCAGAGCCACGCGATGGCGCTCTACTTCGTCGGTCTCATCAACGTCATGCTCGGCCACGACGCGCAGGCTACCGAGGCGTTCGCGCGGTTCCGGGAGGTATCGCCCGAATCACGCATCGCCAATCTCTACCTCGCGCAGCTCAAGCTGAAGCGAAATGAGTTCGCGGACGCGCTCGAGCCGCTCAATCAGCTTGCCGAGGAGACGCCCCATTTTGCCGAGGTGCAATATATGCTCGGTGTTGCGCACTACGGGCTTCACAACAACATGGAGGCCATAAAGTTCTTCCGGCATGCCCTGGATATCAATCCGAACGACCAGCGCTCCAAGACGCGTCTCGCCCTGCTTACGGACACGCCATGGAGCTGAGCAGTATAAAGGTCGGCGATCGATTCCACGGCTTTGAGGTTGTCTCGGTAAAGGAGCTTGCGGAGTTCCGCGCGGTCGGCGTGCGGCTTCGTCATATCGCGACCGGCTGCGATCTCTTTCACGTTTCGAACGACGACGAGGAAAACCTCTTCTCGTTCGCGTTCAAAACGCTGCCGCGTGACAGCAAGGGGACTCCGCACATTCTCGAGCATACGGTGCTCTGCGGATCGCGACGATTCCCGCTGAAGGACCCCTTCATCCTTCTCCACAAAGGTAGCCTCAACACCTTTCTCAACGCCTTCACCTTCCCCGACAAGACGGTCTATCCGGTTGCCAGCACGGTGCCGAAGGATCTTTTCAATCTCATGGAGGTCTACGGAGACGCGGTTTTCTTCCCGGTGCTCAAGAAGGAAATGTTTCAGCAGGAGGGCAGCCGCCTCCAGTTCAACAACGACGGAGAGCTCGAGGTGACCGGTGTGGTGTACAACGAGATGAAGGGCAACTATTCCACCCACGACGGAATCGCCGCCGATTGGGCGTTCCGGTCGCTCTTTCCCGACTCGCCCTACAGTTTCGATTCCGGCGGAGAGCCGTCGAGCATCCGGGAACTGAGCTACGAGGAGTTCATCGCCTTTCATCGCACCTACTATCACCCCTCGAATGCGCTCATATTCCTCTACGGCAACATTCCAACCGTCGATTACGCCCGTATGCTCGACGAGCAGTTCCTGTCAAAGTTCTCGAGCCTCGACGGCCATGTCGATATCGTGCCTCAGCCCCGCTGGGACGATCCGCGGGAGATCGAGGTACCCTATCCGGTGCAACCAGACGAGGATACCGCGGCGAAGTCTTCCGTCACCGTAAACTGGCTTCTGTCCGAGGTGACCGATCCTGAGCTACTTCTGTCCTTCGAGCTTCTGGCGGAGATCCTGCTCGGCGACAGCGGGGCGCCGCTCGAGAAAGCACTCATCGAGTCGGGGCTCGGCGAGGATCTGTCACCGGCGACCGGAATCGAGACCGAGCTTTTCGAGCTTGTCTTTTCGGTCGGATTGCGGGGAACAGAGCCTGCCCGCAAGAGCGACATCGAAGAGGTCATCTTCTCGACGCTCAGGGCGATGGCCGGGAAAGGCATCGACCCGGATCTCATCGAGGCGGTGATGCGCCGTGTCGAGTTCCGCAACCGCGAGATAAAGGGCAGCCCCTTCGGTCTTCGTCTCATGCGAAAAGCGCTTCGGGGCTGGCTGCACGGGGCCGCACCGGAGACCACTCTCGAGTTCGCGCCGCACTTCGCGAAGGTGCGCGAGAAGCTTGCTGCCAATCCACGCCTTTTCGAAGGCCTGATCGAGCAGTACCTGCTGGACAACCGGCACCGGACCACGCTTGTCGTGTTTCCCGATCCGGAGCTTCAGAAACGGGAACAAAGCGAGCTCGATGCCTGGCTTAAGGAGCGTGAGGGTGCGCTCACCGACAACGACCGGGAAAAGCTCAAGGCAGACCAGGCTGCTCTGCTCGCCTACCAGCAGGCGCCCGATCCGCCGGAGGTAGTGGAGTCGGTTCCCTTCCTCCATGTCGACGATCTGCCAAAGCAGGTCGAACTGATTCCATCCCGCATGCAGCGTGTACATTCGAACGTTCCGCTTCTGAGCCACGAGTTCTACACGAACAGCGTCGTCTACCTCGACATCTCTATCGACGTCTCGGGACTGTCCGATTCACTCTCATCGATGCTTCCGCTCTACACGACCGCGTTCCGCGACTGCGGTATCCCCGGCATGCCTTACGACGAGCTTTCCAAGCAGATCTCGCTGCTTCTCGGAGGATTCTCCTCCTCCCTCGAGGCAAACGCAGTCTACGGCACGGAGGACTCGGTCAAGCAGCACGTCGTCTTTCGCGTTAAGGCGCTCGAGTCTCACCTTCGCGAGGCGCTGAAGCTGGTTCGACGTGTCCTCCTCGAGGCCGACTTCGCAAATACGCGCCGGGTGCGCGACCTTTTTCTCGAGCTGCGCAACGACTATCGCTCATCGCTCATTCCCAACGGCCACGGTTACGTGAGCCTCCGCGCCGACCGTGCTTATTCGCGTGCCGACGTAGTCGAGGAGAAGTGGCGGGGGGTGTCGGGACTTCTTATGCTCTCCGATATCTCTCCGGAGCGGGACGTTGAAATGCTCTCGGGCCGGCTTCTCGAGCTTCGAAACACCCTCATGCGGCTTTCGCGCTTCTCGGTCAATATCACCGCGAGCAGCGATTACATGGCGACCGCGCGCGACCTCGTGCAGGATTTCCTGTCCGGGTTCCCTGCCGGGACGGCAGCCGATCTTACCCCGATGGTTCCGGAACTTCCGGAAGTGCCGCGCTACGAATCCCTCATCGTCTCTTCGTCCGTGGGTTTCGTGGCCACGGCGATCCGCGGCGCGGCGATGGGCAGTGTCGAGCACGCCAATGAGGTAGTGCTCGCGCATCTGCTTCGAACTGAGCTGCTCTGGGAGCGGATTCGAATGAAGGGCGGCGCCTACGGTGCCTACGCGACGGCAAACGGTCTCGGTAAGGTCTTCACCTTCGCCTCCTATCGCGATCCCAACATTGTTCCCACCCTGGACGCCTACCGGGAGTCTCTTTCCGCCTACGCGCGTGAAAAGGTCGATCCGAAACGGCTGGAGCTCGGGATCATTGGCACGGTGGGCAGGGATCTCAGGCCCTACTCGCCCGGTGACAAGGGGCTGATTGGTTTCAAGCGGAAGCTCTACGGGATTACCGACGAGCTGCGCCAGACGAAGCGTGATCAGATCCTCTCGGCGACGGCCTCCGGGCTCAAGGAGGCTGCAGAGCGGCTCCTTTCGGTGTACAATCTGGGTATTGTTTCGGTGATGAGCGGCCGCGACGCGATCAAGGATGCTTCGCGCCAGCTGCCTGAGCTTGCCGCAAACAGCCTGGAAGTTGGCGTCTAGATCCGCGGCCTGAGGAGGATGACAGTTTGAAAAAGACTATCGGTTTGATTTTCGCGGTCGTGCTTGCCGGCGGGTTTCTTGCTCCGTCGCTTCACGCTCAGGCGGCAGGGAGCAGCAGCGCCGGCGACAGCTCGCAGCAGCCGCTTTCCGAGCGCGCGCTCTACGCCGTGGGTACCATTGGCTCCACCCAGCTGTACTACACCTACCTGGTGCTGGGGTTGCTCGGGGACAGCTATGCGAAGGGCGTATACGACAAGAGCACCGCTCTTTCGCTTGTCGACGAAATCAAGAACCTCACTGCAGCTTCGAAAGAGGCGCTCACACGTCTTAATGGTTCCGGCGAGATTACCCAGCAGGACAGTGCCCTCCTCGCCGAGATGAGCGATGCGCTCGACGCGCTTTCGACGCAGGCGGACGGTCTGTCGGCCTACGTGAACGAAAAGGACAACGGTGCGTCGTTTCAGAGCTCCCGGCAGGTTGCATGGAAGAAGATCTCTGCAATTCTCGGCATAGAGGGCGTCGACGCATCCAAATAGTTCGCCTATGAATCTTTCGGCACTGCTAAAGAGCCTCACGGATCCGCTCATCGGAATCCTGATCCTTGCGGCTTCCCTCCTGGTCGGATTCCTGATTTCGGCGCTGGTCCGGCTCGTCGTCAGGCCGATAGGCGCGCGGAGCCATTCGGTCCCCTTTCGGTCGGTGATTGTTCGGTTCAGAAGGCCCAACCTCTACTTCTTCCCGCTGCTCGCTGCGGCGATCACCATGAGTTTCGTGCGCCCGCTCTTTCCGCAGACCGCTTCCGACGCGCTCTCCCACGTCGTTCAGGTGCTCTTCATCGCCTGGGCCACATGGGCGCTCTCCAAGGTCTTCTACGTGATCGAGGACGTCGTCTTCGACAAGTACAGCGTCAACGTGAAGGACAATCTTCACGCGCGGAAGGTACGGACGCAGACCCAGTTCATGAAGCGGCTCGGCTCCGCATCGCTCGCGATCCTCGGTTTCGGAATTGCGCTCACCACCTTCGCGGCAGTCCGGCAGGTGGGGACCACACTTCTGGCGTCTGCCGGTGTGGTCGGAATCATCATGGGTTTTGCCGCGCAGAAAGCGCTCGGACTGGTGATTGCAGGCTTTCAGGTGGCTTTTACGCAGCCGATCCGCATCGACGACGTCGTGATTGCCGAGGGAGAGTGGGGCAGGATCGAGGAGATCACGCTCACCTACGTCGTTGTGCGCATCTGGGACCTGCGGCGGCTCGTGCTTCCCATCAACTACTTCATCGACAAACCCTTTCAGAACTGGACGAGAGTGTCCGCCGACCTTCTCGGGACGGTCTTTCTCTATCTGGATTATTCGGTGCCTGTCGAAGAGATCCGGAACGAGCTCCGGCGGCTTCTCGAAGACTCGCCGCTCTGGGATCGAACGGTCTGCGTGGTACAGGTGACCGATGCGACCGCGAAGGCGATGGAGGTGCGCCTTCTGATGAGCGCGAGCGACTCGGGCACGCTGTGGGATCTGCGTTGCCTCGTCCGTGAACAGATGATACTCTTTGTCCAGGAGCACTATCCGGAGAGCCTTCCATTCCTGCGCACCGACTACCGGGACGGCAGAGGGGAGCCGGAGCTGCCGGAAGTCGGCGATTCGCAATGAGCACGAACCGGCCCTTGACAACACCCTTACAGGCAGACTACCGCATTCTCGGGGTGGCGGCCGACGCCACCGTTGAGGAAATCAAGGACGCCTATCACCGCGCAGCAAAGAAGAACCATCCCGATCTCCATCCGGAGGCGCAGCGCGGCAGGCAGCAGCTCGCAATGATGCGCATCAACGAGGCCTACCTTTCCATAATGGCGGAACGTTCGAACGGCACCCCGGCGAGGGAGCCCGACGCAGAGGAGCCGCCGCGCCGCACGGCGCAGGCGGCCGCGGTCACGCGTGCGGAATCTGCCGACCCGCGGGCGCTCGGACAGCTGAAGGACCCTGCCTACACCTACTACAAGCTTGGATTCAACGCGTTCCAGGCCGGCTATACCGAGCTGTTCCACAAGGATCCTCGCGAGATGCGAAGGCAGCTGCGGGAGCTGCGGACGGCCGACGCCTACATCCTGACGCTTGCGATCCGCGCACTCCGCCATTTCGAGCAGGCATACCGTTATTTTCTCACCGTGGTCCAGGACCATCCGGACAGCATGTGGGTGCACGACGCCAGGTGGAAGCTGCGCAGAGTAGAGAACTTCAGCCAGATCTACCAGCGTATCTGCGACCGGCTCACGCGTGATCTCGCGCGCGGACGCAAGGGCGGACCTGGCGAGGCATAGATGATGTCGCCGCGCCCGCTTCACCCCGCGGTCGACAGACCGGTGAGCTCCGTGCCGAGAAGCCGGGCGAGTTTTCCGATGGTGAGCGGCGCAGATCCCTCGTAGTGATTGTTGACGTTCACGATGACCTCGAGCCCTCGGCTCACCATGTCGGTAGTATCAAGAAGCCTGTTGATACCAGGGATCCAGATCAGCGAGCGCATACGCAGGAACTCGGATCGAGGTGCCCCGCTGCCCGACCTTCCACCTCACCGGAGGAGTGATCA
>CAZNYW010000105.1:0-10539 GCA_964577375.1 uncultured Spirochaetales bacterium | reverse complement strand
CCCGGCTGGGGCATGAGCGGCGCACCGTTCGTCACGATGGTCAACGCCTTCGGTGGACGCTTCTACGACATGAACTGGCATGCGACTATCGACACGCCCGAGCAGCGGGCAGCGTGGAAGATGTACAAGAAGATCCTGCGTGATGCCGGCCAGAAGGACATCCTCTCCTACACCTACAACGAGTGTATCGCTCTTATGAAGTCGGGCAAGTGCGGCATCTACTATGATGCGACCTCGATCGCACCGCCGCTCGAAGCAGCCGACTCCCCGGTGAAGGGCAAGATCGGATACGCGTTCGCGCCGCACGAAAAACTCGATCACAACACCGGCTGGCTCTGGAACTGGGCAATGGGTCTCAATCCCAAGAGCTCGGACGCCAAGAAAAAGGCCGCTTTCGACTACATCCTCTGGGCAACGTCCAAGGATTATGTGAAGATGACCCTCGAGATGGATCCCTCCGGTGCCTCGACGCCGCCGGCCTCGCGCACCTCGACCTACCAGCTGCCGGCGTACGCAAGCGTCCCCTATGCGAAGATCACGCTCGAGACCCTGCAGAACATGGACTTCAACCATCCAACCCTGCAGCCGGTGCCCTACCATGGATTGCAGTACATTGCAATTCCTGAGTTCGCCGACATCGGGACCAAGATGACTCAGAACCTCGCCGACTATGTGGTGGACAAGATCAGCCTCGATCAGGCGATCCAGAACACCCAGAGGGTCTTCAACCAGGCCGCAAAGGACGGCGGCTACCAGAAGTAGCCCGACCCGCAGTTCAGTGTGAGAAATTGGCCTGCTACGATATACCCGTCGGTAGTTGTAGCGGGCCGTTGTCTTTTCTATATTTTGAGCTGCAATATCCCAAGGAGGTGGAGATGAAGAGCAACACGCACGGCTGGTCGTTCGTCCTCCCGGCCATCATCGTGGTCGCAGTCATGACTCAGGTGCCGTTTGTGATGACGCTGATATATTCCACGCTCCGGTGGAATCTCGCGCGACCCGACCTCCCGATCAAGTTTGTCGGTCTGCAGAACTACATTCGGATACTGAGCTTTCCCAATTTCCCGCAGGTGCCGGAGTTTTACAGTACGCTCTGGCAGACGATCATACTCACCGCCAGCTCACTGGTCCTCTGTACCGTGTTCGGATTTCTGCTGTCGGTCCTGCTCGACAACAGGATTCCCGGCGTAAACGTCGCTCGAACACTGATACTGGGACCCTTCTTTGTCATGTCTACCGTGACCGGCGTCATCTGGAAGACCACGATTTTCAATACGACGTTTGGCTGGTACGGAGTCATAGCGAAGACTCTGGGCTTCACGCCGGTTGATCTGCTCAGCTACTATCCGCTTCCGGTGATCATATTTCTCTTTTCCTGGCAGTGGATGCCATTCTTCGTGCTGGTGATTCTTGCGGGATTGCAGGGCATTCCATTGGATCTCACCGACAGCATGCGCATCGACGGGACAAACTGGCTGCAGTCAACCTTCCAGGTGAAGCTCCCGCTGATTGCCAACCACCTGAGGATTGCGGTCATGCTCGGCCTCATTTTCATAGTGAAGGAGTTCGCACTGATTCTTGTCACCACCGCAGGTGGTCCGGGAACCCGATCCTATACGCTGCCCTATGAGGTCTACATGACGGTTTTTAACGCGTCCGACGTCGGCAAGGCCGGCGCGCTGGCGGTAATGACGGTCGCGGTTACGCTGCTCGCGGTCAACATCCTGTACCGATCCATCAACAAGCGACGCACCGCATATTGAGAAAGGAGACGCGGACTATGACTCAATCCCCGACGATTCAGCAGGTTCAGCGGTCAATGGCGGTGAGGCAGTTCTTCCGCACAACCGGTTTGGCCCTTGTGATCTATCTCATCGCAATTGTCTATTTCTCGCCGATTCTGTATATGTTCCTCTCCGGTTTCAAAACCGAGTTCCAGGCCGTCAGCCCTCGCCTCTTCTTCGTCCCCACGCTCAAGACTTTTCAGAAAGTTCTGGGCGACCCAAGCATGTGGAGATATCTCCGGAATTCAATTCTTCAGGTGGTCCTAGGGACATTCTTCTGTCTTGCGCTCGGTGTGCCTGCGGCGTTTGGTCTGGTCTTCGGCAAATTCAAGAAGAGGGGAACAAACGAAAAAATCTTTGTCTGGTTCATCACCACGATTCTGCTCCCGCCGGTAGCGGTTATCATCCCGCTGTACACCTGGTTCCAGGCATTCAATCTGCAGAAGACGCCGATCGGGCTGTTGCTGGCCTACGTCGGTTTTCACATCCCGATTGTTGTATGGATGCTCCACTCCTTTTTCGAGGATGTGCCGGTTGAGGTGATGGAGGCGGCGCAGATCGACGGCTGCTCGCCCTTCCACCAGCTGGTTCGTATCGCGGTTCCTCTGGTGCGAACGGGGATAATGTCGGCAGGGCTTCTGGTCGCGGTTTTTATCTGGAATGAGTTCTTCCTTGCCTTCAATCTCACCTCGATAGCAACCGCAACGCTTCCGGTCTACATGTCCCGATTCAGTGAGCAGCAGGGCATGTTCGTGGCCCAGCTTTCGGCGTCCTCCACGATTGCGGTACTGCCTGCGATCATATTGGGATGGATGACCCAGAAGGCACTCGTCAAGGGTCTGACGCTCGGCGCGGTAAAAGGCTAGGCGCACCCCCGGAGCGAACTGCCCCGGCCGGTGCCCGGATAGAAAGGAGAATTTCGTGAGCGAAACATCAGACAAAAATGCGCTGAAACTTGGAAACGACACCGTCGGGCGTCTCCCGCGGGAAATAGCGATTCCCGGCTACGACCGCCGCCGCGTACAACCGGGGATCATTCATTTCGGCGTCGGGGGATTCCACCGCGCCCATCAGGCAGTCTACACCGACGAAGTCCTCGCCTCCGGAGACATGAACTGGGGCATTCGCGGTGCGGGCATTACCGCCGGCGACCAGCGCATGTACGAAGCTCTGGCTCCGCAGGACTTTCTCTATACTATGGTGGCGCGTGATACTCAGGGCGAGGACGTGCGGGTGGTCGGCTCAATCATCGACTATCTTCTGGGTATCAAAGACCCGCCGAAGCTTATCGGTGCGATGGCCGATGAGTCGACGCGCATCATATCGATGACGGTGACCGAAAACGGCTACTGCTACAAGGCGGAGAGCATCGATCTCGACTTCGAAAACCCCAACGTCAAGAACGACGTGGAGGGCGGCCCGAATCTGAAGACCATCTACGGCTGCCTGCGGGCAGCTCTGTCCGAGGTACGGAAACGTGGCACGCAGCCGCCGACAATCCTCTCCTGCGACAATCTGCCGCAGAACGGCGACCGGCTTCGCAAGCTCTTTCTCCAGTTCCTGCAGCGCGTCGACCCGGAACTCGGCAGATTCGTCGAGGCAAATGTCGAGTTCCCCAATTGCATGGTAGATCGCATCACGCCGATCACCACCGACGAGCAGCGGGCGGAGCTCACCGATCACTACGGCATTGTCGATCGGTGGCCGGTCTTCTGCGAACGTTTCCGGCAATGGGTAATCGAAGACCGTTTTCCCGCAGGTCACCCCGACTGGGAGCTTGCCGGCGCAACCCTCGTGTCGGATGTGGTTCCGTTCGAGCGCATGAAGATCAGGCTTCTCAACGGAAGCCACTCGGCTCTGGGATACACCAGCTACATGATGGGATTTGAGCGTGTCGATCTCGCGATGGCCGACAGTGGAGTTGCCGCCTTTGTGCGTGCGTACATGGACGAGATAACGCCGACCGTCGGCGACGTGCCCGGCATGGACCTGGAAGAGTACAAGGACTCGCTGGTGGAACGGTTTGCCAACCCGGCGATTGCCGACCAGGTTCTCCGTCTTGCGCAGGACGGCTCCAAGAAGATACCGAACATGATACTGGAGCCGGTAGCCGAGTTGCTGCAGGAGGGGCACCCCTGTCCCTTCGCCTCCTTCGCGCTAGCCGCGTGGATCCGCTTTCTCGAGGGGACCGATGAGGCCGGCAGGGAGATACTCATCGACGATCCACTCGGACCCGTGCTTCACGAGGCGGCCCTTGCCACCCGCTCAGGCGACGTCTCCCCCTTCTTCGCAGTGAAGTCGGTGTTCCCGCCTGAGGTCGCCGGTCACGCGGCGTTGAAGAAGGCCGTCGCCGACAGCCTCGCGACAATACGTCGTCGAGGAATGCGGACGGCCGTAAAAGAGATACTCGACAGCAATTAGGCGTCTCAGCCGGCGACGATCGCCGCCGGCTGCGGCTACCTCGTTACGCCGATTCGCCCGGACAGATCCACCGGTAGCGATGCCTCGGGCAGGAGCGGAAGCGCCGTACCTATTTTCATCCCGCCCGAAAGGGTGTAGTCCACCGCCGCACCGCCTGTAAGCAGATCAATCACCGACCGGCCAACGGAGCCGAAATCGAGCGAAATCGGAATCTCGATCTCGGAAGCTGTTCCGGCGGCTACCGTCGCCGGATGGTCGACCGCCGCCTGCGCCCACCTTCTGCCGTTGACGGAGAAGCTGTAGTCGAGCCGCGCAAGCGTAAGGGCAAACGCATTCGGATTGCTGAGCGACACCCTCAACACGACGGATGCGCCGGAAAGCGTGAGCTGCCGCAGCTGGAGGGCCGCCACCCGCGGGACCGGCACGCGGACAACGGGCAGCGTGCCCTGCGCACTCACCGGTACAACCACCTTCCCGAGCACGGGGACGTCGAAGCTGAGCTTGAGATCGACCCGGTAGGGCGTCTCGTTCCGGTCGGCGAGGCTCGAAATTCCTGAGATGAGCTTCTGGTACTCGAAGGATACCGGCACGTGAACGGTCGAGCTCCCCCGGGCCGCGATCGAAATACCCTGTTTGAAATCGCCGGTGATGAACTGCTCGCTGTTGACGAACAGGGTGTAGGAGAAGCCGGCGAGCGACAGCCCGACAGGATTGGGATTGCTCACCTTTACGTCGATGCCGATCTGAGCGCTGCTGAAGCTGAGCTCCTCAATTGCCGCCTTCGTCACCTCGACGGTCGGTTTCCTGACAACGTTACCCAGATCACCGAGCGAAGCGCAGCCGCTCACCGACAGGACCAGCGCGGCCGCGAGCGAGAAGACAGTCAACCTCTTCATGTTGTCCCCCTGCCGACATCATACGCCGGGCCCTTGTGATTCACAACATCGTCGCCGGATGCAACAAATCCTTCGTTCACTCGGTCGGTTAGTGCAGTGTCATGAGCTATACAACCGAATACCATCAACTTAAGCGGCGCTTTGCGCCACTGGCGGACCGCGAGCGGGGGTCCGTGTATATAGACCGGAATACTGAGATCATCCGCGTCCCGTTCCATTCGAGCTTCGCGCTGCCGGCGGCAACCCTGTTGCCGGCGGCAACGGGGTTGGCAGCGACGGCCGATCGGGCGCCCGCCGTGGATGATCCGGCATCGGTAGAGGACAGCAGCGTCGTCGAAAACAGGGACTTCGACTACTACCTCCTTCGGAGCTCCGAAGGAAAACCGGATGCGGGAACCATTCTGCTGTTTCACGGGCTGAATGAACGGTCCTGGGACAAGTACCTGCCCTGGGCGAGCGAGCTCAACCGGCGCACCGGAAGGTCGGTCATCCTCTTTCCAATCGCCTTCCATATGAACCGCGCGCCCGGACAGTGGAGCAGCCCGCGGGTAATGGCGGCGGTCGCAGCAAAGAGGCGCCGGCTCTATCCCTCCATTCACGAGGTTTCGCTTGCCAATGCGGCGCTCAGCACACGCCTTCAACTGGAGCCCCGACGATTCCTCTACTCCGGGTATCAGACCTACGAGGATGTCGTTGCGCTGGTTCGGGGAATTCGTTCCGGTGACAATCCGCACCTTCCGCGGCATGGCGCGATCGATCTGTTCGGCTACTCGATAGGAGCTTTTCTCACCGAGTTTCTGCTCCTCGCCAATCCGGACGGGCTGTTCGAGGCTTCCCGGGCCTTTCTCTTTTGCGGAGGCGCCACACTCGACGGGATGAACCCCGTTTCCCGCTACATCATGGACAGTGAAGCGGGAGCAACGATGTCGGAATACTATACTTCGGAGCTCACCGGGGATTCTGAATCGAGCTCACCGGTTCGATGGATCTTCTCGCGTCTGCAGTCCCTTACGATGCTCTTTCGGAGCCTGATATCTGCCGACGCATTCCGCACAATCCGCGACGGGTACCTGTCGGCCGTCCGCGGCAGGATCAGGGCAATCACCCTGGCAAAAGATACTGTGGTTCCGCACTCTTCGGTCGGAAGGGCTCTCTCTACAAGCGGGTCATTGGTCGAGGTGCTTGATTTTCCCTTTCCCTACTCGCACGTGCAGCCCTTCCCGCTCGATGACCGTTACAGCGAGGATGTGGATTCGGCGTTCGCCCGGGTGTTCGCCGAAGCGGCTGCCGTGTATAGATGAGCGGGCATGGTCGGGCAAGTTCGCGGGCGAGGCATGCTGCGTGCAACCCCGGTTCTGCAAATTCCACAGCGTTGCACGGGCAATCGACGGCACCAGGAAGGCGGATGCGCCAAGAACAAGGTCATCGGTATATTCGATAATACAAAACGATCAAATCGGGCAACCGCGTTCACCCTTACCTTCGGAACTTCGTCATTACCCTCATCACTTCATCGACTTTTTCAGTTTTCGCTTTCGGATCATTGCTCATCATGGCGTCCGCGACGCAGGTGTTGAGGTGATTCTCCATCACCAGATCCTCCACCCCGTGCAAAGCTGCAACTACTGCGCTGATCTGGGTAAGGATATCGACACAGTAACGATCCTCGTCGATCATCTTCTGTATTCCGCGAATCTGTCCTTCGATTCGCCGTAGTCTTCCTGTGGCCTTTTCAGCCTGTTTCTGTTCCATTTGGCAATGACCTCGAAATGTAGTATACCGTACCGGGGTACCTTCGTCAATGGATCCCGGTCGCGAAGGGTCAGATAGCCGGCATGAATGACCCTTGCGCCTGGGAGGGGCGACGGATGGCTCTTGATCGACACGCCACCCGGAGATGCAGTGCCCGTCCGACCGGACCGACCTCGAGCATTCAGATCTTGCGCAGTCCGCTTTTTTTGGAGCCCTCCTGCAGCGTACCGTCGCCGACCCGGAAACCCGATAGAGCTGAGCCGGACTTCTTGAAAGCAGAATCTGAGACCGTATAGACTGAGTTATACCTATAGGGGGTAATAGTAATCGCCCCGGGCCGCACGCTCGCCCCGAACGCCCTGGGATGCCCGCGCACGCAGTCAACCCCGTCGGCGTCTCGGTCGGGGATGAGGTGCAGATCTCCAGCGCACGCCTGCGCCCGGTTGCGGACAGTCCGACTCCGCTTCTGCTTCCCCTCGCGTAGATTAGGAGAGAGGAATCACGCGGCGAATACAGGCTTCATGTGGACCGAGTTCTTGCCGCTGGAACCGGTCCAAACGCTGCTCGAGCTGCCCGAAGCGGTTAAGCTCCGCGACCGGAAAGCGAGTAGATGAATCCGCTCAGAAAGGGTTGACGGATATACCCGTCAGGGGTATATTGGTTTTGGAATCTGATAAACATTACGGGGGTACGGTACCGGGATGGCAAGATGCTGCACGGACTCAAAACCGCAGGTATCGAATCCGACAACATCAAAATCGGCAAATTCAATACTGACGGCATCGAAACCAACGGGGTCAGTACTGAACAGGCTTCGCCGGATCGAAGGACAGATCAGGGGGATCGAGAAAATGGTGCGGGAGGACCGATACTGCATCGACGTACTCACGCAAACCAGCGCCGTCATTTCCGCGCTGCACGGAGTCGAAGACCTGGTTATGGGAAACCATCTGAACCGGTGCGTATCTCAGGCGATGAGCAGTGACGATGAAAGCGAGACACGACGGAAGGTCGACGAGCTTCTCATGATCGTCGGCAAAATGAGAAGACAGTGATAAAGAACATTGGAGGTTCGAATATGGCTGTAACAGGAAAAGACGGGCTTGAGACAAAGGCCCTTAAGATTGAGACCCTCAAGATTGAGGGAATGCACTGCGCGAGCTGCGTTGCGGCCGTGGAGAAATCACTCGGTCACCTGGCCGGAGTGTCTGAGGCCAGCGTCAATCTGGCAACCGAGTCTGCGCAGGTGAAGTTCGACCCGGCGTCGGTCGACTTCGGCCGCCTCCGCAAGGCGGTTCAGGATGCTGGCTACGAAGTGGTGATTCCCGTGCAGAAGGTGAGCTTCAAGGTCGAAGGGATGCACTGCGCAAGCTGCGTCGCCTCCGTCGAAAAGGCGCTGAAAGGGGTTGGTGGAGTATCGGAAGCTACGGTCAATCTCGCCATGGAAAGCGCCATGGTCAGCTTCGATTCATCGAGCGTTTCGACTGAAGACCTGGTCCGGGCCGTCGACGAGACCGGCTACAAGCTGATCGTGGAAGACGACGCGCAGGGCGAGGAGATCGAGTCGGAGCTCGAAAAGGACGAACGCAAGATCACGGATGCGGCCAGCAAGATGTGGTTCGCCTGGGGGATTACGATCCCGATCGTGCTCTGGATGGTTCCCGACATGATATGGGGTTACCCCTTCCTCGGACCGACGGTCTACAACATCGGCATGGTGCTTCTTGGCGCCGCCGCGGTGCTCGTTCCCGGGTGGGAGACCATAAGAAGCGGCTTCAAGTCCTCTGTGCATCTGTCGCCGAACATGGACGCGCTCATAGCGATGGGCACGCTCGCGTCGGTCCTAAGCGGCTTTGTGGCTATTCTGCACCAGTTCGGAATCGGCCCCGCATTTGCCAACTTCGCCGGAGTCGGCGGCATGATCATGGCATTTCATCTTACCGGACGTTACATCGAGACCAAGGCCAAAGGCCGCGCGTCGCAGGCGATCAAGAAGCTTCTCACACTCGAGGCCAAGGAAGCCACCGTCGAGCGCGACGGGCAGGAGTCGAAGATCCCGGTGTCGAAGCTCATTGCCGGAGACATCATGCTCGTTCGTCCCGGTGAAAAGATCCCGACCGACGGCATCGTCGTCGAGGGCGAAAGCAGCGTGGACGAGTCGATTGCTACCGGCGAGTCGATGCCTGTCGAAAAGGGGCCTGAGTCGGCAGTCATCGGTGCAACCATCAACAAGCAGGGTTTCCTGAAGGTCAGGGCCACCAGGGTCGGAAAGGACACCTTCCTCAGCCAGGTCATCAAGATGGTCGAAGAGGCGCAGGGCTCGAAGGTTCCGATCCAGGTCTTCGCCGACAGGATTACTTCCGTCTTCGTTCCGGTCGTCATCGGTGTGGCACTGCTCACATTCGGTGCGTGGATGATCTTCCCCGGTTTCTTCGGCGGAATCGCGCAGTGGGCCAGCACCTTTCTCCCGTGGGTGAACCCCGGCATGGGACCGGTCGCCCTCGCCCTGTTCGCGGCAATCGCAACGGTGGTAATTGCGTGTCCGTGCGCGCTCGGTCTCGCAACGCCGACCGCCATCATGGTCGGAAGCGGCATGGGTGCACAGAACGGCGTATTGATCCGCAAGGGTGCCTCAATTCAGATCCTCAAGGACGTGAAGACAATCGTTATGGACAAGACCGGCACCATCACCGAGGGAAAGCCGGGCGTCACCGACGTCATTCCCTTCAACGGGGAAGACAGGGGCGAGCTGCTGCGAATAGCCGCAGCAGCCGAGAAGGGCTCCGAGCACCCGCTCGGTGCGGCAATCGTCGATCACGCTGCTTCGGCGGACGGAACCGAGCTCCCGAAGGCGACCGGGTTCCAGGCCATTAGCGGCCGTGGCGTGCATGCGACCATCGACGGCAAGCAGGTTCTGGTCGGTACAACTGCCCTTCTTGAAGAGAAGGGAGTCGCGATCGATGAAGAGGCAAAAGCAACCAAGGTTCGCCTCGAAAATGAAGCGAAGACGGCCATGTGGGTGGCGCTCGACGGCAAGGCAGCCGGGATCATCGCGGTTGCAGACAAGGTGAAGCCCGACAGCGCCGCTGCGGTCCGCGAGCTCACCGCTCTCGGTTACGAAGTGGCGATGCTCACCGGTGACAACGAGCACACGGCAAAGGCGATCGCGAAGCAGGTGGGCGTGACACGCGTGCTTGCCAACGTTCTGCCCGACCAGAAGGCAGCGGAGATCACACGGCTTCAGGCCGAGGGTCAGAAGGTAGCCATGGTAGGCGACGGCATCAACGACGCACCCGCACTCACGCAGGCAGAGGTCGGCATCGCGATCGGCACCGGGACCGACGTAGCGATCGAGGCAGGAGATATCGTTCTTGTCCAGGGTGAGCTCTCCGCGGTGGTGAAAGCGGTGAAGCTGAGCCGAGCGACATTCCGTAAGATCATGCAGAACCTGTTCTGGGCTTTCTTTTACAACATCATCATGGTGCCGCTCGCAATCATCGGCGTGATGCACCCGGTGCTTGCAGAAATTGCCATGGCGTTCAGCTCGATCAACGTCGTCACCAATTCACGACGGCTGCAGCGGGTGAACATCCAGCCCGAAGCATAGCTCCTTGCGGTCGCCCGGCACCTTCGGGTGTCCGGTCGACGCGCTGCGCTCGAGCGCCGCGGCATCGATCGCCGGCCGG
>CAZNYW010000104.1:0-10568 GCA_964577375.1 uncultured Spirochaetales bacterium | reverse complement strand
GGGAGTAGCTCAGTGGTAGAGCTCCACCTTGCCAAGGTGGATGTCGCGGGTTCAAGTCCCGTCTCCCGCTCGGTCACAGGCGAAGCGTGCACGTTTGTTTTCAAACGTCCGGTTCGCCTTTTTTTTTGCACGTACGCTGAAGGAAGAGTTATTCTTTCCTCCGCTTCACAGATATGTTACTGTTAAGTGAGTCTGAAAACTCATTTTCCGGATCCACACGCCGCCCCTGGGGCGGTGGAAAAACTATACACCTGAAAGGGATGACACCGTGATCAAAGATAAAAAGCTCGAATCGCAGCAGAAGTCTTCCGTCCGTCTTACGGTGACTGTCGACAAGGAGTCGGCAGCGACCGAGTACAGCACACTGGTAAAGGACTACGCGAAGAACGTCCAGATGAAGGGGTTCCGGCGCGGCCATGTGCCGGTGACCGTCCTCGAACGAAAGTTCGGCGACGAGCTCAAGATGGAGGCCGCCGAGAAGATACTCGAGAAGAGCCTGAAAGAGGTGTTCGACGAAATCGAAGAGCATCCGCTTCCCTACTCCACCCCGAAGATGGAGAACGAGCTGGACCTCGACTTCGACAAGGATTTCACCTACACGGTCAGCTACGATGTATATCCGAACATTGAGATCGGCCCCTACCGGGAGCTCGAGGTGGAGGGCCCTCAGGTCACCATCGGTGCCGAGGACGAAGACCGGGAGCTCAAGGCGCTGCAGGAACAGAACTCGGTAGTAATGGACAAGGAGTCGGGCGCCGCCGAGAAGGAGAACATCCTCACGGTCAATTATGCGGAGCTGGATGAGGCAGGATCTGAGGTTGCCGGAAGCGCGCGCGAAGACTTCGTCTTCACCGTCGGAAGCGGCTACAACATCTACAAATTCGACGATGAAGTAACCGGAATGAAGGTGGGCGATGAAAAGGTAATCGAGAAGGATTTCCCCGAGGATTACGAGATCGAAGATCTGCGCGGCACTCACAAGAAGGTGCGCGTCAAGGTCACCGCGATCAAGGAGAAGCAGCTTCCCGCGATCGACGACGAGCTGGCGCAGGACATCAGCGACAAGTACGAAACTCTCGAAGATCTGAAGAAGGACATCCGCAGGCGTCTTTCGGAGAGCGCCGAATCCCGCATCCGGCAGATGAAGGCGGATGCGATCATGGACAGGATTTCCGAGAAGTCGACGATCGATCTCCCCGAGTCGATGGTCGAGGCGGAGCTTGCCTCCTCCTGGCGCAACTTCGTCTCCCAGCTTCGAGCGCAGGAGCAGCAGGTTATTGCCATGCTCGAAGCGCAGGGCAAGAGTCGCGAAGAGCTGTTCCAGGAATGGCGTCCGTCGGCCGAGAAGAGCCTCAAGTCCCAGCTTCTGATTCACAAGATGATTGAAGACGAGAAGATCGAGGCCTCCGACGAGGACGTTGAAGCCGAGATAAAACGGCAGGCCGAATCGGGTTCGATGGGCTTCGAGGACCTGAAGGAATACTACGAAAAGAACGGCATGGTCGACATGCTCAAGCACGACATCCAGGAACGGAAGCTTTTCGATTTTCTCTTCAGCGTGAACACTATCAAGAAAGGTAAGAAGCTAAAATTCATGGACTTGATGCAGAGAAATCAGTAACTTGTGCAGAAATTGACGGAACAACTACCGATATTAGTATGGAAAGAACACGAAATATGAGAGCAACAGAAGAACGTATGTCAAACCTCGTCCCGATCGTAGTGGAACAAACCGGAATCGGCGAACGCTCCTACGACATTTTCTCGAGGCTCCTCAAGGACCGCATCGTTTTTCTCGACGGCGAGGTTCATGACGTGTCTGCCGACCTGGTGGTCGCTCAGCTTCTGTTCCTCGAGTCGCAGGATCCTGAAAAGGACATAAGCCTCTACATCAACTCCCCCGGCGGATCTGTTACTGCAGGTCTCGCGATCTATGATACAATGCAGTACATAAAACCTGACGTGCAGACAATCTGCATCGGTCAGGCGGCGTCAATGGGCGCGATGCTGCTCGCCGCCGGTGCTGCAGGTAAACGGCTCGCCCTCCCCTCCTCGCGGATTCTGATACATCAGCCGTGGGGCGGTGTTCAGGGTCAGGCCACCGACATCGGCATACAGGCGCGGGAAATCGTCCGTCTCAAGAAACTGCTCATCGGGTACTTCGCTCATCACACCGGAAAGTCCGAACAGGTGATCGAGCGGGACACGGAGCGGGACTTCTACATGTCCGCCGCCGAAAGTGTTGAATATGGGGTGGTCGATCGAGTTCTGGTGAGGGGAGCTAATGAGCAAGCAGAAAAGTGAGGGGCTGAAGGTCTGCTCTTTTTGCGGTAAGAACGCCGACTTCGCGCGGCGCCTTATTGCAGGCCCCGGCGTCTACATCTGTGACGAGTGCGTAAACGTCTGCAAGAAGATCCTCGATGAAGAGGACGATGTACTTACCACCGAATTTCTCGACGAGGTTCCCAGCCCTCAGAACATCAAAGAATACCTCGACCAGTACGTAATAGGACAGGAGACCGCAAAGAAGGTTCTTGCCGTCGCGGTATACAACCACTACAAGCGGATCACCCAGCGCGGTCGCATCGAAGCGGACGTCGAGCTCGAGAAATCCAACGTGCTGATCATCGGCCCCACCGGAAGCGGAAAGACTCTGCTCGCGAAGACCCTCGCGAAGAAGCTCAAAGTGCCATTTGCCATCGCGGATGCCACCACGCTGACCGAAGCGGGCTACGTGGGTGAGGACGTCGAAAACATCCTGCTCAAGCTCTATCAGAACGCCGGAAACAACATCGCCGCGGCCGAACGTGGCATCGTCTACATCGACGAAATCGACAAGATTGCCAAAAAAGGCGAGAACGTTTCCATCACACGCGACGTCTCCGGTGAGGGTGTACAGCAGGCGCTGCTGAAGATCATCGAGGGTACGGTTGCTTCCGTTCCGCCCCAGGGCGGCCGCAAGCATCCAAGCCAGGAGATGATCCGAATCGACACGACGAACATTCTCTTCATCTGCGGCGGGGCCTTTGTGGGACTGGACAAGATGGTCGAGTCGCGGGTGGCCGAGCACGCTATGGGTTTCGGTGCCGATGTGCACTCGCGGCGAGACCGCGACCTGGAACAGATCTTCGCCAACCTGCATCCGGACGATCTCATCAAATTCGGCATGATCCCGGAGTTCGTCGGCCGCCTTCCGATCCAGGTGATGCTTGGCGAGCTGGAGTCCGACGACCTGGTTCGCATCATCAAGGAGCCGAAGAACTCGATTCTCCGCCAGTATCAGGCCTCTCTGAAGCTCGACGATGTCGACCTCGAATTTCATGATGATGCAATCCGCGCCATTGCCGACCGGGCCATTCAGCAGAAGACGGGCGCTCGCGGCCTCAGGGCCATCGTCGAAAACGTGATGATGGACATCATGTTCGACATCCCCTCGATAAAGGGAAAGAAGAAGGTCGTCATTACCCGTGAGGTCATCGAACACTCCGAAAAGCCGGAGATCGTTCTGATGCGCAAGACCGCCTGATTCGAACGCACCGACAACTTTCCGGGGCCGTCTCAGACGGCCGATCCTGCATTTCCACCGCTGCAGCCACGAATCTCCGTTCATCACCGCTCGCCGGGTGATTGTTCGGCGGGTCCGCTTGCTGGTAAGATGGTGGCTCTCACTGACAGACAGGAGGAACCGAAATGGCGTCACTGGTGGGGCGATCGCTTCTCACACTTCTCGATTATTCGCCGGAAGAAATCACCGCTCTCCTTGACCTTGCCGACAGGGTGAAAAAGGAGCGCGCAAACGGCGTTCGGCCCCGCCGCTTCGAAGGCCGCAGCATCGCCCTGATATTCGAGAAGCGCTCCACGCGGACCCGCTGCGCGTTCGAAACCGCATTCGGTGAAGAGGGGGGCCATCCGGTGTTCCTGGCGCCCGGCGACATCCATCTCGGAGAGAAGGAGAGCGTGGACGACACCGCACGCGTGCTTGGCCGCATGTTCGACTGCATCCAGTTTCGCGGCTACCGTCAGGAGACGGTGGAGACGCTCGCGAAGTTCTCCGGAGTTCCGGTCTACAACGGCCTTACCGACCTCTTTCACCCCACACAGGTCCTGGCGGACCTCATGACCGTGCGCGAACGGTTCGGCAGCATCAAGGGAAGAAAGATCGCCTTCGTGGGCGACGGCCGCAACAACGTCGCCCGGTCGCTCATGGTGGGGTGCGCGAAACTGGGCGTCAATTTCGTAATCGGCACACCGAACACGCTTCAGCCGGATCCACAGCTACTTTCGGTAACCCGGGAGCTCGCTGAAAGGAGCAGCACGCAGATTGGCATCGTGAACGACGCCCGCGAGGCGGTATCGGGCGCCGATGCCGTCTATACGGACGTGTGGTATTCCATGGGCGAAGAGGCCAAGGCGGCAGAGCGCACTGCTCTTCTGCGACCCTACCAGGTCGATGAGTCCCTGATGAATGCCACGGGAAACAGCGCGGCGATCTTCCTGCACTGCCTCCCGGCCGTCAAGGGCAACGAAGTTGTCGCGTCTGTTATCGACGGGCCGCGGTCGGCCGCGTGGGATCAGGCCGAAAACCGGAAGCACACCATAAAGGCGGTGATGCTCGCCACGCTTGGATTGGCGTGAGCAGACCGCGAACGGCATTTTCTGCTTGAAATTCGCTCTGTAAACGCTATATACTGATTACGAAACGACCGGTTGCGGGAATGCGGGTATTTCTTTGCCAGTGAATACTTAGAGACTACGGGTTTTTCGCATGATCGCGCAGAGGAGGCATCGGGAATGAGACGACGGGTAATTGTTGCAAGCTTCATGCTGCTGATTCTCGGGACCGCCTTCACATGGGCTCAGAGCCAGAACAGTCAGCCTCCGGCCGGCCAGGCAACGCAGAGCGACGTCAAGTATTTCGTCAAGACAATCCCCATAAACAAGATATACGCCACGAGGTACGGCTATGTGGTCGCCTACGCCGACTCGCAGCTCAAGTACGAAGAGCTCTATCTGCCGATGGACTGGTTCAATACCGCCGGCGGAAAGGGCCAGATCTTTTTCGGTGGGGAAAAGGCCTATCCCTACATGAACATCTTCTGGACGGACGGAAAGTTCGACCATATCTCGCTTTTCCTTCATCCGAACCATTCGGACCCCTCATGGGGAATGATCAACGAGACCTCCGATCTGGAATCCAAGTTCAAGAGCGTCGGCGACAATCTGACCCTGAAATACTGACGTGGAGCGTGCCTCCGTCCCGCCGGATCTGCTCGACTACTTCCGAGTAAAGGGTACCTACCTCATAATCAGTCACGCCGATCCGGACGGTGACTGTATCGGCTCGTCTCTCGCCCTCGGCTCGGTTCTCCGCGCGCAGGGGAATGAGGTGCTGCTGCTCAACCCGGGTCCCTTCGACCGGGCGGAAATCGAGGAGCATGCAGGCCAGTTTTCGAGCTCCGTGCCGGACGAGATGCTGCAGCTTTCCCCGCCTCCGCGTGTCGTTGTCCTCGACGTGTCTACCGTGGACCGGATCGGGGATCTCGGCGCGCAGATTGCCGGCTTTCCGGTCGCTACCATCGACCATCACTCATCCGGAAGTCCTTTCGGCGACATTCAGTACATAGACCCGACATCGCCCTCGACGAGCTACCTGGTTCAGCGCGTCGTGGAGGCCCTTGGACTGGAGCTCCCGAAGGAGGCTGCCGAACAGCTGCTTTTCGCCCTTGCGACGGATACCGGCTACTTCCGCTTCATGGATGAACGGTCCGGTGACGTGCTTGCCGGGGCAGGCAGGCTGCTCGACGCCGGAGCGTCGCCTTCTGACATCTATTACCGGATGTTCGGCGGCAGGTCTCTCGAGTCGCGCAGGTTCCTCGCCCTCCTCCTCCGGCGCACCCGCTCCCTTTTCTCCGGAAAGCTCCTCATCTCGTGGCAGACGCGGCGCGACAATGCACGGTACGGCGAGGAGAACCGGGACTCGATGTCCTTCTACCAGCTTCTGATGACCACAAGCGGCTGCCAGGTAATCGTGTTCCTTCGCGACATCGACGGAAAGTCCTGCACCGGAAGCCTGCGGTCCCTCGGCAGCATCGACGTCGGGAAGGTCGCGCAAAGCTACGGCGGCGGCGGCCACGCCCGCGCGGCAGGTTTCCTTGCCCGCAAGCCGCTGCGCCTTGTTCGGCGCGAGCTTACAGACCTCTTCGGTTCGATGCTTCAGGACGCTGCCGGAAACGGTTGATACGGCTCCCTGTAAACAATTGTAAAATCGCGGCCCGATCGCTTCACAACTTCTCCGCGGCCTCAGCTCCCGCGTGGCACGGCGCTTGCATTCTACACACCCGCCACCGCACAGGAGGAGTCTGTGGAATCTCTCACCGAGCAGGTCCTGGCCTACCAGCAGACCGGGAAGGGCTATCCGCGCCTCGCAGAAGCGGTGTCACTGGTCGTGTATAACTACCCGCGGCGCTGCTGCGGCTTCACCGAAGATGACCGTGGAGACTTCCTGCTCTTCTTCCACCCCCGGATCAGCGCCCTGGTCCGCCGCTTCAGGCCGATGGGCAAACCGTTCGAGGTCTACCTCCGTTCCACCCTTCGCTGGCAGCTGAAATCCTACGCGGCGCGCAAAACCCGCTCGCAGCGTCGGGACCGCCTGTTCTCCCGCCAGGACATGTGGAGCGATCTGACAGGCGATCCGGTCTGCGCTCCCGGCTGTGAAGAGGATGAACCGTGCAGCTGGGACAGAATCCTTGGTGCGCAGCGGAACGCGACAACCGACGAGGCGGGACGCCTGCGCGACCGCAGCCTTCGCAAACGGCTTCTGATCGCCGGAATGAAATCCTCCGCAACACTCCTCCCCTCGGAGGTGGACAGGCTGGTGCGGTTAACCGGAATCAGCATCAAGGAGATCGCACACCAGTGCGAGGTGCTGCGGCTTCGCGCCTCCTCGCGGCTCGCCCGTTACGAAGTACTCTCGGCACGGCGGAACCGTACCTTCGTCAGGATGCAGTGCCTCCAGGAAGAGGTCCGGGAAACACCCGCCGGAGACCGCCTCGAAAGGCTGCAGCGAAGCTACCGGAAACTCGCCCGGCGATTCGCCCGCGCGAGCAGGGAGGCGACTGCCGTAATACGCACACCGACTCATCGTGAGATCGCCGACGTGCTCGGTGTGCCGAAAGGCTCGGTGGACTCGGGGATCTTCTATCTCAGAAGCGCAATCGAAAAGGGAGACCGCTTTTGCCTGAAATCCAAATCCGGTATGCTCTCTTCATGACGCAGGAGAAGAACACTCTGGTCCTTGCCACAGGCAACGAACACAAGCGGCGCGAGCTGTCGGGCATACTTGCCGGATTCAAGATTCTCGTACCCGGAGAGCTGGGGATCGCCTTTGAGTTCGACGAAACCGGCTCCACCTACCTCGAGAACTCGCTGGGAAAGGCGATGACCCTGCACCGCGCCCTCACCGCACATGGCCTCGAGTATCCGGCAATTGCAGATGATTCGGGTCTCTCCGTCGAAGCGCTCGACGGCGCGCCGGGAATCCACTCGGCCCGTTTCGGCGCCGAAGCGGGTTCGCGGCTCAGCTCACCGGAACGGAACAGGCTGCTTCTCGACGCCATGAAAGGAGTAACCGACCGAAAGGCGTTTTTCGTCTGCTGCATGGTGCTGGTATATGGCAGCTACCGGTTCTCCACCGCGCAGGAAACATGGGAGGGCGAGATCGCCGAGCGCCCCTCATCAGCCGGGGGAGGCTTCGGCTACGATCCTGTCTTTCTGCTGCCCGACCGCGGCATCACCGCCGCCGATCTTTCGGAGGATGAAAAGAATGCGCTTTCCCACCGGGCGAGGGCCGCGCGCAGGATTCTGCGGCTCCTTACCGGTTAGTCCTCGCCCGCTTCGGTTCAGTTCGGGGCGGGTTTTCTGCCCTTTGCCGGAGGGTATGCCTTGGCGTAGGCGGCCATGCATT
The DNA here is from genome assembly GCA_964577375.1 of uncultured Spirochaetales bacterium. Lineage (GTDB taxonomy): Bacteria > Spirochaetota > Spirochaetia > DSM-27196 > DATKUC01 > DATKUC01. The sequence continues at coordinate 2,605 of CAZNYW010000104.1, read as the reverse complement.
TCCTGATGATCTCTGCGGCCTGCTCCCGGTCGAGGATCTTCTTGACCGAGGTCTCCGAGTGCTCGAGAGCCTTGTAGACCTCGAAGAAATGGGAGATTTCCTGGAGCATGTGCTGCGGAAGGGTGGACACATCGCGGTATCCGGAATAGACGGGATCACGGAACGGAATGGCGATGATCTTTTCGTCGACCTCGCCTTTGTCGATCATCGTCACAACGCCGATGGCGTAGCATTCGACGATGGTAAGCGGATCGAGCACTTCCGAGCAGAGAACGAGCACGTCGAGCGGGTCATTGTCCTCGGCGAGCGTCTTCGGGATAAACCCATAGTTGGATGGGTAGTGAGTCGAGGTGAAAAGGATGCGGTCGAGACGTATGAGACCTGTCTTTTTGTCGAGCTCGTACTTCTTCTTGCTTCCCTTGGGTATCTCGATGACAGAAATGAAGTTCTCCGGGGTAATCCGCTCGGAATCGATGTCGTGCCACGGGTTCATGTGACTTTCTATCATTGCAGTGGGTTGTGGTCAATCATTATATTCTTGGTAACGATTGGACAACACAATAGATGAAAGGTAGATCCATGAACAAACAGACACCAACGATTCCGAACCGGTCGGAAGTACCGCAGGAGTACAAGTGGGATCTTGCCGGCCTTTTCGAAGACGAAAAGGCGTGGGAAGAGGCATTCGAGGAATTCAATTCTCACATCCCGGAGATCGAGAAGTTCCGGGGAACGCTTTCGACCTCGGTCAACCACCTGTTCGCGTGCCTCGAATTCATGACCAGGGTCGAAGCTGCGGCCGAACGCCTCGGAGTTTATGCCCACCTGCGATTTTCCGAAGACGCCGGCGACAGCAGAAATCAGGAACGGTTCGCACGCTACATGCAGTCGGCTTCCCGCATGGAAGCGGTGGCAAGCTACCAGTCTCCGGAGATCCAGGCCATACCCCAGGAGAAAATGGACGGGTTTCTCAAGCAGGATGTGCTTAGAGACTTTCGGATTCAACTCAATAGGCTGCTTCGCTTCCGGCCGCACATTCTCTCTGAACAGGAGGAACGGCTCATCGCCATGCAGGAGGAGGCCAATCAGACTGCGCAGAAGTCCTTCTCGGCGTTGACGGACGTCGACATGGAGTTCGGCACCATCAAAACGCCGGAGGGTGAACGCCCCCTGTCCCAGGCCAGCTACAATGTCTTCCAGCTCCACCCCAGGCGTGATGTACGCGAACAGTCGTTTCGCCAGTTCATGGGGCAGTACGACCGGCACAAGAACACTCTCGCGTCGCTCTACGGCGGAAGCGTCCACCTCGATGTCTACAAGGCAAAGATCCGGAACTTCGGCTCCTCCCGCGCAGCGCATCTTTTCGCCGACGACGTGCCCGAGGCCGTATACGACAATCTCATCGCAGCGGTTCACGAGAATCTCCCCGCGCTTCACGCCTACTACCGGTTGCGGCGCGACGCTCTGCGGCTGAAGGATCTGCAGCTTTACGATACGAAGACACCGCTCGTGCCGAACGTGGAGGCAAAGCACACGTACGAAGCGGCGGTGGAGGTGGTAAGCAGCGCGCTGAAGCCTCTCGGCGAAGAGTACTGCGGCACGCTGCGCAGCGGGCTGCTCGGTGGATGGGTCGACAGGTATGAAAACCGCGGCAAGCGCTCGGGAGCCTTCTCCTCAGGAGCCTACGTCGGGGCACCGCACATTCTCCTCAATTACAACGAGGATGATCTGCGCGATGTTTTTACCATCGCCCACGAGGGCGGTCACTCGATGCACTCCTGGTACTCGGTCAGGAACAACCCGTTTCAGAATTACCAGTACACGATCTTCGAGGCCGAGGTGGCGTCAACCTTCAATGAGCAGCTCCTGCTGCAGCACCTGCTCGACACGGCCGATAACGACTCCATGCGCAGCTTCCTGGTGAACAAGCACGTCGACGACATCATCGCAACGCTTTTCCGCCAGACGATGTTTGCCGAGTACGAAAAGCGCACGCACGACATGATCGAATCGGGAGTACCCCTCACCGTCGAATCTCTGCGTCAGGAATACCGCAAGCTTCTGGAAACCTATTTCGGCCCCGACGTAACGATCGACGAGCTCGCGGACCTGGAAGGACTGCGCATCCCCCACTTCTACCGCGCCTTCTACGTCTACAAGTACGCCACCGGGATCAGCGCCGCCATCAGCCTCGCCCAGCGCGTTCTGCAGGGAGGTAGCGAGGAGCGCGACGCCTACTTCCGCTTCCTGAAGTCCGGCGGGTCGCGCTTTCCAATAGAGTCACTCAAACTTGCCGGAGTGGACATGACGACCGCCGAGCCGGTGCAGAACGCTCTCTCCCTGTTTCGCCGCCGCGTAAATCAGCTGAAGGCCTACCTCGACCTATCGAGCATCTCCTGACGGCGGATATGTATTGACACTGGTGGTTGCTTTCCGTAAAATGCGTCCCTGCAAGTGAAAAGCAGTCACGCGGCGATGGTGAAATTGGTAGACACGCTAGCTTGAGGGGCTAGTGGGGTAACTCCCGTGGAGGTTCAAGTCCTCTTCGCCGCAAAGGTAAATATATATGGTGCAAAGGGATGGAAACGCGAGGCTTAGGCCTCGC
>CAZNYW010000103.1:0-10681 GCA_964577375.1 uncultured Spirochaetales bacterium | reverse complement strand
GCTCCGGATGGTTCTTCTTGAGCTCCTCGAATGCCGTCCGGATCTTTTCCCGCTTGACTTCATAGTTCTGTGGTTTCACGTCTCCGCTCCTCGATCGCGCTCAAGTTTGCAGACGCCGGCCGCGGTAGTACCCCTCGGCCGGTGTCCGCAGCGCTGCAGTTCAGGCTTAGAAAGTCCCCGGAGTCTGGATCAGCTTCTGCATCTCCGGAGTGTTGAAATTATCCGGCGTGATTACCTGTACCGGTATCTGAATCGACTTGTTCGCAATGGGCTCTCCCTTGCGGAAGCGGTCAATGGTATCGACGCCGCGATAGCCCATCTGGTAGGGATCCTGCGCGATGATCGCCTGGATGGTGCCGTCTTTGAACAGGGGAATGACTTCCGGGCTTGGATCGAAGGTGATCAGTTTGACCTTGCCCTGCAGGTTCCTCGCCTTGAGCGCCTGGGCCGCCCCTACGCCCATGGGGGCTGCAGCCGAATAGATGCCGTTGACGTCCGGATTGGCAGTCAGCAGGTCATTCGTGTCGTTGAGCGCGACTGCCGCCTCTGCGCCGGTCCACTGTGTCGGAAGCACCTTGATCGACGGAAAGGCCTTCATCGCGTCGGTGAAGCCTTTGTCCCGCTGGTTGCCGGTTTCCGACCCTGCGGTGATGCCGAGGTTGATTACCTTGCCTGCGCCACCGATCAGCTTTGCAAGCAGATCACCGGAAGCCTTTGCGCCGCCGTAGTTGTCGGTAGTGATGCTTGCCACAGCAACATCCTGATTGACTCCGGAATCGACCATGACAACCGGAACGCCGGAGGCCATCGCCTCTTTCACCGGATCGACCAGCGCAGTTGCATCCGTGGCGGCGAGCAGGATTCCCGCCGGATTCGTCGCGGCCACGTTCCGTACCAGATTGACCTGACCTGCAACGTCCGACTCGCGGGCGACTCCCTGATAGTCGAGCTTGTATCCAAGCTCTTTTGCCTTGTCCGCGGCTCCCTTTCGCAGGAACAGCCAGTAGGTGACATCGGTCGACTTCGGTATGAAGACGATTGTCTTGGATCCCGAACTTGCCGCCTGTCCCGAAGACTCTTTGGCTCCGGCCGCGAAGATGTTCCCCGCGGTCACAAGAAGCAGCAGCACTGTCACCAGTGCAAGCATGATTCGATTCAACTGCTTCATTGCATAACCTCCCTTCTACCGTGCAGATTTTCCGGCTCCTACGGAGCCGTTCTTCCCGGATTGACTACTGCCCTCGAGCGCGCCGGGCCTGGTCGAGCGCAACGGCGATGATGATGATGAGTCCGTTGACTACGTACTGCCAGAACGCGTAGACGCCGAGCAGGTTGAGACCGTTTCGAATGGTGGTGACGATGAGCGCACCGACGAGGGTGGAGAGGATCGCCCCCTCGCCTCCGAAAAGACTTGTGCCGCCGATGACGACGGCGCCTATTGCGATCAGCTCATAGCCGTTTCCTGCCGCCGGCTGAAAGGTTCCGAGCCGGGCAGACTCGATGATTCCGGCAACAGCCGCGAGCACGCCGGACATGACGTAGATGCCCAGCGTCACCGCCACGATGTTCACGCCGGAGAGCCGCGCGCCCTCACGATTGCTGCCTACCGCGTAGGTGAACCGTCCGAACTTGGTATTGCGCGCAAGAAAGTAGGTGACGGCAAAAACCACGATCACGATGATGGTCGGGAACGGTACAACGCCGAAGAACTTCCCCTGTCCTATCCACAGATAGTTGGCCTCCAGGCCGAAGATCGGAATGCCGTTTACTACAATCAGCGCGAGTCCTCGTGCGATTCCCATCATGCCGAGCGTTGCCACAAACGGCGGAACATTCAGCTTGGTGATGAACGCGCCGGTGAGCAGACCGCACGCGGCGCCTGCCAGAAGAGCGGCCGAAAGTGAAAGGAAGATGCTGTGTGTTCCCGAGTAGGCGACGCCTCCGATCATCGAAGCAAATGCGAAAACCGACCCGACGGAAAGATCGATGCCGCCGCTGAAGATCACAAACGCCTCGCCGGCGGCCATTATCGCGAACACGGCCGCCTGAAGGGTGATTTCAAACAGGTTCCGAATCGTGAGGAAGTAGGGAGTAAGCAGTGCCAGCAGGAACCACATGAGAAGGAGAATGAGAAACATCGTCAACGTCTGGTTCCGGAATATCACCCGGAGTCCTCTGGCGCCCGTTCGCATATAGCCTCCCCCTAATTCCCCGCGGACATGCAGAGTCCGAGAATAGCCTCTTTGGTCGTGTCTGCCGGGTCGAACTCCCCGGCGATCTGCCTGTTCGATACCACCAGGAGTCTGTCGGCCACCAGCAGCGCTTCGTCGATGTCACTTGTCACAAAGAGCACTGCGTGACCCTCGTCGGCGAAACTCCGTACTAGATTGTATATTTCGGCGCGCGCACCCACGTCGATGCCGATGGTCGGCTCGTCCAGGATGAGAAACTCGCAGTGCGCACAGATCCACTTTGCGAGGACCACCTTCTGCTTGTTGCCCCCGCTGAGATACTGCACTTGCTGATCGAGGTCAGTACACTTGATCCGGAGGTCGTCGACGTATTTCTCGACGACGCGCCTCTCCTGAGTGCGGGCATAGAATGCGCCGGTATACTTGCCGTGATATGTCAAAGTCACGTTGTCGCGGATGGTCATGTTCAGGCAGAGGCCGTCGACGTCGCGGTCTTCAGGAAGGTAGCCGACTCCCCTGCCTATGGAATCCCGCGGCGACTTCACCCGGTAGCGAAGGTCCTTCAGGGCAACCTCCCCGCGTTCGGGAACATCCGATCCGAAGATGGCCCGTGCGATTTCGCTCTTGCCGGAGCCGACGAGCCCTGTTACGACCAGAACCTCACCCTCGCGTACCGAAAGGCTGACGTGTGTGTCGAGCCGCGGTACATGAAGATCCTCGACGACGAAATAGGGGCGACTGTCCGTTTTCGAGATGCCGAGGCGGCCGGTGTCAATCCGGTGTCCGGTCATCAGTTGGATTATCGTCGCGGTGTCGGTGCCCGCAACGGGACCGGTGTGGACCCTTTCGCCATCGCGAAGTATGGTCACTCGGTCGCCGATCTCCCGTATCTCCTCGAGCCGGTGCGATATATAGATAATTCCGATTTCCTTCCGGCGCAGCTGATTCACGAATGAGAAGAGCGTGTCGACCTCTTTCCGGCTGAGAGCGGAGGTTGGTTCGTCCATGACGAGCACGCGCGCATTTCTCGAGATCGCAATTGAAATCTCCAGCAGCTGCCGCTCCGATATGGTCAAGGTGTTGACCGGAGCGTCGAGATCCAGCGTGAGGCCGAAATCAGCCACGACCTTCTCCGCGTAGGCCCACATCCTCTTCCAGCTGACGATTCCGGCCGGGGTATCGATTGCGGTAAGCGAGACGTTCTCAGCCACGCTGAGGTGCGGAATCAGGTGGAAGTTCTGATAGACCGTGGAAACGCCTAGCTCCTGAGCCTGCCGCGGATCGTACTTTGTGACGTCGACCTCCGTTCCACCGACCTGCAGCGTTCCGCTGTCGCAGCGATAGGCTCCGCTCAGTATCTTGATGAGCGTGGATTTGCCGGCACCGTTCTCGCCCAGAAGCACATGCACTTCGGACGGAAAGACGTCGAAATCGACCTCCTTGAGGACGGGAACGCCGAAGAATGACTTTCTGATTCCGCGCATTTCAACGAGCGGAGGCATAGGCAAATCGACCTCAGATCGAGCTCCGGGTGATGATAACGATTGCGCAATCGTTATCATAGGAATTATAGCGGCCGTTCGGGGAATTTGTAAAGGGTTTTTCTCATGGTGAAACTTCGATTTACATATCCATATCAGAGATATTGTTCGAATTTGAGAATCGATAATCTGTTTGTATCAATAGAATTAGGCGATCGTGTGCGACCTGGTTACCGGAAAATCGTCGGAAACTGAAACGTAACACGGTAAATCGCGGACGGAAAGGCTTTACAGGCAGAGGAAGTGATTGTACAATTCAAACGTGAAAACGATTGTGCAATCGATTTCAGGACGGTTTTAGGGCAGAGGCGGGCCTGTTGAGCTAAATGGCAACGATGAAGGATGTCGCGAAACTCGCCGGGGTGTCGGTCTCGACGGTTTCTCGGGTGATAAACAACACGCTCCCGGTAGAGGACGACACCCGGTTCAGGGTGGAGGAGGCCATACGGAAGATAGACTTCCGGCCGAACCTGCTCGCGAAGGGCCTGCGCTCGAAGAGCGGGAACCTCATCGGGCTCATTGTGCCGGAGATCGTGCACGAGAGTTTTGCTTTTTTCGTGAATTTCGCGGAAGCGAGCGCGGAACGGCACGGCTTCAATCTGATAATCGGCAACACGAACAACGATCCGGACAAGGAGGAGCTGTTCGTCCGCAATTTCATCCGGCGCCACGTGGACGGCGTCATCTTCTCGCGGGTGTCGGACCAGAGCCGTATCTTCCGGATCATCGAGGAGTCGCAGGTACCGTTCGTCATCATCGACCGGTCGATGCAGCGCGAGGACGTGCCGACGGTGGTGATGGATAATTATGGCGCCGGAGTGATGGCAGCAGAGCACCTGATCGGACTCGGACACAGGAACGTTGCCTGCATCACCGGCCCCATGAACATCGCGATAGTACGGGAGCGCTATTCCGGTTTTCGGGACAGGATTCTCTCGAAAGGCGCAACGCTCCGCGAGTCGAACGTGCTGGAAGGTGATTTCAAATTCGACGGTGGAAAGCGGGCGGGAGTGACGCTGCTCGAGCGGCGCGGCGAGTTCAGCGCCATATGGGCGCAGAACGATCTGATGGCCATCGGCGCGATGCAGGAATTTATCAGGGGCGGCGTCAGGGTGCCCGAGGAGATGTCAATCCTCGGCCTGGACAACGTCACCGCCTCCTGGATGGTATCACCCGCGCTCACGACGATTGCTCAGCCCTTTTCAGCGATGTGTGAAAGTGCGGTGGAGATGATTCTCCGCCTCCGGGCGAAGGAGACGATTACCGAATGGCGGGTCGCCCATGCACCGCAGATGGTAATCCGGGAGACGACGGCGCCGCCGCTTTCGCGGTGAGCCCTCTTCCGGTCGCATCGAGGTTGCAACTTATTTCCTGAGGGAGGTTCTCTGATATGGCAGGTGAAAAGCAGAAGATCGAATCGGCTATCAACAAGGGCAACGGCGTTTTCCGGCTCATGCCGAACTGGGTCCCACGCTCGTTCTGCATTCCGGGAAAGCGGCTTAAGCTTCACCCGAACGACTACTACGCCTTCGGCGCGCATCGCGGCGGCATCGACGAGCGATGGTTCTCCTCGACCACCCCGGCCGACAACGGGCCGGAGACTCTCGCCGATGAGGGCCTCAGCTACATCTACGTCGAGGACGGTACCCCGTCGAAGGTTCTCCTCAAGGACGCGATCGAGCTCGCGGGCGACGAGATTCTCGGAGCCGAGGTGATGAAGAAGTACGGCGGTTGGGTCATGTACAGCAAGTTCTTCGACAACCAGGAGCCGCTTCCGTTCCACGTGCACCAGACCGACGACCGCGCAGCCGACGTCGGACAGAAGGGCAAGCCTGAATCGTACTACTTCCCGAAACAGCTCAACAACCACGGCGGTTGGTTTCCCTACACCTTCTTCGGCCTGCATCCGAAGACCACCAGAGAGGATATCAAGCGCTGTCTCGAGAACTGGGACATCGGCGACAACCACATTCTCGATCTCTCGAAAGCCTATATCCTGCGGCCGGGTACCGGTTGGGACGTACCGCCCGGCATTCTTCACGCCCCCGGTTCCCTCCTGACCTACGAGCCGCAGCGCGCTTCCGATGTTTTTTCGATGTTCCAGTCTCTGGTCTGGGAGGCCTATACGCCCAAGGAGCTTCTGCTCAAGGACGTCCCCAAGGGCCGCGAGACGGACCTGGATTATCTGGTCAGCTTGCTCGACTGGGACCTCAACGTCGATCCCTATTTCTATGAGAACCGCTTCATGCCGCCGAAGCCCGTGAGCCCGGTCGAGGAGATGCGTGCCGCCGGCTACGAGGAGAACTGGATCGTCTACAAATCCGACATGTTCTCGGCGAAGGAGCTTACGGTTCTTCCCGGTAAGAGCGCCGTCATCAAGGACGACGGCCCCTACGGAGCAGTCGTCATTCAGGGACAGGGCAAATTCGGAACGCTCGAGATTGATTCCCCGGCCATGATCCGCTTTGGCCAGATGACGCAGGATGAGCTTTTCGTGACCGCCAAGGCGGCAAAAGAGGGCATAAAGATTACAAACACGAGCGAAACCGACAATCTGGTGATGCTCAAACATTTCGGTCCTCGCGCGTAGGAATGCGCGAGCGAAAGGAGGTGATAGAGGCCGTATACTTCAGTTCTGTTTCGGGCGCATGCGCGCGGCGGGAAAATCCGTGGTAGACTGAACGGAGAATTCCACGCAACGCACGCATGAGCTGCACAGGGACCGGTTCACCGGATGTGGAGGTGGCGTCGGCCCTGAAGGGTACCGAGCAGAGATGCCGGCAACCGAAAAAAACTCTCAAGGAGGCTTTGAATGAAGAAGGTATTGATTGCGTTTCTCGTAGTTCTGTTTCTGCTCCCGGCTTTCGTTTTTGCGACCGGGTCGAAAGAGGGTGCCGCGGGCAGCAGCGCCAATAAGCAGCTGACCATCGGCATGTCGGTCCCCGGGCTTCAGTTTCCATTTTTCGTTACCATGAAGAACGATGCCGAAAAGGCTGCGGCAGCCATGGGCGCGAAGATCGTATTCGCCGATGCGCAGAACCAGTCGGCCAAGCAGGCATCCGACGTCGAGAACTTCATCGCTCAGGGCGTTGATGCTATTCTCATTTCGCCGATGACCACCGACTCGCTGGTTCCCGCCATCGAGGACGCCGTGAAGGCCGGAATCCCCGTCGCAACGGTTGACCGCAAGGCCAACACCGACAAGGTCCTGGTCCATGTCGGCGCCGACAATGTGCAGGGAGGCCGCGCGGCCGCTCAGTTCATCATCGACAAGCTCGGAAACAAGGGCACCGTCATTGAGCTCGAAGGAACCCCCGGTTCCTCAGCCGCGATCGACCGCAAGTCCGGTTTCGACGAGGTCATGAACAAGTCCAACGTAAAGATCCTTGTAAGCCAGAACGCGGAGTTCGACCGCGCGAAGGGTCAGAACGTAATGGAGAGCCTGATTCAGAAGTACCCGAAGTTTGACGCGGTCTTTGGAGCCAACGACGAAATGATCATCGGCGCCATCGAGGCCATGTCGGGCGCGGGCATCGATCCGGCAAGCAAGGTTACCATCGGTTTCGATGCGACCCCGGACGCCTTCCAGTACATGAAAGAGGGAAAGCTCGATGCGACCATCGACCAGTTCCCCGGCAAGCAGGCGGGCCAGGCACTGCAGTACCTTTCTGATTACATCAAGAACGGCACGAAGCCGGCCAAGTCGGTTGTCTACATCAATCCGGAGCCGGTAACGCAGGCCCCGTAAGCGGCGGACAGTACACGTTTCACGCAAGGGTCGATGTCGCCGGACTTGGTCCGGGGCACCGGCCCTTCAATTTAGATGATAATTCCAGACGATTACAGGATCCATTAATGGCAACAGTCCTACGCATGAGCGGAATCTGCAAGGATTTCCCCGGAGTCCGGGCGCTCGACCATGTCGATTTCGATCTCAACGAGTCGGAAGTGCACGCGCTTGTCGGTGAAAACGGAGCCGGCAAATCGACTCTGATGAAGATACTCTCGGGAGTCTATCGCGCAGACGAGGGAGAGATCGAGCTCAAGGGCAGGAAGATCCTCCAGGCGGACCCGCGGACAATGATCGAGGCGGGCGTCAGCGTGATCTACCAGGAGCTCAATCTTGTTCCCTATCTTTCGGTAGCTGAGAACATCTTTCTCGGTCGCGAGCCGCGAAGGGCCGGTGGTTTCATCGATTGGAAGACCATGAGGGCCGAGGTGAAGAAGCTGCTCGAACCCTTCAGCCTTTCGCTCGATCCGCGCGCCCGGGTCAATACCATTGGTCCGGCCTATCAGCAGGTCGTCGAGATCGCGAAGGCGCTGTCGCTCAAGTCCGACATTCTGGTCATGGACGAACCGACGGCGGCCCTCACCGGCAACGAGGTGGACCGCCTGTTCGAGATGATCCGCAACCTGCGCAATAGCGGCGTCTCGGTAATCTACATCTCTCACCGCCTCGAGGAGATCAAACAGGTTGCCGACCGAGTTTCGGTGCTGCGCGATGGCCAGCACATCGTCACCTCGAAGCTCGAAGACATCACGATCGACGAAATCATCCGGCACATGGTCGGCCGGCAGTTGACCGAGCAGTACCCGAAATCGGATGTTCCGATCAAGGATGAAGTGCTTCGCGTGGAGGGATTGAACAAGCGGGGACTCTGCACCGACGTTTCCTTTTCCGTCCGGCGGGGGGAGATACTCGGTTTTGCCGGCCTGGTCGGTGCTGGGCGTACCGAAATAATGGAGCTGATCTACGGAAGCCGGCGCAAAGACAGCGGGCGCGTCTTTGTAAACGGCAAAGAGGTCAACATCCGCTCGACACGCGACGCTGTTCGGGAAGGAATCGCGCTCATTCCCGAAGAACGCAAAAAGCAGGGGCTGGTGCTCGGTCTGTCGGTTATGGAGAACTCCAGCCTCACCATACTGGACCTCCATTCAATCGCCGGATTCATCAAGCGGCGGGAGATCAGCGGCCTCGTGCGCGAGATGTCCAAGAACGTCGGCGTCCGAACGCCCTCATTGAATCAGCTTGTACGGAATCTGTCCGGTGGGAATCAGCAGAAGGTAGTGCTTTCCAAGTGGTTCGTTCGCGATTGTGAAATATACATCTTCGACGAACCCACGCGCGGAATAGATGTCGGCGCCAAGGTCGAGATCTACCGGCTGATGCAGGAGCTCGCCTCCAACGGCGCCGCGATCATCATGGTATCGTCGGAGCTGCCGGAAGTGATGAACATGAGCGACCGCATTGCGGTGGTATACGGCGGCCGAATTGTAAAAGAGTTCAAGCGGGGCGAGGCGAGCGATGAAGAGGTCATGGGCTACGCGCTCGGCTTGAACGGACAGGCCTCCTGAGAGGCCGGCGGACAGGAAAACAGGGAAGGAGCCTTCGGATGAATCTCGATATCAAACGGATACTGAAAAACTACGGCATTGTTTTCGCGTTCTTCCTCATCTGCGTGGCAATGGCATTTCTTTCGCCGGTCTTTCTGCGCTGGACAAACATCCTGAATGTCATTCGCCAGACCTCGATCTACGGGATCATGGCGGTTGGAATGACCTTCGTAATACTTACCGGCGGCATCGACCTCTCGGTCGGTTCGATCCTCGCCTTCGCGGGTGCGATCGCGGCAGGACTCCTCAAGGCCGACGCGAGTCTGCTGCTGATTCTCATCGCTACCATCGGTATGGGCGCCGCGCTCGGGCTGGCGAACGGGCTTTTCATTACCATAGGCCGCATTACCCCCTTCGTTGTCACCCTCGGCATGATGAGCATTGCTCGAAGCCTCACACTGATCTTCACCCAGGGATACCCGATCAGCGGCTTCGGTGATCAGTTCCGCTATATCGGAGGCGGCGACCTGCTCGGCATTCCGTTTCCGATCGTCATCTTTCTGCTCACCGTGGTCGTTGCCTGGATAATCCTGACGCAGACGCGGCTCGGCCGATACACCTATGCAATCGGCGGCAATGAGGAGACCGTGCGGCTCTCCGGTATCCGCTCGAAAGTGTACAAGACGATCGTCTACGTGATCTCGGGTGTCACCTCGGCCATCAGCGCGCTCATACTCACCTCCCGGCTCAATTCGGCCGAGCCGGTTGCCGGCGTCGGCTTCGAGCTGGACGTTATCGCCGCGGTCGTCATCGGCGGCACCAGCCTGATGGGCGGACGCGGAGGCGTCTGGGGCACGCTTGTCGGGGCCCTTCTCATCGGCGTCATCAACAACGGCATGATCCTTCTGGGCATCTCGCCCTATTTTCAGCAGCTCGTGAAGGGACTCATCATCATCGGCGCGGTGTTGCTCGACAGGCTTCGCGAAGAGCCGGCATAGGCAGCCGGCGGTACGGCGGCGGGCCTTTCGGGCGATTTCTCCGCCGCGTGGTACAATCTTCAGTGTGAGAAGATACAAAGCGTTCCTGAGAGGCGCCACGCGCGCAACCCTGATCCTCGCGGCAATCGCGGCTCTTGCATCCTGTGGAACCTTCGTTGCATTCCGCGTGCCGCCCGGCGAGGCTCGTCAAGAAGGGCACGGGCGATCGGAAAACATACGGTCTATCTTTCCTATCCGCAACAATGAGACCATTCACCTCAGTGCCGCCCGTTACGTGGGAGACCTTGAAATAGGGGCAAACCACGTGACGCTTGTGGGCGAGGGGATCGGACGCACGGTAATTTCCGGCCGCCTCATTATCCGGGGAAACGCGTTTACCGCCCGGAACCTTACCGTGGATGGTGAGGTGGTTATCTACGGAAATTCCGCCGACCTCTCGCGCGTAGAGCTCCGCGGCCGCGTCCGCAACCGCGGCCACGCGAACCGGTTCTAGGCCGGCAGGCGAATCATGCTTCCGTGGGCATCGAGCAGCTCGTCTACCATAGCGCGGATCCTGTCGATCGGAAGCTCGGCGGCCGTGTGGGGATCGAGAAAGGCTGCCTGGTAGATGTGATCC
>CAZNYW010000102.1:0-10708 GCA_964577375.1 uncultured Spirochaetales bacterium | reverse complement strand
CGGGAAACGCGCCGCGATGGTTTCAGCGGTTTCGGGAAACCTCGTAACCGGCGAAGTGGTCTACGACCGCGACAACGATGCGCTTGCCCGCGGCTGGGACAACGAGATCCGGGTCGTTCTCGAGGCGATCGCCCGATTCGAGCAGTCCCGCACTTCGACCCCTGTCTGAGACCTGAAGGGTCGGAGCCGCCTCCCTGGTCAGAACTCCTCGAAGGCATCATCCGCGCGCAAATCATCAGCTCGATGTATACTTCGCGCAGAAGGAGAACAGGAGATGAAACTGCAGTTTCCGCAGCCCTTCAAGCACAGTCATCCGCCGATCCGGGACGTAAATCAGGTCTTTGATGCCCGGCTCACTCTCGGTCAGAGGATCGCCGACGGCGTAGCGAACACCATGGGATCCTGGGGCTTCATCGGGACCCAGTCACTCATACTGGCAGTGTGGATCGTCCTAAACATCGCCGGCTGGGTGCATTCCTGGGATCCCTATCCCTTCATACTTATGAATCTCGTGCTCTCCATGCAGGCGGCCTATGCAGCGCCCGTAATCATGATGAGTCAGAACAGACAGTCCCAGCGCGACAGACTGGAGGCTCATAATGACTACGAGGTCAACCAGAAGGCGGAGGTCGAGGTGCGAGCGATCCTTGACCATCTTGCGGCTCAGGATGCGGCGCTCGCCGAGCTGCACCGGATGATGCAGGAGATGGCGGACAGACTCTCCGCGAGCCGGTAGGCGGCGGGACGGCGAACCCGTATACTGGGCACATGAACCAGGACCAACGCCGCACGCCTCGAGTTTCGCTCGATGTCCAGGTCAACTACGCCACACGCGCCATCGCCCACTCGAAGGACATAAGTGAAGGCGGCATCTGTCTCATCACCGAGAACCCAATGACCATCGGGAAGATCTACACGCTGGCATTCACGCTGCCCGGTGAGGACCGGGAGCTGCAGATTTTCGGCAAAGTTGCATGGTCACGCCCCGCAGGCTCGTCTCATCATGAAAACGGCATCACATTCTGGGATGTCGATCCGTCGGTCAAGAAGCTCGTGACCACGTTTCTAGATCATGAAGTATAGATCCCGTTTCGCGCGGCCCGGCCGTAACAGCCCGATTTGACACCCACGCAACCGACTGGTGTATACTTTGCTCGCCGGCTCGGAGGGAAAAATGAATCCAACAGATGAAATAAATGCGCGGATTCAGGACATTGCGGCCCGTATCCGCGAGATTCAGAGCCTGGGACGGCGGCCGCCCGGGCAGTCGGCCGATTCGGGGACCGTGAAACATCCGGCGGCCTATCCGACGGGATCCGCCGCCACGGCCGACGGTTCGACTGTCACACCGGATCTTTCGTCCGCCGCGGGTTCCGGGACCTCGAGCAGCCCGGCTTTCCAGTCGCTTCTCGAGCAGGCACTGTCGAGTCCGTCCGACAGCACGTCGTCCGGTACTGACCAGACGCTCGGACTTTCAGGCCTCGGGGACCTGGGAAGCATGGACTCCCTGCTTGGCGCAGGCAGCCCGCAATCAAGCTCTATTCTCGGCTCGGACAATGACGCCCGCCTTCAGAACTATCAGAAGCTTCTCCTTCAGGCGATCCAGGAGCTCCGTGCGCAGAAGGGCGGCGGAGCACCGGGCAACACACCATAGGTATTTTCACCTATACCGCTACGGACATGATGCCGGGCCGCCAAGCCGTTCTTGCCCTGATTACGGCGACCGCATGACTGGGATACTCTGGAACTACGGCACGGTCAATTTCATCCTTGCTCAACCCACCTGCGGAGGCTACCATGGACATCGTGGGGACGAGGAGGGAATGGCCGCCTTGAAGAGGAAAGGTTACGGAGAGATGATCGGGGTATTTACGGCCGAGCTCCACGACTCGTACCAGGCGTCCGTCTGGCGCGGCATCGAACGGCGGGCGCACGAACGCGGAGTCGGGGTGGTCTGTTTTCTCGGTTCGCGGCTCGATTCACCGGTCACTGTTGAAGCGACCGCAAACATGGCCTACCGTCTCGCCGGTACCGAGAGTCTCGACGGGCTTATCGTCATTACCTCGGCGATCAACACCTTTCTCGATTCAGCCGGAGTAAAACGGCTCTTTGACTCATACCGGGATCTTCCGCGAGTCTCGGTGGGAGTACAGGTAGCGGGAATACCCAGCGTGACTGTCGATGGGTCAGGGGGGATCTCTACGGTGGTCCGTCATCTGATCGAAGAACACGGCTGCAGGCAGTTTGCCGTGATCGGCGGCCCGCCCGGACACGCCGAAGCGGAGGACCGGGCGAAGGCGTTCCGGCGCGCTCTCGAGGAAGCCGGCCTTCCCTTTGACGAGCGACTCCTCGTTTCCGGCATTTTCGTGCAGGACTCGGGTGCCGAGGCAGCGCGCCGCCTCATCGACCTCGGCATTCCCTTTGACGCCCTGGTCTGCATGAACGACCGCATGGCGATAGGCGCAATCGACGCGCTGCATGCAGCAGGGATAGACGTTCCCACCGAGGTCGCAGTCGTCGGATTCGACGGGATCGAAGAGTCCAACAGCGTCACGCCTCCGCTCACCACCGTAATCCAGCCACTGCACGAGCTGGGTGCAAATGCTCTGGACATGCTTTGCGACATCGTGAAGGGCCGCGCGGTCGCCGACCGCGTGCTTTCCTGCGTTCCGGTGATACGTGAATCATGCGGCTGCGTGCCGCAGCTCGAGACCCGCCGGTCGGATGGACCGCCGGCGGAGCTGGACGAGCGCGACCGCGCAGTGATCGAAATGCTCACCTCCGACGCGCAGGGTCGAAGGAGCAACTCCTTCATTGCACGTCTCAACAGTGTTCTGGCCTCCGATGCGGTCGCCGGCCGGAAACTCTCCCGGTGGAACGGATATCTGGCGATGATCCGCGGTGCCGCATCGGACAGGACGGACGCCTCGAGTCTTGTGTCTCTTTTCGAGTTCGCACAGATACTCGTGGGCCGGACGGAAATCCGCCTTCAGGCGGCGCGGCGGGTGAAATCCGAGGAACAGTCGAGCGCGCTTAGAGCGCTCAATGCGTCTCTCGCGGGCTCATTCGAGATACCGACGATGCTCGAGCGGCTTTCTTCCGGGCTTCATGCGCTGGGAATCGGCGGGGGCTACCTCGTCGTCTTTCCCGGAGGCGATACGGCTCGTGCGCGGCTGCTCATGTCGCCGGACGGCGTCCTCGACAGCCGCATCGCCGCCGACCGGCGCGATAACCGGCAGGAGACATCGAGTGCCGGCGAGCCGGAGTTTGATGTCTCCGGGCTCCTTCCCGCCGTCGCATCGACACGCCCGTGGAGGAGCGGCGTCTGGGTCTTCGAGCCGCTTGTATTCCAGGACGAAGCGCTCGGCTACGTTCTGCTCCCCGGCGGGTTTCACGATCCCACCGTCTACGACGCGGTACGCGACCAGGTGGCGAGCGCTTTGAAGGGTGCGCTGCTTCTGGAGCAGGTCCGTACGCACGAACGTCGACTCGAGGTCGAGGTGGCGCGGCGCACCGCCGCTCTGACCCGGGCGAATCGGGAACTGACTCTGGAGATCGAGCGGCGTACGCGGCTCGAGCAGGAGGTCATCGAGATTTCCAACCGAACGATGGAACGCATCGGGCAGGATCTGCACGATGATCTTTCGCAGCATCTGGCGGGTGTCGCAATGCTTGCGAGCGTCGTGCGGGCCGATCTGTCGGCGTCGGGCAACGGCGCGGCCGAATCGATCGGTCAGATATGCACGCTTCTCGAAGAGTCCATCGCCAGGGCGAAACAGATTGCGCGGGGACTGGTGCCGACGGCGCTGCAGGAGCACGGGCTGGTCGCCGCGGTGGAGGAGCTTGCCGCGTCGGCGCGCCGCAGCTATCCGGCCACAATCGACTTCCGGGCGTCACCGGGCTTCTTCATTGACGATACCGAGCGTGCGCTGCAGGTCTATAGAATAATCCAGGAAGCGTTGAGCAACGCGCTGAAGCATTCCGATTCCGAACGAGTCGAGATCAGGCTCTACCGGGAGGAGACCGACGGTGCGCTTCGGCGGCAGACCGCCGCAATCGATCGGCGGCAGACCGCCGCAATCGATCGGCGGCAGACCGCCGCAACGCGTCGGCGTTCTGCCGTTACGACCATGGTAGCCGAAGTGACGGATTTTGGATCCGGCTTCTCCGGCCAGACATCGCCCGACGGCATGGGACTGCGGATCATGCGATACCGGGCCGAGAAGGCTGAGCTGGATCTCCATATTGAGCAGTTGAGCCCGGGAACGCGGGTCTGCTGCCGGGTTGGACCGCGAAAGGAAGGCTTGAGATGAGCGGGCAGGTGAAATTTCTGGTAGTCGACGACCACCCGGTCTTCCGACAGGGGCTGGTTGCGCTCATCGAGAGCAACAAGGGCTATCGCGTGGGCGCGGAGGCCGGTTCTCTTCCCGATGCGCTGGATGCGCTCGGGAAGCTGGTCCCGGATATTGCGCTCATCGACATCTCGCTTCTCCAGCAGAACGGGCTCGACTTGGTGAAGCAGCTGAAGGCGACCCATCCGGAGGTTCCCGCGCTCATCATCTCGATGCACGACGAGGCAGTCTATGCGGCCCGCGCCCTGAAGGCCGGCGCGCGGGGATACGTGATGAAGCAGGAGGCCGCCTCGGTCATGCTCGATGCGATCAAAACCGTCCTCGCCGGCCGGATCTACGTCTCCTCGGCCATGCGGGACCGGTTGCTCGAACGGATGTTCAGCCAGCGCGACGAGACCGACCTGCTTCCCGTGGAGCGGCTGAGCGACAGGGAGCTCGAGGTGCTGGAGCTCATCGGACAGGGCTACGGCGCCACCGAAATTGCCCGGGTCCTCTCGCTCTCGGTGAAAACCGTCAATGCCTATCGCGACCATCTGAAAGAGAAGCTCGGCATAGAGAGCGCCGGAGAGCTTCGACGCTTTGCCGTCAACTGGGTCAAGAGCCGCCAATAACAAAACTTTTATGTTCATACAGGTGATTTGTATATATATTCAATCCGTGGTGGAGGCGCGTCGGCACGGCGTGACCAGGCATGAAGAAGCAGGTCCTCTACAGCGGATCTTTCACCGGACGCGCCGGTTTACCGGCAGAGAACAGGAGTGAAATCCGCGCCGACACCACCGAGCCACAGCGGACCACCTCCTGGAACCGAATTGTCGCGTTCGCCCGCCTCCGCGAGCGACCGCTGCTTGTAGCAGCCGGTACCGCCGGCGCGCTCATCGCGGTTCTTGCGGTGACGCTCCTTCTGCCGAAGCCCCGCACCTACACTCAGATCGACATCGACAAGGCCGTCCGCTACACCCTCGAACAGATGCCGGCACCGCCGTCGCCGGCGGCGCTCGCCTATCATGCGATTGCTCCTTCGGTGGTGCGGATCCAGCAGCTGACCGCGCTCACCAACGTCGAACGCCGGAAGCTCGCCGAATCCACCGTAAAAGATCCGAATCCGGCGGATCTGCCGGTAGCCCCGGAAGACGAGATCGCCGTCGGATCCGGTGTCGTCGTGAGCGATCAGGGAACAATCCTCACGAACTATCACGTGATAGCCGGTGCGCCAAGGCTCGTGGTGACCTTTGCCGACGGTTCCAGATCGGAGGCGCGCGTAGTATCGGCGGAGCCGGAGAAGGACCTTGCGGTAGTTCAACCCTACACAATTCCGGATGATCTCAAGCCTGCGACCCTGCGGTCTGCTGCCGGTCTCAACCCCGGGGACCGGGTATTCGCGGTTGGGTTCCCGTTCGGGATTGGACCGTCGGTATCGGCCGGCGTGATATCGGGGCTTCGGCGCACCTACCTTTCAGAAGACGGAAACCATTCGCTCGAGGGACTGATCCAGTTCGACGCAGCGGCGAATCCCGGCAATTCCGGCGGCCCGCTGGTCACCGAGGACGGCGAGGTGGTCGGACTGGTGACCTCGATTCTCAATCCCACCGAACAGCGTGTCTTTATCGGCATCGGCTTCGCGGTTCCCATCGATACCGCGGCGGGCGCGATGGGCATCAATCCATTCTGAGGTGACTCATGGAAAATCGTATGGATAACGGAACGGAGACGGGTTCCGTAATGGAACGTGTCCTGTACGAAGTAAAAAAGGTCGTGGTGGGCCAGGACCGGTTTCTCGAACGGGTGCTGGTAGCGGTCCTCGCTCAGGGACACCTGCTCGTTGAGGGCGTACCCGGACTTGCCAAGACTCTGACCGTGAAAACCCTCGCGCAGACCATTCATGGTTCGTTCAGCCGCATCCAGTTCACTCCGGACCTTGTGCCGGCCGACCTTGTGGGAACGCGGATCTACAACCAGAAGACCGGGGAGTTCGCGACGACGCTCGGTCCGGTTTTTGCGAACCTTCTCCTCGCCGATGAAATCAACCGGGCTCCCGCGAAAGTGCAGAGCGCCCTGCTCGAGGTGATGCAGGAGCACCAGGTGACTATCGCGGGCGAAACGCACCGGGTGCCCGAGCCTTTCCTGGTTATGGCGACACAGAACCCGATCGAGACGGAGGGAACCTATCCGCTGCCGGAAGCGCAGGTCGATCGATTCATGATGAAGGTGCTCGTCGACTATCCGACCGAGGAGGAGGAGTTCGTCATTGTCGAGCGGATTACCGGCAGCTTCGCTCCACCGTCGACGGTGCTCACCACCGAACAGCTAAGCGGACTGCAGACTGAGTGCCGCAGGAACTTCGTGGATCCGGCTCTTGTTCAGTATGCGGTCCGACTGGTGGCGGCGACTCGAGACCCGGCAAAGGCAGGAATAGAGGATGTCGCGTCCTACATGCTCTATGGAGCAAGTCCGCGGGCGACAATTCACCTGATCGAGGCGGCGCGAGCCCTCTCGTTTCTGCGCGGCCGAGACTACGTCCTTCCCGAGGATGTCTCCGACATCGCACTGGACGTCCTTCGTCACCGGCTCGTCCTGTCCTACGAAGCGGTTGCGGACGCCGTCGCCCCGGATCAGGTGCTGACGCGGATCATGCAGCATATACCGGTTCCCGAGAAGCCGCTGGAGAGCCATGTCAGACTCGGCGAATAGCGCGGAAAGGGTGCTCGAGCGGCTCGAGTGGACGGTGATCCGGCGTCTCGACGGATTGCTCCAGGGAGACTACCGCACGCTGTTCCGCGGCTTCGGTCTCGACCTGGCGGACCTTCGCGAGTACCAGTATTCGGATGATGTCCGCTACATCGACTGGAACGTAACGGCCCGGCTCGACACCCCTTACGTGCGACAGTACAACGAGGACCGGGAAATCACCGCGTGGTTTCTGCTTGATCTGAGCCCGTCGGTCGATTTCGGTTCGTCGGGGGTACGGAAGAGAGAGCTCCTGAACAGCTTCGCCGGAGTTCTCGCGCGGCTGCTGACCCGACACGGCAACCGGGTAGGAGCGGTTCTCTACAGCGGCGCCTTCGGACACAGCGGCGCGGTCGACCGCGGGGCCGCGGCCGGGGCTGCCGACCTCGTCGTTCCGCCGCGGAGCGGCCGTCAGCACGTGCTCTACCTGCTGCACCTGCTGCTCAATCGTGCCTCGCCCGAGCGGGCCCAGCCGACCAATCTCACCGATCTGCTTGGCGCGGGGATGGATCTCGTGAAGAGGCGGTCGCTTGTCTTCGTGGTGTCGGACTTTCTGAGCACACCCGGCTGGGAGCGTCCACTGCTGCAGCTGTCGCGGCGTCACGAGGTGATTGCGATCAGGCTTCTCGATCCGCTGGAGATGGAGATGCCCGATCTGGGGATGCTCGTCATGAGGGATTCTGAGAGCGGGGAGCAGCTTTTCGTGGATACGCATGACCGGGGATTTCGCGAACGTTTTGCGGATCTTGCGCAGAAACGCGAACAGCTGCTTCGAAGGTCGTTCGTGGAAGCGGGGGTCGACGCGCTCGAGCTTTCGACCCGCGACGACCTTGCCGAGGCGATCCTCCGTTTTGCCTCCATGCGCAAGCTTCGAAGCTCGACGTCCGCGGGTGCACCGGCCGCGCGCGCGGCGCGTGCGATCTCTTCCGGGGGTACGGGATGACCTTTCTCTGGCCCAGCATGTTATGGCTGCTGCTTGTGGTGCCTCTGCTCGTCGCAGCCTATATTCTCATACTTCGCAAACGAAAGCGGCGGGCGCTCTCCTACGCTTCCCTCAGCATCGTCAAGGAGGCGATGGGGGCGCATCCAGGCTTCCGACGCCACGTGCCGCCGCTGCTTCTGCTTGCAGCGGTCACCGTGATGGTGCTCGCGGTCGCCCGGCCGGCGGCGCTGGTTACGCTGCCCTCGGAGCAGGGAACCGTAATACTCGCCATGGACATATCCGGCAGCATGCGGGCGCGCGACATCGAGCCGAGCCGGATGGCGGCGGCCCAGGATGCGGCCCGTGCGTTCGTGGCAAATCAACCTCACAACGTGCGGATCGGCGTCGTTGCCTTTGCGGCTACCGCCACGCTTGTCCAGGCTCCCACCACAAACCGGGATGACATCCTCGCTGCGATCGCGCGGTTCCGGCTTCAGCGCGGAACCGCCGTCGGGAACGGACTGCTCGCCTCGCTCTCGGCGATATTCGAAGGGACCAACATCGATATCGGCCCGGTGGAAAATCTGGGCAATAACCCCTTCGATGCGTTCGGCGGAAATCAGGGAGTACCGCTTTCGCCCGGAGGCGCCAGCAGCGGCTCCGCGGACCGCCGCGGTCAACCTGGGCGGAACGGCAACCTGCCGCCGCCGGTGCCGCCGGGATCGTACCGATCGGCAGTTGTTGTCCTGCTGACCGACGGGCAGTCCAATACAGGCCCGGATCCGCTCGAGGTCGCCGACAAGGCGGCAGATCTGGGCGTCCGGGTTTTTACCGTGGGACTGGGCACCGTCCGCGGGGCGCCGCTCGGCTGGTTCGGCCGGTCTATGCGCGTGCAGCTCGATGAGGCAACACTTAAGACCATAGCGCAGAAGACCAACGGCAGGTACTACAAGGCGGATTCGGCGGCGAATCTCCGCGACGTGTACAAGGCTTTGAGCAGCCAGCTCGTGCTCGAGAAACAGAAGACCGAGATCACGGCACTGTTCTCGGCCTTCGCCGCGTTGCTCGTACTTGCGGCAGCTCTGCTGTCTCTTCTCTGGTTCAGCAGAATCACCTAGCCGGTCGCCGCGGCTCGCCCGGATAACCGGGCCGAGCGCGGTCGGCCGGGCAGGGTGACTAGTTGCTCATCGAACCGTCGTTCTTGCTCATCGAGTTATCCATCGAGTTGCTGTTGGAATTGTCCATCGAATTGCTCATCGACTTGTCGGACGACTTTCCCATCGCGTCGTTGGAGCTCATGCAAGCGCCCAGCGCCAGCGTGGTAACCACAACCAGTCCGATTCCGGCGATCCAGCGAACAAGTGTCTTTCGCACCATAACGTTTCCTCCATGGTACGAGGGTAGGCGCTCGAGGTCACGATGCGGTCACGGTGATCGCGAGATTCCGTCACATTTCCGACACGATTTGATGAAGACCCTCTGAAAACGGGTTTTGTTGACGCCGGATGGTCGAGTACGTATTCTTAGACGACGGGTTTTCACCGAGAGGAGCTTTCAATGGACGTGCGGTCGCTGCGTAAGCACTGGCAGGATGAGGGCGAGTCAGCCTATATCTATACAATCATGGCCTCGCTCGCGAAGACCGAGGAACGGAAGGGCATATTCGAGCGGCTCGCCGAGGTGGAATCGCGTCACCAGACGGTTTACCGGCAGCTGCTCGAGGATCGCGGTGAAGTTCTCGGCGAATGGCAACCGAGCATGCGCATTCGGATGCTCGAATGGTTTGCGAGGCGCGGACGGCTGGGGCTGGTGATGTCGATGCGGATCGCCGACGAATCGCGTGAAGTCCGGGCCTATTTCAAGGGCGAGAAGGGAGCTGACGGCGAGGAGGTGGGCAAACAGATGAAGACCATCGCCCGGGAGGAGGCTCATCATGCCCACGTCCTCAGCCAGATGGCAGGCTCGGGCGACGAGCCCTGGCACCAGCGGAACTCCAGCGGCTTCCTGCGCAACGTCATCTACGGCTTCAATGACGGGCTGACCGCCAACTTCGGCCTGGTAATGGGTGTGGTCGGCGGAGAGGTCGCGCCGAACCTCGTTCTGCTCACCGGGTTTTCGGGTCTCGTTGCCGACGCACTGTCTATGGGTGGAAGCGGATTTCTGGCCGCCAAGAGCGAGCGGGAGGTGTGGGACCACGAGATCGAGATGGAGCGGCAGGAGATCGAGCTGATGCCGGAGGCCGAGACCGAGGAGCTTGCGCTGCTCTATCAGGCCAAGGGAATGCCGGCGGAGGCGGCTCGCAGGGCGGCCGCACAGGTCATGTCCGATCCGGAGATCGCGATTCAGGAGCAAGCACGTGAGGAGCTCGGTATAAGCGGCGAGGCGGTCTCACCGATGAGAGAGGCGGTTACGACCGGCATCTCGACCGCGATTGGTGCCTTCATCCCGGTTGTGCCCTTCATGTTCGGGACAGGTCCCGCCGTCCTGTGGACCGCGTTCGGCATCAGCATGACTGCGCATTTCATCGTCGGCGCCGCCCGGAGTCTCTTCACCGGCCGGGACGTGTTTCGCAGCGGCTTCGACATGTTCGTGGTGGGCCTCGGAGTTGCGGCTACGGGTTATGTCGTTGGTGCACTCATCACGGGCCGCCTCTGAAGTATCAAGAACCCTGTGGATAAAATCAGGGGAGTAATTCCGCGGTAAGTAC
>CAZNYW010000101.1:0-10784 GCA_964577375.1 uncultured Spirochaetales bacterium | reverse complement strand
GCGCGTTGCGCCTCAAATTCGCGTTTGCTCTGCAAACGCGTGTTCAATTGCGGCGCGCCCGCCGCCAATCGCAGTTGCTGCGCAACTGCGTGTCTGCAAACGGTAGCGGGAACGGGGCTCGATGTCAACAGGCGCGGCTGCTTGACAGGGCCTCCCGGCCGCGTACAATACGCGGTGACGATGAAGCTCAACGCGCGCACTCGCGGTCTCTTCCTTACGATTCTGGGTCTCTCGCTCATCATCGGCACCTTCGCATGGGTGCTCCTGGAGCGGATTCTCGGGTTTGCAGGTATTCCCCTCAATCTCGAGGTCGGACCGGTCGGGTTCGACATCGGCATCATCGCCTTCAGCATGCAGGTGAATCCGGGGACGTTTCTCGGGATCGCGCCCGGGCTGCTGATTTTCAAAGGCCTCTGATCGAGCAGCCGGGGAAGGCGGAAAGCTCGAAGTTCCTGGGATATTCACAACTATGGAGACTGTCACCCTTGCGTCGACCTCCCCGCAGCGGAGGGAAATGCTGCAACGCCTCGGAATACCCTTTCGCGTTCTCACCTTCGACATAGAAGAGGACATTTCGAGGGGCACAAGCCCCGCGGACCTCGTGGAAACGCTCTCGCGCGAGAAGGTCGAGGCGGTGCGCAAAGCGTATCGTCTTGCCGGAAACTGGATAGTCGGCGCGGATACTGTGGTGGTTTTGGGAGAGAAGCGGTTCGGAAAGCCGCAGAGCCGGGAAGAGGCACGCTCTTTCCTCGAGACCTTTTCGGGCACAGCGCACGAAGTCTACACCGGCGTCGCCCTCGCCAAGGCGTCCACCCGTGAAATCTTCACCTCGTACGACCGCACGGTCGTCCACTTTGCGAAGCTGAGCAGACAGGATATCGAGTGGTATCTGGACTCCGAGGAGTGGCAGGGAGCCGCCGGGGGGTACCGGATACAGGTGCGCGGAGCCTGCCTGGTCGAAAGGATCGAAGGGTCCTACGCGACGGTCGTGGGCTTGCCTATCCACCGATTATATGGCATGTTAAGAGAACACAATTACACGCTGTCGGCCTAGCCGGCGGCGAATCTTCCGAGTTCCGACGTTTCGTTGCGCGGCTGCGAGCCGCTCAATAACGGAACAGAATGAATTCGAGAATTAGAGAGGGACCCTGCGAAGATCGACGGGTGACTAAGTACACCGTCACGTAGGGAGTAGGAGGATATCTTGGCAGTTGTTACCATGAAAAACCTGCTCGAGTCCGGTGTGCACTTTGGCCACCAGACCAAGCGGTGGGATCCGCGGATGAAGAAATTCATTTTCACCTCGCGGAACGGCATTCACATCATCGATCTGCAGAAGACGATCGTCTGCATCAAAGACGCCTACGACGCTGTACGCAAGGCGGTGCTGGCGAACAAGTCGGTTCTCTTCGTGGGAACCAAGAAACAGGCACAGCAGGCAATTGAGCGTGAGGCCCAGAAGTGCGGCATGTTCTACGTGAACAATCGCTGGCTCGGCGGCATGCTCACCAACTTCACCACAATCAAGCGCTCGATTCTCCGTCTCAAGAAGATTGAGAAGATGGAAATCGACGGCACCTTCGAAAGCCTGACAAAGAAAGAGGTTGCCCGCCTTCTCAAGGAAAAGACCAAGCTCGAAAAGAACCTCGGCGGCATCAAGGAGATGAAGGACCTTCCCGGCGTTGTTTTTGTGATCGATACCCGGAAAGAGGCCATCGCCGTGGCCGAAGCGCAGAGGATCGGAATTCCGATCGTGGCGGTTGTAGATACGAACTGCAATCCGGACGGCATCGATTATCCAATTCCGGGAAACGACGACGCAATCCGCTCGATCACTCTCTTTACGCAGATTATTTCGAAAGCCGTTATCGAGGCAGACAACGAGATCGGTCTCGAGGTGATCGAAAGCCTCAATGACGAGGAAGAGAGCGCAGAAGGCGAGACCACCGAAGGCGAAAGCAGCGAGGAGACTGAGGCCGAAGACGCTTCGCGCGAAGGTCGTGAGGACGAAGACGACGTCGAGCGAAGCCCGGTCGCTGCAAGCGTAGGCGAGTCGGAAGAGCCTGCCGAAGAGGAGACCTTCTCGGCGGAGGACTATTCCGACTACGATCCGGAGAAGGAATCTGCCGAGAAGAAGGAAGCCGAAACCGCTTCCAAGGATGACGAAGAGTCGGTCGTCGCCGGGATCGACGAAGAAGAACTGTACCAGGAATAAGGAGCACAGGGTGGAGATCAAGGTTGAAGATGTGCGCAGGCTCCGGGAGAAAACCGGGGCCGGCATGATGGACTGCAAAAAAGCTCTTGCCGACGCCGGCGGCGATATTGCGAAGGCGGAGAAGAAACTCAAGGAGCTCGGGCTTGCCGCTGCGGCCAAGCGCAGCGGAAGGGCCACGAACGAGGGGCGCGCTTTCGTCCGCGTTGCCGGCGAGAAGGCAGCCATCCTCGAAGTGTCCTGTGAGACCGACTTCGTCGCGCGGAACGAAAAGTTCGTAGAGCTCGGCGAGAAGCTGCTCGACGACATCATCGCACGGTCGCCGAAGCAGGACGACCCGGCCCTTCAGGCGAAGGTGACCGAGGCGGTCGCGGTAATCAAGGAAAACATGGCCATTCGCCGTTTCGACGTTCTGTCTGTGGGACAGAACGAGTACGCGATTCAGTACCTTCATGGCGATGCCGGAAGAATCGGTGTAATCGTCAAAGTGCAGACCGACAAGCCTGAGCTTGCAGCATCGGACAAGGTGAAGGAGTTTGCCTTCAATTGCGCGCTTCACGTAGCGGCGTTCAATCCGATGTTTCTTTCAGAACAGCAGGTGAGTGAAGCGTACCGAACCGAGCAGGAGCAGATCTTCCAGGTCCAGGCGAAGAACCTCGGCAAGCCGGAAAATGTTCTCGCAGGAATCGTCAAGGGAAAGCTCAAGAAGCTCTTTTCGGAGATCTGCCTGCTCGACCAGCCCTTCGTCAAGGACGAGAAGAGGTCGGTGGCAAAGGTCGCCGAAGATCTCGGTAAAGAGGTGGGCGGCAAGGTCACGGTATCGGACTTCCGATACTACCGTGTCGGCGAAGAACTGCCCGAGTAACCCGTAACCGGCCGTCTTTTCGTCTTCCGATGAGACGGCCGTCTTTCAAGGGAGTGGACGTATGGATGGAGTAAACAAAGAGACCGAAGAGAAGATGAAGAAGTCGCTCAAATCTCTCTCGGATGATCTCGCCGGAATTCGTACCGGTCGGGCATCCTCGGCCCTTTTTGACAAGATCCGTGTCGATTACTACGGCAACCCGACGCCCCTCAATCAGCTCGCCACCGTCTCCATCCCGGAAGCGCGGCTGGTGGTAATCCAGCCTTGGGACAAATCGGTCCTCAGCGATATTGAAAAAGCGATCCAGAAATCTGAGCTGTCGCTCAACCCGAACAACGACGGAAAGGTAATTCGCATCAATATTCCGCCTCTCACCGAAGAGCGCCGCAAGGAATACGTCAAGATCGCAAAGAACATGGCCGAGCAGTGTCGAGTTGCTGTCCGCAATATTCGCAGAGACGCCAACGAAGAGCTGAAGAACATGCAGAAGGCGGGCGACATCAGCGAAGACGAAGAGAAGCGGGGAGCGGACGAGGTTCAGAAGCTCACCGACCGCTACATCGAAGAGATTAACAAGCACCTCGAGGAGAAGGAGCACGAAATCCTCGAGATCTAGCTCAGTGCCATCCCGGAGTTTGCATGCCTGGAGCAATCGACCCGACTCTTGACCGTGCCAGCCTGCCACGCCATATCGGAATCGTCATGGACGGTGAAGCGCGCTGGGCCGCGACGCATGAAGCGTCGCCCGAAACAGCGCAGCTCGAGGGTTTTCGCGCCGCATGGCGCGTCATTCTTGCCGTGAGACGCTCCGGCATCTCCTATTTGTCGCTCTTTCCTGTATCCGAATTCCCCCCCGAGGCTGATGATGAACGCGAGACCCTCCTGCTGAGAGCGGTCCGCAAACACCTCACGCATGAGGCTAAAACCTTCAGGCGGGAAGGCATCCGTATCGTACACAGCGGCGACCTTTCCGATCTGAGCACCGGCGACAGAGAGGCGGTGGAGCTGCTGAAAGACCAGACACGCAACGGAGAGAATCTCTTCGTCAACATTGCGCTTCGAAGCGGCGGCAGAAGCGAGATAGTCCGGGCCGTCAACAGATGGCTTGCCGAAGATCGACAGATACGAGGCGCCGCGGCAGCGCGATCCGGCGAGACCATTACCGAAGAGGTGCTCGACAGTCACCTCGACCTTCCCTACTTTCCCGAACCCGACCTGATAATCAGATCCGGCGGCGAACGCCGCGTCAGCAACTTTCTGCTCTGGGAGTCGGCCTATTCCGAATTCGTCTTCAGTGATCATCTCTGGCCCGACTGGTCGGAGGCGGAGATCACTAAAGCGATCGAGGAATATCAGCGACGGACCCGGCGATTCGGCGGCGCCTGATGAACAACCTCCTCGTACGGATTCTTCTCTGGTTCGTCGCGGTTCCTCTGCTTTTCGCCATAATCTATCTGTTGCCGCAGCAGAAGCACCTGGTGTTCAACATCCTGGCGGTGCTCGTTTCCGGAGTAGCGGCTGTGGAGGTGGCTCAGTTCTTCTCCCGCAAGGCGTCAGGCTACCGCTCGAGCACTCTTTTCGTCCCGATTCTCGGCGCGCTCCTGCCGCTCCTGGCGCTGCTCGAGCTTTTTGGCCTGCTGCACTTCGAAGCGACGGTCTTCGCCATCGTAGCGGTCGCGGGTGTCGTGCTCGCGGTGCAGGTGTTCCGCCGGGACGCGAGCGAGTTCCCGTCGGTGCTGCCGATCGTGTCGGCCAATGTAACCCTTCTCATATATCCGGGACTGTTCATGTCCTACATCATCAGGCTGAGCGGACTGCCGGACGCAACCTTTCTCATCCTCGCGTTCATCTGCTCGGTCTATTTCAACGACACTATGGCGTATATCGCCGGAAAGGCGTTCGGGAAGTCGACGCGCGGATTGCTCGCGGTGAGCCCGAACAAGAGCCTGATCGGTTTTCTCGGTGGATTCATTCTGTCACCCGCGGTAATTATCGTATTCAATCTCCTTCGGCCCACCCTCTTTGCGGGTCCGCTCGGGTACAGGCTGCTGTTCGGCGCAGTGATCGGAATCGCGGTGATCCTGGGTGACCTCATTGAATCGGCGCTGAAGCGTTCGGCGACGCTGAAGGACTCAGGAGCCCTCATTCCAGGCAGGGGCGGCATCCTCGATTCGGTAGACTCTCCGATATTTGCAGCACCGGTTTTTTATTATCTTTACCAGGTACTCTTTCACTCATAGCAAGGGAGTTGCATGATTCTTCAGATTTTGATCGGTCTCGTCGGCCTCG
The DNA here is from genome assembly GCA_964577375.1 of uncultured Spirochaetales bacterium. GTDB lineage: Bacteria > Spirochaetota > Spirochaetia > DSM-27196 > DATKUC01 > DATKUC01. The sequence continues at coordinate 5,418 of CAZNYW010000101.1, read as the reverse complement.
GACTGGTTGTATTCGTTCACGAGGCTGGACATCTCATAGTTGCGAAGCTCGTCGGCATCGAGGTCGAGGCCTTCTCCATCGGCTGGGGGAAGAAGCTGGTTGGCTATACCTTCCGCGGCACCGAATACCGCATCTCGCTGATTCCACTCGGAGGCTACTGCCGAATGAAGGGCGAGCACGCGCTCCAGAAGGCATTCGAAGACCAGGCCGATACGATCCCGAAGGAAAAGGGTGCCTTCTATACCGCGCGGCCCTGGCAGCGAATACTCGTTCTCCTGGCCGGACCGGCGATGAACCTGCTTTTCGCGGTGGTCGTGCTCTCCATAGTCTGGTACGCAGGCTTCACGGTTCAGACCTACGGCAACCGGATTGTGCTCGAGTCCGACTATCCCGCACCTGCGGCGAGCTCCGGCCCCTACCCGGCTACCCAGGCAGGGCTGAAGACCGGAGACCGCATAGTTGCGATTGCGGGTCAGCCGATCTCGGATTTCCGGGATATCGAGCAGGCGGTAACGCCCAACCCGGACACGACTCTTCAGTTCACCGTCGAGCACCCCAACGGAACACGCGAACAGCTCCCGGTAACGCCTGCGCTCAACAAGGCGACCGGTGCGGGACGCATCGGGGTCTACCCGTGGGTCGATCCGGTGGTGGGATCGGTCCAGGGCGCGGCCAGGGATGCCGGTTTGAAGCCCGGGGACCGCATAGTCTCGATCGACGCAAAGCGGATAGATCAGTCGATTCAATTTCAGTCGATTGTCGGCAGCCTGGCCGGCAGATCGGTGAAGCTCACCTACGAGAGGGACGGCCGGACCGACACGACGACGATTTCCATACCCGACGCGATCAAGGGGAAAGCGGCCTCGGCAGGCGCCGACGCCGGCGTCCGTTTCAAAGGACTCAGCGTTCGCACGCCTCACTACAGTCCGCTGCAGGCGATAGGCAAGGGAGCAACCGAAACCTACCGGACGCTCACCCTTACGATCTCGGGGATCGGACTCCTGTTCCGGGGCGTCGACCTGAGCTCGGCGGTGGCAGGGCCCATCCGCATCACCTATCTGGTGGGTGAAGTCGCCACCCAGGGTTTTGCCACGAGCGCACGTGCAGGCTTCATTTCATTCTTCAACTTCCTCAGCCTGCTCAGCGTTGTGCTGTTCTTCATGAACCTCCTGCCCATCCCGGTGCTGGACGGAGGTCAGATCCTCCTTTCCGGGATTGAAGGGGTAAGTCGCAGGCCGCTGCGTCCGCGCTCCGTACACCGCTATCAGATGGTGGGAGTTGCAATAGTTTTTCTGCTCATCTTCTTCGCGTTCTTTAATGATATCATGTACTTCGTGAGGCAGTAACGATGGATGAGGTAGTTGCGGCAACAGCAAGGCCCGGGCGCGGCAGCCGCCAGTGGGCGATAGATGTCTTACAGCTTGCCTGGGTAGCGATACTCTTCACGGCCTTCACCGGTTGCGCAACCAGCGCTGCCTTCGCGGCCGACGGGCCCGCGCCGGCACCCCGCATGGATCGTGCGCACGTCCTGCTCAACACGGGTCACACGGCAACCGTCAACCGGATAGTCCGGGACGATCGTACCGGATACATCTTCACCGCTTCAAACGATGGAACGGTGCGAATCTGGGACGGCTCGACCGGCGACCTTCGCCAGGTTATCCGCGTTTCGCATCTTCCTGTGGTCTCTCTTGCCGTGAATCCCGGGGCTCCGGAGCTGGCCGCGGTCGTGAGCGACGGCGGCCTTTTCATCCAGATGAGCGTATGGAACTGGGAAAGCGGCCGTCAGATGTACACGCATCCGCTCACCGAGACTCCGCTGTTCGTGCAATTCAGCCCAAAGGGATCGATACTGCTCTATGCGCGCGCTCACTGGAACAGTCTGGTCTTTCTCGACAGCTCAAGCGGTCAGGAGCTTCCCTACCTGCCCAATGGATTTGGGATTGTCCGGCTCGCTCTCATCTCCGCATCCGAACGGACGATCATGACCTACTCTCCCTCAAACGGGAATCTGACCTACTGGGACCTGCAGTCCGGGACTCAGAAGGCCGTTGTGCAGACTCTGCCCAATCTCGACCACCTCACGCCTGTCAGTGACGTCTATATGGCGGGCACGTCGGGAAGCTCGCTCGAGCTCATCAATCTGGTAAATGGAAGCGTAGCGGCACAGCGCGATCTCGGCGATGTGCAGTCGATCAGTGTTGATCCGTCGAACCAGGAGCTCTCAGTCCTCTACACCCTCCCGACTGCCAAACAGGGCACAGTCGAGGTCGGGCTCTTTTCGTTCCGAAACGGCTCGCTTTCGCAGCTGTACAGCTCCACCTCCGAGATCGACGGAACGGTGACCGCGACAATGCTGCAGCAGGGCGACCTGCTCGTCGCAAGGCCCGGCGGCAGCATCACCAGATACCCGCAGTACGGAAGCTCTCCCGAGCAGTTCGGCCGATCGGTCGTGGTGCCGATAACCGACATCGACTTCAGTGACGACCGCTTCTTCGCGGCAACCGCCTCCAACCTGCTCAGCGTTCGGTCCGACTTCTTCTCCGGCAACACGCCCCTCGACAAGGTGTCTCTTCTGGTGGAGGACTCCATCCAAAATCCGTTCGATGCACCGAGCGGACTGCTCTCGCTTTCCAACCGGCGGCTCTTTCTCTTCCGGGAGGGCGACGCGAACGGAGACCTCCGCTCGGTGGATCCGTTTTCGCTTACCATCAACGACACGTTCGGCCAGTTCGACTCACCCATCATCGATCTCAAGGACGCCGGCTCCGATATCCTTTCGCTCGAGAAAAACGGACGCATCAGGCTCCTCAACTCCTATTCGTTTGCGACCGATTTTTCGTTCACCTCTTCGGGAACTCTCACCGCCGCATACACGAACAACTACGGGATCATTCTGGGCAGAAGCAACTCGAACATTCTCGACTCCTCGCTGATCCGCGTGAATCCACAGACAGGCGAGACGGTCCCTGTCTCATCGGCGGACTTCCTGGTGTTCGACCTGGCGTTCGACAAGCGCACCGGAGCGCTCTTTTCGCTCGGGCTGCGCCACCACAACGGTGGAGAGACGACGGTGCTGTCGCGCTACACGGGCACGGATTTCTCCAACGGGCAGCTGCTCGCCCGTTACGACGGGGAGGATCTGCAGGCCTCGATTGCATTCGATGAGGAAAGTGGGAAGCTATTTACTACACTGGGCTTTAACCGCGTGCAGGTGTGGGACGGAAACGGCCTGTCCTCGCTGCAAGCGACGGGCCATATCCCGCGGAAGGTCACGTCCTGGCGCGGCAGAGTCTTTGCGCTGAACCGCGACGGAAGCGTGTCGGTCTGGCAGGCATCCACACTTCGGCATCTGTTTGACTTCTACGCGCTGCCCGACGGAAGCTGGACCATCCTCACCCCGGACGGGTACTATCTGCCCTCATCGACCGGCAACCCGGAGCAGTATCTTACACTCGTGAACGGCACCGGCAACCGCAGCAGCACGGCCAGGCAGCTGAAGCTCAGCGACTTCCGGCTGACGCTGAACAACGGCGCAGGCCTCTAGGTTCTAAGCGGGGTTTGAATTGACCTTCTGGATCGCCTTCTGCACTGCGCGCCGGACTTCGTCGACATATCCCTCTTCGACGTTGGAGGCATAGAGCCTTCCGAGCAGCGTCACGCGGTACATCGGCCGCACCATATTCAGGGCGAATGCCGCCATGTCCAGAATGCACTCCTCGGTTCGGCACACCGAATCAGGTGCCACCTCGAGCTGGCGCTCCAGTTCGTCTATGACGAGCCGCTCGGCTTCATTCTTCAGGTCTTCGAAATTGTATTCATCTTGCAGTGCCATCATCTCCTCCTCGCGCCCTCATCTAGATCCGCTCCTCGGCAAGTGACTCGAACTTAGTATACTGCGGCAGGAAAGCGATCTTGATAGTTCCCACAGGACCGTTGCGCTGTTTCGCCACGATGAGCTCGGTTTCGATGACGTTCGACTCTGGTTCGACACCCTTCTCTATTCCACGCTCCCGATGGAGAAAGATCACTACGTCGGCGTCCTGCTCGATTGACCCGGATTCCCGGATGTTTGCAAGCGTCGGTCTCTTGCCTTCACTGTCGCGGCTCACCTGACTCAACGCCACAATCGGTATGTCGAGCTCCCGCGCAAGCGCCTTGAGCGAGCGTGAAATCTCGGCGATCTGTTCGTGCCGCGGGAGGTCGGGGTTCTCCGAGCCGATCAGCGTGAGATAGTCGATGAATATGATGCGGACGTCCAGCTGCGCCTTCATCCGGCGCGCCTGTGCGCGCAGATCGAGCAGTCTCATGCTGGGCGTGTCCACGATGTAGAGCGGTGCCTCGTAAATGAGCCCGGCGGCATCGGTGAGATTCTTGAAGTCGGAAGGCCGCAGCATGCCGGTCCGTATGTGCTGGCTGCCTATCCGTGCCTCGCTCGCCACAAGGCGCTGCATCAGCGCCATGTCGGACATTTCCAGCGTGAAAAAGCCGGCCGGTATCTTCTGGTGCACGGAGATATTCGACGCCATGGTCAGCGCCAACGCGGTCTTGCCGACCGACGGTCTCGCTCCGATGATGATGAACTCCGAGTTCTGGAAGCCGCTGGTCATGTTGTCGAGCGCCGGAAAACCACCCGGAATACCGGTGTAGCTGTCTTTGGTATGGTAGAGCTTCTCGATCGCTTCGATCGTCTTTTCGACGATCTCCCGGGCGCGTTTGAAGGTGCCGGTCTGCTGACGGTCGGTTATCTCGAAGATCTTGCGTTCGGCCTCCTCGATGATCAGGCGCGATTCGACCCCCTCTTCGAAGGCGGAAGCCGTGATCTCGGCGGCGATCTTCAAGAGTCTCCGTCTGGTGCTTGCCTCGGCAACGATACGGGCGTAGTACTCGACGTTTGCGCTGGTTGGTACCGCGGAGGTGAGAGAGGAGACGTAGCCCGGCCCGCCGACAATCTCGAGGTCGCCGGAGGCCCGCAGTGCCTCGCTGAGCGTGATCAGGTCGATCGCTTCGCTGCGATCGGAAAGCTCCAGAATGGCGCGGAAGATCCGGGAGTTGGCGCCCTTGTAGAAGTCGTCTGCCCGTAAATAGGGCAGCACACGGCCCAGCGCCTCCGGATCAAGCAGAATAGCGCCGAGGCAGGCAACTTCCGCATCGGCGCTGTGTGGCGGGATCTTATCTTTCAGGACTGCAGGAGAGGACATCATCCTGCTCCAAAGGAGTTATTCTTTGCTCTCTTCACCGTCATCGGCAGCTTCGGATTCGGCAGCCGCAGACTCGGTAACCTCCGCTTCAGCTTCAACCTCGATTTCCGCTTCGGCCTCCGGCTCCGCTTCGGCCTCCGGCTCTGCTTCAGCCACCGGTTCCGGCTGTACTTCAGCCACCGGCTCCGGCTGTACTTCAGCCACCGGCTCCGGCTGT
>CAZNYW010000100.1:0-11008 GCA_964577375.1 uncultured Spirochaetales bacterium | reverse complement strand
GGTTGATGATCTTGAAATAGCCGCCGCCGGCGAGCTTCTTGAATTTCACCAGCGCGAAATCTGGCTCGATGCCTGTGGTATCACAGTCCATCACCAGGCCGATGGTTCCGGTCGGCGCAATCGCGGTTACCTGAGCATTCCTGAAACCGTGCTTTTCGCCAAGCTCGACCGCGCTGTCCCAGGCACTCCGGGCCGCGGAAAGAAGATCCTCGGGACAGTGCGCAGGATCGATCCCGACGGGCGTCACGCTGAGACCTTCGTAGTCATTCTCGGGCGCATTGTACGCGGCGCGGCGATGGTTGCGTACCACACGAAGCATGTGCTCTCGATTTGCCTGGAAGCGCGCAAAAGGACCAACCTGCTCGGCAATCCGCGCCGACATGACATATCCCTCACCGGTAAGCACCGCCGAAAGCGCCCCCGCTATCGCACGCCCCTCGTCCGAATCGTAGGGAATTCCCATCACCATCAGCAGCGTGCCGAGGTTCGCGTAACCGAGGCCGAGCGTACGATAGTCGAAGCTGCGCTGCGCCACGGCCTTGCTCGGAAACTGCGCCATCACGACCGAAATTTCAAGAATGAGCGTCCACAGGTCTATAGCATGCAGGTAGTCTTCCATGCGGAAAGCGGCCTTCTCCCTGTCGTAAAATGCAAGAAGATTGAGTGAGGCCAGGTTGCAGGCGGTATCGTCGAGGAACATGTACTCGGAGCAGGGATTCGACGCACGAATATCGCCGTCTGCGGGACAGGTGTGCCATTCGTTGATGGTGGAATGGTACTGAATCCCCGGGTCTGCGCAGCTCCATGCGCTTCGGGCGATCATGTCCCAGAGTTTGCGCGCCTTTATCTTCTTCCAGAAGCTTCCGTCGGTCCGCGCGGTGAGCTCCCATTCGCCGTCATCCAGCACCGCCTGCATGAACTCCTTGGCGAGGCGAACCGAGTTGTTGGACGACTGGCCGCTCACGGTAACATAAGCTTCGTCATCCCATTCGGTGGTGAACTGGGTCAGCTCGGGCGAGACTTCACCCTGCCGCGCGAGCTGCAGAAGCTGATAGAGAAAAGGCGCCGGCATCTCGTTGTAGATTGAGTCTTCAATCGCCTCGCGAAGCGCGGGATTTGCTTCCGGGTTGGTGCGCTCTTCCTCGGCGCCGCTGTAGCTCTCGATGGCAGTGAGAATTTGCTTGGCCTGCCGATTGAGAACGCGGCTTCCGGCGGTCATCGAGGCTACCTTGTATTCCTCGTTCACCTTCCAGTTCACATACTGTTCGATGTCCGGATGATCCGCATCGAGGGTGACCATCTTCGCCGCCCGCCGGGTGGTACCGCCGCTCTTGATGCCGGCGGCCGAACGGTCGCCGATTTTGAGAAACGAAAGAAGGCCGCTCGAAACGCCGCCTCCGGAGAGCGGCTCGTTCAGTCCGCGGATATGGGAGAAATTGCTGCCGGTTCCGGAACCGTACTTGAAAAGGCGGGCCTCACGCGCAACCAGATCGATGATGCCGCCCTCGTTCACCAGGTCATCTTCGATGCTCAGGATGAAGCATGCGTGCGGCTGCGGTCTCTCGTAGGCATTGGTGGATTTTTCGAGCTTCCCGGTCTGGGGATTCACGAAGTAGTGGCCCTGAGCGGGACCGGTTATACCGTACACGGCGTGCAGGCCGGTGTTGAACCACTGCGGTGAGTTCGGTGCTGCCATCTGCCGGGCGAGCATGTAGACAGTCTCGTCATAGAACGCCTGGGCATCGTCCTCAGTATCGAAATAGCTGGCGCGCTCACCCCACAGCCGCCAGGTGTGCGCGAGACGATGAAAGACCTGCCGGGCGTCGTGCTCGCCGCCGTCCTTCGGGACGCCGGCCTTGCGGAAGTACTTCTGGGCGAGAATATCTGTTGCTATCTGGGACCAGTGCTCGGGAACAATGACGTTGTCCTGATGAAAGATCAACTTGCCGTCGGGATTCCGAATTTCCGACTGTCGCGTAACGAATTTTATGCCTTCGTATGGGTTCTTTCCCTTGCGTGTGAACCTCCGGTTGATCCTCATCAAATCCCTCCCATATAGCGTTGTTACTTAAATCCTCGGTCATTCTACCTATATATGTAGCGTATGTAAAGTTTTTTTTGAAAAATTGGCGTGAATGTCAGGTATGATCCCCGCGAACCGTGCGGCGGCTGCACCGCTTGCTCTGTCCGGGGCGAATCGGTGTGCTATTTTCCCGTGTCCGCCGGCAGCAGATCGCGCGTGTCACCCGGCAGAAGGCCGGTATAGCGGGTAAGCGCTGCGCCGACTGCAGAGGCGGCGCGCCGGAAGGTATCTGGATAGCGGGCGAGAAACTGCTCGATCTCGGCCTTCCGTGCGGGATAGGCCGCTTCCAGCCGCGACACCTGGAGCGTGCGGAAGTACCAGCTGACGTCTGACAGCGGCTGCTGCAGCAGATAGGCCTGGAACTCATTGACAACCAGATAGGAAAAGGTGGGATCGTAGGAGAGATAGCCGAAAAGCAGCTTCCAGAAGGAACGCTCGTCATCGGTCATCCCGTTCCAGTAGGCATGCACTGCGTCGCGGTACTTCGGAGTCATATAGTAGGCACCGTGCAACGACTCGTGGATGAGGAGATGAGACAGAAGTCCGTCAGTCTTCGCCGACTCTTCAGAGACCGACAGGATCCCCCCTTCTCCCGGCAGGTAGCCGTCGACACCCTGCTTGATGAGCCCGTAGGCAAGCGCGATCCGCCGGAGAAGCTCTTCCTGAGGCGTGAGCCGTATGTCGCGCTTCCTGGCATCGTTGAAGAAGGGTGCGAGCCCGTCGCCGTTGTAGTTGTGTCCGTTCCAGCCGTGCATTCCGTCGAGCTCACGGTCACTGAGCACTGTGCCGCGATAGCCGCGCTTTTCCTCGAAAAAGGAGAGCCTGCGGAAGAAGGCCGCCTGCACCGCATAGGAGCGGGTATCCATGATCAGCACCTGAGGGAAAAGGTTCCAGGCAAACAGCTCAAAGTCCGGCTGCCGCCACAGCTTCTGCGGATAGTGGAGGATGGTTCCGATGTCGGCAGGAACAGGGGACGGGACGCTCATCTCTGTTCCGGCGGTCACGGCCGCATTTGCGCTACCCGGAGCAGGCCCGGCCAGAAGCTCCGCTCGAAGTATGGCAAGCCCTGCCGATTCCGGCTGAACCGTTACCGACGCGGGCGCAAAACCGAGAACAGATGCATAGAAGAACTCCTCGTGCTCCCCGGGACGCAGCATGAGAAGGTAGGATTTCTGCCGCTGCCCGTTTCCGGCCGTGAGTCTTACCTCTGCCCGCCCGTAGCCGGGCCCGGAACCATCGGCCTGAGTGTAGCGGTACCGAAGCACGAGGGCGACGCGGTCGAGGGCAACGCCGGTTCGCTCAAGCGCCGTCTGATCGAATTCCAGCCCTATCCGCTTTCCGTCCCTCGAAAGCCTTACCCCCGATTGCAGCTCCACGGACAGAGCGGCTGAAGCTCCGCCTCCGCCCGTCTCCGTCGCTACGCCGATGCCTTGCTCGGACCGGAACGCCGGTCCGACGTCGTCGATGCCGGCGCCGATGATTCGCAGCCCTGTAGCGGCGGCCTCGGAGCTGTCGGCTGCGGAGACGCCGGACGTCGAGATCAGCTGAAAGCCACCGATGACCGTTCCATCGGCCAGGGGAACGTGGACCGTCAGTGACGAGAATCCGGGCTGCATGGGAAGAGCTGCGCGTCGGAGTGGGTCTCCGTGCGCGTCGAGGACCATGACCGCCGCGCCGGGATAGTTTCCCCGGTAGCGGAGGTAGAACCCCTGCCCCTTTGCGGACACTGTATAGGCGGAACCGAGGGTGTACACCGGCCCCTTTCCAGATCCGGGGGCAAAGAGGTCCCGCCTCTCCTTCGGTAGCCGCGGCTTCTCGCTGAGAGTCAACGTGTGTCTGTTCGGAAGCGTGAAGGCGAAACTCTGTACCTTCGCGGCGCAACCGCCGAGAAGCAGCGTGAGAAGGACGAGGCCGATTCCGAAGAGTGATTTCATGGGCTACAGGTTCAGGACACTGCGGGCGAGGAGCTCCGCGATTTCGAACTTCTTGGCGCGGGTGATTTCGCTGTCACGGCGGAGGAACGAATCGAAGCGGCCGCGGAACGATTCCGGCAGCACCGGAAGCCTCAGCGTCTGTTCGGCGAGGAAACGTGCCGATGGCTCGAACTGCCGGTTCAGGGCGAAAAGAACGCTCGTCAGGCTGCGGATGAAGCCGGCCGCGGATACAAGGTAGAACAGATCGTCATTCTGAAGCACGGCCGCCCCGAGATCGCTCACGAAGTGCTCCATCCTCGATTGTACCGACGCGCGCAATCCCTCCCAGAACTCGTCGCGCAACTGCTTCACATCCTCCCGGATCTGCTGAATCCAATCCGAGCGCGAAAAGATGACGCGGCAATTCTGGAGCCGGAAGAACATATAGGTCCCGCTGTCGCGAAAGGCGCCGCTTGTGATCGAGTCTCCGCGGATGATGTCCTCGAAGCGGCCGATGTCCTTGTACTCGACGCGAACCGGCAGATCACCGATGAGGAACCGGTCCTTCCGGTTGGCAATGGAGCTTTCGAAGGCTGCGCCGAACTGGAAAAGCTCCCGCCGCCTGTCGATGTCGAGAAGCGATCCGCGATAATAGGCGTCGACGCTGAGAAAGAAGTAGGGGGCATAGACATCCTCTTCACCCTCCATGAGAGTGATGGTGTCGATTCCGTCCCAGGTTTCCAGTGCCTGCGCAACTTTCTGAACCGCGTCGCTTACCTGCCGCTTCATACCCCCATAGTAGCACACACGGCACGGGAGAAGAAATAGCTTGATCAGCGGGTGTCACAGTGCCATGATGAGGCAATGTATCTGGTCGGACTTTCGCCCGCCTCTTCGCAGGCCGAGCGCGAGCTCAATCTTCTGAAACGCAGACTCTTCTCCGAAACCGGTCATCCCTCATTCCTGGCGCTGCCGCCGTTCGTCCTCGCCGCCTGCAGCGAAGCGCTTCCCGATTTTCCCCTCCTCGATGCGCTCGAGCGTCCAAAGGAAGGCAGCGACAGTCAGACTCAGCGGGAGCCGGAGCCGGCACACTACTTTCAAGTAGACACCGGCACCGGTGAAGTAACCATAGTCCCGCATCCGCGCGGAATTCTCACGAGAGCCTGGTCGGTACTTCACGCCGTGTGCGCCGACCCGGCCGGTCATGCAGACGCGACCGGTCGCGGCTGGATTCACCGCCCGAAACCGGCAATCCACCTCGGCATGGTGGAAGCCGGGCGCATCGAACAAGCGGCCGGACTTGCGCCCGACGCAATGAGCCCGGTGCGCAATTACCGTATCGAGGTGTTGCGGGTAGATTCGAAAAATCCGCGAAAGTACTGGGAAGCGATCGAGTGGGAGACAGTTTACGAGCGGCTCGCTGGACACCGCAGAAAACGATAGCGGCGTTCAGCCCACCACGGTCTGATTCCGTCCCTTCTCCTTCGCGCGATAGAGAGCGATGTCGGCAGCCTTGCTGATTGCCGCAGCCGTCCGTGACGACGGGTACTCGGCGACGCCGCAGCTGAAAGTCACGTAGAAGTCCTGGTTGCCCGCCCGATGGCGGATCTTGCCGAAGCTCTGGCGAATTTCGTCGAGGATGCGTGCAGCGTGGGTGCTGTTGGTATTGAAAAAGACCACGCCGAACTCCTCGCCGCCGTAGCGACCGATCAGGTCCGTCTTTCGGAGCCGGTCCTGCAGCAGTCGCGCGAGACTCTTGAGCACCCGGTCTCCGGTGAGATGCCCGTAGATGTCGTTGACATTCTTGAAGTGGTCGATGTCGATCATGGCGAAGCAGAGCTGATTCCCCACCCGCTCGGCCTTGCGCACCTCATTCTGGAGACCTTCCACCAGATGCGTGTGATTGAAAAGACCGGTGAGCGAGTCCCGTTCCATGAAGAAGCGGATGTTCCGCGTCCGCAGTGCACGCATTTCGAGCGATGCAACAAGATGCTCCGGGTTGAACGGTTTGGTGAGGAACTCCTCGCCGCCCGCCTTTATGGCCTCAATCTGAACCTCGGGATCGTGTTCGATAGATAGAAATACAATCGGTATCCCGATGAACGCCTCCTGCTGGCGGATGAGTAGCGCGAGCTCGCGGCCGTCGCAGTGTTTCATGTAGAGATCCATCAGAATGATTTCGGGCTTCGACTCAACGAGCACCTTGAAAACATTCCGGGGATCGGTAGCGACCGAGGTGATCATGCCTGCGTTCTGCAGGATAAGCGCGTTGTAGGAAAGCTGCTCCGGATCGTCGTCGATGATCATGACGTGGTAGGGCGAGTGGTCGATCTCGCAGGTGATCTTGTCGATTGCATCGACCAGCCGGGGCACCTCGACCGGCGTGGGAAAAAAGGCGTCTCCGCCTATGCGCACGCCGAAAAGCCTGGTGTCGAAATCATCCGAGTCGGAGAGCAGCACCAGAAAAATCCTGTTCTTGCTCGCGTCCGCGAGCCGGATCTCCTTGAGCTCCGAGGCAGCGGAGGGATTCTCGAGCAGGAACCTCACATCGACAATGACGATGGAGATATCGTGCGACTCGTCGAAGACGCCGGCCTCGGAAAAGGCGGAGCATCGGCGCGTGGGGAATCCGAAGAAGCTGAGCTGACGGGCAAAATCCTCAGTGATGTGAACGTCCCCGGCGGCGAAAAAGATGAGCCTCTTTTCGTGCTCCATCGCCACCTCGATCTTCAGCCGCGTATCCACTGCGTCCGAAACGTCCGGGTTGGGCTCATGCTGAACCGAACATTCGGATTCAAGGGCGCCAATCATCTTCATGATCTTCTCGTGCCCTTTCTTATCGAGGTCCTGTTTTGCTACGATGAGCTCGTCCATGAAGAGCTCGAGCTTCTTCGCCAGTCCCGATATTCCTTCGTAGCCGAAGGTGGCGCCGGAACCGGAAAGCTTGTGAGCCTGATTCCGAAGGATGATCGCTTCCTCCGAATCAGTCTTCTTCCCGATAACCTGCCCCGCCACCGCACGCAGCGACAGCAGCCGTTCCGGAAGGGACTCTTCGAATCGCTGAGCGAGCAGCTCGAGCTTGGCGCGAACTCTGTCTGACATCAGCTCCATGCGGCGTGACGCTCCTTACGCGGAGATCACCCCGTCGCAACGGGCTCGTCTCCACGTATCATAATAATAGGAGAATACCGGCACGCGCGCAACACAAAATATGCGGCATCACCGACGGCGGTGGCCTTTCCGTCTGGGTCCGTTTCCCGTATGATAGGCAGCCATGGAACACCACGCGACGCTGGTGCTGCGCAACCGGTCGATTGCGAAGGATTACTACGAGCTGCTGTTCGCCTGGCCGGAGGGCCTCGAGCCGCCCAAACCGGGTCAGTTCCTTACGATCCGCATTGCCGATATTGCCATGCCGCTGCTGAGACGTCCCTTTGCCGTCTCCGGCTACGACAGCCGGTCGAAGACCGCCGGAATCATCTACCAGCGCGTCGGCCCTGCCACGCGCATGCTTGCGGCGGCCGACGCCGGAGACATGCTCGACATGCTGATTCCGCTCGGCAACTGGTTTCCCGAGCCGGAACCGGATGCGACGCCGGTGCTTGTCGCAGGGGGAATCGGCATGGGGCCGATATTCTACTTCGCACGGTCGGTGCGAGCGCAAATGCTGCGGTCGGCGGATCGCCGCTCGGTGGGACGCCGCTCGCCGGAACAGCGGGCCGAAAATCGCGAACCGGTCCTCGTTCTCGGCGCCCGGAACGTCGCCTACCTGCCGACGGAGGATGTCCTCGAGGGCCTCGAGCCGGTGATCTGCACGGACGACGGATCGCGCGGCTTCGCGGGGACGGTGGTCGACTACCTGAAGAGCGCCGGCGTCGGCAAAGAGGCGGAAGCCGTGCTCTATGCCTGCGGTCCAAACCCCATGCTCGAAGCGCTCGCCGCCTTCGCGGCCGAACGGAAGCTGCCGCTCTGGGTCTCGATGGAACAGACGATGGGCTGCGCTGTCGGGGCATGCATGGGCTGCGCGATTCCGGTTCACGGACCCGCGCGCTATGCCCGGGTTTGCACCGAAGGGCCGGTGTTCGACGCGAAGGAGATCGTATGGACCTCTCGCTGACCATCCGAGGACGGCGGCTCGAAAACCCGGTGGGAGTCGCCTCCGGCACCTTTGGCTACGGAAGCGAGTACGAGTCGCTCATCGACATCGATGCTATCGGGGCGCTTTACACCAAGGCGGTTACGCTCGAGCCGCGGCCAGGCAATGCGATGCCGCGGATCGTGGAGACCGCGGCGGGAATGCTCAACTCGATCGGGCTCGCAAATGTGGGCTCACGCCGGTTCGTTACCGAAAAGTTTCCCTTCCTTTCCCAGCGTCGCTGTGCGGTCATCGTCAACGTTGCCGGATCGGCGGAAGAGGACTACTGCCAGACGCTCGAATACCTCGAAGAGAACGCGCCCCTGTGGGGTTATGAGATCAACGTCTCCTGCCCGAACGTCAAGCACGGCGGGATATCGATCGGTTCCGACCCGCATCAGGTGGAGAGCCTCACCGCGGCGCTCCGGAAGTTGACCGAACGGCCGATCATCGTGAAGCTCTCGCCGAATGTTACCGACATCACCGAGCCGGCCCGGGCAGCTGAAGCTGGCGGAGCCGACGCGCTCACCTGCATCAATACCGTGGTCGGTATGATGATAGACACGCGCAGGAAGGCTCCCGTTATTCCCGGTGTCACCGGCGGACTGTCCGGCCCGGCGATCTTTCCAATAGGGCTTGCCGCCGTATATAGAACCGCGCGAGCGGTCAGGATTCCGGTGATAGGGCTCGGGGGGATCATGGAGGCCGACCACGCCATTCAATACCTGCTCGCCGGCGCATCGGCCATTCAGATCGGGACGGCAAACTTCGTGGACCCTGAGGTGACCGGCAACGTGCTCGACGGGATCTACCGCTTTGCCGAGCGGGAACGGATCGAAGCGATAGAGGACTTCCACCAGTTCATCGATTAGCCGTCTCCGACGCCCGGGAAGGACTGCAGCTTCTCGACGGCCCATGCTGCATGCTCGGCTATGAGCGAATCCTCTCCGGCGGCGAGCGCCTTCAGGACCGGCAGGAGATCGACATTTCCGCTGTTGCCGGCGGCGACGCAGGCGTTTCGCAACAGTCCCCGGCGTCCCGCTCTCATCACCGGGCTCCCGGCGAAACGGTCGCGGAACTGATCGTCGCTGTCGATGGTGAGAATCTCGCGGAGATCGAGGAGGGGCCCCGCACGGTGCGCGGTAAGATCCGCCTCGCCCGTGACCTCTGCGCGAATATTCAGCGGACACACCTCCTGGCACAGATCGCAGCCGAAAACCCAGTCGCCAAGTCTGTCGCGGAGCTCCTGGGGAATCGGTCCCCTGTTTTCGATCGTGAGATACGAAATGCATTTCGACGCGTCGATGCGGTGGGAGGAGATCAGCGCCCCGGTGGGGCAGACGTCAATGCAGCGGGTGCAGCCCGAAGGACAGGCCCCCTGCTTTCCGCCGGGCGGACCGGAAGGATCGAATTCCCTCGTGCTCAATATCTCTCCGATCAGGAACCACGAACCGAACCTGCTCGAAATGGAGAGTGTATTGCGTCCGGTGAATGAGATTCCGGCACGCTCGGCATAGAACCGTTCGGCAAGCGGCGTCGCGTCGGTGAACGAACGGAACCGGTCGCCCGGGTATTGATTCTCGAGAAGCCGAACTGCGTGCCGCAATCGCTTCCCGAGAAGACGGTGGTAGTCACGGCCCCAGGCGTAGCGCGCTACCCGTCCCTCGCGCGTCCGACCGCCGGCCGTGCGAGCCGTCGACTCCGTCTCACCGCGCTCGGTCCGCCTTCCGGCGGAGCGCCAGGGCGCCTCTTGAAAGTAGTTCAGACCGACTACCAGGATCGACCTGCAGCCGTCGAGAAGCTGTTCCGGGTGGTATTTCAGCGGCTCATGGACGGAAAGGTACCGCATCTCTCCGTGGTAGCCGAGCCTGATCCATTCGCGGTACTCCCGCTCCGCTTGCGCCGCTGAGGGAGTGTCGGCCACTCCCAGAAGCTCAACACCGAGAGGCGCGAGAAGCGCTGAAAGCTCCTCGGGAACCCGGGGATAGTGGGGAGACTTTGCGATCACCGCTCCTCCGCCGGCGCAGCCGCCGTCTTTGGCTCATACAGACAGAGTTTCCGGACAGCGCATCGGAAGCACGCAGGCTTTCGCGCCGTGCAGCAGCGCCGGCCATGGTAGTTAACGCACATCGAGAATGCCGTCCAGGACGACTCGGGAAGCATCGCGCCGATCTCCCGCTCGAGCACCGCAGGATCGTTCGCAACGGACAGGCCCAGTCTCCGCGTAACCCGTGAGAAGTGCGTGTCGACGATGATTCCCGGGAGCGCGTAGACATGGCTTACCACCACGTTTGCGGACTTGCGCCCGACTCCGGGCAGCGAGAGAAGATCGTCGATGCGATCGGGAACTCTTCCCTCGAAACGCTCCACCAGCATCGCCGCGGCGCCGCGAATGTTTTTCGCCTTGGTCCGGAAGAAACCGACCCCGTGAATGATCCCTTCGAGCTCTTCGACCGGCGCACGTGCAAGCTCGCCCGGGCCCGGAAATCGGCGGAAGAGCTCGGGGGTCACGGAGTTGACCTGCGCGTCGGTCGTCTGCGCAGAGAGTATGACGGCGATGAGCAATTCGAAAGGATTGCGGTAATCAAGAAGCGGCTTCGCATCCGGATACTCCCGTTCGAGGACTGAAAGAATCCGCGACGCACGGTCGGCGATGGTCATACATTCACCTTGCGCGACCGCGTACCAGCTGTCAAGCAGGGGCGCCGGGGACCGGACAACCTTGACCTCGCGACTTTGATCCCGATATACTTCAAACCGCTCCCGAACCAACGCCTGCGGTCGCCTCCCTCTGGAACAGGCCGATGCGTTCGGAACGGCACCATCGGGATGTAGCCTAGCGGCTAAGGCGCCTGCTTTGGGAGCAGGAGATCGGAG
>CAZNYW010000099.1:0-11167 GCA_964577375.1 uncultured Spirochaetales bacterium | reverse complement strand
ATACTTCCCGCAGTCTGCATGTGGCTGGCGGCCCTGCGGCCACACAGGGTACAATCGACCATGCTTGATCGGGCGAAGCTTCTTCTCAAGGACAAGTATTGCCTCGTGCACGTGCCAAACCGGCACAAGGTGATCCGCTGGGCGGAGCTGGCGAAGTCGCACAGAAAAACCGGGCAAACTACCGAACATGCCGGTTT
Source organism: uncultured Spirochaetales bacterium (assembly GCA_964577375.1). Lineage (GTDB taxonomy): Bacteria > Spirochaetota > Spirochaetia > DSM-27196 > DATKUC01 > DATKUC01. Next base: position 10,970 of record CAZNYW010000099.1, on the reverse strand, counting down.
GCTTGCCGCCCGGGCGGTATTTCCCTACGAGCTGAAGGAGTACAACCTCTACAGCGGCCCCGCGGTGGAGTCGATACTCGCGGAGCTCGAGCACGAAGCGGAATAGCACCGATGACTGCCAAATCGGAGCTGCGCCGAAGGATACGCTCTGCGCTCGCCGGACTGAGTCAGAAAGAGCGTACCGATCTCAACCGCCGTATCACCGCGCACACTCTCTCGACACCGGCATGGCATGAGGCGGCCGTCATTCTCATCTATCGAAGCATGGACGACGAAGTGGATACTGCGGACCTGGTCGATCGGGCACTCAGCGACGGCAAGCTTTTGGGTTTTCCCCGGATAACCGGCACCGAAATGCGATTCCACCGATTTGACGGCGACACGTCCCTGCTCTCACGGCACCGGTACGGAATGGAAGAGCCTTGGGAATCGGCCCCCGCTCTGGACCCGACGGAATTGAGGGCAACCGGTTCCCGCACTCTGGTGCTTGTTCCGGGGGTCGGATTTGACGCAGTCGGCAACCGTCTCGGAAGAGGAAAAGGGTTCTACGATCGCTTCCTCGCGGCGCACCGCGGCGATCTCACCTCCGCGGGGCTCTGCTATGCGCTTCAGCTGTGCGACCGGCTTCCGATAGAGATTCACGATAGCCGGGTTGACCTCGTAATCACAGAGAATGGAGTTATCGGCTGACGCTTCCATCACCATGCTTCGGGCCGCTGGCCTTGAATTTCACGGGGTTGCAGGGTAGACTTGACGGGCTCGCAGCTTGCACCCGGCAACTCGAGCGCAGCTTGCAGAGGAAATCAATATGGCAAGAATCAAGAGTGCTCTCGAGCTCGCGCTCGAGCGGACGCAGGACGTTCAGGGCGACAGATCCAAGCTCGAAGAGCACGAGGAAAAGCAGCGCGGCAAGCGTGTATACGGGCTTCTGACCGAAGATCCGGAACTGGATATCCGCAAGGCACTCCAGGAGGCCTCCCAGAAGAACGTCCGCTGGGTGGAAGAGGGCTTTTTCGAAACTCTTCTCGCCAACATAACCCTGCCGAGCGACGCCGCAGATACCGAACGGCTGAAGAGACTTCGCCGCGGATTTGAAGCGCTCATCAAGGACCGGAAGGTCGGCCAGCTTTTTGACCAGATGGGGCAATTCTTTCAGCAGTATCTCGACAACAAACAGCAGCTGATTGAGGGACTGCGCAAGCAGTTCGAGCCTCGGCTTCGCAAGAAGGAGGAGGAGCTCGCCCGACAGATGGGGCAGCATGTCCGCATCGACCCCGCCTCCGACCCGGAGTTCGCCGCTGCGCTCAAGCAGTACCTCGGCGATCTGCAGGCGCAGTACAGCAATGTGCTCGACCAGGTTCGCGGAGAATTGACGGGGATGTGGAAAAAGGGCCGGTAGTCGCCGAACCTGCCGTCAGGCGACCGGGTCCAGCTTGTAGAACTCTTCCGGCAGTCGGTAGAAATATTCCAGAGTACGCTGAAGGCTCTCGATCGACACACGTTCGTTTATGCCGTGGATCATTCCGGCGAAGCGTGAAAGGGTCATCTCCCGGTCGTAGAGGGTGAAGCCGATCACGCGCGAGCCGCGCTGCCGCCAGTAACGACCGTCGGTGACACCGCCGACGAACATCGGCACGAGCGCGGTGCCGGGGTAGAGGTCTGCGACGATGTTTTCGGTCGCCTTCTCGAGCGCGGTGCCGAGCTCGGTGGTATTCGACGGAAAGAACTCGCTGAACTCGATGAGCACGTCATCTGCCAGGTCGCCAAGTGCCTTCCGCAGCTCGTCCTGAACCTTTTCGACAGTCTGTCCGGGCATGATCCTGATGTCCAGATGCGCCTCGGCGGAGTCGGCCACGATGTTTATCTTGCTTCCACCCGAAATGACCCCCGGATTTATGGTCATGCGGCTCGCCGAGTGAAGGTATTTCGCCTCACCCGGCCTCTCTCGGTAGAGCGAACGCAGAACGCCATCGAGCCCCCACCTCTGCGAGGCGAGGAACCGGCGAATTCCGCCCCGCACCAGACCGCGCGCCATCGCGTTGAACAGCGGGGTGAACTGAATGGGCGGATTGTGCGCAGCGATTCGTTCGATCGCGTTCGAAATCTTCACCACCGCATTTGACGACATGTAGGGCGTAGAACCGTGTCCGGGCTCGCCGCGGACACTTATGCGAACCCAGCAGACGCCCTTCTCGCCCAGGGTGACGGTGACCGCAGGCCCCTCGTCGGTAACGAGATTGTAGCCGCCGAGCTCGCCGACCATGTAGTCCGCCTTCACCTTCGTCCAGTGGTTTTCCACAAGCCAGCGGGCGCCGAGCCGCCCCGACGACTCCTCGTCGGCCACAGCAAGGTAGAGAATGTCGCCCGGATACTGTGCTCCCTCCGCGGCGCACTCGGCGACGGCAACCGCCATGGCGGAGGTCATATTCAGCATGTCGAGCGTTCCCCGACCCCATACATGGCCGTCCCTCACCTCGCCGCCGAAGGGGTCGACCGACCAGTCGTCAGCGTTGGCGGGAACCACATCGGTGTGCCCCATGAACATGAGCGAAGGCGCCATCGGGTCGGTGCCCGGAATTCGAAGGAGAAGACTCTGCCGGGACGGTGTGGGTCCGATAAGCTCGGACTCCAGTCCGTACTCGGACAGGAAGGTTTGAATGGTGCGGGCCGACCGCGTCTCCTCGCCGGAGTCGCGCGAGCCGTCGTTCACGCAGCGGTTTCTTATCAATTCCTGGAGCAGTGGGATCAGTCTGTCGTGGACGACCTGCGGCGTATTCATCGTCCACAGATGGTAGCACGTAAGTTACCCGTCGTAAAGAACATACCTCCCCCCGGCCCGGTGGAAGCGTTGAGACCGGCGCCGTTTTTGTTCTACAATACAGGCTATCATGAACACTTCGGGCCCGGGGATCGACTTCAAGATCGGGGAACGGCGGACTGCCACCATCCTTTTCTCAGACATGAAGGACTTCACGTCACTCTCCGAAAACATGGACCCCGAGGAGATGGACTCTCTCATGACCGATCTGTTCTCCACGTTCGAATCGATCATCCGCCGCCACGACGGCACGGTGGAGAAATACATCGGCGATGCGCTCGTGGCAGTCTTTGGTGCGGCCACGATCCACGAGGACGATCCTTCGCGCGCCGTGAATGCAGCGCTGGATTTTCTCGACGAGATCCGCCATATCAACCATCGGCTGAGGCCGCGAAATCTCTCGGTAAGCTTTCGTACCGGCATACATACCGGCCTGATCGCGACGGGGAAAAGGGGTCGCTTCGAAGTCGTCACCGGTCACGCGATGAGCGTCGCGTCACGTATTCAGGCGGCTGCTCCCGCGGATTCCATCTACGTTTCTCAGTCCACCAAAGAGAAGTGCTCGGATGATTTCATATTCTCCGATTCAAAAGAACTCGAGCTCCGTGGCCGGGAAGAGCCGGTCACGGCATACGCGGTCACCGGGCGCAATACCCATCCGTTCAACGACTCTTCGACCTTCGTTGGAAGGGACGATCTTCTCGCCGAGCTCATGCGGCTCTATCTTCGACACGATCCTGCTTCGGTGGCCGGATTCTTCGTCACCGGCGAGGCGGGCATCGGAAAGACCGGACTTGCGACCCGGTTCATCGGCCGGGTGCGTGAACTGCCGGATTTCGACTCGGCAATTCTGTACGCGCGAGCGCAGCGTTATCGCAATCTTCCCTTCGCTGCGGTGACGGATCTTGTATCGAACTATCTCGAGCTCTCTTCGCCTCACGAGGAAGAACGCGTGACAGCAAAGGCTGTGTCGGTCCTCGATGTTTCCGAGGAGAGCGCCGGCGAGCTCGCAGCGCTGGTTTCCGGCAATCGACCGATATCGGTGGACTCATCGGTCTTCGTTCACCTCTATGGAATCGTCGAGAGCATTCTCCAGCGGCACGAAAAGAGCTCCTACCCTTCGCTCATCTTCATCGACAACGTTGACTACCTCGATGCGCAGAGCAGGGATTTCTTTCAATTCTTTCTCAAGAACGCTCAGAGCCGCCCGTTCTTTCTCCTAGCCGACCGGACTGTTCAACCCGGAATAGCTGAGCTTTTCAAGGGCCTCTCGCGCCTGCAGATTCCGCCCCTCGGCCGGGAGGAGTCGGCCGCGCTCATCGTGTCTCTGCGGCCGGGAGCGCTCGACGAGTCGACACAGCAGACTATCCTGTCCAACGCGGGAGGAAACCCCCTCTTCATCCGGGAATACGTTCGTTTCGTCCGCGAAGACCGCGACGTCTCCTCGCTGCCTGCGACCATTCAGACGATCTTCCTTGCGTCGATCGACGGCTACGACGCGGCGGTCCGCGACCTTCTCAAGAAGCTGTCGGTTTTCGTGCAGTCCTTCACCCGCAATGACGCTGTCTACATACAGGAGCACACTGAAGGTGACCCGCAACTGGTCGATCGGACGATCGAGTTCCTCCTCCACGAGGGCATTCTCAACAGGGAGAAAGAGGAGTATTTCTTCACGCACGAGCTTTTCAAGAAAGCCCTCTACAATTCCGTTCTCAACCACAACAAGAAGATCCTTCACGGTCTTGTCGCGACTCTGATGCGGGAAGCGGGAAACCCCCACACGCTTCGACTTATCTATCATCTCACGCGGGCCGAGCAGTTTTCGGATGCGAAGAACGTTCTTCTCAACGCTTACGACCACACGGTGAACATGGACTATCTTCGCTACATCGATCTGCTGCTGGAAAAATGCGACGAGAAGGATTTTGATACCCGTATTCAATATCTCTTCAGCAAATCGGCAATACTTTTCAACAACGGCAATACCGAAGACGCCGACGCGATACTCAAACAGATCCTGCGCATCGCGGTCGAAAAGAAGAACACGCAGTTCATGGCGAGCGCCTATCATCTGCTGACCGCCTACAACATGAAGTCCTACTCGTTTCAGAAGGCGTACTTCTGCGGGAGAAAGGCCCTCGCCTACTACGACAGGGCCGGCGCCGACGGCGGACGGCTGATGAAGCAGATCAACGTCATCCAGCTCATGAGCCTTTCGGAGCTGCTGCGCAACAATCTCGATGAATCCTCGAGACTCATTGCAGCTCTCTCCGAAGAGAAGTATGCGCAGTACAAGAACACGGTCGAGGCGCGGGCGGAACGCTACCTGCTGACCGGAGAATATCGCGAGGCCGCCGGCCTGCTCGATTTCGCGGTCGAAAAGATAGGTGGCCGCGTCGACGATCACTGGCTATCGATCCACGCACTCGCGGTGCTTGCGAACTGGCATCTTTGCGATTTCGAGCGGACAAAGCGGTCCATCCGTGAGCTCCTCTCCGCCCGGAGTCACCACTATTCGAACATCTCGCAGTTCCACGCGCAGCTGGCCGTTGCCTGCCGGTTCACCGGTGAGGAGAGCTCGGTAGCCCCGAATCTGCAGCAGGCGGAGTTCTACGCGTATCAGATCAGAAACGACTTCGATCTCATCGATGCGCTCCGGTCGCTGACGGTAGCACTGCTCATTCTCGGTGACACCAGAAAGGCGGCCTCTCTCGCTCAGCAGGGCATCACGATCGGGCTGCGGCATTCAGCCTACTACCCTACCTTCTCGCTCCTGATAGCGCTGGCGGAAATCCATTTCAATCGCGGCGAGTCGGCCGACGCGGAGTTCTTTCTCGGCGAGGCAGCGTTCACCATCGAGCTCAATCCGCTTCTTCTCAATCGGGATCTCATGCTCTACTACTTCCTGAAATACAAAACCGAAAAGTCGGACAAACGGTTTGACTACCTCGAGACTGCGTACGGATTTCTCGAGCACGAGAAGGCGGAGCTCGATCGACCGGAGCTGGTGAAGAACTTTCTGCAGCTGCGGTCTTACGGAATGGTTCAGGCAGAGACGGACATGCTGCGGTCGCGCTAACAGCGCCGTCGCGTTGACAGCGCCGCTGTTCCGTGGTACATCTAGCGGAACGCTATGGACAATCAGGCGATCCTGCAGTCGGTTCCTCTCTTTGTCGATCTGAGTCCCCACAATATCCGGGCTCTTGCGAAGTCCTGCACGGAACGCAGCTATGCTGCCGGCGAGGTAATTGTCCGCCAGGGGAGCCCTGGCGTAGGGTTGTTCATAATCACACGCGGCAAGGTGAAAATCGTAAAACAGCTCGAGGCTGGAAATCAGCTGGAGATTGCCACTCACGGGCCCGGCGAGGTCATCGGGGAGCTGGCGGTTCTCGACGGCGCCCCGAGGACGGCGAACGTTATCGCGGTAGAGGATACCAGCTGCCTGGTGCTCGCTTCATGGGCATTCAACGCCTTCATGGAGGCTCATCCGGAGGTGGCGCTCCAGATACTTCCCATAGTAGTTCGGCGTTTCCGTGAAACCAACGAGGCGCTAATCAACCTGAAGTCTTCTCTCAAATCCTGACTGCAAAATGGCATCGTTCTTCGGCAGGACGGTTCGCATCCTTTCGATAGACGGCGGCGGCGTCCGCGGTTTGATTCCATCGCTCGTGCTGGAGGAGATCCAGCGCCGTCTGCGCAGCGGCGGTGACATGCGCCCCTTCCACAGGATCTTCGACCTCATGGCGGGCACTTCGGCCGGCGGCATCATCGCGCTCGGGCTGTCGCTGCCGGCGGAGTCGGAAAACGGCAAGGGATTCGTGCGCGACAGGGCGGCCCTGGACATCAGCAAAATCACTGCGCTGTTTTCGGCGCGCGGTCTCGACATTTTTCCCCGGGGCGGCCTGATGGACTTCCGCTCCATTCTTCAGGCCTTCGGCGAGAAATACAGTGCGGGTTCGCTCGAATCGCTCATGGATCAGCTTTTCGGCGATGCCACAATCCACGACGCGCTGACGAATCTGCTTGTCACCAGCTACGACGTCGAAGAACGCGGGCCGCACATGTTCAAGAAACGGCCGAAGATGCGCGGCAAGAACGATCTGAACTTCTACATGCGCGACGTCGCTCGCGCCACCTCCGCCGCACCGACCTATTTCGAACCTGCCTACATAGAGCCCGTACCAGCTAACGGTCGCCATTACTGTCTGGTTGACGGCGCAATATTCGCCAATAATCCGGCACTGGCCGCCTACATCGAGGCCCGAAAGATATTCCCGCGTGCACGGCGGTACATCATCGTTTCGCTCGGAACGGGCCGTGCAGAACATCGGTTCACCTTCGAACGAATAAAGGACTGGGGCTACCTCGACTGGGTCTCGCCGAGAAACGGAGTACCCCTCTTCAGCCTGTCGAGCGAGGGACAGAGCACGGCGGTGGTTCACCAGCTGTCGCGAATCCCGGATGTCGAGTTCTTCCGCCTCAACGGACCGCTCTCCGACGGAGCGAGCGAGTCCATGGACAATGCGGCTCCCGACAATATCGAGCGGTTGACCGCCTCCGCCATGGACATCGTCTCCGACAACGAAGAGCTTCTGGACAGGCTCTGCAGCCGCCTTTCCTAGTCTTGCGCTTGTCAGAGCGTGATAATTCGGAGAAAATCACCGCAATTCACAGAGAGGAGTTTGTTATGGCGTACGAGCGAACATTTGTAATGCTGAAGCCGGGGGTTCTCCAGAGGAGGCTTGTCGGCGAGATACTTTCCCGCATCGAGAAGAAGGGGCTCCAGATCATCGCGCTCAAACTGATGCAGATAGACCGGAACCTCGCCGAGACTCACTACGGCGAGCACAGGGAAAAGCCCTTCTTCGGCGAGCTCACCAGCTACATCACCTCCGCGCCGGTGGTTGCCATGGTGGTGGCGGGCGAAAGTGCCATTTCGATGATTCGCGCTCTCTGTGGTGCGACGAGGGTGGAGCAGGCGACCCCGGGTACGATTCGCGGCGATTACGCGCTGGTCACCGGCATGAATATCATCCACGCGTCGGACGCCCCCGAAAGTGCAAAACGGGAAATCGGGCTGTTCTTCAATGAAGGCGAGATCATCTCCTACGAGGACCCCAATGCCAAGTGGACGTACTAGGCCTCCTCGCTGGGACCTTACGCCCATCTATCCATCCTTCGGAAGCCCGGAATACGAGGCCGACAAGAAGAAGCTTGCACGCGATACCGCGCGTTTTCTGAAGCTCGCGCAGAATACCGGCGATCTCGCGGCGAATGCCGCGAAGTGGCTGACAGGCTGTCTCAGGCTTCACAATCTCACTTCGGACCTTACCGAAAACCTCTGGGCATACGCCTATCTGCAGTACTCGGTAAACACACGGGACCGGAGGGCGCTCGAAGAGATCAACGCAATCGAAGCGATCACCCTCCCGTTGCAGCGGGCCCGGGTGCAGTTTCGTACCAACCTTGCCACAATTCGAAACAAGCTCCCCGGCATACTTGCAGTATCACAGGAGATCGGTGAGTACAGATACTTTCTCGACCTTCAACTCTTCCAGCGCGACCGGCAGATGTCCGCTGCAGAGGAGGATCTTGCCGCAGATCTCCTTCGGCCGGGCGGAGACGCGTGGGGGAGACTCCAGGAGGCAGTGTCCTCAACCATCTCGGTCACGTGGGACGAAAAGAGCGGAGACAGCCGGTCGGTGATCCAGCTGCGCGGTATGGCATACGATGCGGATCGCGCAGTCCGGAAAAAGGCGTACGAGCTCGAGCTCGGTGCGTGGAAGCAGGCGGAGATACCGCTATCCTATGCGCTCAACGGCGTCAAGGGATTCTCGGCCATCCTCAACAGACGCAGGCGGTACCAGTCGACCCTCGATCGCTCGGTTTTTCAGGCGCGGATCAATCGAAAGACGCTTGATGCGCTCATCTCGGTGATGGAGGGGTCGCTCCCGGTCTTCCGCACCTATCTCAAGGCGAAGGCTCGCTTTCTCGGACTCAAGAAGCTCGCCTTTTTCGATATTTTCGCGCCTGTCGGCACACAGAGCAGATCCTGGTCGTTTTCGGAAGCTCAGAAGTTCATCGTCGAGAAGTTCACCGAGTTTGCGCCGGACATGGGTGCGTTCGCCAGACAGGCGTTCGCCAAGAAATGGATCGACGCCGAACCGCGTTCGGGAAAGGTCGGCGGAGCCTACTGCCAGTCGCTGCCGCTTGCCGGCGCAAGCCGGATACTGGCGAATTTCGACGGAAGCTTCAGCGACGTCTCGACGCTCGCTCACGAGCTTGGCCACGCATATCATCACGAGGTGCTGCGGGACGATTCGGCAATTCACCGCGCCTATCCGATGACGCTTGCAGAGACCGCTTCGATCTTTTCGGAGACGATCGTCTACAACAGCGCCCTCGCCAATGCGACGCCGGAAGAAAAGATTACCATTCTGGAGACCTTCCTCCAGAACACTACCCAGGTGATAGTCGACATCCTTTCCCGGTATCGCTTCGAAAACAGGGTGATGGAGCTTCGCGCCGACCGCGAGCTTGGCGCGGAGGAGTTTTCAAAATTGATGATCGAAGCGCAGAAGGCCACCTACGGCGACGCGCTCGACCCTAAGCTCCTCCATCCCTACATGTGGGCCGTGAAGGGCCACTACTACAGTCCCGGACTCGCCTACTACAACTTTCCCTACGCATTCGGCCAGCTCTTCGGGCTGGGACTCTACCAGCTCTACCAGCAGGAGCCTTCCGGATTTCCGGAACGGTACCGCAGGGTCCTCCAGTTGACGGGCCGCGCCTCGGCAGTCGAGGTCACGAAGTCGGCCGGCTTCAACATCGAGAAACCGGCATTCTGGCGCGAGGGAATTGCCTTTATCGAGGAAAAAGTGAGCGAGTTTGTTACGATGGTTCGTGCTGCCGGTCGCTGACCCCGGTTCCGGGTTCAGCGGCGACCGCGGGGCGGCCTGACAGATTGCAGCTGTAGAAGGGCTGCCCCTCGAACTCGCCTTCCGGGACGAACAGTGCGGCGAGCTTCGACGACAGCGCTGCGTGAACCGAATCGCTTATCGCCACCGCCTCAGGCTGGGCCCGCTGCTTTTCGAGGTGCGCCGCGTAGTTGATCGCGTCCGCCACGATGCTCCCGGTGTCCGACTGAAACTTCATCCTGCCGGTGCTGATGCCGATGCGCACACGGACGCATTCCTCAACCGGATTGTCGCCGTCGGCGTTGAAAACCGGGAGAAGCCGCTGCACCGAAAGCGCCCACTTCACGGCCCGGGACTCGCTGTCCTTCATGGCGAATGCGATGATTCCGCCGTCGCCGGCCCAGTTCCACACCCGGCCGTCGTACCGCGACAGCTCGAACCGCAGAAGATCCCAGAGCCTGTGGTAGAGCTTCTCGACCGTCCGGTTGCCAAACCTGCGAACGAGGGCGGAGTTGTCGACGATATCGATGCTCGCAACCGTAATGTCGTAGAGCTTTCCGTCACGGAGTGAGCCCCAGTTTCGAAGCTCCGAAAGGTCCTTGTCGACCCGCTTGATCTTCCGGCGGCGATAGTCGTACACGATTCCCGAACGCGCAAGCCTCCCGAGGAAAACCTCGAGATCGGCGAAGTTCACTATCTTCCCGTGCACCGGCCGACCGTCGGTTTCGATCAGAAGCTGGAGGAGTTCTTCGGTCTTACGGCTCTCATTGCACAGCTGTATGAGAGCCGACGCTGCAGTGCGCTTTGGGACGGTAACGTGGCGGTCGAGTTTCAGGGTCCGATGCGCATCGAATCCCTTTACCACGAGCTGCCCGAAGGCGTCGAGCTGTTCCTGATTCAGGGCCTGGCTTATTATTTCAGTTAGATCGTTGACAAGTGCTGCATCAATCATCTCTGTTCTCCGGGGATCAGTCGATACGTCGGGCTGGCTCCCCCTCCGCGCGACTGGCATATATTATACCTAATCTACGTCCGTGGTATATAGGCTCAAAGGAGTATAGTTGATATATTTGCCATAATAATCCTAATAGCACTATAGGCGGCACAGGTTGGAGCAATCGTTCACGCTGGACAACAAGCGGACGTTCTGCTACAGTAGCGGACACAGCAATTATCATACGGCGCCGTACCCAAGTGGTAAGGGAGAGGTCTGCAAAACCTTTATGCACCGGTTC
>CAZNYW010000098.1:0-11508 GCA_964577375.1 uncultured Spirochaetales bacterium | reverse complement strand
TACTTACCGCGGAATTACTCCCCTGATTTTATCCACAGGGTTCTTGATACTTCTCGGCGGAAGAGTAGAGGAGCGAGACGGGAAATCGGGCCAGGAGCTCACCGACCGGCACCGTTCCGCCCGGCTCGATGCGGTGCAGGCGGCCGGTCAACTGGTCGCGGTACTCCCGGGATTCGCCCGTCCGGGTCTCCGCATCGGGCGGCGCCGGAAGACGCAGCTCTGTGTCGTCCCACCCCGAAGGGAGCGGGACGTCTTCCCGCCAGCTCAGACCGGCCACGAGCCGCGGCACGACGACGATGACGGCCGAGCCGCCAAGCTCGCGGGAGAAGGCCACCACGCTCTTTCCGTGAACGCCGGCAGTCTCTATCGGCTCATAGGAGCCGGCAGCGAAGAGGTCCGGCTCGGAGGCTCGCAGCTTGAGCGCAGCGGCGAGCAGGTACTGCTTGATCCCGCCGTCTCGCCAGCTTTTGAGCAGCCGTGCGCAGGTGTCGCCCAGGTCGCCCTTTCCGCCGATCGCTTCAGAGCAGCTGCTGAAGAGACGTCGCCGCAGCTCAAAGTCCACCGGGCGGCGGTTGTCCGGATCGACCAGCGTGAGATCCCAGAGCTCGCAGCCTTGGTAGGTATCCGGCACGCCGGGAACCGTCAGCCTGAGGAGCAGCTGAGAAAGGCTGTATACCGCCCCCGCCGGCGCGATCTGGGCAATGAACGACTCAATCTCGCGAAGCAGAATCCGGCCGCGCCGAAGGCTGAGGACCGATTCCACGAAATGTGCGAGCGCAGTCTCGTAGGGCTCATTGACCGCCGTCCAGCCGGTGCGTACCTTCGCTTCGCGCGCCGCCTTTCTCATGTAGGCGGAGATCCGGGCCGCGTAGTCCTCGATTCCCGGGTACTCGGAACCGGACAGCTCGAAGGGCCAGGTACCGAGCACCGTCTGATAGAAAAAGTACTCGTCGGGCGCCGACGGGGCCGCCTCGCCGTCAACCTCCGTCTTGAAAAAGCTTCCGAGCTCAGCCATACGCGCGATGAAGGCGCGCCACTCCCCGGACCGTTCGCTCAGCGCGGCCAGCCGCATGCGTACGTCTTCGCCCCGCTTGTGGTCGTGCGTCGCCGTGGTCAGCATGCAGAACGGCCAGCTCCCCGCCCGATAGCGGTTTTCCAGATGGAATGCCTGTGGGCTCGCATAGAAGCGCGACGGGTCCGCGCCCACCTCGTTCCTCGCGACGAATCTGACGTAGCGGTAGAATGCGGTATCCTCGAGTGATTTCGCCGCTACCGGTCCGGTGAACTGCTGAAACTTCATTGCAAGGTCGACCACGTCGGCCCGTCGGAACTCTCGTCTGCGGCCGCCTGCAGCGCCGGATCCGGATCCGGCGCGCGCCTGAACGAGGTCGGTGGTGAGAACGTCGTGAATGAAGTCGTAAATCGATGTGTCGGGTATCGCCGCCTGCTTCCGTGCCTGCGCGACTGCCCAGTCGATGTCGCGGCGGTCTTCGTCGCTGGCGCCGCAGGCGTCGACGTAGGAACGGTAGACGGGAAAATGAGCCGCCACGTCGGCGATCGCGTTGCGGAATCCGATTCGGGAGAAGTCGCGCGTCCGCCTGCTCTGCTTGGCGAGCCGATTGAACCGGTTCGCCAGGACATTGAGCTCGCTCGCAAGGCTGTTCGTCATGATGCCGTATCTGGCCCGCAGCGCAGCCTCCTCGTAGCTCTCCTCTTCGTCGCAGACCTCCCGATAGATGGTTTCGAACGGCTCTTCGCCGTCCGGATCGTTGAAAAGCTCTCCCGACAGGTTCATGTACTCGTAGCCTGTGGTGCCGGAAACCTGCCAGTTGCCGCGAAGCTGCTCGTGATGCGCCAGGATCTTCTCGACGATCACGTAGAGCGGCTGATCGATCCGCACCCTGCTGGGAGCCGGTGCGGCCGGCGTCTCTCCGGCGGATACCGGACCGGCGTCGGAGGGGGCAGGCTGCCTGAACTGCGTGTAGGCGGCGCGGTGCTGCAGCCGCTCGAAATAGTCGGCCGGATCATACAGGCCGTCGACATGATCGAGCCGCAACCCCTGGATCTTTCCCTCCTCGAAGAGGTGGAAGAGCAGCCCGTGGGTGAGCTCGAACAGCTCGGGATCCTCCATTCGGATCGCCGCCAGATTGTTAATGTCGAAGAAACGCCGGTAGTTGATCTCGTTGGAGGCGACACGCCAGTAGGAGGGGCGGTAGGCCTGCTGCTCGAGCAGGCGGTGCAGGGAATCGAAGCTTCGCGGTTCGCCGGCAGTCCCGTTGTAGCGCCGCAGCGTCCGGTCAATCGCCCCGGCGACCGACCCCTCGCTGCGGGCGAGAGCCGCGAGAGAGCCCTTGATGTCGCGGGCTTCGGCGTGCTCCATCGCCTGCGTGCGCGGCCGGCTGCTTCCCTTGCCGATTTTTACGGCACGGCGGGCGAGCTCGTTCAGGATTCCGGCAGCATCTCCCTGCGGCTCATTCAGCTCCCTCACCACCTCGCGGATGATCTGCGCGTAGTGGCGGATCGCAACCGGGAAACGGTGGGTGAAGTACCAGACGCTCATGGAGCCGTCGTCCTCAGAGAAGGCAAGGTTCAACTCCCCATTCTCCAGGACCCTGCCGTACTGGTCGCCCAGCACCGGCAGCAGCACCTTGCCGTCGAGACTCTTCTCGAAGGGATGCCAGTCGATATCGAAGAACCGCGCGAACGGCGAGGCCGGGCCCCATTCCAGCACGTCCAGCCACCATCCGTTGTCGGCTCCTCCGACTCCCATATGGTTGGGAACAAAATCCATGATGAAGCCCATCTCGTACGTGTGCAATGTGCGGACAAGCTCGTCGAAGTCTTCCGGAGTGCCGATTTCCGGGTTCAGCCGGGAATGGTCGATGATGTCGTACCCGTGAGTCGAGCCGGGCCGTGCGAGCAGAATCGGAGAGCCGTACAGATGGCTGAAACCGAGCGATGCCAGGTAGGGGACGAGCTCGCGGGCCTCGGTGAAAGTGAACTCCGCGTTGAACTGCAGGCGAATCGTAGCGCGCGGATAGGCTGGAGGGGTCCCGGTGCTCATGAGTCGTCGCCGCCCTCCCGGCGAAACGCGGCGACGGTTCGGGCCGTAACCCGGCCCGCCGCGAGCTCTCCTTCGCCGCCTGCCGGATGAGCAAAGACGAGCACGCCGGGATCGTCGGCGCCGGGCATCTGCTCTCCCCTGCCTGACAGATTATAGCAGACGCTCCACAGGCTCCCGTCGGCGAGCGCCCAGGTTAAATGTACCACCTCGAATTCGGAAGCAGCATCGCGAGACAGGATCTTCGCACCGCCCATTCTTCCGACAAGGCATTCGCAGCGGACCGCGAAAAGCGAGCGGTAGAGCTCGAGCCGCGCGGCTCCGGCGTCGGTATCCAGCTCCTCCCAGCGAAGCTTCGAGCGGGCGAATGTTTCAGAAGCATTCGGGTCGGGGATGCGGCTCCGCGCCTCCGGATCGCGGAATTGGGGAAAGGAGGCGAACTCCCTTCGGCGGCCCTCACGAACTGCGGCGGCGAGCTCGTCGTGGAAGTCGCAGAAGTACTGAAAGGGAACGGTGGCCCCGAACTCCTCACCCATGAAAAGCATGGGGATGTGGGGCGCGAGACACTGGATGCAGATCAGGAGCTCGATCAGAGGGGGATCGCCGAGCTGCGTAAGCCTTTCGCCGAAGGCACGGTTGCCGACCTGATCGTGATTCTGAAGGAAGTTGACGAAAGCGGTGGGCGGAAGCTCCGCGCTCGGCTCTCCCCGCGTTTCGCCGCCGCGGAAGGGTGAGCTCTCACCCTGAAAGACGAATCCTTCGGCGAGCGATCTCTCGAGCAGCATCCGGCCGTCGGCCGCGAAATCGGCGTAGTAACCGCCCGATTCTCCGGTTGCCAGGCAGTGCGCGACGTGGTGAAAATCGTCGTTCCACTGTGCGGTGAATCCATTCGCGCTGCCCGGATCGAGGTACCTCGATTCGTTGCGGTCGTTCTCCAACACCAGGTGAACCTGCCGGCCGCCGGCAATGCTGCTGTGCACCGTCCGGGCAAGCTGGTTCAGAAAATGCTCGTCCGACGGATCGTGGATCGCGTGGACCGCGTCGAGGCGCAGGCCGTCGATGAAGTATTCCTCGAGCCAGTAGATCGCGTTGTGGATGAATAGGTCGCGAACGGGGGATTTCCGGAAGTCGATGGCGTCTCCCCATGGGGTGGACACCTCGTGCGTAAAAAAGTCGGGAGCGTAGAGCCAGAGGTAATTCCCGTCCGGACCGAAGTGGTTGTAGACGACGTCCAGGAATACTGCCATTCCCAGTCCGTGTGCCGCGTCGACGAAGCGCTTGAGCTCTTCCGGGCGGCCGTAGGAGGAATCGGGAGCGTAGGGAAGCACGCCGTCGTAGCCCCAGTTCCTGCGACCCGAGAAATCGGAAACCGGCATCAGCTCTACCGCGGTTATTCCGGCCTGCCGCAGATGGGAAAGCCTTTTCTCCGCGGCCGCGAAGGTTCCCTCCCCGGTGAAGGTGCCGAGATGGAGCTCATAGAGTACGCACTCTTCCCAGGAGATGCCGTTCCACCGCTCTTGCTGCCACTCGTAGGACCGCGGATCGACGATTTCGCTCGGGCCGTGGACGTCCTCCGGCTGGAATCGCGATGCCGGATCGGGCACGAGCTGCCCGCTGTTCACGAGGTAACGGTACCGGTCGCCCGGCTTGAGCCCGGGAAGCTGCGCAGAATGGAAGCCGTCTTCACGCGATTGCAGCGCAAGGCGCGTTTCCGCCTTTCCGGCGGCGCTGCCGTACAGTACCAGCTCAACCGATTCGGCGCCGGGGGCCCAGAGGCTGAAGGTGGTTACACCGTCGACGAACTGAGCGCCGGATGGATAGCGATAGAAGCGCTTCACTCGGATTCCTTTCGGATCAGGACAAGCAGCGACCGCGCTGACATCTCGCTCGCGAACTTCTCGCCGGGCGCCCGATTCTCCGAAGTATCCACCACCACCGACCAGTATTCGCCGCCGCCCGAGTCAGGCACCGTCACCTCCGTCGGTCCGTCGGATGCGTTCATCAGGACCAGGAAGGTGTCGTCCGGTTCGGGCTCACCTCTGATGGTGAGGTACTTCGCCCCCGCCTCACCGCTCAATAGCATGCCGATGAACCGCAGCTCGCCCGAATGCCAGTCCTCTTCGCTCATCTCCCCACCGTCCGCCGTCAGCCAGGTCACGTCCTTCACCTCGGTCCCGGGAATGGTCTCTCCGCGGAAGAACCGGGACCGGCGGAAGATGATGTGATCGCGGCGCAGCGCAAGAAGCCGACGCGTAAACTCGAGCAGCGCACGGCCCTCCTGCGAATCGGCGCCGTCCCAGTCTATCCAGCTGATCCGGTTGTTCTGGCAGTAGGCATTGTTGTTTCCGCGCTGTGTTTTTCCGATTTCATCGCCGGCGGTGATCATCGGTACTCCCTGCGAGAGAATGAGGGTTGCAAGCATGTTCCGCATCTGCTTCATTCGCAGCAGGTGAACCTCCGGATCGTCGGTATCTCCCTCTGTCCCGCAGTTCCAGCTGAAGTTTTCGTCGCGCCCGTCGCGGTTCTCCTCGAGATTGTCTTCATTGTGTTTGCTGTTGTAGCTCACCAGATCGCGAAGGGTGAAGCCGTCATGCGCGGTAATGAAATTGATGCTCGCCCAGGGACGACGGCCGCGTCGGCCGAAAACGTCGCTCGACCCGGAGACCCGCGAGGTGAGCACCGGAACGACGCCTCCGTCGCCGCGCCAGAACCGGCGCACCGTGTCCCGGTACTGATCATTCCATTCGGCCCAGCCGGGCGGGAAAGCGCCCATCCGGTATCCCCCGAGCCCGGTGTCCCAGGGCTCCGCAATAAGCTTCACCTCCGACAGCACCGGATCCTGCGCTACTGCGTCCAGAAAGCCTGCGTGAGGATCGAACTCGCCGTTCACGCGGGCGAGGGTGGTTGCCAGATCGAACCGGAACCCGTCGACCTTCATCACCTGCACCCAGTACCGAAGGGAGTCGGTCACCATGCGCAGCACCTGAGGATGGCGAAGCTCAAGAGCGTTTCCGGTGCCCGTGAAGTCGTTGTAATAGCGCTCGTTTCCGTCCTGCAGATAATAGTAGGACCTGTTGTCGATACCGCGGAAGCAGAGTGTCGGCCCGAGGTGGTTCCCTTCGCCGGTGTGATTGTAGACGACATCGAGGATCACCTCGATCCCGACATCGTGCATCACCTGTACGAAGGTCTTGAACTCCCGGATGTCGCCCCGCTGCAGATACTCGGGCTGCGGCGCGAAGAAGCCAATGCTGTTGTATCCCCAGAAGTTGTCGAGCCCCCGGTCGAGCAGGTGGTTGTCGTGCAGAAAGGCCTGCACCGGAAGGAGCTCGACCGCGGTAACACCGAGCCTCCGAAGGTAGTCGACGACCGCCGGGTGGGAGAGTCCGGTGAATGTACCCCGGGCGCCCTCTGGCACTTCGGCGTGGGTCATGGTGAGGCCGGCCACGTGCATTTCGTAGATCACCATTTCATCCCAGGTTCGCTGAGGCGGCGGCCGCTCTCCCCAGGTGAAGGCCGGATCCACAACCCTGCATTTCGGCATATAGGGAGCGCTGTTTCGGCGGTCGAAGGAGAGGTCCTTCTTTTTGTCGCCGATAACGTATCCATAATGCGAGGGGTGCCATCGAATCCTTCCCTGAAAATCGAGGGCATAGGGGTCGAGAAGGAGCTTGTTGTGATTGAATCGGTGGCCGTGCTCGGGATCATAGGGGCCGTAAACGCGGTACCCGTAGAGCTGCCCGGGACGAACGTCGGGTAGGTAGGCGTGCCAGATTTCGTGGGTGTACTCCGGCATCGGTATCCGTTCGCTCTCCCGCTGGCCGTCGTCACTGAACAGACAGAGCTCGACGCGCTCGGCGTGCGCCGAGAAGAGTGCGAAGTTGGTACCGGAACCATCCCAGGTTGCGCCGAGCGGAAAGGGCCGCCCGGGCCAGACGCGCGAACCCATAGCTATCGCCCTCCGTCGGGAATGCAACTGGCGTCAGTCATCTGGATTTCATAGTAGGGGAAACGCGCCAAACCGGCAACCTTTACCGCCTGCTGCGGCCGTGATTCGGTTAGAACCTACGGCCTGCGCTCCAGGCGGTCAAACGCTTCAAATGTGGATCACCACTCGCATTTGCATTTCCCCGCCGAATGTACAACGGAGGAAATCATGCCTCTCACGCGTCGAATCGCCGCGATGGCCCTGTCTGCCTGGACCGTACTGCTTCTCCTGTCGTCCTGCGCTTCGTTCCCTGCGCACGCATCGGCGAATGACACACTGCTGGTTATTCCGGTTCAGCTCCGGCAGGAGGCGCCCGGGAACCCCTTCGGCCGCGCCATGCTCACCATCGAAGGCATCAACGATCGATCCGTGCAGCGCCAGGTGGAAACGGGACCATGGACCACGATGGTCTTCGTACGGGGCCTCGCTCCCGGACCCTACCGCATTTCGAAACAGCAGTTCATCTATGACAGTCTCCATCCCCGCACGGTCTGGGTGGTATCAAGAAGCGTGTTGATATTTGAGTCTTAAGTGTTGTAGTGAAAAAGATTAGACGATTTCGATGCCTTTTTCGGCGTCCACCGGGGCAGTTGAGGCGCCAGGTTGCCATCCTGGATGAAATTGGCGCGAAGCGGCATCAACAAGCTTCTTTATACCGCCCACGGTCTGGCATCCGAACTTTACCTTCGTCCTCGAGCCGGGGCGAATCACCATCCCCTCGAGGATTCTGACTTACACGCTCTACAAGCCCGCCGATGACTCCCGTACCTGGATCCGGACAAACTGATTTCCACTGACGGTTGATCAGGCAACTCCGCTTCTGCGGGAATTGCGATCGAAGAACAATTTCCGTGACTGGAAGCTCAGCGACGTTACGGCCAGTATGCAGCCGATCAGCGAGGCGCAGGCGAGACTCGGCGGGTCCTGATCTCAAATAGGGCCAATCCTGCCGTAAGCTGTGGAGGATAATTCTCCTTGCCGTGAGTTCAACCAAGGCGTTATACTTCTTATTAGTAACGCGCTAAGCGCTCACCGCGCTTAGTGTCAAACTAATCCAACAGGAGGAAACCATGAAAAGAGTGGTTCTCGTCGCAGGTCTTGTGCTGATGACGGCGGCCCTCGCGTTTGCAAACGGCAAAGCGGAAAAGTCGACCGGCAACACCGGACAAATCGGTGGCAGCGTTCAGCTTGTAGCGAGCTGGAGCGGAAACGAGCAGGACGTGCTGCAAAAAGATATACTCGCGCCGTTCGAAAAGGACACCGGCATTCAGGTAAATTACACCGGGACGCGCGATATGATGGCCATCCTCACCACACGCGTCAGCGCCGGAAATCCGCCGGATCTCGTCGCCTTCCCGAATCCCGGCCAGATGCGGCAGTTCGCCGATCAGGGAAAACTCGTGGACCTTTCGGGAATCCTCGATATGGCCACAATTAAGAAGGACTACGCGCAGGGATGGCTCGACCGTGGTACGGTGAACGGCAAGCTGGTCGGACTCTTCACCAAGGCGGCCGCCAAGGGCTTCATCTGGTACAATGTCCATCAGAAGGATCAGAACAATTTCGCCATTCCCCAGACATGGGACCAGCTGATCAGTCTTTCCAAGAAGATCGCCCAGAACACCGGCACTGCCCCGTGGTCCATCGGTCTGGAGAGCGGACAGGCAAGCGGCTGGCCGGGCACGGACTGGATAGAGAATATATTCCTTAAGATGTGGGGACCGACCGAGTATCAGAAGTGGTATCAGGGCAAGCTCGCATGGACCTCCGATGAGGTCAAGAAGGCATTTCAGGCATGGGGACAGATCGTCGCAAACAAGAACATGGTCTACGGCGGCGCCCAGAACATGCTCTCCACCAACTTCGGCGATGCTGCCGATCCGCTTTTCCAGAACCCGCCGAAGGCATACCTCACCTTTCAGGCGACCTTCCTCGAAGGATTCATCACCGACCACTTCAAGAACCTGAAGCCAGGGAAAGACTTCAACATCTTCCGCTTCCCGTCGATCGATCCGAAGTACGCCAAATCGCTCGAGGTCTCAGGCGACGCGTTGTCCATGTTCAACAACAACAAGCAGTCCGCTGCGCTGATTAAGTACCTCAGCACTGCAGGTGCTCAGGCTGCATGGATCAAGACCGGTGCGATTTCGCCCAACACGGCGGTACCGCTCTCGAAGTACGACGATCCCATCACCAAGCAGGCAGCCCAGATCATGGCGAACACCGACATTGTAGTGTTCGACGCGTCGGACAGCATGCCTGCACAGATGAACTCGGCCTTCTGGACCGCAATACTCAACTATGTGAAAAATCCGAGTGATCTGGACAACATTCTCAAGCAGTTGGACAACGTCCGCAGCCAGTCCTACGGCGGAAGCTGAGACTAGCTTGGTGGCAAGGGGCGCTCCGGCGCCCCTTTTCTCTGTAGCACTCCGAACTACACCGATCTCAGTTCGGCTCCCCGGGGTGTTACAAAAATCAGGGGAGGTTGTATGGGAGCAGGCGCAGTCATTACGACCATCGCGTCAATAATTCTTGTGCCGGCCGTGCTCGTTGCCTACACATGGATCGGCGAAAAGCTGGTAAAGATTGGGTACCGCCCCAGGCGGGCGCAGAAGATGGATTCGGTCCGGTCCTACATCTGGATCCTTCCTGCGCTACTGATAATTGGTTTCTATCTGGTCTATCCGGTCATCAACACGATCATAATCAGTTTCCAGGGCCCGAAGGGTGAGCACTTCGTCGGGCTCAAGAACTATATATACGTTTTCAGTACCGCCGACATGCTGATGGTTCTGAGGAACAATCTTTTCTGGCTGATTCTCCCGTTTCTCACCACAGCGATTGGGGTGGTGATGGCGGTGCTCATCGACCGCGTTCGATATGAGAAGACTGCGAGCTCACTGCTTTTTCTTCCCATGGCGATCTCATACGTGGCCGCCGGTGTCATCTGGAAATTCATGTATCAGTACAAGCCACCAGGGGAGCCGCAGACCGGAACGCTTAATGCGCTCCTCGTGAGTGTCTTTCCGCATTTCCAGCCCCTCGCGTGGACGGTCAACTCTCCCGGCAACAACTTTGCCCTCATCGCGGTTGGGCTGTGGATGTGGACCGGATTCTGTATGGTGATCCTCTCGGCATCGCTGAAGGGCATACCGGCGGATCTCCTGTCGGCGGCCCGGATCGACGGAGCGAACGAGTGGCAGGTCTTCTGGCGGATCATCATTCCGCTTATCTCGTCGACCATCGTTGTCGTGCTTACCACCATGATCATCAACGTCCTGAAGATCTTCGATATCGTCTACGTCATGACGGCAGGCAATTATCAGACAAACGTCATTGCGAACGAGCTCTATAAACAGTTGTTCATCTACCAGAACAACGGACGGTCGGCAACGCTTGCCACCATTCTGTTCATAGCGGTCATCCCGGTCGTAGTAATGAACATCCGGAAGTTCGTCTCGCAGAAATAGGAGGTTGCATGAGCGACGCAGGGAGAGACATCCTCGAGCAATCGAACAAGGTAGAACAGGAACCAATAATACTCCCGTCCCCCTCCAAGCGTAGGGAGCAGGTGCGACGGACGCTGGTGCGGATCCCGCTTCACTTCGTCATACTCCTGGTACTAGCTATCTGGCTGGTTCCCTCGTTGGGCCTGCTGGTAAGCTCGTTTCGTACGGCACCCGCCATCAACGCTTCCGGCTGGTGGACCGCCCTGGTTCCCCCCTACCGGTTCACATTCCAGAACTACATACACGTGCTGACGCAGGCCAATATTTCGACCGCCTTTCTCAACAGCCTCACCATAGCTATTCCGGCAACCATAATGCCGATTCTCATAGCAGCATTCGCAGGCTATACCCTCGCGTGGCTGAACTTTCCGGGCCGGACGGTTGTATTCCTGATCGTCGTCGCACTGCTGGTTGTGCCGATTCAGATGACCCTGATACCAATTCTCCGCGCGTACAACAAGGTGCACCTGTCCGGTACCTTCCCGGGAGTCTGGCTTGCGCATACCGCCTACGGTATGCCCTTCGCGGTCTATCTGCTGAGAAACTACATCGGTGAGCTTCCCGGGTCGCTCTTCGAGGTGGCAAGGATCGACGGCGCCGACAACTTCACGATCTTCTATCGCCTTGTATTGCCGCTCTCGATACCGGCGATTGCTTCACTTTCGATCTTTCAGTTCATGTGGGCGTGGAACGACCTTCTGGTCGCCCTGGTCTACCTGGGCGGATCGCCGAACGTGGCGCCGCTGACAGTTGCCATCAGCAATCTGGTCACCTCACGCGGACAGGGCTGGGAGTACCTGACCTCCGCAGCGTTCATCTCGGTGCTGCTGCCGCTCATCGTGTTCTTCTCGATGCAGCGCTATTTCATCCGCGGAATTCTCGCAGGATCGGTGAAGGGCTGAGAGAGACAGAAAGGGCGGGCCGGATGGCCGGTTGGCCCGTGTCTA
>CAZNYW010000097.1:7618-11652 GCA_964577375.1 uncultured Spirochaetales bacterium | reverse complement strand
TCCTGCGTATGCGCTTGCTGATCTGGACTCATGGTATCAACAGGCTTCTTGATACTACCGATTCCATGCCTTGTTCGAGACCACCAAAGGGCATATTCTGTTCTTATGAATACTGAAAGCCGGAAGGCCCCCCGACCGGACGCCGGCAGCTTCAGCGGCGTCTTTTCCCTTCTTCTCACCCCTTTTCACGAGGACCGGAGCATAGACTTCGATTCCTATGAACGCTATGTGGCGTGGCAGGCCGAGCAGTCCCCGAACGGGCTTTTTGCCGTATGCGGCTCGAGTGAGATGAAATGGCTTACGCTGGAAGAGCGTCTCGAGCTCGCCAGACTTGCGGTGGAAATTGCAGGCAAGGTGCCGGTGGTGGCCACCGCGAATCTTCTTCCCGCGCTTGATCAGCACCGGGACGAAGTTCGCCGTATGGCGGACACGGGCGTCGCGGGCGTCGTTCTCGTGCCTCCGCCCGGCCTCGGCGTGGAGCAGAAAAAGCTCGGGGAATACTTCGCCGGGCTTCTCGATGATGCACCGGTGCCCGGGCTCATCTACGAGTGGCCGATGGTAAGCCCCTATTTTGTCGACGCGAAGGTGTTTGGAGACCTTGCCGCCCGCCACGGGCTGGCCGGAATCAAGGACACCACCTGCACAATGGACGGTATCACGGCGAAGATCGACGTCAGGGGAGGAGCGACCGTCTTTCAGGCGAACGCGCCTTACATGCTCGATTCGATCAGGAAGGGAGCCGGCGGGATCATGGCAATCGTCACCACCGCGGCATCCGATCTGGTGGTGAAGTTCTGGCGGCAGGCTGCGGAAAAGAAATACGACGAGGCTGCCCGCCTCCACGAGCAGCTCGTCATGCTGGACAGCACGATGGAGCGCGGTGGTTCCTACCCTGCCACCGCAAAGCATCTGTGCGCAATTCGCGGAGTCTCGATGCAGGCGTTCTGCAGAAACCCGGCGCCTCAGCGGCCGGAAAGCTTCAAGGCAATCGAGCTCTGGCACGAAGAGGCGCGCCGTTCGGGCGCCCTGTAGCTATTTCCCGGCGCCCACCAGGTGGGGCAGCCATAGCACGATATCGGGAAAGAGGACCATCACAAACAGTGCCGCGACCAGTGCCAGGATGAAGGGCCAGATGTTGCGGATGATCGCACAGAGCGGCGTGTCGGTCAGACTGCTCATGATGAACAGCACGATGCCGTAGGGAGGCGTGATGCTTCCCGGCTGTATGTTGACGCACGCGAGCACGCCGAAGAAAACCAGGTCGATGCCATGCGCTTTGATCGCGGGAAGCACCAGGGGAAATGCCACGAGTATCAGGGCGTTTCCGTCTATGAAGGCGCCGAGCAGCAGAAACACCACCATTATCGCGATCAGAAAGGCGTGGTTGGACAGGTTCAGGCTGTTCAGCAGCGCGCCGATGTGGACAGGAACCTGCACGAGGTTGACCACGAAGCTGAACACGAGCGCGCCGGCGTAGATCATCATTACGGCTGCCGTATCGCGCGCCGTTTCGACTATGATCCGGTAGAAACCCGCCCATTTCTGGTCGCGGTAGACAATCGTCGTCAGAATGATCGCATAGCCCGCCGCTACCGCCGCAGCCTCGGTAGGCGTGAACATGCCCGAGTAGATGCCGCCGAGCAGGATCACCGGGGTGAGGATCGGCAACATCGCGCTCAGAAAAAGCTTCAGCGCGACCACGAGGGCGACGCCGGGCTCGGTGGGGAACTCGCGGCGCCTCGCCGCCATGTAGATGAGGGCCATCAGGCTCAGCCCCATGAGGAGGCCGGGGACTATTCCCGCCATGAACAGAGCGCCGATCGAGGCATCCGAGACCAGCGCATAGAGGATCATGATAATCGATGGGGGAATGATCGCGCCGATGGTCGATGCGGCGGATGAAAGCGCTGCGGCAAACCCCGGGGGATAGAGCCCGTTCTGCGTCATCATCCGGAACAGCACCACGCCAACACCTGCCGCGTCGGCGACACCGCTGCCGCTCATGCCGGCGAAGAAGACGTTGGTCACCACCTTCACGTAGCCGAGCCCTCCGCGGAAACGGCCGACGATCGCGAGGATGAACTTCAGGAGCCGGTCGGTGACGCTTCCGGAGTTCATCACCTTTGCGGAAAAGATGAACAGCGGAATGGCGAGCCCCAGGAAATTGGTGAAAAGGCCCTCCCCCAGCTGCTGGGTCACAAACCCCGGATCCAGATGCGCAAGCAGCACGTAGAGAAATCCGCTCACGATCATCGATACACCGACCGGAAAACCGAGCACGGTCAGACCGATGAGCGCAACTATCATGGCGACGAACGCAATGTGCATATGGGGATCCTCTCTACAGTTTTTCCTGCCAGTCAGGGCGCAGCAGCCGTACCGCGGAAGCGGCGAGCCGTATCACGAATGAGGCAATGAAGAGGACGTATCCCCCGTACAGCACCGACAACGGCAGGTGGAATATCAGCCGTCGCAGCTCATCGTGAGCGAGTCGACCGGCCCTGTTCCGTCTGAAAACTAGTTGAACATCTTTTTATTATAGTGTACTTTTTAGACATTCTTTTTGAAAAAGAGATATATGAGCCTGTCTTCGGGACTCACGGGGATTCGGAATGTCGGAAGTCGCACAGTATTCGCAAGGGGGAGTCGGTAACACTTCCATCCTCGGGAAAGGCATGAAGCTGCCCGGACGGGCGGACAGGAATCGCGTCGACACACGGCCGGCCGATCTGCGCGAGCGTCTCCTCGGTCGCCTGCTGCTGATATTTCTGGCAGGTGGTGCCTTCGCCTACTTTCCCAGTGCCTACCTCTCCATACGAAGCGGCCTGTGGGTAGTATTCGCGGTGGATACGCTGGGCATCGCATATGCGGGCATCGTCGTCGGATTCTCGAGACGATTCAGCTATCGGGTGAAGGTCTTCTCGGCGATGCTGATGTTCTACCTGATCGGGGTGGCACTGCTGATATATGCCGGCCCCTTCGGTGCCGGAAGCCTCTTTCTCTTCGCGTTCGTGTTCCTGACCGCATTGTTTGCGGAACTTCCCGTCATCGGCGCGGCCAACAGGCTCGCCATCGTCACCCAGATTGCGTTCGCGCTCTCGTGCTCCGCCGGACTCCTGCCCTAGCAGCTCGATCAAGCCGCAACCGCAGTCATAACCATCAACTTCGCCTTCATTGCGCTCATCCTTTCCTACGCCGCCAATTGCCTGGTGCGCGGCTACGCAAGATCCGCGGAACTGGAAAGGGAGCTTCGCAGCTCGGTCCAGCAGTCACTCAACGAGCTCGAGCATCGAGTGCGCAACAATCTCCAGGTTGTGTCGAGCATAGTCAATATCCGGTCCGCAGACCCTCGGGATCCAACGGGCGCGCTCGAAAACATCCGCTCGGGAATAGGCGCAATCTCGCGGACTCACCGGCTGCTCTATCGGACAACCGGAGACCACCTGGTGTCGATCGACGAGGTTCTCCGCTCGACCGTAGGGTGGTTCGAATCTGGTTATCCGCGCGTGACATTCGTTTACCAGCCGCCCGTGACAGGATGCAGGGTCGACGGGGACTTTGCCGTATCGCTGACGATAATGTTGAACGAGCTTCTGTCAAACGCGGTGAAGCACGGCACCGGGCCCGGCGGCGATCACCGCGTGTCGATAGAGGCGTCATACGACGAGGACGACGCTCTTCTTACGCTTCGCGTCTCCGACGGGGGGCGGGGCCTGCCGCCGGAAACAGACGGTATGGGTCTGCAGATCATCAGCGCCATCGCCGGTGAGCTGCACGCCCGAATCACTGTCGAGAGCGCCCCCGGCGCCTCCTACCAGTTTCAGGCTCCGCTTGACGCATCGCCGGCCTTGCGAGCCGGAGACGGAGCGCGCCTTTCGCCGTAGCTCCCCTCGTCAGTTCACTGCCTTCACCAGTGCGGTGTGCAGGGAAAGATGGAATGCCTCGCTCGTGAAGGTCGCCCCGCTTATGAGGCGCACATGGGAGCCCTGGGCCCGGATTGCCTCACGCCTCAGTCGCGGCATCGCGACGCTGTT
>CAZNYW010000097.1:1526-7518 GCA_964577375.1 uncultured Spirochaetales bacterium | reverse complement strand
TTTGTATAGCCCGCTGAATTCACCGGGATCTCGGGAACAGCCGGCGGCTGAGCGCGGCCCGTCCACCGGTACACAGCCGTATCGGCTGCCGATGCGGGGGTGGCCGATACCGCGTAAAGGGCGACTGCTGCAAACGCAGTTGTGAGAAACAGAACGCGCGTGTATATCATGCGTGCCTCCAGAGGAACCGTATCGGAAACAGGTGAAGGAAAGATGAAGTTGCGCCGCCGACGAACTGCCTGGAATTCCTTATCTTTTATACCAGCCAATCCAGATTGGGGGACCCATGACCAGTTTTCTTCAGACGCCGTTCCTCGGCAGAACGGTTATCGACTATCTGATTTCGCTGGCTATTCTCGTCGGCGCGTTCATCATCCTCGAAATCGTCCGCCGCACTCTCATACGCCGGGAGAAGAGACGGCAGAAAGAGGAGGAGGGTCAGCCGGTTCAGCCGCTCAGCGCTCCCTTTATTCTGACGCTGGTGCGCCGCTTCGTGATTCCGGGCCTCTACATCGGCGCGCTCTACGCCGCCATCCGCGTGCTTGCGCCGCCGCCTCAGTTCGCGGTCGCGATCCGCTCGGTCTTCATTATCCTGCTCACATGGCTGGTCGTACGCTTCCTCGTGGTCGCCGCAACCTCGGCATTCAACCGCTACATGCAGCAGGGAGACGCCGGAACCAACCGGTTGAAGCCGCTTCTGGCAATTCTCAATATGGCGATATGGGTGGTCGGCATCATGTTCCTGCTGGACAATCTTGGTTTCAAGATATCGACCATCATCGCCGGCATTGGTATCGGCGGCATCGCGGTTGCTCTTGCAGCGCAGGCGCTCCTTGGCGACCTGTTCAGCTATTTCGTAATCCTGTTCGACCGCCCCTTCGAGGTCGGTGATTTCCTGATCTTCGACGACGTGCTCGGGGCCATAGAAAAGATAGGACTCAAGACAACGAGGATCCGTTCGCTCTCCGGCGAGCAGATCATAGTATCGAATTCAATTCTTACCGGATCACGCGTCAGAAACTACAAACGGATGGAGCGCCGCAGGATCGTCTTCACAATCGGGGTCACCTACGACACCGGAAGCAAGCTTCTCCGCCAGATACCCGACATCATCCGGAACGCCATCGAGGCCGAAGAAAGCACCCAGTTCGACCGTGCCCACTTCGCGAAGTACGGCGACTCCAGCCTCGACTTCGAGGTGGTCTACTACGTTCTAAGCGCCGACTACAACCAGTACATGGACGTCCAGCAGCGTGTGAACCTCGACATCTACGAGAAGTTCGAGGAGCTCGGCATTCAGTTCGCGTTCCCTACCCGGACGGTTGTCGTCACGGGCAAGAGCTGATGTGCGCGGGACACACCGCCCGGTACACCTTTGAGCGCCCTGCCCTGAGGCGCAAAACCAACAGAATTCGCAGCAGCATTCATTGACAACTCGAACGGAGTGTCCATGCTTTGTAGTGGAGCATCATTGTTCCGTTCGACTGCAGAGATTCAGACTCCTCGAGGTGGAAAATGAAACGAACATTGATCTGGGTGGGCGCAGTGTCGGCGCTGTTCGTCCTGGCATCCTGCGCGAGCCTGCCTGCGCCGGAGAGGACCGGCAGCTCACTGGTCATCGGAAGTCTCGTGGTGGATTTTCCGGATGGATACTTCGATCAAACCCCCGCGCGACTGGACTCCCGTGTGCAACTGAACCTGACCGATGTGACCACGGGAAGAGAGTTCAGACTCACCACCGAGGGGGGCGGATTCTACTACTTCCCGGGGACACCCGGGGATACCTACCGGCTCGACAGCTGGGAGTTCTACCAGGAGATCGGACACACGCGCTATCGCGGAGCGCCATACGAGGTGAAGCTCGAGTTCCGCGTTCCGGCCGACAAAGTCGTGTACACCGGACACCTGCTCTACACCTTTACCAAACCGGAATCGAAGGAGTTGTATCAGGGGCGGAAGTCTTTCAGTTTCAAGACCAGTGCAACCTTGAGTGACCGACCCGACACCGTAAAGGAGTTCATCGCCCGCAAACAGGAGGACAGTCCCTGGCTCGCGTATGACATCGTCGAGGCGCAGCTCGCAAGGTCGAAATAGGAACCGGTATCCTCTGGCGTACGCGCCCGATCCGGCCGCCGGGCCCGTCAAGCTGCGCTCCTGCGGCCTTCGCGTGCAACGGCGGCTACGGCTCCCCCCCGGGGACGCGGACGCGTTCCGCCGGATGATCGCATCCAGCGGCATTCTGGCTTCGTTCGGCGCGGCATGCCTCCGAGGCAACAACAGCGAACCTGCACTGAGTTGCGCGCCTCCCCGGCTGGATTTTCGTGCCGATTTTGTGTATCCTTTTCCATCATCTAGCGCGCGGCCCGATCCATTACGTAATCGTTCAAAAATCCACGTTCTTCCGCGTCAAAGGACCCCGAGTGAATACACCTGCACTTTCCGGAGCCATCCGGAACATAGCCATTATCGCCCACGTCGACCACGGCAAGACTACGCTGGTGGACGCGATGTTCCGGCAGAGTGGTGTATTTCGCGACGGTCAGGTGGTGGAAGAGCGGCTGATGGACCGGCTGGACCTCGAGCGCGAGCGTGGAATTACCATCGCAGCAAAGAACTGCGCGATCACATGGCGCGACATCAAGATCAACATCATCGATACGCCCGGCCACGCCGATTTTGGCGGCGAGGTTGAACGCGCCATTTCGATGGCCGACGGAGCGCTCCTGCTGGTCGATGCGGCCGAAGGACCGCTTCCGCAGACGCGCTTCGTCCTGAAAAAGACGCTCGAGGCCGGGCTGAAGGTCATCGTGGTGATCAACAAGATCGACCGCAAGGACGCGCGGCCCGCGGTGGTACGCGACGAGATCTACAGTCTGTTCATCGACCTCGGCGCAACCGAAGAGCAGATCGAGTTCCCGCTGCTGTATGCCGTTGGAAGGGAGGGCGTGGCTTCCCGAACACTCGAGGAGCCGGGAAAGAACCTCGTGGTTCTGCTTGACGCGATCGTTGACGAGCTGCCGCCGCCGGCAGTACATCCGGATCATCCCTTCCAGATGCTGGTATCGGATCTGGACTACTCCGACTACATCGGCCGGCTCGCGATTGGAAAGACCAGGAACCGTCTTATCCGTTCCAACGACACGCTGGTGCGGATCGACGGCGACGGGCAGTCGCAGCCGCTCAAGGTGTCCAAGCTGCAGGTCTACAAGGGAATCTCGATAGTCGAGACCGATGCCGCCGAGCCCGGCGATATCGTTGTCCTTTCCGGCATCGACGAGGTGCACATCGGCGACACAATCTGCACGCGAGAGGCGCCGCTCGCGCTCCGGCGCGTCACCGTGGACGAGCCGACCGTTTCCATGCTCTTTCTGCGGAACTCGTCGCCCTTCGCCGGGCGCGAGGGACGATTCGTTCAGACGAGCAAGCTCGGCGAAAGACTCTACAAGGAGACGCTGCGCAACGTCTCGCTGCGCGTCGAGCCCACCGACGACAAGGAAGGCTTTCTGGTGAAGGGGCGAGGCGAGTTTCAGATGGCCATTCTCATCGAGACCATGCGGCGGGAAGGCTACGAGATGTGCGTCGGAAGGCCGAAGGTCATTACGCGTGAGGAAAACGGCGCGACGCTCGAGCCGATCGAGAGGCTCTTCGTCGACTGCGCAGAACAGTTTTCCGGGATCGTCACCGAAAAGCTCTCGAGTCGCAAGGGCAGACTGACCGCGCTGGAGAACCACGGCGGCGGCCGGAGCCGGCTGGAGTTTTCGGTTCCGTCGAGGGCGCTGATCGGCTTCCGTGATGAGCTACTGACCGACACCCGCGGCACCGGCATAATGAACGGCTATCTCGAGGGATACGAACCCTACCGGGGTGAGTTCCCCTCGCGGTTCACCGGATCGCTCGTCTCGGACCGCTCCGGCAGCAGCGTACCCTATGCGCTCTTCAATCTGGAGCCGCGAGGCACGCTGTTCCTGAATCCGGGTGAACCGGTCTACGAAGGAATGATCGTCGGCGAGCACAACCGCGAGAACGATCTGAACGTAAACCCGTGCAAGACCAAGAAGCTCACGAACCTGCGTGCGGCGGCCCGGGATGAGAACGTCATCCTGACGCCCCCGAGGCTCATGACGCTGGAATCTTCCATCAACTTCATTCGCGATGATGAGCTGGTGGAAATCACACCAAAGTCGCTCCGGATGAGAAAGAACATCCTCGCAGCGGCATCGAGGAGGTAACGAGTGGGAAAAAGATCATACAAGCCGGAAAAAAGGCGACGGGAGCTGAACAAGAAGGCAAAGAAGGAACAGAAACGTCAGAACCGGCTCAACAAGAGCTCCGGTGAGTCGGAGACCGGCGAAGAAGACAACTCCTATCTCGAGTACCTCAATCCGGCCGGCATTATGGATCCGGAAGAAGTTCTCTCCGAAGGCGACGAAGAGGAAGAGGACGAGGACACGAACGGGAACGTGAACGAGCAGCAGAAGGACGAGTAGCCCTGTCCCTGCACTTTTTCGTTGACGTTTTCATTCTAACAATCCATGCTGTAACGCATGGGCATGGAAACGTTCAGGCTTAAAGACTCGCGGAAGCTGGTCGACGTGGCGATGGGGCGGGATAGCGCCGATCTGGTTATCCGCAACGGCAGGTGGGTGTGCGTTCAGTCCGGAGAGGTGGTGGAGCATACCGACATCGCCGTTTCCGGAAAGCGGATTGCCTTTGTCGGCGGCGATGCGTCGCACACTGTAGGTAAGAATACGAAGGTGTTGGACGCTGCGGGACGCTATCTGGTCCCGGGGCTTCTCGACGGCCACATGCACGTCGAATCGGGGATGCTCACCGTCACGGAGTTTGTCCGGGCGGTCGTCCCGCATGGTACCACCGGGATGTTCGTCGACCCGCACGAGATTGCCAACGTGCTGGGACTTCGCGGCGTGCGTTTGATGGTCGACGAAGCGGGCAAACAGCCCATTCATGTCTTCGTTCAGGTACCGAGCTGCGTTCCATCCGCACCCGGTCTCGAGACGCCGGGTGCAGTCATAAGCCCCTCCGATGTAGAAGAGGCGCTCACCTGGCCGGGCATTATCGGGCTCGGCGAGGTGATGAACTTTCCCGCCGTGATCGGCGGAAACGACAAGCTGCACGCGGAGCTTTCCGCTACGCGGCAATCCGAAAAGGTGATCGGCGGTCACTATGCGTCGCCGGACCTCGGCCTTCCCTTTCACGGGTATGCAGCCGGCGGCGCCCACGACGACCACGAGGGAACGCGTCTCGAGGATGCGGTCGCCCGCGTGCGCCAGGGCATGCGCGTGATGCTCCGCTACGGCTCGGCCTGGCAGGACGTCGCGGCGCAGATCCCCGCGCTCACCGAGCTCGGCATCGATCCGCGCCACTTCATTCTCTGTACCGATGACTCACACTCGCAGACGCTCGTCGACGAAGGTCACATGGACCGCGTGCTCCGTCACGCGATCGGTTCCGGCCTCGATCCGGTACGCGCCATCCAGATGGCTACCATCAACACCGCCGACCACTTTGGCGTATCGCGCGAGATGGGGCAGATAGCACCGGGACGGTACGCCGACATTCTGATCGCGGATGATCTGCGTGATTTCCATGCGGGAACCGTCATCGCGCGCGGAGTACACGTCGCCGAAGAGGGAAAGCTTCTCATCGATCCGGAGCCGGTGAGCTACCCGGACTGGGCGCTTCACTCGGTGCATCTGCGCAGGGCGATTCAACCGTCCGACTTCACGCTTTCCGCCGGTGCTTCCGGCGCGGCAAATGGAACCGTCCGCGCGCACGTAATCGGCGTCATTGAAAACCAGGCTCCCACCCGTCACCTCACCTTCGATCTTTCGCCGGACGGCGGAAACGTGCACCCTGACCCGTCACGCGACATCGCGATGCTTGCCCTGGTCGACCGGCATCATTCCTCGGGAACGGTACGGCTCGGCCTGGTCCACGGATTCGGATTCACCGGCCGGTGCGCGGTGGGCAC
>CAZNYW010000097.1:0-1426 GCA_964577375.1 uncultured Spirochaetales bacterium | reverse complement strand
GCTCTCGTGGTGATCCCGGAGCTTCGCCTCTCGGATCTCGGTCTCGTCGACGTGCAGAAGTTCGATTTCATTCGGCTCCTGGAGCCGACGGGTTAAACCGCCGACCGAGCGGCGGACTGCGTCAGCCTGTCCGGTCGCGCCACGGCTCCATCGCAGCGTCGAAATCATCGGTATAGCCGCTGTGCATGGTACAGAGATAGGCTACCGAACGGAGCTGCGCCAGTTTCCTGATCGACTCCAGTCGCCGGCCGTTGTCGATCGCGATGATCCGCCTGTCGAGCACCCCCCTCCCATTCTTGAGGCTGAGCTCGTCCCCGGTGATGAGAATGGCGCCGTCGACGAGAAACGACATCGAACCCGGGGTGTGGCCGGGTGTGGAGATGCACCGGACGACCGTTCCGTCGATCGTGACCTCTTCTCCGTCGGTCACCGTTCGATACTCGCGCGACGGCGGCTTGTTGTAGATCAGCCCCAGCATACGCGGGATCTTCCGCGTGACCATCGGCACCTCGGCCTCCGGGAAGTAGACCTCCGCGCCCGGAAAAGCGGGGAGGCCTCCGGTATGGTCCGTGTCGCTGTGGGTAAGAAATACGTGCTTCACGTCCGCAGGTTCGATTTCAAGCTTCGCAAGCTCGGCGACGGCTCCGGCCGGCCGCATTCCGGTGTCGAACGCTATGATGGCGCCGTTTCCGGTTCGAAACAGATACATGCTTACAAACCCGAAGCTCGCAATCGCGAAGCCCGGTTTGATCGGGTGGGTGCCTGGTACTTTGTCTGCCATTAACGTCTCCAGACTTCGAACATAATAACGCGGCGGGCGATCCGTCAGTTGCCGCCCGGGCAGCACCGGGGCACCGCGGCGCTGTTCCGGTGCGGAGCTCTGGTAACCGCGGCAGCATCTGCGGCCGGCGTTGCTGCATGTACATGCAATTATTGCATTCGGCGGCGCCGCGATGGAACCGGACCGTGAAAATCTGCCCGCCGACGCTCACACCGGAAAGCGTCCGTGCCGCGGGGAGACCGCATTCTCGACGCCAGCCAGCGCTGTTAGGGCCGCCCTCGCCTGCCGACGACGCCTTGAAATATTTGCACAAATATGGGGCCGTGGTATGCAAAAAAACGCAAACAAACCTTGACTTATCAGGATTTCGGGTCTAAGCTGAGATGTGGTTAGACCACGTGAACCTTAGAAGGAGGATCGTAGTAATGAAGAAGCTTATTGTCGCTTCGATTGTCTTGCTGGGCATTGCAGGATTTGTATTTGCGAACGGCTCTCAGGAGGGCGCGGCTGGAAAGGGCAGCCCGCTTACCCTGATGCAGAACAAACCGGAGATCGGCGCGGCGCTGACGGCCTACGGGCAGGAGTGGTCCAAGACCTCGGGTATCCCGATCACCATCAAGTCGATCGGCGGCACCTCGAACGGGC
>CAZNYW010000096.1:6871-11786 GCA_964577375.1 uncultured Spirochaetales bacterium | reverse complement strand
GGAAATCAAGAAGATTCTTGCCCACCTGGCCGGCGTTTCCACGCCGCAAGGTCGGTCGTGCACCTCCCGGTTTCGACTCGGCCGAACTGAACTGAATTCCTCCTCCTGTCCCATTTGGCGACCCAACCATACCCCTCACCCGGTCGGGTTGCGGGGCCGATGTACCAATTTCTCCGACGGCCCCAGATCAGTTTTCCTATCGATCATATTGCTGCCTCCTCTATGATGTAAAGCTGAGCATAGACTACTGACTTGGAATTCGCAGCGTCAAAGGCAAACCGCACGCCGGGGTGATCGCTCTACAAGCCGGGGGACGCGCGGGACCGTGAACGCCGTGAAAGCTTCGAAATTTGGCCGCCGGCGGCGGCCCAAATAGGCTGGATGTCTGATGGACGACGCGGAACAAGGATGGATTTTATTTTCGCAGGCCGCGGACCACCCGCTTTCCTGCAAAGCCGGACCGGTGACCGTTTGTCACCGTGCACTGCGATTCCTGGCCGCCGCGACATAATGAATCCGCAGCAGATGACCGGCCCTGCGGGGGATCACCCATGACGGCAGAGCTCCCTTGCCGGATCGCATTCAGACTGCCGTCCGGCGGCACTTTCGGTGTTCCGCAAGGATCTCCGCATAGCGGAAACCCGAATCCTTGACAATTCTCTCCTGCGTATCGAAATCTACAAATACAATTCCGAGGCGTTTGGCGTAGCCGTACGACCACTCGAAGTTGTCGAGAAGCGACCAGTAAAAATATCCTCGAAGGTCGCAGCCATCCTCGAGTGCACGTGCCGCTTCGGCAAGATAGGCCTCGATGTAGGCGGTGCGCTTGCGGTCGTGCACCCTGCCATGCTCCGGGATGTCCCGGAAGGAGGCACCGTTCTCGGTGATGTAGACCGGTGGATTCCCGTACTCGTCGCGGAGCCGCTCGAGTACGGTCCGAAGTGCGGGTGGGTAGACCTCCTGTCCCATGTCGGTGTACTGCGCGCCGTCGCGACAAAACTCCGTTTCGGGCACGTCGTCCTCGTCGGTCCAGAAGTGAAGCCGGGGGAAGAACCTCACGTAGCGCGCCCGTACCCGCGAATAGGTGTTGATCCCGACGAAGTCGAGGGACCGCCGGGCGAGAACCCTGCTGTCCTCTGCGCTTACGCGGGGAAAAAAGGGACCGGCCAGACTCCGCGTCTCGTCCGGATAGCTGCTGCGGAGCAACGGGTCGAGCTGCAACCGGTTGGTGAACAGATCTGCCCGCCGGGCCGCGTCGACGTCACGCTGCGCCGAACTCTGTGGGATCACCGGAGAAAGGCTCAACGAGATGCCGACCTGTGCGCCGGGCCGCTCGCTTTTTACCGATTCGAACGCGAATGCGTGTGCCATCATCGCGTGGTGAAAGACCCGCATGGAAAGCCAGGGGTTGTGCCGTCCGGGCGCGTGACGGCCAAGGAGGTGCCCGACGAAGGCGAACATCCATGGCTCGTTCAGCGTGGCAAAGAGCTTTACTCGATCACCGAAAAGAGCTGCGACGTTGCGCGCATAATCGGCAAAACGGTCGACCGTGTCGCGATTGCCCCAACCGCCTGCATCCTGCAGTTTCTGGGGAAGGTCCCAGTGATAGAGGGTGGCGAGCGGTTCGATTCCCGACTCGAGGAGCCGGTCGATCAGCCTATCGTAGAAGGAGACGCCGGCGCGGTTTGCCGCTCCCCGTCCCGAAGGCTGGATTCGCGGCCAGGCTACCGAAAACCGGTAGGCGTCGAGCCCGAGCCTGCGCATCAGTTCGATATCCTCGCCGAACCGGTGGTAGTGGTCACAGGCGATTCTGCCGTCCTCCCCACGGACTATCGCGCCTCGTTTTCTGCAGAACCGGTCCCAGATTGACTCTCCTTTTCCTTCTTCGGATGCAGCCCCCTCTATCTGGTAGGAGGACGTTCCCGCGCCGAAGATGAAGGCGCCGGGAAAACGCGATGCAAGAGCAGCTCCATCTTCCGGCATAGCCTGCTTGAATCCTCCTAGAACATGAGTGGACCGAGAACCCCGTAGTCGAAGCTCTTCGGCATACTGCTGAAACGGAAGGGGCGGCGGAGCGCCCGCTTGACGGCGTGACGCATCTGCGGCGGCAGATTCACGTCACCGGCGAGGCTGCGGTATATGTCGAGCGCCTCATCCCTTCGTTCCATCAGGTCCAGCGCACGCGCCCTCCACAGTGTGAGCGCGCTTGCCTTCACGTGTGGAAAGAGGAAGGGACGGTCGAGCTCATCGATGAGCGAGAGCGCCTCCTCGAGCCGGAATTCGCCGAGCAGCAGCAGTGCGTATATGTAGAGATAGCCGGGATCGCGGCGGAGCTCGATCGCCTTTTCGATCTGGCGCACGGCATCTTCGCGTTTGCCCTGCTTGAGCGATTCCTGCGAAAGCATGAGAAATCGAAGTGAATCCTTCATCGGCTTGTCGACCGGGCGGAAATCTGCACCGTCGAGAACCGGTCTCCCGGACTGTGAATAGCTCTTTATGCTCCCGTTCCCGCCGTGCCCGGCGAGCTCTTCGTAGAGGTTGAAGCCTCTATAGGTATTGTAGCAGACCGCAGGCGGCTGTCCGTCGGCGACCCAGAAGTCGCCGCTCGACAGCTCGAATACGACGCTGGTCAATGTGCTCGGCTGCGCGGGGAAGTCGCCGGCGAGTCCTGAACGCCGGCCCACCAGATCGATGTTCGCCGACATGATGTCGACCATCCGCTGCGTGTCGATATCACCGTAGTTTTCCTCGAGCGCGCTGTGCACGACGCGGTATCGGCCGATCGAGTTCTCCGCGGAAAGCGGATATTCGATTTCGCGTTCTTTTAAATTCGGGTTCGCAAAATGGTTGGTCTGCGTGAGAATGTCGAATCCCGGCGTCAACCTCCTCGTCGAGACCTGCCGCGAATCGACTTCGACGGTGAGCGCGCTTCCCGCCGCCGCGAAAACGGTGATGTGCGGCGTCGATGAAGTGAGATTCCTGCTGCGGATGAGGTGTTCGACGCCCTCGACGCTCGTTGCGCGCGTCAGCAGGTAATGATTGTAGTCGAGAAAGAGTGGAGCATCGGCCCCTATGTTCTTCGAAAGACAGACGTAGGTTCCCATCGCAACGCCGGAAGCGCTGTAACCGGTCAGACCCAGCCCCGGGAATCCTGCGGTGGAGATGTAGAGATAGGGCTGCTTCCGCGCCGTCTCCCAGGCAAATCCTCCCTTACCGTCGTCGACGAGCGTCTCGACCTTCTCGGTGGGGTGAGAGAATATCAACGCCGGATACCTCCAGGCGAACGCACCCGGAAAATCCATGTTGCGTCCAAAGTAGGTTCGACCGTCGTCGGCACAGGCGCTTCCCCGCGCGAACGCCGTCGAGCAGCCGCCGAGGTAGTAGTTACCCATTGATTGCCGGCCGCTCTTGAGAAAGCCGGCCGCGAGCGTCTCGATCACGTCCGGCGCGAGTATGCCGCGAAGGGCAAGCTTCCTGTCCACCTGTGCCCCGTCGGCGAGTCCCTCGATCTCGGCACGGCTCTCCTCCATGCACTTCCGTGCGAGCGGGGCGTAGTAGCGCCACTCCATGAGCCGGCCGATAGCGTCGCGCAGCGGCCGCGGTATCCGTCTCACCTCCTCGGAGCTTCTGTACAGTTCCTCGAGGAAACCGCCGTAGTATTCGGCTATTCGGGACGATCTTATCTTCTGTCGAAGGAGACGGCCGTGGGCGTAGCCGCGCTCGTAGGGGTCGCCGACGAGATGGAGCACCTCGAAGCCCTGCCGGTGCTCCCAGGTCGATCCTGTCTTCGGCTCACGGACAACGCCGGGCCTTTCCTCGACAGGCGCGAGTTGCGCCGGGTCACCGCCTTCGGCCCGCGCGGCCCGGTCTGTGCCTTCTGCTGTCTGATCGATGTTGCGAAGTCGTGCCATTCAATTCTCCCGGTACGAATTTACCCAGGAGAAAGGGACCGAGCTACAGGCTGTTGAGGTTATGATGTGCCGGTTGCCCGTGGCGGATCAGCTACCCGGCATTGGCTGTCGGCCCGGCGAGGAACCGTTCTGCCTCTCGTACCATCTGCGAGGTATATCCCCATTCGTTGTCGTACCACGCCATCACTTTCACGAGGTCTCCATCTACCACCTTCGTCATGGAAAGCTCGACGATCGAGGCGTGCGTGTTCATAATGATGTCCGATGAGACGATGGGGTCCTCGGAGAAAGACATTGTTGACTTCATCGACGCTGGTGGGACGTTCGGTCACAAAGGTGATATCGGATATGGACCCTGCCGTCACCGGTACCCTGAGCGCCACGCCGTCGAACTTTCCTTCGTAGCGCGGGAGGGCCTTTGTGGTCGCTATGGCGGCGCCGGGGGTCGTTGGAGCGATGTTCGCCGCCGCCGTCCGTCCGCGCCTCCACTTCTTCGACGGCGAGTCGACCGTACCCTGGGTTGCGGTGTAGGCGTGCACGGACGTCAGCATCATCTTTTTGACGCCGATCTTCCCGCCCAAGAGCTCGACAACCGGGGTAACCGAATTGGTGGTGCAGCTGGCACACGATATGATCCGATCGTCCTCCTTACCCCCGTTGGCACCGTGCATTACGGTCACGCGGACGATATCAAACCGGCGTTGCGGGCACGCAAATGTTTGGTTCTTCACGGATTTCCGGGAAACAAAGTTGAATAGCACCCAGCGATAGCACTGAGTATTCTTGTTGGTGACGAAACCAGAAGAGCTCAGGAGGCTATCGTGGGCTACGAACAGATTACCGAGATTCTTGGCACGTGGGAAGGATACCGGCTCCAGTGGGCAGTGCGAAGCGAAGGCGGCGGTACCATTAGTTTGGTGATGCAAGAGGATGGATCGGCCTGGCCTCGATGCAGCGGATGTGGGCGAAAGGTCCCGAAGGTTCATGATCGTGTGAGTCGACGA
>CAZNYW010000096.1:0-6771 GCA_964577375.1 uncultured Spirochaetales bacterium | reverse complement strand
GCTGAGTTTTTCGGCTTGGGATGGCAGACGGTGAAGGAAATCCACAAGGCGTGGCTGAAGCGTCACGTGGGCCCACCGGATTTCAGCGGCGTGACGACGCTGGTCATGGATGAGTTTGCCATACAGAAAGGCCATCGGTATGCCACCGTGGTTGCAGATGCGCAGACGAAGCGGGTGCTGTGGGTCGGTAGAGGTCGAGGACGAAAAGAGATACGCGTATTCTTCGAGTTGTTGGGATGGGAGAACGGACGGCGAATCAGAGCGGTCGCCATCGACATGAACACCGCCTACGAGCTTGAGATCCGCAAACACTGCCCGAATGCCCAGATAGGGTACGACCTGTTTCACGTGGTAGCGAAGTACGGTCGGGAAGTCATCGACCGAGTTCGCGTCGATGAGGCGAATCGCCTGCGTAGCCACAAACCGACGCGCAAAGTGGTCAAAGGCAGCAGGTGGCTGCTGCTACGCAACCGTGAGAACATCGAGCGACCCGAAGACCTCATACGCCTGGACGAACTGCTGGAGGCGAACAAAGCCCTTGCCACCGTCTACGTGCTGAAGGAGGACCTGAAACGACTGTGGAAATACCGTCGAGAAGCATCGGCCCGGCGGTTCTGGACCCAGTGGTATCAGCGCGCGCTGGACAGCGGCGTAAAACCCTTGATCGTCTTCGCCCAAAGACTCGCCGGTTACCTGCAGGGCATTATTGCTCATTGTCGGTGGCAACTGCAGACCAGCCTCATCGAGGGCATTAACAACAAGATCAAAGTCATCAAAAGGATGGCATACGGTTTCCGCGATGATGAGTACTTCTTTCTGAGGATCCGCGCAGCATTTCCCGGAAATCCGTGAAGAACCTAATTCGTCATATTGCCGGGGAGACAGGGATCGCGGCCGGCGCAACGACGTTTTCCATCGATCATCGAAATGGTTTGCCCCGAGCGCGATTCGAACGCGCGACCTACAGCTTAGGAGGCTCGCGGAAAGAGTGAGAAACGCCGTTGTAGAGCCTCCTCTTGCCGTTTGTCAGACCGGTATACCCGCGCCCGATACCGACCCCCTTCGATGAGCTTCGTATCTCCCCTGAGCACCTCATCTGGGGATGCCGAGATCATCACTGAAGAAGTGCCGCCTACGGTAGTAGGCTGGAGCTGCGTCCTACCAATGCCCCTTCAATTCTCCTTGTCGTTCCCTTCTTGACGCTCTTTGCCTTAGCGAGGTGAGCCGAACCGACCGAGGGGGAAACTTTCTTGGACAGAAACGAAATGCCGCTGAGCAAGCACCGAAACACCTTGAAAGTCTTCGAACCTGCACAACTGTGGGTAGGCTCCTTTTCGCACTGACTTTCCGAGCAGGATCTCCGGACAAAGATGTCCAGGTTCTCAGCACTCTCGGCGCCAGAGCGAGAATCGACTCAAACGGAAATGATCACGGCGC
Organism: uncultured Spirochaetales bacterium; assembly: GCA_964577375.1. Classification (GTDB taxonomy): domain Bacteria; phylum Spirochaetota; class Spirochaetia; order DSM-27196; family DATKUC01; genus DATKUC01. The sequence goes on along the minus strand of CAZNYW010000096.1, from coordinate 5,334 downwards.
GTGGGCGAGATTGCCCCCGAAGACTGCCCGGATAGGACAGCCTCGCGTGCCTCGCTCGCAGTATTGGTGTCTACGCCCCCTGTACTTGCCAAGAAGCCATCCTTCTTATCCTTCCACAGCATCTCGGGTATCAGGCCGAGCTTCATTTTGCTTGACACAAGAAGGGGCTATTTGTTGCAGAAATCCTTGAGTGGACATAGAATTCAGATAGAACAAGAAACGCACGCAACACTCCTGCCTTTCGTTATCCGCAGCCGCTTGAGAAAAGGAATTGAACAACGGGAATATCCACAATTGAGAGGCAAATCAGACCATCGGGAGGACAATCATGGAAAATGAGCGACTCTGTGGGTGGATCCTGATGCTTTCCCTGTTGAGCTGTTTTTCGCCCTTTGTGGTTTGGGGAGACGGTTGTTACGTGAGCGTCCGCGCGGTAGCGGTTAGTGCCGACCAGAGGGTGATTTTCATCAGGAGCGGCAATGAGACCAGTATGACCCTCTCCACAGGCTACACGGGCGAGGGTGAAGATTTCTGCTGGATCATCCCTACTCCGGTTCCTCCGGCGATAGAGGATGTGAGCGAATCCGGCGAGAAGGGAGAGGAAGCCTTCCAACTTCTTGATAAGCTCTCGGCTCCCGAATTCCTTGTTGCGCGGGGATGTTTTCCCGCCGGTACGCCGGTGCTGACGGACATTGGGCCGTGTGCTATCGAGACAATAGCGCCTGGGACGAGAGTCCATGCGTACGATATGACCACTCGGCAATGGGTTTTGGAAACCGTCCTCAAACGGCTGTCGCACCACTACGAGGGAGACATGATAAGCATCAGGACCGGGGCGGACATGATCCACGCTACAGGTAACCACCCCTTCTATGTCCTGCGTGGAGCGCAGCTCGCCTCCAGGCCCCCGGCTCTAGACGTTCCGGAAGAGGAAAGGGTATCGACGGGACGTGCTCGCTGGGTGGAGGCCCGGGATCTTCGAGCGGGTGATGTACTCAAGGCCAGGAGCGGGGGCGAACTGGCTATCATCAGCGTATCGAGTCGGAATGAAAAGACCGAAGTCTACAATCTGACGGTCCAGCGCTGTCACAACTATGCGATTCATCGTGGAGGTATCTTGGTGCACAACAAGGGGATCACGGAGTTATCTCGGATAGTCACGGTCCACAAAAAAGTCATGTTGCAGCACTATGAGGTGAGTATTCTAGGAGCATCCGGCGCCTCCGGTCTCATGGAGTGGCTTGGGGAAAACGGCTATCAGGTGAATCCTTCAGCTCAATCTGTTCTCGATTCGTATATCGATAAGAACTGGACCTTTGTAGCGGCGAGACTCCACCCGGGCGAGAGACGGCACTACGAAAACGAATTCCTGCCTCCGCTTACCGTCAAGTATCGATCGGAGCAGTTCGTCTTTCCGCTACGTGTCTCCTCGGTCAGTACCGCTCAATCCGCGAAGATCACCCTGTATGTCATCGCAGAGAACACCGTGAGTTCGTCCAATCTGCCGACTGAAACCTTGAACTATGAGCCGGTGCTCTCCAAGCCGTTGAACGTCGAGAGCTATATTGAGGCCTGCATTCAGGAAACAACGGCAGGAATGGGAGGACGGGGACTGGTGGTGATATGGAAGGGTGAGTTCGTTCAGTCGGCTGACTCGCAAGCAATCATCGATGAGCTGATGAGAACTCTATTTCCTGAGGGGACGAAGAGCTACTTGACGCGCTTCGAGGCAAGGATGGGTCCTGAGTCCATGACCGACGATATTGCTCTGAAGCCCGATGAGGCGCGGGAGAACACCGACGTCCATATCCGGACCGGCGAGGGTTATTTCTCGCTGCTTGAAGCTGCCAAGGGCGGGGATGTCGAAAAAGTACGCAAGTTGCTTCAGGCGGGAGCCGATCTGAGTGCACCAGGCGAAGGGGGCCGGACTGCTCTGATGCTGGCGGCGCTGCACGGTCACACTGAAATCGTGCAGATCCTGCTCAACGCCGGGGCCGATTTCAACGCACAGGACAACGCTGGCCGGACGGTCCTGATGTTGGCGGTAGAAGGTGGAGACGCCCAAATCGTTCGAATGCTACGCAATGCAGGCGGCGATGCCAATGCGAGCAACAAAGATGCTACGAATCAACTGATAATGGAATTGTACCGTGGCAACGCCGAAGCCGTGAGGACTCTGGTCAAAACCGGCGCTGATGCGAATGCGAGGAATCAGGATAGTTGGCCGGCTGTGGTTTTGGCCGCCTCCGCAGGTGACACCGAAATCGTAGAGACACTGCTTAAAGCCGGAGCCGATGTGAATGCGTCGCGTGAGGGAGGGCGGACCGCTCTAATGGCGGCAGCCTTGCGCGGACACACTGAGATCGTGCAGATTCTGCTCAACGCAGGAGCCGATGTGAATGCGCGGGACAATGACCGCGGCACGGCCCTGATGTCGGCGGTGCAACATGGCCCCCCGGAGACCGTTCAGATGCTACTCCGCGCCGGAGCCGATGCAGATGCGCCGGGTAAATTGCGCCGGACCGCCCTCATGGAGGCAGCCTTGCGTGGTCACGCTGAAATCGTGCAGATCCTGCTCAAAGCAGGGGCCAATGTGAATGTGCGGAGTCTATCCGGCGACACAGCGCTGATGTCCGCGGCGGAAGGTGGCAACATCGAAACCGTTCAGACGCTGCTTCGCGCTGGAGCGGAAGTGGATGGGTACGGTCGCGAGGGCCACACGGCGCTGATGTTCGCGGCGGAAGGTGACAACATCGAAACCGTTCAGACGCTGCTTCGCGCTGGCGCGGAGGTGGATGAACACGGTCGCGACGGCGACACAGCGCTGATGTTCGCGGCGAGATTTGGCTCCGCCGAAACCGTACAGATGCTGCTTCGCGCTGGAGCGAAAGTGGATGAACACGGTCGAAATGGAACGGCCCTGATGTTCGCGGCGGGAGGTGGCTCGCCTGAAACCGTCAAGACTCTGCTCAAAGCAGGGGCTAATGTGAGCGCGGAGGACGAACACGGCAATAAAGCGCTGATGTTAGCGGCAGGAAATGACAATATCGATACTGCTCAACTCCTACTTCAAGCAGGAGCCGATGTGAATGCGCGAAATGAGTACGGCCACACGGCGCTGATGTTCGCGGCGAGATTTGGCTCCGCTGAAACCGTCCAGATGCTGCTTCGCGCAGGAGCCGATGTGAATGCACGGGACGGCTCTGACGGCACTGCCCTGACGTGGGCGGCGAAATTTGGTTCTCCGGAAACCATACAGATGCTGCTTCGCGCAGGAGCCGACGATCGCGGCACGGCCTTGGTGTTGGCGGCGGAATATAACTCCCCCGAAATCGTTCAGATGCTGCTTCGCGCAGGAGCCGTTGTGAACGCGCCCACCGAACCCGGCTACGCAGCACTAATAGGCGCAGTCGAAGGCGACAACATCGAAGCTGCACAGCTCCTGCTTCATGCAGGAGCTGATGTGAATGCGCGATTCAGTGGTGACCGCACGGCCCTGATGTTGGCGGTGCAATATAACTGGTCCAACTCTCCCGAAATCGTTCAGATGCTGCTTCGCGCAGGAGCCGATGCAAATGCACCGGGGCAAGGAGGCCGGACCGCTCTAATGGTGGCAGCCTTGCGCGGTAACACTGAAACCGTACAACTCCTGCTCAGAGCAGGAGCCGATGTGAATGCGCGGGATGAATCCGGTCACACCGCCCTCGGACATGCAGAACAACACGGTCGAACAGAAATCGTTGAGTTGCTGATAGGTGCTGGTGCCAAGAAGTAACAGCGGGTTGATGCAGGAAGCCGGAGTGACGGGTGGTCGGGGAATGTCTCGCTTTGCATTCGTCGGTGGTCGGTAGCGCTTTCGGTGTTCCGTGGGTAGGCTACCCTGGATTGCTTCTCGCCCACCTTGTAGTATCACAGGGCGATCTCCGGAGAACCGAAAATCGCCTAATTCCTTCTATCGCTTTGATTTGAATTGCCCCGAGCGCGATTCGAACGCGCGACCTACAGCTTAGGAGGCTGTCGCTCTATCCAGCTGAGCTACCGGAGCAGGCGGCGGGGGCCCGACGCAGGCTGCCTGTCTGAGGTATCTTATAGGAAATTCAGGAGCGCGGTCAACGACGCTCAGTTACGGGAGCTTTATGGATACGACGGAAACAAAAAACAACCAGAGTGAGGATCTGCTTCTGCGAACGGGGTTCATCCTGGCCCTGATTACCATCGGATACAATCTTGCGGAGGGCGTGGTGTCGACCTGGCTCGGCGCCGAGGAGCAGACTCTGGCGCTCGTCGGCTTCGGGGTCGACAGCTTCGTCGAGGTCGTTTCGGGCATCGGCATCGCTCACATGATTATTCGCAGACGCAGGTCCGGCGAGGAGAGCCGTGGACGGTTCGAGCGGACCGCCCTTCGAATCACGGGAATCGGATTCTACGTGCTCACTGCGGGGATCGTCTTCGGCGCGGCCGCGAGCATCGTCACCGGGCACCAGCCTTCGACGACGGTGGCCGGGGTCATCATATCGGTCATATCGATCGGGACGATGTGGGCGCTCATGCGCGCCAAACGCCGGGTGGGCAGGAAGCTCGACTCCGCCGCAATCCTCGCGGACGCCGGATGCACGCAGACCTGCCTTCTGCTATCTGTCGTGCTGCTAGTATCGAGTCTCTTGTACGAGCTATTCCACGTTCCCTATGTGGATGCCGCGGGAGGGCTGGGAATCGCCTGGTTTGCCTTCCGGGAGGGCCGTGAGGCTATGGAGGATGCGTCGCGCGCCGTCAGTTGATATCGCCGAGGTAGATACCGTCGCGGTCCCGGGGGCTCGTCGAAAGCGCGGCAATCCGGGCGCGGAGCACTTTGGGATAGAGCGGTGCCTCGCCGGCGCGTGAAAGCTCGAACCAGTCGACGCCGACCTGCCGTGCGTCGGGTTCGAACCCTGGTCCGACCGATCCGGGATTATCGACTTCGCATCTGAAAAAGAACTCCACCTGGTGGAGTTCGCTGTCGCACAGTGCGAACTCGTGATTCTTGCCGATGTACTCACGCACGAATAATAGCTCGCGAACCGCCACGTCGGCGTTGATCTCCTCGCGGCACTCCCGATGGAGCGCCTGCACGAGAGTCTCTTCGCGTTCCTGACCGCCGCCGGGCAGGACGTAGTACTCCCGGTGGCCGGCACGCTTGCGGACCGCAAGGAAACGTCCCTCGTGCAGGATGATTGCTTTTGCGGAATTGCGTATCGGTTTCATGCAGCAGTTCTTTCGTCCTTCCCATGATCGGCAACAAAAAGCCCCAGAGCAAGGAGGGGGCTCTGGGGCATGGGGGGTGATAAGGAGGGACCC
>CAZNYW010000095.1:0-12107 GCA_964577375.1 uncultured Spirochaetales bacterium | reverse complement strand
CGGATCGAGCTCCTGTCGCCTCCCCGTTCGCGGGGCATCCGGTTTCTGCAGAAGGCGAACGACCTGTGGATGTTCAACCCGCGCGCCGGAACCGGCCAGGCCATCCGGCTGTCACCACGCGCATCCTTTCAGGGAAGCGTCTTTTCCAACCGCGACGTCGGCGATCCGCAGTATGCCACCGACTATGACGTGAAGATCGTCGGCACGGTGACGCTCAAACACCCGGACCTCGGCGACGTCAAGGCTATTCTGCTCGAGGGAACGGCCAAAAACGAGCGGGTCGCCTACTCGAAGGTGAAGATCTGGGTGCGCGCCGAGGACCACCTGATGCTGCAGGCCGAGTACTACGCAAAGTCGGGCCTTCTGTTCAAACGCGCCGTATTCGGACGCCTGCAGCAGATGGCAGGCAGGTTGCGGCCCACCCTCATGCGCATGACCTCGATGGACGCGAAAAACAAGGAGTCGGATCTTTCCATAGAAAGCCTCGAGGCCAATCCGAACCTTTCGAACGCGATCTTCACCCTCTCGGCCCTGACCAGGTAGACGCGTATGAACACTCTACGGCCGTTATACCGAACCCTTGTCTGTGCCGCCGCGCTCGTTCTGGCGACGGCGGCAGGCGCCGGCGCGCAGGATCTGCTCCTCTTCGGGGACGTGGAGGCTTCTGCCCAGGAGACCGTGTCGAGCTCCGACGCGGGTGCTGCCGCCCTTGGCGGCTTTCCCGCCTCCACGCAATACCTGACCGGACGTCTCGCGCTCCACATCAATTCCCGCCTCTCTTTCGATTCGGGAGAGCTCTATGTCGACGACTCCTTCGCAGCCCTTCCGGGCGCCGACGGGACCGCCTTCACCAACGATCTGACCCAGGCCTACATCTCGCTCTCGCCGCTCCCCGAGCTTACGCTGGTGGTCGGCAAACGCCGCCTCTCCTGGGGCGCCGGATACGCCTTCTTTCCCGGCGATCTCATCAACCCGCCGTCGAACCCCGGGAACCGCTCGGAAGGCTTCTACGGGATAACCGCGACGGTCTCCCCCTCCGCGTCGTTCACGCTCACCGCCGCGGTACGCCTGGACACCGCCTTTCCGTCGCTCTCCTCGCTGCCCGGTTTTGTCTCGCAGGGGCCGGGAACCGACATGGCGTCTCTGCTCTTTCTGTCGCCCTACGTTCCGGCGGCCCCGGCGAACAGGTGGGCGTCGGCACGCTACGTGCTCTACAGCGACCTGCTCCTGGGAAACCTCGACACCTACGCCGCGGTTACCTGGCAATGGCAGAAACTTCTGCGGCCGGCGGCCGGATTCTCGCTCGACCTCGGCGGGGTGATTGCGAACGGGGAGTTGGCGCTCGAGCTTGACAACACGGATCTCTACCCTGCCGGTTCCGCCGGGTACAGCTCGCCCGGCTTCGGCAAGGTCTATCCGGTTGCCACCGTGGGGCTGCAGCGCATCTTCTCTTCGGACAATGGCTCCTACGGCGTGACGCTGGAATACCTCTACGACGGTACCGGATACGACGTCACGCAGGCCCGCCGCTTCTACGACGACCTCGCTGACTCCCTGTCCGCCCCTCCGGATTCGTCGCTGGCCACCTCGGTTCTTGCCGCCGGAACCTCCGGCAGTGCCTGGTTTTCCGAGGGATCGATAGTGCCATCTCTCGGCAGGCACTACGCGGCAGTGTCGCTCTCGGCATCCGCGACGCGCATCGTCACTGCGACTGCCGCCGGGGTTGTCAATCTGCAGGACGGAAGCTTCGCCCTGCAGCCCGAGGTACGCATAACGAAGATGCAGGGAATCGATCTATTCATCCGCGGCGTCGTCGCCTGGGGATGGAACAGCCGGACCGAGTTCGGGCTGATCTCTACGCCGGTCACCGTATCAACCGGCGCCACCGTTCACTTCTAGGAGGAATGCAATGCCGCTTGTGGAAATGCAGAATGTAGAAAAAGACTATTCGCTCGGCGAGACGACCATCCATGCCGTCCGCGGGGTATCACTCGATGTCGACGCCGGAGAGCTGCTCTCGGTGGTGGGTCCTTCCGGCTGCGGAAAGACAACGCTTCTCAACATGATGGGCTGCATCGACCGGCCGACCCGCGGCCGGGTGCTCTTCGGCGACCGCGACGTCGCCACCCTGAGCGACGCCGAGCAGGCCGATATCCGGCTCAATCGCATCGGATTCATATTTCAGACATTCAATCTGGTGCCGGTGCTGTCGGTGCAGGAGAACATCGAGCTGCCGATGATCCTGGCGAGGCGACCGAAGCCGCAACGGGCCGAGGTCGTCGCTCGCCTGGTGGAAGCGGTAGGCCTGACGAAGTACCGGACTCACAAGCCGAGCGAGCTTTCAGGGGGCCAGCGTCAGCGGGTGGCCATTGCACGGGCCCTTGTAAACGACCCGGATGTGGTCATAGCCGACGAGCCCACCGCCAATCTCGACAGCAAGACGGGAGACGAGGTGCTGGAGGTGATCAGACGGATGAACCGCGAACAGCATGTGACCTTCATCTTCTCCACGCACAATCCGGACATACTTCGCTACGCGAACCGGGTGATCCGGCTGAAGGACGGAGAGCTGGACGGTATCGAAACGAAGGAGACTGCGTGATGCTGTTTCTCAGGCTCGCATGGCTCAATATCAGAAAATACAAACGGCGGAGCGCCATCATCGTATTCTCGGTCCTCCTGTCGGTTGTCGTGATGGTCTCGGTGGGCGGCATGATGGACGGCCTCAAACGATCCTTCTTCTCCGGACTCCTGCAGGAGAGCGGACACCTTCAGATCCACCTGGCGGGCTGGGAGTCACGCCTCGATCCCTACTCCATCAAGTACCTCATCCCGAATCCGGAGAAGGTGATCGGCGAGATCAAAGCCGATCCGGAGTTCGCCGCACGGGCGGCCCGAGTGGAACCTATCCTGCATTTCGGTGCGCTGCTCGTGAAAGGTGGAAAGAACGTTGCAATGGAGGGACAGGGGGTCCTCACCGACACCTCCTTTTTCAAGAGCGTGAGAAGCGGCATGAAGGAGGGCACGTTTCTTCAGGGAAGCGGCGGCTCCCCGGGCATTGCCCTTTCGCAGAGCACCGCGAAGCTCCTCGGGCTGAAGCTCGGTGACCAGGTGGTGGTGCTCGTCCAGGACAGCACGGGCAGCCCCTACTATCTCTCCTACCCGCTTACCGGGATCTTCCACTCCGGCGTATCGGAGATCGACGAGGGCCAGTTCTTCCTCAGCCTTTCGGATGCACAGCAGCTCCTTGATGTCACCAATGAGGCCTCCGAGATCCGGATAACGCTGCACGATCCGAACGACGCCGCCTCCACCGCCGCACTGCTCCGGCCGGTGCTGAAAGGCAACGGCCTGTCGATCCAGACCTGGCGGCAGATCAACGGCAGCCTCATCGTCTTCATCGACATGAGCGACCTCTACACGGTGGTCATCAACATCTTCATCGTGATAGTTGCGGCAACCGTCATCACCAACAGCATCCTTATGACCGTCTTCGAGCGCATACCGGTATTCGGCACGCTGCGGGCGATCGGGCTCAAACGGCGTCAGCTGTTCTGGATGATCATCGATGAGGGGCTGCTGCTCGGGCTGGCGGGAAGCATTCTGGGGCTGGCGATCGGCGTTCCGCTGGTGGTCTACTTTCAGGTCCACGGTCTGAACGTCGGCGCAATATCGACCGCAATGGGAACAGGAACCACCTACTACTTCGCGCTCACTACCGCGAGCGTTCTCGAGGCATTTCTCGCCGGCTTGCTCATCGCCGTAGGGGGATCGCTCTATGCGGCCGGCGTGAGCCTCAAAATGCGGCTAATCGAAACCCTTCAAAGGCAAGGAGCCTGAGTCATGGAACTTTTCTTCATCGGCTTTCGCAATGTGTCGCGCAACCTGCGGCGCAGCATCCTCAACATCATCGCCATCGCGATCGGGGTCGGAGTGCTGGTCTTCGGCCAAGGCTGGATCCGTGGCTACTACAATACTATCTACACCGGCGTCCGGAACTTCGAGACAGGCGACGTTCAGGTGCTGGAGAAGGGATACCTCGATGAGCAGCGGCGGCTCCCGCTCGACATCGCGATAAACGGGTACGCCGGCCTCGCGAATCAGCTAAGAAAGCTGCCGCAGGTGGCGGCCGTCGCTCCGCGAATCGATTTCAGCGCGACGGTTGGAACCGAGGCCGGTTCGGTGCGCGTTCTCGGCAGGGCGATAGATCCGGCGAACGAATCGAAGGTGACCGTCACCAGACAGTTCATGCAGGCCGGTCACTACCTCACCCCCGGGGCCGGAGGGGTGCTGATCGGTCAACCGCTCGCCGAAAAACTCGGCGTCAAACCGGGCGATACCATCTCCGTAACCGCGGTCGACCGGTACTCGGCCGAGAACTATATCCAGGCCGTGGTTGAGGGCGTCTTCCGCTTCGGCTACCCGCCGGTGGATCAGAATACGGTGTTCATCGACCTTGCCACGGCGCAGGAACTGCTCGCGATGAACGGAGAGGCAACGCGGCTCGTCGTCAAGCTTGCCCCCGGAACAGGCGAAAACGCCGGCCTTCAGGCGGTCGAGAAGTCGATCGCCTCGGGCGGAGAATCGGGCGTTGAAGCCTACTCGTGGCGTCGCTTCGCGCAGGCGGTGGTTATAGCCACGTCCGCCGATATTGGTGGATTCAAAATCGTCATGGTGATCCTATATCTGTTCATCATCATCGGCATACTCAATTCGATGTCGATGTCGGTTCAGGAGAGAATCCGCGAAATCGGGACCCTCCGGGCGATCGGAATACGGCGCAGCAGGCTGACCGGCCTCTTCCTTTCCGAGAGCATCTGGATCGCGATCTTCGGCGCCATTGTCGGCTGTATTCTATCGGGCGCTATGGCATACTACCTTGGCGTGGTCGGCTTCGACTTTTCCAAGATCTCGTCGACCGATCTTCCGATTCCCTTCGGGCACAAGTTTACCGGCGACTATCTGCCGGTTGACTTCGTGGTCGCCGCACTGGTCGGAATCGCAACGGCGATAGTGGGAAGCCTGATCCCGACCGTGCGGGCGTCGCGTCTCAACATTGCATGGTCGCTCGGCGCGCACGTCGAATAACGGAACCGAAACGGACACGGTATGACAGAGATTAAATTCGACGATATAGAGAAGGCGGCTGTGCGCATCGCGCCCTACGCCCGGCGAACCCCGGTGCTCACCTCCGCTTCTCTCGACGATGCGGCCGGAGCGCGTCTCTTTCTCAAGTGCGAAAACATGCAGCGGGTCGGCGCGTTCAAATTCCGCGGCGCCTGCAACGCGGTCTTTTCACTCGACGACGCGGAGGCGGCGAAGGGCGTCGCCACCCACTCCTCCGGGAACCACGCGCAGGCTCTCGCTCTCGCGGCGCGCCTGCGGGGTGTGCCTGCCTACATCGCCATGCCGCGGAACGCTCCGGCAGTCAAACGCGCCGGCGTCGAGGGCTACGGAGGAATCATCACCTTCTGCGAGCCCACCGTCGAATCACGCGAGTCGACGCTTGCCCGCATCATTGCGCAGACGGGAGCGGAGGTGGTTCACCCCTACAACGACCGCCGGGTGATCGCCGGTCAGGGCACCGCGGCGCTCGAGCTTCTCGCGGAGGTGGCCGACCTGGACGTCGTCGTCGCGCCGGTGGGGGGTGGCGGACTTTTGAGCGGGACGGCGCTTGCAGCGCACGGTGCAGGGAAGAGGATCCGCGTGATCGGTGCGGAGCCGAAGCAGGCGGACGACGCATACCGCTCGATCGAGGCGGGCCGCATTCTGCCGTCGGTCAATCCTCAGACCATCGCCGACGGTCTGCGCACCTCGCTCGGCGAGCTCACCTTCGCGGTAATAAGCCGGGAGGTGGAACAGATCGTTACGGTGAGCGAAGAGGCGATTGTGGCGGCGATGCGGCTGGTCTGGGAGCGCGTGAAGATCATCGTCGAGCCTTCCGGCGCGGTGCCGGTTGCGGCGCTGCTCGAAGGCGGGTTCAGGGCGCCCGGGAAACGGATCGGGGTGATTGTTTCGGGCGGCAACGTCGACCTCGACGCGCTTCCCTGGTAGTATCAGGAAGCCTGTTGATATCGTGATATCATCTTCATGTGAGGTATAAAAGTAGCCTTCTTGCGCTTCTTTTCCTGGCCGTCTGCAGCCTGACGGCGCTCGCCGCGCTCGACCGGATCATCGTCGATCCGATGCTTACGAGCGGTGCCGCGCCGGATACGGTCGCGGCGCTCGAAACTGCGCTCCCTCGAGCTGCCGAGTGGCTCAACCGCACCTACGCCGGCACCATCCAGGTGGTGATGGCGGCGGAGAAGCAGCCGCAGGCGAATACGCCGGCGCCGGACTCCTTCCACCTGCAGCTCATTGTCTCCGGAAAAGGCGCCGACCAGGCCATCGTTTTGAATCTCAAGCGGGGACCTGACGATCCGTCGCCGCAGTCGTTCCCGGTGCTGTCGCGCTTCGGCTCCACGCTCGAGCTCGAGCTTGCCGACATGATCTATTACGAATACCGGAGCGCTCAGGGGCTGCCGCAGCCGGCAGGTCCGGCGCCCGAGCTCGTCGCGACCGTCGAACCCTCGATGCTCTCGAGCGCCGACCTTCCCTACCCTGTAGAGCTGCGGCCCATGTCGGTGGCCGCGCTGCCTGAATCTCATCTCGTCGTCGGAACGACCATCGCAGCGGTCGAGCTCGATTCGCACTTCAGGGAGGTCGGCAAGCCCGGCAAAGAGCTCTACACCGAACAGAATCAGCCCTATGCCTATCAGGTCATCGCCAGCCCCGCGGGTACTCTCGTGACCTACGGAACCACCGGCGGCCAGGTCTACCTGATTCACGGCGACGGCTCTGCTCCGCAGGCTGTCCGCACCGGCTTCGACCTTCCGCCGGCCGCTGCCATCCTGAACGACGGCAGTGTGGTTCTGGTCGACGCGATGCATCATCGCGCGGTGCGCGTCGTCGGACGCGTTCAGCATCCGATCGACATCATTCCCGGCCCGAGTACATACGTCACCTCTATCGCTGCAGGGCCCGATGATACGCTCTGGGTCTGGGACCCGGTCGAGGGCCGGGCGCACATCTATACGGCGGACGGGCAGAAGATCGGCACCTTCATTCCGCTGCTCGAAACCACAGAGCGCAGGAGCGTGAAGATGATCCGGGTGCTCGCGAACGGATCGGTCCTGCTTCTGGGCAACAACGATCTGTGGAAGAGCGACCGCCTTGGCAGACCGCTATGGCACCTGAGCGGTCTGCCGGCCCCCGAGAAGGGAGGTTTCACCTACATCAACAGCATGGATGTCGACGAAGGCCGTTCGCTCATCTATCTTGCGAACCAGGTGGCGGGCAGCGTCTACGTTCTTTGCGACGTCGCCGACGCCTCGCAGAAGGGGACCCGGGACCGGTTCCGCGACGGGCTGGTCGCACTCAACCGAACGCTCGCCGAAAGACCCGACGATCTCGCGGCGCTTCGCGGAAGGGCCGCGCTCGCCGAGTCGGTCAAATCCTACGCCCTTGCGAGCGCCGAATGGCAGGCGGTGCTCGACGTTGCGCCGGATGATCCTGCGGCCACCACCGGATATTCACGTGATGAGGTCGCGGTGCTCACCGAGCGGGCCCGTCAAGCGGCCGAAAGGGCCATCGGGCTTCTGAAGCGTCTGGGACCGGAGTCCGCACGCGTCTCCTATCAGACTGCGGTTCAGCTCTACGAAAAGACGATCGCCCGCGCACCGGGCGATGCAGGCCTCAGGAGCGAACTCGACCATCTCAAGCAGCAGTTCGATCAGGCCGCATCCGGTGTGAAGCGCGCCCCGTCGGTGAAAGTTGCTGCAACCGATTTTCCGCCGCTCTTTCCTGCGTTGATCCGCTACTATCAGGATCACCCGGTCTGGTTCGTTACCGTCCGCAACGACGGGCCCTCCCCGGTTACCAATCTGACCGTGCAGGTTTCGATGCGCTATCTCGACTATCCGGTGCGTTCCGCCCCGGTGGGGTCACTCGCCCCCGGTTCCACGACAAAGATCGCCGTGCCCCTCACCCTTTCTCAAAATGTGCTGGGACTGCAGGAAGATCTGCCGGTGCAGGTATCCTATACGGTGAGCTACGAAGGGGGGGCTGCGACCGGCAGCGGCTCGGCCGCCGGGGTCGATGGGACCGTCGCGGTCAACGGGACCGCGTCCTCGACGGTCCACAGGAACAGCGCACTGACCTGGGACAATACCGCGAAGTTCGCCGCCTTCATCACGCCTAACGACGAGGTGATCTCCGACTTTGCGTTGTCAGCCTCCAATCCGCAGGGACTCTTTCCGGACTGGCAGCTTCCCGCCCGCTTTCTCCGAGCGGCGAAGATCGTGGACACCCTCGGCGCGATGGGAATGCGCTATGTCGAGGATCCCACCTCGCCCATAAGCAAAATCCTCGGAAAGCCGGAAGCGATCGACACCGTGCGCTTCCCGCGAACGACAATCCGCGTCCGCTCCGGTGACTGTGACGATACGACGGCGCTTCTCGCCTCCTGTCTCGAGGCCTCGGGGATTCCCACCGCGATAATGACCTCTCCCGGCCACATCTTTCTCGCCTTCGACACCGGAGAACCGGCGGGGTATGCCTGGATGTACAGGTCCGGAGACTTCACGGAGCTGACGAAGAACGGGACGGTGTGGATTCCGCTCGAGTCAACGGTGATGAGCAAAGGTTTCGGGGAGTCGTGGCGTTCGGCATCCCGCCTGGTGGAGCAGTACGGCACGTCCAGCGCGCTGGAGTTCCTTCCGACAGCGGACGAGCAGGCGATCTACCCGCCGATACCTCTGCCGGCAGTCCCGGTGGAGGTCGCCTCGCCGACCGAGCAGCAGGTCAGGACCCTCTTCACCCGGACCGAACAGACGATCTCCGACGGTCTCTACGCCGTCGACGCGAGGGAGCTTTCGGCCCGTGCCCGGACGGCCACAGACGGCCGCGCCGCGGCAAGCAGCCTCAACAGGCTGGGAATTCTCAATGCGCGGTTTGGAAGGGCGGATGCTGCCGCCGAGGCATTTCGCGAGGCGGTCGCCCGCGACGCCGAATTCTATCCGGCCTACCTCAATCTGGGACAGGCACGGCTTCTTGCGGGCGATTTGCCGGGCGCTCGGACCGCGCTCGCCTCCGCCGCGCGCATGAGGCCGGACGATCCGCTGCTCCTTGTGCTGCGCGCGCGGGTAGCTTCGGCAGAAGGCGACACGAAGCGCGCCGAGACGCTTCTTTCGGAGGCCGCGCAGAAGGATCCGTCGGCAGCATCGTTCGGGCGTGCGTCGGACGGAAGCGGGAGAGGGGCCGACGCATCGGCCGCCGGAAGGGCTGTCTGGCTCAGCCCCGACCGTTGATCGTAAACTCGCCGACCTTCGACTCGAGCGCCGCGATGGCACTGCGAAGCTGCGCGGCAAGCCGGTGGATATCCTCGGTTGCGTCGCTGCTGCTCTTCGAGCCGGATTCGATCTCCGCGATATTTGCAGACAGCTTTTCCGAGACTGCACGAACTTCGCCGATGGCGTTTTCGATTGAGCGGGTTTCGGTAGTCGCGTTCGCCGCGCCCTGTCTAACCTGAGCCGAGACATCGTTCAGCAGCGTCATGGCTGTGAGAATTTCGCCTGTTCCCGCAGAAAGCTGCTCGGTGCTGGCAGATATTTCCTCGTAGGAATGGGTAAACTCGGTTACCTCCCGGTTGATCTCCGCGAACGCTTCGCGTGTCTGGGTGCTGAGACTTGCGGCGTTTTCGATCCGGTCCACCATGGCGCCAATGATCCGGGTGATATTGGTGGAGCTGTCTCCGGCCTGCTCCGCGAGCTTGCGGATCTCGTCGGCGACGACTGCGAAACCCCGGCCGGCATCTCCCGCGTGAGCGGCCTCGATCGCTGCATTCATCGAAAGAAGGTTGGTCTGGCTCGCAATGTTGCGGATCAGGTCCGCGAGGTCGGCGATGTCGTCGACGTTTGAATGAATCTCATTGATCGCAGCCGCAGTCTCGTTGAGCCTGTCGCCGCCGTTTTCCGCGGTCTGCGTAAGGCGCCTTGTTGATTCGGTCTTCTGCCGCGTTATGGCGGCGACGTTGCTCAGCGAAGCGCTCATCTCCTCGACCGCGGCGGTCGACTCGGTCACCGCCGAGAACTGTTCGTCGATCCGATTCGCGAGGGCGCGCACCGCTTCCTGTATTCGCGACACCGACTCGAGTGAGCCCTTTACCTGCCGGTTGAGCACACCAATGTCTCCGGACATCGTTCCGGTCCGCCCGGCAATCTCTGACAGCAGTCCGGCCGCCTGCTCCGACCGTTCGGTCAACTCGTGGTCGACCGAAAGACTCTGGCGCGATGCCCCCTGGATCTCGCGGACAATACCGGTCAGCTTGTCCTGGAAAAGATCGAACGCCGCGCCGATGCTGCCGATCTCATCCCGTCTTCGATAGTTGAACCGCTGTGTGAGGTTTCCCTCCGCCGTGACGCGAAGCGCGGCGGAGACCTTTCCGAGAGGGCTCACGATGCGCGACAGAAGAAGCCAGAGCAGAAAGATCACGACGACGGTCCCGACACCGATGGTGGTGAGAAGACGTGCATCGAAGCCGCGCACCGAGGCGAGCCGCGATTCGTTGTCGAGAATGTACCCGGTGTACCAGTCCCAGGGCTTGAAATAGGAGAAGATCATCCAGTAGCTGCGTCCGTCGAAGGAGAACTCGAAATCCCCCTCCTTCATTTCGATCACGCGGTCGATCACCGGTGATTTGAAGAAGTCCGGGCCCAGCGTGGAGCTTTCGATATAAAGAACGAGATCCTTCCCTCCGTTCACGATGAAGGGGTAGGAGTTGTCGGTGCTGCCGTCGATGTACCGGTCGTGGAGCCTCTTGAGGATCACTACCCTGTCCTGGTCGACGTTGGTGCTCGCACCCGAAACGCCGTCCAGCCCGTTGTAATCGTATTCGATATTGCGAATTCGCTCCCGCAAGTCGGCGCGGTTGAGCTGCGTGATCTCGCCGCGGAAGAGGGCACTGGCGTAAAATACAGCGGCCACCGAAACTGCGAGTGTGCCGACCACGCCGGCGAGAATGATCTTCTGCTTGATCGAGAGGCTCACGATAATCCTCCGAAACATTTTGATATCGGTTGTTGATTAGGTTACCGAGCCGCTGTCAACGGTAATTTCGAAGAAGCACAAAATTTTTGAAATCGCGCTGAAAGCCCACCTTCAGAAGCAGCTCCTGATAGGGACTTTCGCGAACGGCTATGCCATTGATCTTTTCAACCTGGATTCGGGGCGCCGGACTCTCTGCCCGGCCAAGCAGCCAGTGGAAGAAAGTCAGATATTCCCCGATCCTTTTATCGTCTAATGGAGCGCTTATGTCAAGTTCCCGGCCATGACGGTGAGAAATCATGACGAGCGCACTTCCTCGGAAGACGAGGTGATTGGAGGAGACCCTGGGGGGAAGGTCGTAGGGCAGTCCGTGGAGCCCGATCCCGCAGGGGGAGGCGGGGTCACACGCGTTCATCCAGTAGACCGGCTGCCCGCCTTCGTCCGGTCCCGCCGGAAGCGCGGCCAGTGCACCCGGCGCGGCGAACTGTATGCTGCCCGATCCGGCGCCGCGAAAGAAATAGCCGCTTACAACCTCGCCGGAAAGCTCCATGACGCGCAGCGTTCGAAATAGCGCGGGCCACTGCAGCGCGGGAAGCTCGTTCGAAAGGAGCTCGCGGAACAGCACGCCGTAGCGCTGGAGAAGCAGGCGCGCCCGGTCGCGGGCGATCTCATCCTGCCCGATGAGATCGGCGTCCTGGGAGTCATCCGCCTCGAGCGGGAACCACCTGGCTCCCGTCGGCCGGCTCGATCTCCACCTCTCGTACCCCGCACGGCGTCCCCGCTTTTCCGGCTGCGCGGACACTGCCGCTGCACGGAAACGGTTCGAAATGCCCCGCCGCACCGGCTCGAAGCTGTCCGCCGTAACCCGGCCCTGCCAGGCGAGCTGCCAGAGCGCGGCCGAAGCCTCATTGCTCGCAAGGCCTGCGGCATCGGCGAGATCCCAGAATCCCGGCGGACTCCCCGGCCTGTCGAGCCGGTACAGGGCGTCGAGCAGCCGGCCGGGTGCTCCGGCCGCAGGGTCGCGA
>CAZNYW010000094.1:2212-12115 GCA_964577375.1 uncultured Spirochaetales bacterium | reverse complement strand
AGTACTTACCGCGGAATTACTCCCCTGATTTTATCCACAGGGTTCTTGATACTACCCGCGGCTTTTGCTTGACCGCTTCTTTTGCGGCGCCTTACAATGACCATCATGCTGTACTCCAGGCTCTTCGCACGTACGCAGCGCGAGACTCCCAGCGGGGTCAAGGCCGAGTGCTACAAACTGCTCCTCAAGGGCGGTTTCATCCGCCCTCTGGGCCAGGGACTGTTCACCTTCCTGCCCCTGGGCCTCACCATCGCGAAGAGGGTCATGGAGATCATTCGCGAGGAGATGACGGCGCTCGGCGGACAGGAGGTGCAGCTCCCGCTGGTCAATCCTCGTGATCTCTGGCGAAGGAGCGGACGGGATGCGGTGATCGAGCGGGACCTGGTGAGGTTCACGGATCGCAGCGGGCACGAGCTGGTTCTCGCCCCCACCCACGAAGAGGCCGCGGTGGAAGCGCTTCGGGGAAGCCTGACCTCATACCGCGACCTGCCGATATTCCTGTTTCAGTTCCAGACCAAGTTCCGCGACGAGGAGCGGACCCGCTGCGGCCTGGTGCGGACCCGCGAGTTCACCATGAAGGACGGCTACTCGTTTCACCGTTCCTATTCAGACCTCAATAATTTCTTCCCGAAGATGTATCAGGCCTACATGCGCGTCTTCGAGCGTTGCCATGTCCCGGTCATCGCCGCCGAGGCGGGGGTGGGGTACATGGGCGGCAGCCGTTCGTACGAGTTCCTCATGACGAGCGAATGCGGTGACGACGCGGTCGTGGTCTGTCGCCATTGCGGCTATACGGCAAACAAGGAGGTGGCCGTGGGCATCCGCGAGCCGCATCTCGGCTCGCCCAAAGAGATGGCCGAACGGGAGACACCCGGTTGCGACACCATGGAGCGGCTTTCGCACGAGCTCGATCTGCCGATGCACCGACTGGCCAAATCGATGGTCTACCGGACCCTCTCGGGACTTCTGATGGCGGTGGTTCGCGCGGACCACGAGGTGAGCACCGAGAAAATTTCCGCCTTCGCAGGCAGGCCGGTCATCCGTCTGGCGAACCGTGTCGAGCTCGAACAGCACCGGCTGGTGCCGGGATTTCTTTCACCCGTGGGACTGGAAGCGGACCTGCCGGTAATCGTCGACGTCGGGGTCGCCAACACGCCCAATCTGACTTTCGGGGCGAACGTCGAGGGCAGACACTTCGTGAACGTGAACTTCGGCCGGGACTTCGACAATGCAGAGGTAGCCGATATCGCGCGGGTCAAGACCGGAGACCGCTGTTACCATTGCGGGGCGAAGCTGCAGGAAGAGTTCGTCATGGAGGTCGGGAACATCTTCAAGCTCGGGGACGGCTACACCCGTGCGCTCGACCTTCACTTCCAGGAGGAGGGAGGAGGGGTGGGATATCCCTTCATGGGCGCCTACGGCATCGGAGTGGGCAGACTGATCGCCGCCATCGTGGAGGCGAACCACGACAAGAAGGGCATTCTGTGGCCGCCGGAAATTGCGCCCTTCCGGGTCTTCCTCATGTCGATCGGAAAATCCTACCGCGTTCGGCAGTTGACCGAGTCGGTCTACACCGATCTGGGCGACACCGTCCTCTACGACGACCGGCGGGAATCGATCAGCGCCAAATTCAAGGACGCCGACCTTCTGGGAATCCCTTTTCGCGTGGTGGTCTCTACGCGGAGCCTCGAGGACGGCTCGGTCGAAATCATGGAGCGGCGTACCGGTCGTGTCTTTCGCGTTGTCGCCGAGAGGGCACGAGCGCACATCGAAGACCTCGAGCAGGGAAGGATCTGATTATGGAGTTTCAGCTCACGCGCGAGCTCATCGACCAGATCATGTTCGGGATGGAAAATCAGGATACCGAGTTCGTTCTCGACACCGAGGAGCCCCGGGTCATCAAGATCCAGGAGATTTCCGACCAGCCGGATGGAACCGAGGAGCCGGATGACCGCTACATTCCGCTTCCCGAATGGCGCTCGGTCGACGGCTACAATCTGATGGAGAAGTTTGTAGCGTCGCTTCACAATCCCATCTATCGCGAAATTCTCAGGCGCATCCTCGCCTCCGGGAAGGGAGTGTTCCGTCAATTCAAGGATGCGCTTAAGGAGAAGAAGGAGATCGAACGGCTCTGGTACCATTTCAAGGAGCGTGAGATGCGCTCGCGCGTGGTGGAGTGGTACAATCTGCTGCGCGAGTCATGGGGCCTCGCGCACGTCGGCGATCCCGAAGGAGACGAGACCGACGCGTTGGTGCTCACCGACTTCACCTTCTCGCTCACCGACCCAGGTGAGCAGGTCGAGATCTCCACGGAAAGCGAATCCGTTGCCCCTCCTGAATCGAACACCACCTCGGACGTGGTGCTGCACTTCGATGAGATCGGCTTCATGGAGTGCATGGCCGAGCAGCCGGCCCATATCGTGCGATTTCTGCTCGACCGTCGCCGGAGACTGCTTACGCTGCCCGATGCGCCGACGGCCCGGATTCTCGTTGCCCGCACTCCGGTGAATGAGCTTGCCGGCTTTCTGTGGGCCGACCTGTCAGAGCTTCCCGACGGCCGTATAGTAAGCTGTCTTAACCAGATCTACGTGCTGCCGGAGTTCCGCGGGCTCGGACTCGCGCGCACGCTCTTCACCCGCTTCTGCTCCTTCGCCTACGAGCAGAAGGCCGAAACCCTCCTTATCGAGGTGCCCGGGGCGGCAGCCTTCCTGCTCGGGATGTTCGAGGCCGAGGGTGCAAGCCCGCACTCTCAGCTCCTGCAGCTTGATATTACCGACTGGTATCGCGAAAACGTCGAGCTGCCGGTCTAGCCGGACCTACGTCTCTTTATGCACGAGCTCCGGAACGCGCAGCGCCTCCGCCTCCTCGTGGAGCTTGTCGAGGTCGCTCATCACGGTGTCGGCCACGTGCTGTTTGGCATTGCGCTCGCTGTCGGTGGGCGCAAACGAGAGCGCGTGCTTGCGGTAGTCGTGGCATGAGATGATCGGGCTGACGCGGTAGACCACGACATCGTCGGTTATGAGGTCTTCGGCCATTGATTCCGATGCGCTGATGCGGAGCACGTTTCCTGCAATTCCGATCATCACCATGAAATGGAAGCTCTTGATGTAGCTGTCGATCTCGCGGACCCCGCGCTTGGTCGAAGCGACCCCGGGCCGGTAGCGTGTGCCCGCCGGAAAGACCAGGATCAGCCTGCCGGAGTGCTTCTGCCGCACCATTTCGTGGAGCGCCGCCCGGTTGATCAGGTTGCTCTTTTTTCGCTCGTGCGCCAGCACCTCGGGGTCCTCAATGGCGTCGAGTGCTCGGGACGGGTAGATAACTATCCGGGAGTAGGCCTCCGCGAAGCCTAGTACGAACTTGCTCTCTACGTTCAGCTTCATGCCGGCCATCGCGACCACGTTTTCGGTCACCTCATGGCCCGCCTCGCCGTGCTGATTCGCCAGGTAGTGAAAACAGGGAAGGTCGAAATTGCTGTAGTGTTCCATCAGAATCAGGCACGATTTCCCCGCCTGAGCAAGCTGGTACAGCTTCTGAAGATACTCAAATCCCTCCATCCGGCTGCCGGGAAGCAGGACATCGGTCACGATCCGGTCGACGAGCTCCCGGTTACGGTCGTTTCCGGGCTGGAATACGCTGTGTTTGTCTATCACCGCGGGATGCGAAGAGGACTCGACCAGCTTGAGTGCAATATCTCGGTATTTTTCGCTGATTGGAACCATGAAGCGCTCCTTGTCCTGACGGAAGTCTCTGCGGGTGAGTTAGCCCTACCTAGAGAATATTGGCGCAACGAAGGATTTGTCAACAAACGATTGAAATAGGATGAGCGGAGAGGTCAGCTTAATCGGACCAGATCAACGCCCATGAATTCGGCCACCTCGGCCGCCGTGGTGCCCGGCATCCCTTCAGGCTCGTATGAGACAAGCTCCATTCCGTATCTCCGGCCGTCCTGCATCACCACCGATATTCGCGAAACTGCCCGTTGCGCCTTCCAGCGTTGCGCTTCGTCCGCATTCGACGATTCGTCGGCCGACGGCCGTTCGAATCTGTGCGCGCGATGCGAGCGAAGCCGCGACCGGGTGAACTCGCGATGCTCGAGATGGTCGATCGCGTCGAAGGGCATCACCTTGCGGCGGAACAGGAAGAGCACGCCCAGATGATATTCGGCCACCCGCCGGTCCCGGTCGAGGATCCATCGATCGTTGTACAGCCCGGCCGCAACCGAGATCGCGGCTACCAGGATGAGCGCCAGAGGATCGCTTCCGGATCCGATCATGCCCCACAGAAGAAGCGCGGCGACCGCCGCGAAGGGCGCGCGAAACCAGCGTGAGAGGCGTATGACGATGAGATTTTCGCTCTTACGATAGAACTGCGGACGAATCTCGAACATCGGTCCGCTCAGCTTCGTGATACACGGAAGACCGACACCGCCGAACCGTCGCGATTGAAGGCATTATTGCTGTTTTCCGGGTCCGGAATGCGCCGGCCGTCGGCGACGAAGTCGTAGTAGTAGGTCCCCGGCATCACGCGGATCGTGAGCGTATAGTGACCAGGGGAGGTCTCCTCCATACGGTGCATGTAGGGATCCCAGTTGTTGAAAGTGCCGGCCACGTAGACGATCTGGCCGGGACTCGTGTCGAGGTAGAACTGTACCCGGTTGCCCGGCAGGATCTGGGGACTGGCAGGGGGCGGACCCGGCTGCGCGGGAATATCGGCCACCGAAAGCTTCACGTTGAGGTCCGGAATCTCCACCGTCTGCGGATTCTGCGGGTCGGAGATCCAGAGCCCGTCGACGACCATCCGGTACTCGATCCTGGATATGTCTTTCGGAAGGGGATAGACAAGAAAATAGACGCCGTTCTCGTTCACCTGGAACGTATGGATCTTTGCGAAGTTTTCGTTGCGAAACGCCGCGCCCACATACCGTATGTTCGGATGAGTTGTGCCGTGCGGGCTCTGATAGGTGAGGATGAGGTTTCCCATGAATACTTCGGGCGCGGCGGCGGCCTTGAACCGGGATACCTCCATGTGGAGGTCCAGATTCCAGGGCTGTTGAGCCCAGCCGGCGGTTGCAAAGAAGAGAAACTGCAGCAATAATAGCCCGTACTTGCGCGAGACCATGGCTTTGTTACAATCTATTGTCGGAACGAGTCCGATCGCTCTTGAGCCTCTTACCATTCTCTGTCATTCCGCCGAAAATGTTAATACAATTGAGGGCCGATGCCTAAGATAGAGGATATTCGCCGCTTCAACGACATGCTCATCATGGTTGGAAAGGAGCCTCAGGTCCTGGCCGAGCGAGGGGAATCTGTGGAGATCCCTGCGCCGGGCGAGGGGCCCCCAGACCTCGTGTCCTCCAGCGAGGCCGCCGGTGCCTCTATCGACTCACTCATCTCCGACATCGCAGCAGAATCGGCGGAAACTTCCGGTGCAGAAACTTTTCCATGGGAGGAGGTCGGAACGGGCGGCGAGGCCGCCGAGCCCTCCGAAGAATCGCCCTTCGATTTTGAAAACGTGCCTCTCGAGGATCTCGACATAGGCGAGGGGCATATCGCAGGACTCAAACCGGCCGAGACCGACCTCGGTGACGAGGAGCCCTCCGCGGAATCCGCGGCCGCGGATTCCGCGGAGTCTCCCTTCGACCTGGAAACCTTCGATTTCGACACCGCTGACTACTCCGAGGAGGAATCCGCAGAGGAACCTGTCGAACCGGAACCAGAACCGGCGCCGGAGCCGCAGAATGCCGACATGCAGCCGCCGGAGGAACAGTCCGCCGGGGAGACCGCTGCCGGAGAAGAGCCTGAAAACCTCTTCGACATGGGCGACGAGACATTCGACTTCGATTTCGACCAGGCAGAGGAGCCCGCTCCCGCCGAAGAGCCCGAAGGCGCCCCGTCCGATGAGGGAGTTGTCTTCGAGGCGCCTGCAGCCGACGAAGGAGTCGGCGACGAGTTCGAGCTGCCGGATATCGGCGAGGACATCTTCGAGCAGGAACCGCCGGTATCCGGGGAGGAGCTCGGGCCGCCGGCGGAAGAGCCTGCGGCGCAGGAGTTCGAGCCGGTTCCGGATGTGGACTTTGACGAGGCCGATCTTGAAGCAGCTCCCGGTGACGAAGAGGGTTTCGAGACCGGCGGGATCGAGCTGGAGGAGCCGGCAGTCGCGGCGCCACCGTCGGAAACGGAGTTTCCGGCGGAGGAGACAGCCCCCGCGTCTGCCGACGAGTTTTCATTCGACCTGGAGGAGGACGATCTTTCCGGGCTCCAGTTCGAAGAGCCCGCCGCGGCTGCCCAGGAGGCAGGCGGCGCTCCGGGCGGCGAAGATGAGTTTGCCCTCCCGGACCAGGAGGAGGAATCCGCCTTCCTGCCGCCGGACGAGTCCGAGCTCGCACGCCAGACGGCCGCGATGGAATCGGTCGACGAAGAGGCGGTAGATGAAGACGTCGATGTAGACGAGTTCAACCTCGGTGATTTCGGAGCGGAGTTCGGCGTGCTCGAGCATGTCGGAGCGATGGAGGCCGCATCCGAGGAGGAGCTCAACCCGGCGATAAGCATCGGTCCCGGCGAAGGGCGCGCGGGCGCTGCGCCGCCCGGAGAGATCTCGCTCACCCAGAAGCAGTTCAACACCCTAAAGCGCGCGCTTCAGACGCTGCCGCTCAATCTCAAGATCAGTGTCGAAGAGATCATCGGCGACGGAAAGGGTTCGCACGATCAGCTCGAGCGGCTCATCGGAATGCTCACCGCCCCGACGCCGATTCAGGACATAGCCTCACTTGCCGGCAGAATTCTCGGCAGGCGCATCGTCATCCCGCGCGGCTACGAGAAGCGGAGCGGCGTCGCCTTCGAGGAGGAGCGGCGGAGCTTCGCCTATCAGTTCCGCGAGAACATCCTGCCGATCCTGCGGGTATTCGTGCTCGCAACCGGCATGCTCGCACTGGTGGTCTTTCTCGGCTACCGCTTCATCTACCGTCCGCTCTACGCGCAGTCTCTCTACCAGCGCGGTTTTCGCGAAATTCCCACCGACGCCTACACCGAAGCGAACAATTTCTTTGCCCGCGGCCTGGAAGTCTGGCCGATGAAGGACTGGTTCTACAAGTACGCAGAGGCATTCTCGGGCAAGCACCAGTATCTGCTTGCCGAAAAGAAGTACGAGCAGCTTCTGAACTACTATCCGTTCGACAAGAAGGGCACGCTCGACTACGCGGGCTTCGAATCATCGACGCTTGCCAACTATGAAAAGGCGCAGTCGATCCTGCAGAACTATCTCGACCAGAAGGGAAACGATCCGCAGATCCTCCTATCCCAGGGCGACAACTACATGAGGTGGGCAGAGGTCGACAAATCGCACTACGAAGACGCGCGCCGTTCCTACGCCTTCATTTTCCAGCACTTCGGGGCTTCGGACCCGCTCTACATGCGCATGCTGCGCTACTTCATCCGTACCGACAACCAGCCGGAGGTTGTCCGGCTCAAGGACTTCTTCCAGGCGGACAAGCGACGGAAGGTCGATCCGCGGATCTACGCGGAGCTCGGCGGCTATCTCCTTGACAAGAATCTGATGCAGGACGTGCACGACGTGCTCATTCGCGCGCTCAACACCAACGACCGGGTACCCGAGGTGCACTACGAGCTCGCCCGTTACTTCGCCCGCGTGGAGGACCCCAGGGACGAGGAGACGGCGCTCAAGAACGCGCGTGACCTGTTCAACAGGCAGGAGCCGCTCGACAAGCGGCAGCTAGGAGAGCTCGTCGACACCTACGGCCGACTCGGGGAGTTCTATTACAACAACGGCTCGGACATTCCTGCTCAGGAGGCCCTGACCGCCGGAATTCGTCGATACGAGGATGCGAAGCGCGCTCAGCTTCTTACGCCGGCACCCATGTTCGGGAAGCTCTACAGCACGCTCGGCGACATCTACTACTACAAGGCGCTCGACTACAAACAGGCGCTTTCGAACTTCGAGAAGGCTCTCTCCAACAGGTACACGACGCCCGACCTCAACTACAAGGTCGGCTACATTCATTACCGTTCGGGCGATTACGAGCAGGCGCTGAAGGACTTCTCCGCCGCTGCGGGAAATCTCTCCACCAATCGGAATCTGCTCTATGCGACCGGGAACGCCCTCTTCATGCGGCAGGACTACTACGCCGCGCAGGGCTACTATTCGGATCTTCTGGATCGGCTGCGCTCGAGCCGTCAGCAGATCCAGAATTTGCAGGTGTCGGAGGACCCCGCGCAGCGCTCTCTCATCGACTTCCTGATCCGCACGAGCAACAACCTCGGCATCACGATGTTCCGGTTATGGGAGCGTTCCGGCCGTCAGCAGGACTATACCGAGGCGCTGGTCAACCTGAAGGATTCGACCGAGGAGGCGGGAAATCTCAGCCGAGAGCCGCAGACGGGGGTCCGCTCCGGAAAGGTGGACCTCGCCTACCTCAACATGCGGGGAATTCTCTACCCTAACTCGAACTTCATTCCGCAGATCTACCGGGATATTCCGGTGGATATGAAGGATCTTTTCCTTGGGTCGGGGACAGACGTTGCGGCGCCGGCCGGCGCCCCGGTTCCCGTTCCCTAGGTGGTATAAAGAAGCTTGTTGATGCGTTTTCCGCCGGGAGCCTGCAGGGGTTGATCGGCGGGCTCCACACGCGGTCTACGTGGAATTTCTGTGGTTATTTACCGTAATCCCTTCGCAAATAGAGACTTAAGCCCCAAATATCAACACGGTTCTTGATACCCTACACGGATCTCATCCAGCCGTGTGTGTCCTCGACCGCCCCGTACTGTATGCCCTTGAGCTGCCACTGCAGCTTCCGGGTCACCTCGCCGATCTTACGGCCGTTGAAGACCGTCTCTTTGCCATTGTGTGTGATCGATTCGATGTACGCGACCCCTGCCGCGGTGCCTGTGACGAAGCACTCTGCGGCGTCCGACATCACCTCTTCGATCGGTACCGGGCGCTCCTCGACCGCGATGCCCAGGTCCTGCGCGAGGACGATCGTGCTCTTGCGCGTCACGCCTGGGAGAATTCGGTCCTCGAGGCTCGGAGTGACCAGCTTGCCGTTCTTCAGCAGGAAGAAGATGTTGCAGGACGATCCCTCCTCAACGTAGCGGTGCTCCTGGCCGTCGAGGAAGATGCACTCCATGTAGCCGTCCTTCTCGGCGCGCTTTTTGGCGAGGATCGGGATCACGTAGTTGGCATCGCATTTGATCCAGCCGGTGCCGCCTCGGGTGGCGCGCGTCATGCCGGTGGTAACCGCCTTCGCGGAGATCTCGCTGTCGAAGTAGGACCCAACTGGGGTGCTCACCATCACCACCCAGGGGAAACGGGAGATCCCCAGACCGATCGCAGGTTCCGAATAGCTGAAGGGCCGGACGTAGACCGCGTGACCGCTCTGAAAGCCGTCCTTCTCCCACGCCTTGTCATAGACCGGCGCAAAACCAAGCTCTTTGTTGCGGCGCACGACCTCGATCACCGCCTTCACGAATAGGGCGGTGGGATACTCGGGCATGAGAAGCCCTGTCATCGACCGCGCCATGCGGGCGGCGTTCTCGTCAGGGCGAAAGAGCTTGAGCGACCCGTCGGGCTGCGGGAGCGCCTTCAGCCCTTCGAAGCAGCCGAGCCCGTACTGAGAGGTGTAGTTGACGAGCGGAAGCTCTGGAAAGGAGTTGCGCTTGGCAAGAAGCTCGCTGCGCTCGTTTCCGGCCATGGCGGCCTCTTCCTGTGGCGATCTGTGCGGCTTCTCCGTGAACTTCTCCTCCCAGCTGCCGCCCTCCTGGTAGTGCGCGGTGTAAACCCACGGATAGATGGAGAGTGTGAATCCTGACGCCATGGCCTGCCTCCGTTGGACGATTGGTGTCCTATTGTATTCGCGCCCGATTGCCTGGGTCAAGGACGACGACGGTTCTC
>CAZNYW010000094.1:0-2112 GCA_964577375.1 uncultured Spirochaetales bacterium | reverse complement strand
TGAGAACCGTCGCTGGTACCGCGGCTCCCTTGTCTGATTACCCGGCTCTGGTATAATGGGTAGCCGGAGGCGTACAGAGCATGTCGGATCGGCGAATTGCATACGCGGTGGTTCTTGCCGGCGGCGCGGGCACCAGGCTCTGGCCCGCCTCCACGCGCAGCAATCCAAAGCAGTTCCTCCGCGTCGGCGGCCCGAAATCGCTTCTCCAGATGACGCTCGAGCGCGCCGATGCTTTGGGGGTCGAGAGGATTCTGGTGGTGACCCATCAGAGCCAGGCTGAAAGCGTCGCCCGAGAAATAGCAGACAACGAGCGCCTCACTGGAAAGACTGTCATCATCTCCGAGCCTTCGGCGCGAAATACCGCTCCGGCCCTCGCCCTCGCGGCAACCTATCTCGCCGCCGAAGGTGCCGCCGATGCTGTCTCCATCGTGATGCCTGCCGATCATCTGATCACGCCCGTCGAGGCGTTCGCCGACGATGCCGCAAAGGCCGCGGAGCTCGCTCGTGCAGGTTATCTCGTCACCTTCGGCATCCGTCCCACGCGGCCTGAAACTGGTTACGGCTACATCGAGACTACCGAAACGCTCGGCCCGGGCTGGAACGTTCACTCCTTCCGCGAGAAACCCGATCAGCCCACGGCTGTTCACTACCTGAAGGCCGGAAACTACTACTGGAACTCCGGTATGTTCGTCTACCGGAACGATCTGTTCCTTGCTGAGCTCTCTGAAAACAGCCCCGATGTGACGGATCCCTTCGGCCGGCTGACCGAGAAGTTCGCCCTCCGCCGCGTCCACGGCGTTCCGGTCTGCGGCGACATGGCGGCACTCTCATCGCTCTACGCATCGCTCCCGTCGATTTCGATCGACTACGCGCTCATGGAAAAGAGCCTGAAGCGCGCGATGGTCGCAGGATCCTTCTCCTGGAACGATGTGGGCAGCTGGGACGAAATCGCCGCGATCGCCGAGACCCACGGCACCGACCCAGGCGACGCTCCGCAGTTCCTGGTCGATGCCGAACGCTGCTACGTCGAGTCGGAGCTCCCGGTCGCAGTCTGCGGCGTCGACGACCTGCATGTTATAGTAAGAAACGGCATGATTCTCGTCTGCAGACGGGGCGCGTCGCAGCTCGTAAAGGACGCCGTGGAATCGATGAAGAGGGAGGGGTACGAGCGCCTGCTATAGCAAAGTTGGCTGCGCCGCGCGCAACGGCTTCGCCGACGTCACGTCCGCTTGGGCGGATCCGGCGGATTGTTTTTTGAAATACTGATTACTATTTTTGTCATATTTCATTCCGCGCGTAACTTTAGTATGTGCCGATACCGTCGCGGGAATTCGCGTCCGAGGCGTCTTATCGCGGCTATTAGGCAATTGTGATCGCTCCGCATCTCGCGTTGGAAAGGCCTTCCGGAATAAAGTATTGTTCTGTAAATCTTTAAAGGCGAGCGGACATTCCTTTTGGTGTGAAGAGACGGACGGCGTGATCCGCGCGCGTGGCGAAAAACCGTAGGATGAAGAAGGCAAATTTCCGCCGATTTCGAATCAGTCAAAAACCTAAGAAAAACTTGACAGTAAAATACACGGTTGATATACTAACGGCGTGGCCTAAGCATAAGGGGCTCTAATCGAGGTCGTTGGCCTCACACCCCTAATTCCAGAGGAGGACCGAAATGAAGAAACTTCTAGTCCCAATTGTGGTGCTAGCGCTGGTCGCGATTGCCATCCCGGTTATGGCCGAAACGACCGTAGCGTACAGCGGCGAGCTTGAGTTCGGTTACATCACCGACTTCAGCGCTCGTGCGCAAGGAGACTTTGGCAATCAGAGCGTTGTTCTGAAGCTGATGCCGGACAAGATCAACACCGTGACCTTGGATATGCGTTCGAGCTTTGGCGCAGACATTGCGACTCCGGGGAAGGCAGCCTTCCTTGACACCGGCCTTTCATCGTACCTCTACGCTAATGAGTTCAGCATCACCAGCGACGTCGGCATGGCGCTCGGCATCGATGCCATGGGCGTGGATCCCGTCCTGAAAGCAGGTTGGTTCAATGCAACCAGCCTTGAGAACAGCCTCGGGTACGGCTTCGAAGAGATGGACTACGAGACCGGCACCACCGG
>CAZNYW010000093.1:0-12435 GCA_964577375.1 uncultured Spirochaetales bacterium | reverse complement strand
GAACGACCTTGTTCGCCGGCGGGTCTGCCCGCATCATTCCCGGCGCCTCACCATAGGTGACTTCGGTGCATTCAGCCTGCGCGCCCGACGGCGCACGCCGCGCTGCCCGATGAACGGTCACGTGGAGGCACGTCGCGATTTGACAGGCGACCGGAGATGGTGTACGATGTATGACATCCTTCATCATTGGTCGCGAGGAAGGAAAGAGGGTGAAAGAAAGGGGCGTCACAAAAGAGCTCACGATGGAAGGAATCTCCATTTTCACGGCCAGGCCGCTACGAGTGACTGTCCGCGACGGGGTCATTGCCCGCGTCGAGGACACCGACGTGAAGCCGGGATTGCCCTACCTTTCGCCCGGTTTCATCGACCTCCAGGTGAATGGATACCGTGGCGTCGACTATTCCTCTCCGTCATTGGGAGCGGCCGACGTCGACCGGCTGATCAGGGACATTGCGGAATCCGGTACCACCGTCCATCTCGCCACCATCATCACCGGACCGACCACTACGATCATTCGAAATCTGTCGCTCCTCGAGAAGGCACGTCAGCGATCGGCCGCGGTCGCAGCGGCGATTCCCGGCTACCACATTGAGGGGCCCTTCATCTCGTCCGAGGACGGTCCGCGCGGCGCTCACAGCCCATCGCAGATTCGGCGCGCCGACTTCGAGGAGTACCGCCGCTGGCAGGAGGCGGCCGGCGGGCGGATCCGCATAGTGACGGTGGCGCCGGAGGTGGAGGACGCTCTCGGTTTCATCGAGAGAGTTTCGTCGGATGGTGTTCTGGTCTCCATCGGCCACACGGGGGCATCTCCGGAGCAGATCCGCGACGCTGTGCGCGCCGGAGCAAAGCTTTCGACGCATCTTGGAAACGGAAGCCACGCGGTGCTTCCGCGCCTCTCGAACTACGTTTGGGAGCAGCTTGGTGCCGACGAGCTCAGTGCCGGCATCATCACCGACGGTTTTCACCTCCCGCGGGCGGTAGTCAAGACAGTTGCCCGCGCAAAGGGGCATTGCCGGCTGCTACTTGTCAGCGACGTTGCGGTGCACGGCGGAGCGAAACCGGGTGTCTACCCGTGGGGCGACATCATGGTCGAGGTATTTCCGGACGGCCATCTGGGCCTGCACGGGACCGGCTTCCTTGCCGGAGCAGGTCACCTGCTCGACCGTGATGTTGCGCAGTTCTGCCGCTTCACTTCGGCCGGTATCGCCGAAGCGGTGGAACTCTGCACAGTCAATCCGGCGCGCCTTCTCGGCCTTCCCGACCCAAGGAGCTTCTGTTGTCCGGGAACGGTCGTGGATCTCACCCTGTTCGACTTTTCGCCCGGCTGCGAGCGGCTGGCGATCCGGCGGACTATCCAGGCGGGAAGACCGGTCTTCGGCTGACCGGGCGAACCGGAAAGGAGAGGCCTGATGGAGCTGCGCTCCCTCAAAAACGATGACCTGCACCGGAGAGTCCAGACCAGCCTCAAGGAGTACTTCATAGCCTCCGGCATGAAGGCGGGCGATCCGATTCCCACCGAGATGGAGCTCGCCGCCGGTCTGGGCATCAGCCGCACCGCCATCCGCGAAGGGCTCAAAGGTCTCGAGGCGCTCGGCATAGTCGAGGTGAGGCCGGGGATCGGGCGGTTTCTCTGCAGGTTCAACTTCGAGGCGATTCTCGACAACCTTTCCTACGGACTCGAAATGAACATGAACGACTTCCGGGATATTCTGGAGGTTCGGATCACCCTCGAGTCTACCTTCCTCACCCGCGACCTCGAGAAGTTCACCCAATCCGACATCGACAGATTGCGGCAGATCGTCGACGCTATGGAGCAGCTTGTCGCAGCAAATGTCGAAGAGAAGGAGCTGATACAGGCTCACACCGCTTTTCACATCGAGCTCTACCGACACTCCGGGAATGCGCTTCTGCTCAACCTCATTCGGATATTCGCGACCATCCAGCGAAACCTGACGCTCGTCAACCGGTACCAAACCACAGACAAGGCGGAGTTCATCGCACAGCACCGGCGGCTGATTGAGGCCATCGAGCAGCGTGATTCGACGGCTGTGGAGGCGCGGCTCCTCGAGCACTTCGCGGAGGCTATTATGTGGAGCAGGGCCAAGGAGCCTGCCGCGGACAGGAACGGTAAAGGGAGGTGATGCCCGGCAGACACAGGATTGCCTGGAGCGGGTCCGACCCGGGCCTGCCATCCACACGGGGAGACATCGCCTCGAAGAGGCGGAGCCGGTTACTTGTACCGGTGATTATAGAGGAGGTTTCACGATGAAGAGGTTCCTGGCTCTTGCGCTGGTTCTTCTGTTTGCTTCCGCGATGATCTACGCGGAAGGCCGGCAGGAGACGGTCACTATCCGGATTGGCCATATCCGCGATACGTCGAGTCCCACCCACATGGCCGCCATGAAGTTCAAGGAGCTGGTTGAGCAGGCCTCGAACGGCAGAATTCAGGTGAAGGTCTTTCCCAACAGCCAGCTCGGCGATCCGAAGGCGATGTTCGCCCAGATGCAGACGGGCGACCTGGAGATGGTCTACGGCGGAATCAACACATTCGCCTGGATAAACGGCGGCGAACCGTACGAAATCACGGCTATGCCGTTTATATACAAGGACTATCAATGCATGCGCGGCGCACTGCTCTCCGATTTCTTCAAACCGATCATGGAAAAGGCGGAGAAGGAGACCGGCATCACCATCGTGAACATCAACGGCGATACCGCGCCGCGTGGGCTCACCGCCGACAGGCCGATCCGGAACGCCGACGACTTCAGGGGGCTCAAGATTCGTACGGCTGCCAGTCCCACGGTCCTTACCGCGATGAAGACGCTCGGTGCGCTGCCGCAGCAGATTCCATTCTCCGATCTGTACATGGCGTTGAAGACCGGAGTCGTGGATGCGCAGGAAAACGGCGCCATTGTTGTCGCCGACCAGCACCTGTACGAGGTCCAGAAGTACTACATGAAAACCGACTACATCCGCGACATCGAGACCTTCTACGCGGCTACTCCCTTCTGGGACAGGCTTCCACAGGCGGACCGAGATATCATCTATAAGGCCACCGAGCAGGCGGGCGACTACGAGACCCGGCTCACCCAAGAGAAGCTTGCCACTGTCTACGACAACCTCAAGCAGCACATGACCGTGATCACGCCGGACATGGCTTCGATACGCGAGAAGCTGAAGGGGGCTTTCGACAGCTTTGAGGGATCCAAGTGGCCCGCCGGCCTTCTTGCGAAGATCGGTACCTACGAGGAGTCCTGTACGCAGTAGGAACTGCGTGCGCAGTAGGAACTGCGTGCGCAGTAGGAACTGCGTGGCAGGAACGACTGCGTGGCAAGGCTCCGCAGTTCCGGAACGACGGGTTTGTCGGAGGGTGGCGGAGGACCGCCCTCCGGCTGCTTCCATTTGCTGCGGTGGGGTAGTGCATGATAGTTATTCTCTTTGCGATGCTGTTCACGCTCATCGGCTTCGGTTTCAGCATCTGGGCGTCGATGGGCATCAGCGGGCTCATCTACATCCTCATCCGCGGGCAGTTCTCACTGAACGTTCTTGCCTCCACCATGGTAGGCGGAGTGGACGCCTCTTCGCTGGTGGCGATTCCCTTCTTCATGCTCGCCGGCGAGCTGATGAACCGCTCGGGAATCACGAGGAAGCTGGCCGACTTCGCCGAGTACTTTGTGGGTCGGTTCAAGGGCGGGCTTGCCTACGTTGCCATTGTGGTGAACGTGATCGTTGCGGGCGTCTCCGGATCTTCGGTGGCGGATGCGAGTGCGGTCTCTTCGGTGATGCTTCCGACCATGAAGGAGCGCGGCTACGACCGGCCCTTTGCCGCGTCGATCAACGCGGCGGCCGCCGTAATCGGGCCGATAGTCCCGCCGAGCATTCCGATGATCTTCATCGGCGTGATAAGCAATATCTCGATCGGTAAGCTGTTTCTCGGCGGTTTCGTTCCCGGGCTTCTGATGGCCGCCTTTCTCACCGGGGCCGTGGTGCTCAAGACCCGGCGGGGCACCTACACGGTAGTTCGAAGGAGGCTCACCCCGGCTGTCCTGCTTCCGGTTCTGCGCGACACCTTCTTCGCGCTCATCGCGCCGGTGATCATCATCCTTGGCGTCGTTCTGGGGGTGGTGACCATCCTCGAGGTGGCGGTGCTTGCCAACCTGTACATCCTGCTCATTTCGCTTTTCGTCTACCGCACTATTCGATTGAAAGACTTGCCGAGGATATTTGCCGACGCGGCTGTATTCTCCACCTCGATCATGATCATCTTCGCGGTCGTCGGGCTATACCAGTACATCGTGGCATCCGACCAGCTCGGGGACAAGCTTGCGGCGCTCATGACCTCGCTCCATTTCAATGCCTTCACCTTTCTTCTGGCCGCAAATGTCTTCTTTCTTTTCATGGGCTGCATACTCGACGCGGTGCCGGTCATGTTGATCTTCTTTCCGGTGCTCCTCCCGGTTGCTCTCCAGCTCGGGATCGATCCGGTCCACTTCGGCGTGATTGTGGTGATGAACCTCATGATCGGGCTGCTCACCCCTCCCATCGGTGCGCTCTTGTTCCTCGAGGCGAAGATCGCGGGCATGCAGTTCGAGCAGCTCGTGCGTGCGGTATGGCCCTACACGGCTGCCCTCATCGCGGTGCTGCTCCTGTGCACCTATGTTCCGCAGCTCGTGATGTTCATTCCAAACCTGTTCTTTCACTAGGGTGATATGAAATGAGTCGAAATACCGTAGGCCGCGCGGTGAGCGCAATCAGCCGGATACTCAAGTGGGCGACCGGAGCAGCCTTCCTGCTTCTCTTCACGCTGACCATACTCAGTATCGCGCTGCGCTATGTCGCAGGGGTCGCCTGGCTCTGGGTGCCCGATTTCTCGCGCCTCTTGTTCATATGGATCGTGTTCACGGGCGCCGCGGTGATGTACGCGGACAATGGGCACCTGGTGATGGACTTCTTTGTGAACCGGATGCGGCCATCGAGGCGGCGGATGCTCGAGCTTGTCATTCACCTTTCGATGACGGTATTTCTTCTGGTCCTGGTTGTGAAGGGAATCGATATCGCGAAAGTGCGGATGCGAATACCGTTCGATACGTGGAGCTTTCCCACGGGCTACGCGTATCTCGCTCTGCCCGTGAACGCGGCGTTCATGCTGATTGTGGACGTCGAATATCTCACTCGGCGCATCGGCAGAAGGAGGATGGATGATGAACAGGGAAGCTGAAGCCTACCAGGAATCGCTTGTCGACATCTTCACGCAGATCCGCGGCGAGATGCCTGCAATCGAAAAGGCGGCCGGCGTGGTTGCCGATGCGATTGCCCGCGGCGGGATCATCCACGCGATCGGGCCGGGGGGACACTCGAACATGGCGGTGGAGGAGGTGCTCTGGCGTGCGGGAGGCCTTGTGCCCATCAACGCGATCCTCGATCCGGGCACTAATCTCATTCACGGCGCGAAGCGTTCGAACTACGTCGAACGCACGCCCGGTTATGCGCAGAAGGTCCTGGATGCCTACCGCGTCGGCAGAACGCCGGGCGAGGTGATCATCATCGCGAACGGCTACGGAATCAATGCCATGTGCATCGACACCGCGATCGAGGCACGTCGTCGAGGAATGGTCACCATCGGCGTGACCTCGCGGGACTTTGCGGACAGGCTCCCTCAGAACCACCCGTCGCGGCACCCTTCCGGCAGGAACCTGTACCAGGAGGTCGACCACTTTCTCAACTGCCATCTACCCTACGGTGATGCGGTGGTCGAGATCGAAGGATGCCGCCAGAAGACCGGTCCGACCGCCACCTTCTGCAACATCTTCACAATGAACCTGCTGGTGATGGAGACGGTGAAGAACCTCGCCGCGCGCGGAATGGAGCCGCCTCTGTGGGTCAGCGCAAACCTGCCCGGCGGCGACGAGGCGAACCGCGCGAACGAAGAGAAGTACATCCCGCTCATCAAGCACCTGGGCTAACGCGGGCCCGACGGGCTGAGTTCCGACAGAGCAAGATCACGAACGGGGTTGCCGGCGAATCATGACCCGGTTAGCGCGGGTGCCGCTCGAGTCCGCGCGGTCGACCCTATCCCTCCGGGCCGGTCGGTTCCTCCAATGGATAATATATGCTACATCTCTGCCGTTGGTGTAGGACAAAAACCGCCAGAAAGATGTTAGGGTTTCCTCTGGCGCGCTCCGCGGGACACGTGTGTTCGTTTCCCGGCTTAAACCATGCTCAAGAGACACCTTGGTCTCTAACTGACGCAGCGGCCCTCTCGATCAACCGCCGACCGCGAGGCGACACAACCGCAAAATGCAATAGTTGCCGTGGTTCCGCGATGTCTAGCCTCTGGTCGGCCCTTTGGAGGATGCGTTTCGAGATCACTTTTCCTACTATTTAGAGATGGCGTGCCTCCTAGTTGTGGCTCTGCCGTCCGGCGTAGAGATGGCGTGCCTCCTCGAGATCCTCGGCCGTGTCGATGCTCAACGGTATGTAGTCGGGGTCCGAGGTCGCCACGACTCGTATTTCGTACCCATTCTCGAGAGCACGCAGCTGCTCGAGGCTCTCGACGATCTCGAGGGGTGACTGATTCAACGTCACGAACTTCAACAGGAACTCACGACGGTAGCAGTAGACTCCGATATGCTCGTAGACGTGAAAGCCGGTGCGCTTTCGCGGATATGGAATCAGCGAACGGGAGAAATAGAGCGCTCGTCCAGCAAGATCGGTGACGACTTTGGCGACATTCGGGTTCTCGAATCCCTCTTCACCAATTTCGTGCATGAGCGTGCTCATCGGAAGCGTCGGGTCGTCGATAAGCGGTCCGAGCGCCTCACTGATCATGCGCGGTGTTATGAACGGCTCGTCGCCCTGGACGTTGACAATTATGGAAGCATCGGTGCTCCTCGCCACCTCCGCAATGCGGTCGGTGCCGGTCGGGTGGTCTTTCGACGTCATCCGCACTGAACCGCCGAAGCCCTCTACGGCTTCGCGAATTCGTTCGTCGTCGGTCGCCACTATCGCCTCGGTGACCTCCGGCGACCTGATTACGTTCTCGTATACGTGCTGTATCATCGGTTTGCCGCCGATATCGACGAGCGGCTTTCCCGCGAGCCGGGTAGACTGGTATCGTGCCGGAATGACCGCGATCGCGTTCACCTTTGCATACTCCCCCGCTTCTCGGTTGCCGAACCGCTCAAGGTCGCCGCGCCGCTGAGCATCTTCTGCCGGTCGAGGATGCGTACGTTCTCTACGATCCATTCCCGGGCGCGTTTGCCGCGTTCGGTTTCCTGCGGCGCCGACACGAAATCGAGCCGGATATCGAGGCGGTCTGCGACCTCCGCCGCAACGATCGGCCACACAACGCCGAGATCGCCGACAACGGGAATACTTCCCGGCAAACGTGCAAATCCTGACATCTCCATCCGGAAAGGAACCTTGAAGGTTTTCGTCTTCGGCAGCCCTTTGTCAATGCTCTGCTGAACGTCCTTGGACTGACGCTCGAGCGACCACACCTTCTCGAGTGCGGGATCGAGGTCGATACGGGCGAGTGTCTTTCCTTCGAGACTGTAGGTGGGCGCTCCGTCCCAGGCGGACCAGATGCCGTGGCCGGTGTAGGTTTCAAAGGGACCGTCGTGGATCTCCTGGCTGAGCGCAATTCCCGATTCGATGATGAGGTCGGCCTGGGAAAGCATTCGAGCAACGAGGTCGGATCTGCGCCGCAGCGGAATGCTGTCGCCCACGGCGAGCCCGACCATGCCGCCTCCGATCAGCTGCGGCACTGAAACGAGGACGGGTACTCCTCTGCGTGCTGCCGCCCCGATCATCGTCCGCTCGTCGGCGCCATATCCGGCAATCAGTTCGAATGGTACTCCTGCCCGTCGCGACACCGACTCGACCTCGACGGCGATTCTTTCCGTCCTGAGCCCAACCGGGTACGCCATGTTACCGGCGGCTTTGATGATGGTGTCGCCTTCGGCCGCAAGCACGCGTTCGATCAGACCTGTGTCAACGACCATTTCGCGCCGGATCTGCTCGAGTGTCGAATCGTCGATCAGCGTGACCTCGAACACGGCGCCTCGAGGCAACAGCGAGGCGGAAAGCGGAGAACCCTCTTTTGAGAAAAGGGAGGCGTCAGGCACCCGTTTCACGCGGTCAAGCGCGCCCGCCATCTCGTGGGCTATTACCGCGGAACTGGTGATGACGCCGTCAATCAACTCTTTTGTGATGAGCTCCGAAAGCAGCGTTGTTACACCTTCGTGTATGTTGGGTCCGCTTCCGGTAATTACCACGACGTTGCCGCCGCTTTCCTTGGTCTCTACCATTTTCGCAATTAGATCGCGAACGTGGTCCTGTGCGTGCGCCTCAAGACTCTCATAAAGACCGGCGAGCTCCGCGCCATCGATGTTGTTCTGCATTGCCGCCCTCCTTTATCCGCGGTATCCGGCAAGACGCGGTATCCATAGAACCGTGTCGGGAACCGCGCTGATTATGAACAATGCGATGATCATGAATATGATGAATCTCAGGGTTTCCCTGACAACCGCGTTGAGCGGCGTGTTGGTGAGCCTGCTGATTATTATGGGCGCTTCACCGTAGGGCGGCGTTGAAAGCCCGATCATGAGGTTCAGGACGACGACGACCCCGAAGTGGACAAGGTCGATGTGGGCGGCCTGGACCAGAGGGAGGATGATCGGGATGACGATGAGAAGGGACGCGGTCGCGTCGATGAAACAGCCGAGAAAGAGAAACAGCACGTTGAGAGAAAACAGAACCAGCAATTTCGACTGGGTCACACCGAGGCTTACAAAGAAGTTTGCCACGGCCGTCGGAATGTGCTCCCGTGCGAGCGCATATCCGAAAAGCAGCGCGCAGCCGATGATGAAGCTCGTGAAACCGGTCGCCACGACCGATTCGATAATCACCTTGTAGAGCTTCTTGAGTCCGACGGTCCGATAGACGAGCAGGCTGAGCACGATGGCGTAGACGCTCACCACGGCCGCGGCCTCAGTGGGCGTGAACACGCCACCGTAGATTCCGCCGAGCAGCATCACCGGGGCGAGCAGCACGAGGAAGGAGTCGACCAGCGAACGAAGGAACTCGCCCACGGTGTACCATCGACCAACCGGGTACTTGCGCCGGCGAGAGATTATGCCGATCCAGACCATGAGACTGCTGGCAAGGATGAAGCCAGGCAGAACGCCGCCGAGAAAGAGATACCCGATGGATGTACCGGATATCACCGCGTAGATAACCATTGGGATGCTCGGCGGAATAATCGGGCCGAGGGTCGCGGCGGAAGCGGAAACCGCGCAGGCGAAAGGCTTGTCGTACCCGGCGTCCTCCATCGCCTTCACCTCCATCAGTCCAAGTCCCGAGACATCGGCAATTTCCGATCCGGACATTCCCGCGAATATCAGGTTGGCAATGACGTTCACGAGGCCGAGACCCCCGCGTATCGGGCCGACGAACGCTCCTGCAAACCGGAAGAGCCGGTCCGTCAGCTGGGAGGCATTCATGACTTTGGCGGTGAAAATGAAAAGCGGGACGGCGAGAAGGACGAAGTTGCCTTCGTACTGAACTACCATCACGTTCAGTATGGTCGACAGATTGATGTGCGACAGAATGACGTAGGCAGCTGCGCCCATGAACATGCCGTAGGCGAGCGGATACCCGAGTGCGAATGCGACCACGAATATTACGATCCAGACGGTCACTGCCATGGGACACTCTCCTCCGGCATCTTTCCGCTACCGATCATTTCGCGGATTCGGTAGTAAAAAGAAGCAGCGTTGTGGATGAATACCAGAATCAGGAATACCGGAAAACACACCAACAGGTAGGACCACGGAATGCCGAGCGTGTCGGATTTCAAGCGGTACATCTGGATGACCGTTTCGATTGTGGGATATATGATGACTGCGATGATGACGTTGAGCAGGAGATCGAAAAACATGTCGACCACGTGTCGACCGTTACGCGAAAGCTTCCGGTAGATCAGATCGAAGCGCATATGCTGGTCGAATCGCGTAGCCAGGGAAGCGCCCAGATAGATCACCCAGATAAAACTGTAGATCGATATCTCGAACAGCTGCGGTATGGGTTCGTTAAAGACGTATCGAAAGACCACCTGTATGAACACCGACAGGATAAGCACGCTGAAGATTGCAGCCGGTAGATATACTTCGAGAAAGTCAAATATTCTGCGCGGTATTGATTTCACGATTGTCTTCCCGTTAGCGCAATGGCCGCGGTACGTTCACGCCGAAAGGCGTGAACGTACCCTTCCCGGGTTGTACAGGAACTACTGCGCGCCGAGCGCCTGAAGCTTGGCGTACGTGCCCTGACCCCACATCTTGTCGAACTTCGGCTGGCTGTAGTACTTCTTTGCGTTTTCCATGAATGCCTTCTGGTCGGGTATCACCACCTCGATACCGTTCTCCTTTACGGCCTGGGCCAGCAGCGTCTGCTCGTTGAGCAAGGTATGGTAGTTCTGGTAGTAGCGAGCGATGTGCATGGCGGTTTCGATATCGAGTTGGTACTTCGGCGGCAGCGAGTTCCAGAGCTTGGCATTTATGATCGGCGTCACGTATCCGATCATGTGATTCGTCAGCACTATGTAGTGCGTGACCTCGAAGAACTTTTGTGTAGCATCGGTTGGAATGGGGTTTTCCTGCCCGTCGATCGTTCCGGTCTTGAGGGCGAGGTAGACTTCACCGAACCCGAGGGGCGTCGGGTTGGCACCGAGCGCGCGACCGGCATCGAGCCACGCCTCGGAGTTCGGCATACGAAGCTTGATACCTTTGAGGTCAGCGGGGGTCTTCACCGGGCCGGCCTTCTTGGTAAGGTCCAGCTCTCGTGTACCGAGATACCAGACGTCGAGTACCTTGATTCCCGACTTCTCCTCGAGCGTTTTCCAGTACTGCTGCCCGACAGGCCCGAGGAGCACCCGGTACATCTCATCGAGACTGCTGTAGAGGTAGGGTGCCTCGAGGACGCCAATCTGCGGATAGTCGGCGAGGCTTGCAAACCAGGACGGACTCGCATCGGAAGTCATGTCTATCGAGCCGTTCTCGACGCTGAGGATGCCGGTCTTCTGATCGGCGAGCTGTCCGGACGGGAACACGTCGACCTTGATCTTGCCGCCGCTTATCTGGTTGACCACTTTCGCGAACAGCTCCATCGACTGGGTCTGCTGGTCGTTCGGCCCCGCTACCGTCGCGAATCGCAGCGTGTAGTCCGGCTTCACGTTCTCGTTCGTCGCGGCAGGTGCGGAAACTCCGGCACTCGGTGTCTGGGTAGTGCTTGGCGTGTTCGCTTTGGAACCCGCGGGCTGCTGAGTTGTACCCTGCGGCGTCTTCGGCGCCTCCTGCTTGCCGCCTGCGAACGCGGTGCCACCGACGAAGAGCATGACCAACGCAATCGCGAAAACGACTGCCCGTCGCAATGCAAGAAACCTGTTCATAAAGAACCTCCTCGAAAAACGAATGCTTCTCGACAGACCAATGCCTGTCCCAATCACGCTTTCATTTGATTCTTCTCCGCAGCAGCCCCAGCGATTGGCGGTCCTCGGTATCCCATGGCGCGAGAAATCTCGTCGGTCGATTGAACGAGCGGCTGTGCCACGTCGGCGATCCGCTTCAAGGTCAGCCGCTGTGACGGGCCGGACACGCTTATCGAGGCGAACACCCCGCCCTTCCAGTTGCGGATGGGAGCGCCGACGCAGCGGAGATATTCCTCGTGTTCCATGTTGTCGATCGAGTAGCCGCGCTGCACGATCTTACGCAGATCTGCTCGCAAGGACTGTTCGTCACTGAGAGTATTGCGTGTCATCCGGGCCGTCCCCCGCTCACGCAGAATGCGATCCTGTTCGGAGGGCGGAAGAAAAGCGAGAATAGCTTTCCCGACGGCCGTGCAGTGAAGCGGCGCCCGGTCGCCTATGACCGAGTACGTGCGGATTCTCAGTCTGGACTCGACACAGTCGATGTAAAGCACTTCGTCGTTGTCGAGCACCGTGAGATGGACCGTCTCGCCGGTTTTTTC
Source organism: uncultured Spirochaetales bacterium (assembly GCA_964577375.1). Lineage (GTDB taxonomy): Bacteria > Spirochaetota > Spirochaetia > DSM-27196 > DATKUC01 > DATKUC01. The sequence goes on along the minus strand of CAZNYW010000093.1, from coordinate 408 downwards.
ATTGAGTGAACGTAGATAGGGATGAGCGACACGTGTGATGTCCAGGCCGAGCTGTGCACGATTGCCGAGTTCGATAAGCCGAACGCCGAGACTGTACTTGTTCGAATCGTGCTTCTTTTCGAGCACCCGTTCGTGGACGAGCGTTTCGAGAATGTTGTGTGCGCTGCTTTTGGGAAGGCCGAGGATTTCGCAGAGATCGGTTACCCCGAGAGAGCCGTTGTCGCTGAGCTGTTCGATAATACGGATTGCCCGTTCGACCGTTTTTACCATCACCACATTGAACGGCGTTCGTATTTACGAACACCGTTCAATTTCCAGAGTACCACCAGTTTGCCGAGCTGTCAAATTCGATTTTCGCCCCGCATCGAGCAGAAGGTGAGCGCAATCGAGGGACGCCGGCCGGATCAG
>CAZNYW010000092.1:4485-12602 GCA_964577375.1 uncultured Spirochaetales bacterium | reverse complement strand
GCGCTTCAAAGTACGCCTTCGCGTTCCTTCCCTTCTCTATTAACTGTTAAAGAGCATCCGGACGCCAATCGCAGCTGCGGTTGCGCCGTCAATGCAGGAGCGCCGAAGCAACCCCCGCAGGTATCACACGATTATCTCTTCGTTCCGCTCTACACAGCGCGCAGCACGGAGCCGGATCAGCACACAACTCTGCGAGAACCGACATCCACGATTGCTGCATTGTTTTTGATGCGGAGGATATTTGTAACAGATCCGCGATTTTCTGTCAAGCATCGGCCGCCCGGCTCACCGGGGCCGGACCGTCGGAAACCGGCCAATCAGCCGGTCGAAATGCTCAGGTAATATACCGAAACGCCGCACTGAGTGTCAACAGATCCGGCCTCTTTTCTGCCTTAATCTGCCCGTTTCGAACCGTCACCATCCGGCTTCTTCTGGGCCTCCTGCTGCAGCTTCGCGAGGCTGACCTCTTTTTCCTTCACGCGGGCCTGCACCGCCTCAATCTCGTCGATCAGCTCATGAACACCCGCCGTCTTACGGCTGACTGTGTTCTGTCCTTCGTGAACCAGCACCTCGAAAGTTCGCGAACCGAGTTTCGCAATCAGTTTTTCCGCTTCGGTTTCCAGCTGGTTAATTTCGAACCGAAGGATCCCGCGATCAGTCAGGTCCTGCGCTTTCTCGCGAGCCTTTGAGTACAGGTCGCGGGACGTATTCAGACCCTTGTCCAGCGTGTCTCTCATCCGTGTCCAAAAATCCATATTTCCCCCTGAAAAATCCGCAGAATTGACCAACAGTCGAAGTTCCGAATACACTATACCGTAATCAACGTACTAAAGCGAACATCAAAAGAAAAGGAGCACTCATGAATCTGATATTTCTCGGCCCTCCGGGTGCAGGAAAGGGAACCATGGCGTCACGGCTCGCGCAGGATCAGGGGATCCCTCATATTTCCACCGGTGACATTTTTCGCGCGAACATCAAAAATCAGACCGAGCTCGGAAAGAAGGTAAAGACAATACTGGACCGTGGAGACCTCGTGCCGGACGAGTTGACCATCGAGCTCGTGAAGGACAGGCTGTCACAGCCGGACACCGGAAAGGGTTTTATTCTCGACGGCTTCCCGCGAACGATACCGCAGGCCGAAGCGCTTACCAGCTTCGCAAAGATCGACAACGTCATCAATTTCGTTCTCACGGACGAAGAGGTCGTCAAACGGCTCTCAGGACGCCGGGTCGCACCCACCTCCGGCCGGACCTATCATGTTCTTTTCAATCCACCCAGGAAAGAGGGTATCGACGACGAGACCGGCGAGAAACTGATCACCCGGCCGGACGACGAAGTGGACGCAGTGAAGAACCGACTGGACGTTTACAACCGGCAGACGGCCCCGCTTATCGATTTCTACCGCAGTAAGAACCTGCTCACCGACCTCGACTCGTCGCCGAAGCCGGACGACGTTTACGCTTCGCTGAAGAAGCTGCTTAAGGCATAGCGCCAGCCGCGATCGAGAGCTGTGCGCCCAGGCGTGAGCTGAGGCTACTGCGGCGCAGTGGTTCCACCTGGAGGGGCGGGCTGACCGTCGTTGCCGGCATTTCCGGTACCGTTCGTAGCCGGCCCCTTCTTCGACTGATCCAGCGCATCAACCAGTTTGTACTTCTCAAGCAGAGACATCACCTCGTCGCGGCTCTGCAGATCGGGCGCCGAAACGAGAGCTGAAATCGCCTTGCCGTCCTTGAAGCCCGCTTTCAGAGCGGCTTCGAGGTCCCTGAGTCCGCCGGCAGAATCCTCCACCGCAGTCAGCTCGATCCGCGCCTTGCTGAACAGAACAGCACTGTTCTGTTTCTGATTGAGCGACACATCATAGGCCTTCAATGCCCGGTCGTAGTATTGCTCCTGCGCATACAGATCACCGAGCGCCGCCTCGGCCGCCGCATCGTCCGGCTTCTGCTGCACGTAGTCCTCATAGTATTTGATGGCCGCATCAGTCTTCCCCGCATCGGCGGCAAATTGTGCGGTGCGGAGGAGCATGTCGGTGTTGTCGGGCGCAATCGTATGAGCCTTTGCCGCATGAGCATAGGCGTCATTCAGGTTGCCCATGTCGTGTTCGACAATAGAAAGATTGTACAGCAGATCGGGCGAAAGCGGATCGAGCTCCAGTGCCTGCTGGTAGGTCTTGAGCGATTGGTCCCTGTTGCCCGCAAGGAACAGCGCATAGGCTTCGGTCTGAAGAACCATTACGTTCTTCGGATCCTTCGCCAGAAGGTCTTCGAGAATCTTTCGCGCTGCAGGAATCTTTCCCTGTTTCAGGTAGATTCGGGCGAGATTGTAGCTTGCCCGGACAAGGTCCGGTTTGAGGCTGATCGCCTTTCCGTAGTATTCGAGCGCCTTGTCGTCCTTTCCGAGATCCGCGTACGCGTTTCCCAGATTGAAATAGTCGACGGCAAGATCGGACCGTGACAGTCCGGTGACGCAGGAGGTCAGGCCCAGCACGGCAGAAAACAGCAGCGGGATCGCCACCTGCCATGTGACTTCCCGCCGCATTCTTTTTCGCCGCCTTGCATACCGCATCGTCACTTCGACTATGTCCGCAGCACGGTCTGCTCGATCTTCCGAACCTGGGAACGGTAGAGATTGGCGATGTTCGTTCCGTAGTCGGCAATGAGCTGAATGATGTTGCGAGGCGTTTCGTGCGAGTCCTTTCCATTGAGCCGGTCGCCCGCGTCTCCCAGACCCGGCAGAATGTAGGCGGCGTCGTTGAGAACCGGGTCCATCCAGAGGGTGTAGACGACCGCGTTCTCGACCGCACGCACAACCCGCAGCGCCCCTTTGAGGGCGGAAATCACATTGAAAAAACGGACGGACCGCGGTTTTACGCCCTGGTCCTGCAGATACTTCACTATGGTGACAAGGCTCCCGCCGGTAGCGTTCATGGGGTCTGCGAAGATCAGGTCCTTTCCCCGCAGGGCGTCCAGGTCGAAATAGGACTTGTCGAGATTGAGAATGTATTCCATATTCGCTTCCTTTCTCGTATCGTCTCTGGAAATACGAAAGAGCGCGAACGGGGTCACGTAGCCGGTCGATGTGTATTCCTGGATCTCCTTCGACATGATCATCGACGGAAGAAGCGCGCCGCGAAGCATCACGCACATCACCGTGTTCTCCAGCTCGGAATCTACGTCCGGAATCTTGTGCACCGCGAAATTCTGCACCGGCACAGTAACCGGAGTTCGGACAATGAGATGATTCTTCTTGTGATTCTCCGGATCCGAAAAGGCCAGGTTGAACAGAAGCTCGTACGCGCGCTGTATGTAGTAGACGAACTCGTAGTGCTGCGTCCGCACGTCCCGCAGCTTCGCTATGAGTCGAGAAGCCTCCCCGTGGATTGTACGCGGTGTCTGAAATGAGTACACCTTGATCGAGGGCTCATTCGCGGTTATTTCCTGCATCAGGTCGCCCATGTCGGTGTACAGACGGATCAGCCGCTCCTTCTCCGCCTGGAGCCGGCTCTCGTTCTGTGATGATGAGAGCACGTCGAACGCCTGGGTCGCCTGCGCGTAGTGGGTGTCCATCTCGCGAAGGTGCTGTTTGTCGGTCTCATTCAGGTAACCGTCCAGATCCGTGGCAGTCAGTACGACACGCTCCATGTTGCCGCTCCTTTGAGCTCACTATACTTTGCGTCAATATCTTCGCCAACCCGCGAAAATACCACTTTGTAGCCTGCCCGGTCCATGATATCTTATCTGAGTAACCAAAATCACAAGGAGCGGGTATGAAGAGGAAAGTCGTTATCCTGGTATCGCTGGCGCTCGTACTGATCGCGACGCAGGGCTTTTCATGGGCGATTGGTGCGGAGGCCCGGCTTGACACGCAGAGCGGTCTGTCTCAGCCGTCGTGGATGGTCACGGGGCAGTTCCCGAAAATTCCGATTATGTGGGGGCTCGGAGCGCAGTTCAACGGCAACCAGTGGAACCTGAACGTCACCGGCGATTGGTGGCTGATCAATCAGCACCTCGCGAGCATGGTGAACATCTACGTCGGCCCCGGATTCTTCCTTGCCGCGAACCCCTTCGAAATAGGTGCCCGTCTGCCAATCGGCCTGAACATCTTCCCGCTCAACTTCCTCGAGATATTCCTGGAGCCGGCTCCGGCACTCCTCATCTACTCCTCGCAAAGCGGCGTCACCATTCCGGATTTCCGTCTACAGGTGGCTCTCGGCATTCGTTTCTGGTTCAAATAGGCCGCGGGATCACGTAACAGCCGGCCAGAGATTCAACCGGAAACAAAAAGCCCGAAGGAGCACCTTCGGGCTTTTCTTTGGCATCTCCTACGGGAGTCGAACCCGTGTTGCCGGGATGAAAACCCGGTGTCCTAACCACTAGACGAAGGAGACAGGTCGCGCATTCAGGTCACCAGCGCACTGTCGCCGGGCATCCCCTCATGCGCTTGGAACGTATCGCAAAAACAGCCGGTTCGTCAATATGCGGACGGCCTCTACTCGGCTGCGAGCCCCCCGAGATAGGCGTCCATGAGGCTGTGATCATTCGCGAGATCAGCGCTGCGCCCGGACGCGACTATTTCACCGACCTGGATGACGTACGCCCGGTCGGAGTACGCGAGTGCCTGGACCGCATTCTGCTCCACGAGGAGAACGCTGGTACCCTGGGCGGCGAGCTGCGGCAGAACAGACAGCACTCGCTTGGTTGCGATGGGAGAGAGTCCGAGCGACGGCTCGTCGAGAAGAAGAAGCCGAGGTTCTGTTACGAGCGCCCGCATGAGCGCCACCATCTGCTGTTCGCCGCCGCTGAGCGTCCCGGCGAACTGGCCCATCCGGTCGCTGACCTCCGGGAATAACGCGGCCACCTCTTCGATTCGCGAATCGAGCTTCTTCCCTGAACGGATTGCATAGCCGCCCATCAGCAGGTTTTCCCGCAACGTCATATCGGCAAAAAGCTGGCGCCCCTCGCGACAGTACCCGATTCCGAGGGAAATGAGACGATGTGCAGGCGTCTTTGTCAGATCCGCGGCGTTCCAGATGACGCTCCCCTGCCGGGGCCTCATCAGTCCGGATATGACGTTCAGGGTAGTTGTCTTTCCGGCCCCGTTCGCTCCAATGAGCGTGACAACCTCACCGTCTCGCACCTGAAAGCTGACGTTCCTCAGTGCGACCGCACCCGCGTAGGCCGCCTCGATTCCCTTTACCTCGAGCATCTTCCTGCGACCCTCTATCCGCCCAGGTAGCTTTGAACCACATCAGGATGATGGAGTACCGAATCAACGTCGCCTGTGACAACCGCAGCCCCACGGTCCATCGCAACCACGCGGTCGGAGACCTTTCTGACCAGCGACATGTCATGGTCGATCAGGAGCAGTGCGACCCCGAGCTCGCGTACGCGGAACAGCATGTCCCCCAGGTCCGATGTTTCGCGTGCGTTCATCCCTGCCGCCGGCTCATCGAGCAGGATTATCCTGGGGTGTTGAGCAAGACACCGTGCGACCTCACAGCGTCGCTGATCTCCGTAGGAAAGCTGCGTGGGAACGGAGTCGGACGTTTCCGAGAGTCCGAGCGCGGCAAGCAGCTCTGCGGCCTCTTCCCGGATGACCCGTTCGCGGTGCCGGTGCTTGAGCGTCCCGACGACCACCGGTATTGCTCCTGCGGCGAAATTCGAGTGTCCGCCCTGCATGACGTTGTCGAGAACGCTCAGCGTGGGCAGAAGCCGGGGCGTCTGGAAGGTCCGGGCGAGGCCCATTCGCGCGCGCAGGTCGGGACGAAGCCTGGTGATGTCGCGGCCGCTAAACTCGACGCTGCCCGCGCCGGGACGGACGAATCCGGAGACGATGTTCAGAAGCGTCGTCTTTCCTGCGCCGTTGGGACCGATAACCGAAACGATCTCTCCCGGCGTGACCGCAAGCGAGACAGCCTGCACGGCCTTTACGCCTCCGAAGGTCACGCTCACCTCACGCACGTTGAGCAGCGGTATACCCCGCCGGCCAACCACCGCCTCCTCCCGCTCGATGCGCTCGGCAACGTCCCCGGCGTCCTGCAGCCGGACGGGAGTGCTGGTCCGACTTCGAAACTCTCGACCGCCTTTGGCTCCGCCGTCTCCGTGCTTGCGAAAGAGGCGCCGGCTCCCGATTACCGCAGGCACGATGCCCTTCGGCCGAAGAAGAATAACCAGAAGCAGGGCAAGACTGAAGACGATGCTGCTGTAGCTCGCAGAGAGGCCCTGGAGGCTCTCGGAAATGAGGACAAAGATGAACCCGCCGACGACTGCGCCGGGGATGCTGCCCATCCCGCCGATTATTACTGAAGAAAGCACGTAGAATGACTGCGAAAACTGAAACGAGGTGGGCGAAACAATGGTCTGCTTGGCCGCAAAGAGTACACCGACGACACCTGCCCAGAGCGCGCCGACCATGTAGGCGAGCAGCTTGTAGCGAACCACGTTCACGCCTGTCGCCCGGGCGGCAAGATCGTCCTGACGAACGGCAAGCCACGCCCTTCCAATGTGGGAATGCCGGAGCCGGAAAATCGCGAAGATCGTGACTATCAGAAGGATAAGCAGAAACCAGTAGAATTGCGTCGGCTGCTGGAGCGTGATGCCGAAGATACGGGGTGCCGGCATGTCGTAGAGGCCGTTTGGGCCACCGGTGATGGAGTTGAGATTATTGACCGACAGGTAGATGATCTCGCCGAAGCCGAGGGTCATGATAGCCAGATAGTCACTCTTGAGGCGCAAAGTGGGAATACCGATAATCACGCTCGCAACGAGCACGAGGAACGCGGCGATGGGTATGGCGACCCACATGCTCACCCCGAACTTCGAGCCGAGAACTCCGAACGTATATCCGCCGATAGCGAAGAATGCGATATAGCCCAGGTCGAGCAGACCGGCGAATCCGACGACGACGTTCAGACCCGCGGTCAGGATCGCCCAAATGATCATGTCGTCAGCGATGTCGATGACGTAGCTGCTCCGGATGACGAAGGGGAAGGCGACGGCCACCGCGATTCCGACGGCGACATAGATGAGCGCGCGTTTCTGTGAGTCGATCACAGCGGGCACTCCCTCACGCCCGGTCCGAGAGCCGTGTGCCCAGGATACCGGTCGGCCGGAATGCCAGCACCAGGATCAACACGGCAAAAGCCACGACGGCCGTCCACTGGCTCGGCAGCAGAAAGGTCGAAAGGCTTTCGAGCACACCAAGGCAGAATCCGCCGACGACCGCACCCCAGATGTTGCCCATTCCGCCAAGAACGGCGGCGGTAAACCCCTTGAGCCCGACGATTTCGCCCATGGTGAAATTGGCCACGCCGTAGGTATTGCTCACAAGGACGCCGGAAACCCCTGCCAGAGCCGCCGCGATTCCGAACACAGCGTAGATGGTCGTGCTCGTGCTGACTCCGAGGACCAGCGCACTTTCCGGGTTCGAGGCCACCGCACGAATCGCTCGTCCGAACCGTGTCCGCCGTATGAAGAGGTACAGCACGAGCGTGAGGACGACTCCCCCCGCGAGCATCACCGCCTGGAGCGAGCTGATGCGGCTGCCGAGGAGCGAAAACGAAACATCGTCGATCGGCGGCTTCACCACCATCGGCAGGGGGCTGATGAAGACCTCTATAAGCGACTCGATAAGAATGAGAATTGCGAGGGAGGAGACCAGCATCGATATTATGGGTGCCCTCCGAATCGGCCACCATGCCACCGCGGCGACCCCTACACCGGCGGCACCCGTGAGGAGGCCGCTCACGCAGATCGAAAGAGCGAACGCGATCCACCCATGCGATGGAAGAATGGCTGAAAAAAGCGGTGTGAAAAAGAGCGCAAGATAGGCCCCGAGCGTGTAGAGGCTTATCTGCGCAAAGTTGATGAGGCGAATCAGCCCGTAGACCAGCGTGAACCCAAGCGCAATCAGGGTATAGGAAGCGCCGACCACGATGCCGTTGACAAGCTCCTGCAGAAACATAGGTGCCGATCTTCCTCCAGGGTCCGGGGGCCGCGCCGTCGGCTTCATGAGTCGACGACTGCGTTGCCCGCGGCGACGGTTACGATTGCGCCCGCGCTACTGCGCCCGCGCTACTGCGCCCGCGCTACTGCGCCCGCGCTACTGCGCCCGCGCTA
>CAZNYW010000092.1:0-4385 GCA_964577375.1 uncultured Spirochaetales bacterium | reverse complement strand
CTGCGCGGAGAGCACCTCTTTGAATGTCTGAATCGTCTTGTACTTCATGTCGGGTGTCACCTTGATGATGCTGTAGTCAACCTGCGCGCGGTCACCGTCGGGGAGAAAGGAAACCTGACCCGTTGCGCCCTGATAGGAAATGTCGTGCATGACCTTGATCAGATCGGCCGGCGCAATCGATTTGGCCTTCTGAGCAGCGTGCCAGACGGCGAGCACCGCATCGAACGCATTGGCATCGATGGGATCGACGTTGATGTCATATTTGCTTTTAAGGTTGGTCGCAAGGTACTTCTCGAAGGAGGTCTGGGTCGAGCTCCCGATCGGCAGGTTGGTCATGTAGCTTCCCACGGCAGCCTTGCCGGCAATTCCAAGATACTTGTCCCCGTACACCGCGCTGTCGGTAATGAAGGTAGCCTTGATGCCCGTCTGCCGCGCCTGCTTCACGAGCAGTCCTGCCGGTTGATAGAAACCGGAGAATTCAAAGAGATCGGGACTCAGCGATTGGATCTTCGAGAGTATGGCCGAGTAGTTGTTGGCGGTCGGATCGATACCCTCGTAGTCGAGCACCTTGCCTCCCTCCTTCTTGAACTCATTTGCGAACGCCTGCGCGAAGGCTTCACCGAAGGTCTCCTGATCATTCAGAACTACCGCAGTCTTCGCGTTGAGCTTCTGCGTGGCGAACTGAGCCTGGATGACCCCCTCGAGCGCGTCATCGCCGGTAATACGGATGAAATTGGTGAGATGCAGGGTAGCGAGCTTCGGCGTGCTCGGATTATCGCCGAAAAGCGGGATGCCGGCATTTTCGAGAATCCGTACCGCCGGCACCGTTACGTCGCTATTGAAAAACCCTACCACCGCGTTCACATGTCGGCTCACGAAGTTGTGCGCACCTGCGACTCCGGTTGCCGGATCGGCTTTTGTGTCCCAGGTGATCACCTTGATCTGGTGACCGAGTATCCCGCCGTGATTGTTGATGTAGTCGACTGCGAGTTTCTCCGAGTCGAGAGAAGCGACGCCATAAGAGGCGTTCGGACCGGTGAGAGGGAGCCCGATCCCGAGTAGAAAGTCCTTGTTGGAGGTACTTTCCTTCTGCCCGTTTGCCAGAAGCGGCGAAACTGCAACGATCGCCATGATGGATAGAAAAAGGACGGTTCGCTTCAAAGTCATTGTCTCCTCCGAAAGAAGCTGCATAGTTTCGGTCTTCGTCCGGCGCAGGGTTGCCTGCAGACCGGAACCAAGCCGTGGAACTCAGGAATAAATGTTACTAACTCAGAGCAAATTGATCAACAATTCCGGGATTTTCGCGAACCGGCAAACCTTGCGAAATTCCGTCGTATATGGTATGAATCGAATATAGTCGACCAGGGACGTAGAGAGGCCAATGCCCCATCGGCCTGGTTTGTGGAGGCCATCGGAAATGGCGAACGAGTTTTGGGACTTCGTACGGGGCAACATAATAGGAAAAGACGCAATCATCGACACACCTTTCGGCAGGAAAGCGCTGCTGTACGCCGACCATACCGCTTCCGGCCGGTCGGTGCGGTTTATCGAGGATTATCTCTGCCAGCTCTACTCGCGCTACGGCAACACTCACACCGATGATGATTTTACCGGCAACTTTTCGACGACGGTGCTCGAGATGTCGCTCGAGAAGATCAAGAAGCTGCTGAACGCCGGGGAACACCACAAGATCATCATGGTCGGCAACGGAGCAACAGGAGCAATCCAGCGGCTCCAGCAGATCCTGGGCGTCTATCTGCCGCCTGCGTATCTCGCGCGAGTCCGCGATGCGCTTCAAAGCTATCCGGACTCCGGGGCTGCAGGCGGGGTCGAAGAATGGATCCTTTCCAGAAGGCCGGTGGTCTTTGTCGGCCCCTACGAGCATCATTCCAACGAGGTCACATGGCGCGAGTGCTATGCGGAGGTCGTCGAAATCGGCCTCACGGACGACGGCCTCATCGATCTGACCGATCTCGAAGAGAAGCTCGCACGGCCCGAGTATGCCGGAAGACAGAGGGTCGGATCGTTTTCGGCGGCGTCGAACGTGTCCGGCGTCCGCAGCGACGTCTTCTCCATTGCCCGGCTTCTCCACCGCTACCAGGCGCTCGCCTTCTTCGACTTTGCAGCGCTCGCCCCCTATGCGCGCATCGATGTAAACCACGACGCGGAGAGCTATTTCGATGCAGTCTTCTTTTCACCGCACAAGCTCATCGGAGGTCCCGGAACCAGCGGTGTTCTGGTGTTCCACGACAAGATATACCGCACCGATCTTCCTCCCACTCACGGGGGAGGAGGTACGGTTGATTTCGTGAACCGGTCCCAGCAGCACTATCTCGCGAGCATCGAGGGCCGCGAGATGGCCGGCACACCCGGAATTCCTCAGGTGTGGAAAACGGCGCTTGTGATGGAGCTGAAAGAGAAGATGGGACCCGAGGAAATCGAGGAGAGGGAGCACGAGATCGTGATGCACGCCTACTCGAAGATATCGGCCCATCCGAATGTCGAGGTGATCGGCACGGCGCGACCGGAGAACCGGATCGGGATTCTCTCCTTTCTGGTGAAGGACGGCACCTCGTATCTTCACCCGCGTTTCGTGGCAAGAATCCTCAACGACCTTTTCGGCATCCAGTCGCGCGGCGGCTGTTCCTGCGCCGGACCCTACGGGCATCGACTGCTGGCCATCGGCGACGAGCGTTCCGAATACTATCGTCAGCTCATCGTGCAGGGCAAGTGCGGCGTGAAGCCCGGATGGACCCGCATCACGCTCCACTTTCTTCTGACCGACGAAGAGCTCGATTACCTGTGTGACGCGGTACTCTTCGTCGCTACGGAAGGAAAGTACTTCCTCCCGCTGTATCGGTTCGACATCTATACCGGCTCCTGGCACCATGTCGACTGGGCGAATAAGAAGATCGGCTTCGGGATAGATGCCGCGGTCGACTCGGAACGCGACAACGCGCACACGCAGGCTGACGCGGCTGAAGCGGCAAGGCTCAGGAGTGAAAGCTTTTCGAGAGCGCGGGAACTGGCCGCAGAGTTGAGAGAGCGTTACTCGGACGCCGACATTCAAACCCTCAGAGAGAGTCCATTTCCGTTCGAATACTACGACAAGAAACAGCCCGAGCAGACAGGAACGCACCGGTAGAGATCGGACAGACGGGCGCCCGGGCGCATCAAGACGAACCGGAACCCGCGGCGCGTGACTCGCGCCGCGTGAATCGCGAAGACACCAATGGGACAGAGTTCCTCCCAGCCCCATCTGTGCATCGCATCTCGGCGAAGCCGAACGGCAACGCCGATGGGCGGCGCGGTCTTCCGGTAGTCTTTCTGGAACTTATTTCCCCGAAGGGACTTAGGACTTGAGCCGCACAGGATTCGAACCTGTGACCCACGCCTTAAAAGACTGGCCCGCGTCGCAACCTTTCAACACACTACACCACAACAAGTAACAAGTCAATTGAAGGAAAAGACCGACATTTCCGTGGGAATGGCTTCTATCGCGGTCTCAAGGTCGAAAAAATCTCATCGTCCTATCGCATACCGCCACGCCGGGCAATTCTTCGACGAATGGACTACACTTCTAATAACCTCAGTTCAGGAGGAGTTCATGGACAACCCGGACAATTTCCCTGTTTTCCATATCACGTTCCGACCTCACGATAGCAGTTCGGCCTACAGCACAGCGTGGTCTCCCGAACTTGACCCTGCGTGGTTCAGCGCCGCTCTCCGGACACTGGCGGATGCGGTTGAGAATGGAACACTCGCGACGCTGCCAGGAGTATCGATCTTCGACACTGGCCCGTATCAGGGACGCGAGCGCCGTGCGGTCAAGGAAGTGAATTATCCGAAACTCGATGTGAAGCTATTGAAGGGCAACAGACAAGTCATTGAAATGAATGGCGATCTCAACGCTCTGGATACCGAAAGGGTCGCCGATACGCTTCGCATCACAGCGGACCAGATCCGGTTTAAGATTCAACACGACACGGAATAGCGCGAGAGCATGCAAACGCACGGGTAGTGCGTGGGAATCGCGCTCAAAGCTGCCTTGAAGGTATTTTCAGGCGGGAAATCGGCTTACTGTGAGACGCGAGGATGAGAAAAGCCCGGCCCGGCGGAGATAGACCGGACCAGGCGGAGAGTGTTACCTTGCGCGAGCCTGTAGCGGGTTCCAGTCGGCATGTACGCGGGTTTTCAGGTCGGTTATGACTCGCTCCCATGGGTTCTGAGTGGTCCCGTACCACGATGCCAAGCTTAGTGCCGTTACCAGGTCGTCGTGCGCGCCGGCCGCGCCTTCGTAGGTGACAACGGGCTTGGTAATGTCGGCCTGAAACTTCTGAATTTGTTGTGCCAACTTGTCCGACAGTGATACCTTACTGGACATC
>CAZNYW010000091.1:0-12691 GCA_964577375.1 uncultured Spirochaetales bacterium | reverse complement strand
AGTACTTACCGCGGAATTACTCCCCTGATTTTATCCACAGGGTTCTTTATACTTCGGAACCGTTTACCCTAACAGCGCTCTGAGAGTAAAATGGTTAGCGATTGACTGCGAAGCTACTGCAGACCTGATCAGATCCAAAAACTGGAGGCAATTTCGTGCAGGAGAAACAGAGCCGGAAAACCGTGCCCTACGGAATCGCTCGGCGGCTCTCCGCCGGTTTTCTTGGCGTAATCGTCATCTTTGTTGGAGTGATTGCTTTTTTTTATACCGCCTTTCTCGGTATGATCGCCGACCAGCGGTCGAGCACCGCGACGTTTCGGGTAATGCTTAGCATCAGCGGTGTCGAGCTTACCCTCGCGTCTATCGACTCCGCCCAGCGCGGGTACCTGGCGGCTCGTACGCAGAACTATCTCGATTCGTATACTACGGACGTCGGAACGCTCAAATCACAGCTACAGGCCCTTGGCCTTCTCACCCGCGGCGAACCGGAACAGGCGAAACGGCTGAGCACCATCGGCGACACGGTCGCCAAATGGGAATCGGAGTATCTCAAGCCGCTTCTCTCTGTTGCGGCTTCCGGCCAGACGGTGCCTGCTTCGGTGATCGATCAGGGGGCGGACTACACCGGCTCCATCCGGTGGACGCTTGCAAAGATGCGCGCACAGGAGGACTCGCTGCTCAGCTCCCGCGAGAAGCAGTCGGCCTTCTCAACGCGGATGGCGCAGCTCGTGCTCGGCGCGGGGACGGCGGTTGCTATCGTCCTGGCCCTCCTCATAGCCATGTTGATGGGCCGCTCGATAAGCGCCCCGATGATGGCTCTGGTGGCCCTGTCTACCCGAATTGCCGAGGGTGATCTCACCGTTGAACCGCCGCGGCGCAAGGGGAGGGACGAGCTCGCGGTGCTTGCCCAATCGTTCGGCTCGATGAGAAATTCTCTGCGCAATGTCCTCGAGGTGATGTCCGGAATCGGAACCCGCAGCGGTGAGATCGGCGATCGTCTTGCGGCCAACACCTCCCAGAATTCGAGCGCGCTCGAGCAGATTTCCGCCTCTCTCGGCAATGTCCACCGGCGTTTCACTGGTCTGGACGATGACCTGCAGCGTGCGCGGCAGGCGACCGGTGACATGCAGGCATTCCTCAATCAGGTGATCGAGCTGATCGCCGCAGAGGGTGCTTCGGTGAGCGAGTCGTCGGCGGCAGTCGAGGAGCTTGTCGCCTCGATCACTCACATCGCCGAGGTTGCGGTGGACAAAAGGCGGGCGGCGGACGAGCTGGAATCACTCGCGCGCAGGAGCGAGGAGCAGACACTGGAGCTCGGAGATGCAATGGGAGCGATAGCCTCATCCGCCGATCTCATCGGCGAGCTAATCACGGTCATCGACGAGCTGTCCGACCAGACTAATCTTCTGGCGATGAACGCCGCCATTGAAGCGGCTCACGCGGGCGAGCAGGGCAAGGGGTTCGCAGTCGTCGCCGACGAAATCCGGCGGCTCGCCGAAACCACCGGGACCAATGCGCGCGATATCGCCTCATCGCTGAAGGAGATCGTGACGCAGATCGACAACGCATCGCGCGCGTCCGCGTCCACGGGAAGCTCTATGAAGGCACTTGCACGCGGCGTCAAAACGGTTTCGGAGGCGATGGGTGAGATGACCGCCGGGCTCGGCGAGATGGATGCGGGGACCAGCGAAATACGGACGGCGCTGAAGGAGCTCGTCGATCGAACCGAAGCCGTACGTGCGTCGGGCAGTCAGATGAAGGAAAGGATCGAGGGGCTCGAAGCGAGCGTCGGCGACATAGCGCACTTTTCGCAGGAGGGAACGGATGCGCTGGGTGAAAGTGTCACCGCGATGCATCAGATGCTCCAGTCGGTGGTCGAAATGCGCGAGCTGGGCAACGCCAATTCCGAGACGATTCAGCTTTTGGAGACCGAGCTGGGCAGGTTCCGTATATAGCCTATCGACCTGCAGTTTCCTCGTCGTCTGCCGAGGGCGCTTCACCGTTGGCGGTTTCCTCTTCCACCGCATCCTGCGGCTCCTCGATTCTCGGAGTGCAATCGTCGCACAAATTGGAGTCTCGGTAGACCATCTGTTCGAATGTGAGCGTCTTTGCGCAGGAAGCACATCGGATCCGGAACGGAAAGAGCCACTTTCGCAGCATGTATGCTCCCAGCCCGATTGCCACTCCGAACGGCGCGAGATACCACTCGGTCAGTTTGAAGTAGATCAGTCCGTTGGCGAAGGTGTAGGTGAGAAACACGCCTATGGCGATATAGAGTGTTGCGTACCGCTTCTGTTGAGCGCCCTTTCCCCGCCGCCGCTGGAAAAGATTCAGGGCAAGAATTCCGAGAAATACCCAGTTGAAATAGTCGACGATGAATTGGGAGATTGGATGTTCCATGTTGATGTGCGACATTGTACGACCATGGCTTCCCGGGGTCAATGGCGCGGGACGAACTTGATTGCATTCGCGGCTTACCGGTGTATAATCAGGGGGGCTCGGTCTCTTATACGGTATGAAGACGCGATTTGCTCGCCGTCGGCTTCTGACGGTGTCAGGATTTCTTATCTCCACGTGCGCGATGTTCTTCGCCGCTGGCAATGCAGGCGCGGAAAACCTCCGCATGCTCTACATGGCGCAGGCGGGGTACCAGCCCCAGTCCATCCAGGAACGGGCGCGGCAGTTTGCCGCTGAAACCGGTGTGAAGGTGGATCTGACCTTCGCCGAATACGAGGATCAATACAATCTCATAGCCGACGCCGCAGCGGGAAAGATACCCAGTTTCGATGTGATCCTTGTCGATCTTATCTGGACTGCAGACTTCGCCCGGCGTCACATTATCGATCCGGTGCCTCCGGAACTGGAATCCAGGGTCAAGCAGGGGATAGTGCCGGAGATCTATCGGCCGTTCGAGTATAGCGGCCGGATGTGGGCCTACCCCTTTCTCGCCAATTTTCAGCTCTTCTACACGAACATGGACCTGCTCGCAAAGGCCGGATTCTCGAAGCCTCCTGGGACACTCGAGCAGCTCGTTCATATGGCGGAGATTGCCAAATCCCGAGGAGTCTCGGACTACCCAATCTTCGAATCGTGGAAGAAACAGGAGGTGCTGATCTGCGACTTCGTCTGGCTGGTGGGCGCATTCGGAGGGTCGCTTGACGAGTCCAACGGCAGAATTGATCTGCAGAGTCCGGCGGCCCGGAAGGCGCTCGAGTTCATGGTGATGCTGCTCAAGAAGGGGCTCGTCAATCCGTTCTCTCTTCAGTCCGATGAGCTCTTTTCCGCCGATGTGTTTCTCTGGGGAGACGCGCTATTCACCACCAACTGGACCTTCATCCTGGGACGGATGAACCAGGTGCCCTTCAATACTGCTCATTTCGACGGAAGTCTTATTCCGGTGGCCGCGGACCAGAAAAAGACCGCGCAGAGCACCTCGACGGTCAGCGGTTTTCAGGGCCTGAGCGTGATGAGCGACAGCCCCCGAAAGGAGCTTGCCTGGAAGTTCGTCTCTTTTCTTTCGTCGCCCGATTTCTCTCGCCGTCACCTCGAAGAGATGTCGGTCTGGAAACAGGTCTGGGACGAGGCCTGGACGAAGGAGCGGGACCCCTATCTCGCGATCAAGCGCGCGGAGCTTCAGGGGGTCCGCAACCGGCCCGCGGACCCGAACTACCGTTCGATCAGCGATACGCTTCAGCGATGGATCTATGATGCGCTCATGCAAAAGGTGAGCCCGACGGTCGCCCTTGCCAATGCGCAGCGGGAGTTGGACCGGCTGGCCTCTGTGCCCGGTGCCGGGCAGCGGGCACGGGGAGTGGAGCGGTGAAGCGTTCCATCCTCTCGCGCATGAAGATATCGACCAAGCTTGCGCTCTCCATCGTTTTCATCGTGGCGGTCCAGGCGGCGATCATGCAGGCGGGAACTTCGCGGCTGATCAAGCTCACTAACGAGCAGTACTACAACAGTCAGATGGAGATCAGGCTTCGCGGCATCAGCAACTATCTCAGTGAGACTCTCAATGACATGCAGGTGAAGGTGAATTTGCTGGCCGGCCAGAAGAAGGTTGTGGATTATACCGAATATCGACTCCGGAACCTGCTCCACCGGGAGCTGGTGGTGTTCAAGACGCCTCTTCGCATCGATTCCATCGCCATATTTCTGGCGCCGGACAAGCTGTTCCTGAACATTGGCGACGTTGAACTCACCAACGACAGCTTCAAGCGCGGTCTCGCCGACGTATTCAACAGTTCACGGCGGTTCTTCATCACCCGTCAAGAGCTCGCCGTCCGTCTGTGGGTGTTTTCCGACATCATCAAGGACAATTCGGTTCTTGGCACCATAGGGATCGCGGTGGACGTGGACCGTTCGTTCGTGAATCGGCTCGAGAACAACACCGATGCGACCGTGCTGCTCAGCATCGGTGACCATATCATCGATACCTGGAGCGTTCCGCCGGACCTGCGCGTACACGCCGTCGAGCTGGCGCCGGAGCTGGTCAAGAGCGGCGGAAGCCGAATCGTCCAGGGATATATGGCGGGCGCCATCCCGTTGTCGGTGATCGGCGAATCGGACGATACTGCGGTCTGTTTGCTCGACATGAGCGCGCCGCTCAAGCTTATCGCCCGACACAATCAGCTCTCCACTGTTTTCGCGTTGCTCATCGGTGTGCTGGCGGTCCTCTTGAGCTATTTCCTCTACCGGATTACCTTTCTCACGCCCTTCTTGCGGCTGCGGAGGGCAGTACGGCGAATTTCGGACGGCCACTTCGAGCACGCGATCGAGCAACACGGCCACGATGAGCTCGGCGAGTTCGCCGGCGCGTTCGAGCAGATGCGCCGCAGTCTCATTCGCCGCGACGAGCAGCTCTCCCAGCTGGAGCGCTTCAACAATCTGATCCTCGAGAATGTGCGTTCCGGCGTCATCACGGTGGACCGGTCGGAGAAGGTGATATCCTGCAATCCGGCGGCGTTTGCCATCATTGGCTTGAGGGTCGACGAAAACGGAACCGGTGCGTCGGAGATGAGGCTGCCCGAGTTCGGCGCTCTTCCCGAATGTCTGGTGAGCGAAATACGATGCGGGCTCAAGGAGAGCCGGTACGTAACCGCCAAGGAGATTCGGACGGGCATCGGGTCAAAACGGGTGACTTTGTCCCTTACCACATCGCCGTTGTTTGCGCGGGACGGAGGCAACATCGGCGTAATCGCGATAGTGGTCGACATTACACGGGAGCGTCGTCTGGAAAAGCAGCTTGAGCGTTCGTCGCGGATGGCCGCCATGGGCGAGATGGCCGCCGGCGTCGCGCACCAGATCCGCAATCCGATAGCGATAATGAAGGTATCTGCGGGCATGCTTCAGGCGGACGGAAACGGATCCGGGAGTGATACGGAGGATGGAAAGCTCACCGACGTAATCGTCAATGAAATAGACAACCTCGATCACGTCGTGTCCAATCTGTTGAACTTCACCCGGCCGATCGTGCTCAACAGTGAGGAACGGTCGATCCGGGAGGTTATCGACGACGCGCTTCGGCTGGTACCGCTGTACCAGTACCCCGGATCACGGGTCGATGTCAGAGTTCATGGACAGAGCGTCTGCTTCCCGGTCGACCGGAACATCCTCGAGCAGGTCATTGCCAACCTCGTTCAGAATGGTCTGGAGGCAATGCCGGAGGGCGGAACCGTCTGCGTCCGGGCCTTCCTTCGGGACAATGAACTGTGGATCGAGGTTGAAGACACCGGGATGGGGATCGATGAGGCGACGGCAAAGCAGATCTTCATGCCCTTCTTTACCACGAAGGACCGAGGTACCGGGCTCGGACTCTCGATCGTGCACCGGCTGATAGAGCAGCATGGCGGCACCATCGACGTACACTCACGGGTGGGTGAGGGCGCCCTTTTCCGGATAGTGCTTCGCAACGACTGAAAGAAAGGTTGAGACAATGAGGCAAATTCTGCTGGTAGACGACGAAAAGAATATGCGCACCGTTCTCACGCTTCTGTTTGAACGTGAAGGTTTCTCTGTGCGCAGTGCGGCAACAGGGGAAGAGGCTCTCGAGGCGCTGCGAGCAGGCATCTTCGACCTTATCCTCACCGATCTCAAGATGCCGGCAATGGACGGGATGAGCCTGATCGAGGCGATCCGTCGTGAAGGCATGGAGGTCCCCGTTGTGGTCGTCACGGCATTCGGCACCATCGAGAAGGCGGTCGCCGCGATGAAAAAGGGCGCGGTCGATTTCGTCACCAAACCCTTCAAGAACGATGAGATTCTGCATGTGGTCAGGCGTGCGCTCGAGGTCGACCACCTCAAGCAGCAGAACCGTTTACTTCAGCAGCAGGTATCCACGCCGGAGCTCATCTACAAGTCCGGCGCGATGGGCGACATCGTGGCGATGCTGCGAAAGGTGGGGCCGGTTTCGACGCCGGTGCTGCTCACCGGGGAAAGCGGGGTGGGAAAGGAGGTAGTGGCGCGAACAATTCACCGGATATTTGCGGCTGACCGTGACTATGCACCCTTTGTGAGCATCAATTGTCCCGCGGTGCCGGAGCCGCTTCTCGAGAGCGAGCTCTTCGGCTACCGGAAGGGAGCATTCACCGGCGCCAACAAGGACTTCAAGGGAAAGATACGGCTTGCCGACCACGGCACGCTTTTTCTCGACGAGGTGGGCGAGCTGCCCATGGCGATTCAGCCCAAGCTGCTGCGTCTGCTCGAGACCAAAATGGTCGAGCCCCTCGGTTCCTCGGATTCGGTCCGCATATCCACCAGAATCGTCTGTGCGACCAACCGGGATCTCAAGGAGCAGGTGCGCGCCGGCCATTTTCGACAGGATCTCTATTATCGCATCAACACCATCGCGCTCGAAGTGCCACCGGTGCGAGAGCGGCGGGAGGACATCATGGAGCTGGTTCAGCACTTTCTCAATCGCTACTGCGGCGAGCTGGGAAAGCCGCCCGCGCGTGTCTCCGAAGAGGCGTCCGCCGCGATGCTAAGCTACGACTGGCCGGGAAACGTGCGGGAGATAAAGAATGTCATCGAGCGCGCGGTCGTGCTGTCGACCGACAGCGTCATCGGCCTCCCGGACCTGCCGCCGGAGGTGCGCGCGGCCTCCGAGCGAAGTTACGATTTCAACAAGCTCGAAAAGTTGGAGCGTGATGCGCTCTTCGAATCGCTTGCGGCGTCGGAGTGGAATGTCTCGGCCGCGGCGCGAAAGCTCGGCATCACCCGCAATACGATTCGCTACCGCATGCAGAAGTACGGTATAGACCAGGCCGAGGAGTCGGTGGATTCAGCTTCCGTCGGACGGTGACCAATGCAGCGTGGCTCCAACTGGTGTACAACCACCACCATGTGGTTCATTTCCACCACAAACTTGGGTTCTTCGGATTTTGGTGAACCTGCTGGGTGGCTCTCTTCGACAACGTTTCTTTGCGTGAGCGGCAGCGGTTCGGCCGCGCGACCGTCTGTTGTGTCGGCCTAAATATTTCCGGGAGAAAGAGCTGTAGATTGCCTGGCGCCTGGATACCGCCTGACGGCGGTCGACTTGATCATATTTGATCAATCTTTGACGGGAATTAGGCCGTCTGGCATAGGAATTGCAGTTATTCCGGTATCACTTTCTCCACAAGGGGGATCACATGAGAAAGGTTCTTTTGATTGTGCTGTCCGTCGTCCTGGTCCTTTCGCTTGCCGGAACTGCGTTTGCTAACGGCTCCAGCGAAAAGGGACAGGCGGCCGCAGCAAAGGGCACCGGTGCCGTTCGTATCGGTCTCTCCTTTTCTGATTTCGAAACTGCGCGTTGGCCGCGTGAAGCCGCCGAAATGACTAAACTTGCATACGCCAAGGGCGCGCAGGTCATCACCCAGGTAGCAAACCACGACGCTAAGCTGCAGAACGACCAGATCGCCAACATGGTTCTCCAGGGTGTGAACGTTGTTATCGTCGTTGCCGAAGACGGCGCCGCAGCGGCGACCGCGGTAAACGATGCAGTAGCTTCCGGCGTCAAGGTTATCGCGTACGACAGGCTCATCAAGACTGACAAACTTTCGGCCTACATCTCCTTCGACAACGTCGCGGTAGGTGAAGCACAGGCAAAGGGCGTCCTGAAGGTTAAAGACAGCGGCAATTTCGTGCTCCTTGGCGGAAGCCCGACCGACAATAACGCCATCCTGTTCCGCAAGGGCCAGATGAACGTTCTCCAGCCGCTCATTGACAAGGGTCAGATCAAAGTGGTCGCGGATCAGTGGGTCGAGAACTGGGCGCCCGCGAACGCAACCAAGGTCATGGAAAACATCCTGACCGCCACCCACAACAACATCGACGCCGTCGTTGCGTCGAATGATGGAACCGCGCTTGGTGCGCTGCAGGCAATGCGTGCACAGGGTCTTGCGGGCAAGGTTCCCATCTCCGGACAGGACGCAACCGCAGCCGGCTGTGCGTCTATCGTCAACGGTGGACTTACGATGACGGTCCTGAAGGATGTTCGCAAGCTTGTCCCGATGGCGATTAACATGGCTATCGACCTTGCGCAGAACAAGCCGATCCAGGGACTCAAGGACTTCACTCTTGCCGACCTTACGCTCGACAAGAAACTGAAGGGTTCGGTTCCCTGCGCATTTCTCCCTGTTGTCAGCGTTGACAAGAGCAATCTGTACGATGCGGTCATAAAGACCTGCTTCCAGCCCTACGACGTCGTTTACAAGGACGTTCCCGAGGCCCAGCGGCCGCCGAAGCCGGCCTGCGCGCAGTAATCCTGCTGCGTTCGTGCAGGGCTGTACGCCAGGTACTCCTGCATCATGTAAACGAAGAATTTCATAAAGGCATCTCGACCGGGAAGGTTCGCCTTCCCGGTCACCTTGTAACGTCAGAACCGGGAGGAACAGGTGTCAGAATCAGAAAACGACTATATCCTTGATATCCGGAACGTGACCAAGGAGTTCCCGGGCGTAGTCGCTTTGAAGGATGTCTCCTTCAAGGTGAAGCGCGGCGAGATCCACGGCCTCTGCGGAGAAAACGGAGCCGGGAAATCGACCCTGATGAAGATCCTCTCCGGTGTCTACTCCCACGATTCCTACAGCGGCGAAATATACATGGCTGGCGAGAAGATCGAGTTCGTCCAGGGCGCGATCCGGCAGGCAATAGAGAAGGGGATCGCCATTGTCTACCAGGAGCTGGCTCTCATTCCGCAAATGACGGTCGGCGAGAACATCTTTCTCGGGCGGGAACCTGTGCAGTTTGGCAGCGTCAACTGGCCGCACCTTTACTCGCACACCAAAGACCTGCTCGCACGGTACGGTCTGAAAATTCCATTCCAGGCGAAGCTCTCGGACCTTCCGGTCGGCAAACAGCAGATGGTCGAGATTGCCAAGGCGCTTTCGGAGAACGCCTCCCTGCTCATCCTTGACGAACCAACCTCGGCGTTGACCGAGAACGAAGTCGACACGCTGATGGAGATCCTCAAGACGCTCAAAGAACAGGGCGTGACCTGCATCTACGTTTCACACA
This sequence comes from uncultured Spirochaetales bacterium, assembly GCA_964577375.1. Taxonomy (GTDB): domain Bacteria; phylum Spirochaetota; class Spirochaetia; order DSM-27196; family DATKUC01; genus DATKUC01. Next base: position 3,196 of record CAZNYW010000091.1, on the reverse strand, counting down.
AACTCGAAGAGTTCTTCCGCATTGCTGACAGTATTACCGTCCTTCGCGACGGTCAGGTCGTTGACACCAAACCGATTTCAGAGCTCACCACCGCGGCGATTATCTCCATGATGGTCGGCCGCGAGATGAAGGAACGCTTTCCGCGTGCAGATCGGAAACCGGGCCAAGTCGTTCTGAAAGTCGATCACCTTCAGGTCGAAGATCCCGATCAGCCGGGCAGACTGATCATCAAAGACGCTTCGTTTGATCTGCGCAAAGGCGAGGTGCTCGGTATCGCCGGGCTTATGGGCTCCGGGAGGACCGAACTGGTGACCGCGCTCTTCGGTGAGTTTGGGAAGATCGTCGGGGGAGCTGTTGTGCTTGACGATGAACCGGTTGTGATTCGATCCGCACGTGAAGCGATGCGAAAAGGTATCAGTCTCGTTCCGGAAGACCGGAAGCTTCTTGGGCTCGTGCTCAACCAGACAATCGTCGAGAACGTCGCGCTGCCAAATATGGACCAGTTTTCGAGCTTTCTCAGAATTCGAAAGTTGCAGCAACTGAAAGCGTGCCTGCACTACGCGGATAGCCTCAGAATCAAGGCTCCGAATCTGCACGTTGTGGTAAACTCGCTCAGCGGTGGAAATCAGCAGAAGGTTGTCATTTCGAAGTGGTTGATGTCCAAGCCACAGGTGCTGATTCTCGACGACCCGACTCGAGGTATCGATGTCGGTGCAAAATACGAAATCTACAAACTCATTAATGAACTGGCGGAAGACGGGGTAGCGATTGTTATGATCTCTTCCGAGCTGGAAGAGGTGATGGCGATGAGCGACCGGATAATGGTGCTCAGTGAAGGAAGAACGACCGGTACGATCGACGCCGGTGATGCGACTCAGGAAAAGATAATGACCCTCGCCATGGGAATCACGGCGAACGAAAGGAGGGAATGATGTCCGATACCACGCTCAGCCAGGGCAGACCTTCCGGCGGTGGAATTGTCGCTGTAATTCGGTCGAACTTGAAGACCTACACGATGGTCATCGCCCTGCTCTTGATCTGGCTTCTCTTTGGAGCACTTACGCACTGGCTTTTTCTCTCACCGCGAAACCTTTCGAATCTGTTCAGGCAGATGTCGATCATTTCGTTTCTCGCAGCCGGTATGGTGCTTGTCATCGTTGCCGGGAATATCGACCTTTCGGTCGGGTCGGTAACCGGATTTGTCAGCGCGGTAACCGCATACCTGCAGGTGAACATACTGCCGACGGTGCTGCCAACGATTTTTCATGGGATGGTTGAGCCACAGCTGGGAATTGTCTCCACAATCATCGCAGTGATAAGTGCGCTGCTTGTGGGTCTTCTGGTCGGCGTCTGGCAGGGCGCAATTATCGCCTATCTGAAAGTCCCCGCATTCATTGTAACGCTCGGCGGTATGTTGATTTTCCGCGGCGGCGTTCTCGCAGTGACGATGGGCCAGACTATTACTCCGATCGAGGATCCGCTTCGTCTCATCGCCCAGGGCTACGTCCCGAACTCCATCGGACTCATCATCGCCGTGGTAGTCATTGTGGCGATCTTCTACGGCACCATCCGGGGCCGCGTCCGCAAGCAGGAATACGGGTTTGAGCTGCCGCAGCTGAGAATGGACCTATTGAAAGCCGGGATCTTTTCGCTCCTTGTCCTGGCCTACGTGGTTATCATGAATCTGTATCGCGGCGTTCAGAACCCGGTACTGCTTCTGGCGGTGATCGCCGTTGTCGTGACATACGTGGCGACAAACACCCGTTTCGGGCGGTACATCTATGCAATCGGCGGCAACCGGGAGGCCACACGTCTTTCAGGCATCAACATCAGCAAGAACGTCTTCCTGGTCCACGTACTGATCGGTTTGCTCTGCGGGTTTGCCGGCATCGTGCTGACCGGTTACGTCGCGGCGGGCACGACCGGCGGCGGTACCAACTACGAGCTCGATGCCATTGCATCGTGCGTTATCGGCGGCACAAGCCTCATGGGTGGCGAGGGCACTATTCTCGGCGCGATGGTTGGCTCCATTATCATGGCGAGCCTTGTAAACGGTATGAGCGTAATGAACATGGAGTTCTTCTGGCAGTATATCATCCGCGGACTTGTGTTGATCTTCGCAGTATATCTCGACGTGGCGAGCAAGAAGTCGCGGTAACTTTCCCCTGATTCTCAGAACAGGGCCGGCGGCGCACTAGCGTCTGCCGGCCCTGTCTATTATGCTCCCGCCTGCGCTCTTCGCACTGCCAGAATCGACCGAAGCGTCACCATCGCCAGTATCACGCTGCCGCCGAGAAGCGCGTAGACGGACGGGGTTTCACGCATGAAGAGAAAGACCCAGACCGGGTTGAGCACAGGCTCGAGCAGGCTGATGATGGATGTACCCAGGGCGGTCAGATGCCTTATGGCGTAGGCGAAAGTTATCGAGCTCAGGCCCACCTGTACGGCGCCGAGCGCCAGGATCGCGAGCCATCCCTTGAGCTCCGGGTGAGGTCCGGCGACGAAGTAGAAGGGGATGGCGGCCACGGCGGCAAGTGCATGGCCGAGCAGAATGGACTCAATCGAGGAACCATCTTTCTGCCTGCGCATGAAGATGAAGAAGAGCGCCATAAAGACTCCCGCCAGCACGGCCAGAGCGTTACCCCACTGCGCGGTAATCGAAATCCTGTCGATGAAGAAAAGCGCCATTCCACCGATGACTGCCGCTATGATTGCCCAGTCGGCGCGCGAGGGCCTCTCGCCGAGCATCCAGATGCCGAGAATCGCCACGAAGACCGGGCAGAGGTACTGCAGGAAAATGGCGTTGGCTGAGGTCGTGAGCTTGTTTGCCGCAACGAAGGCGAACATCATCGCCGCGTAGAAGAATGCGCCGAGCAGCTGCGGTCCCGACCAGGTGAACCGCGGGCGCCGCAAGTAGAGCAGGAGGACTATCGCGGAAATCGCGCTTCTGGCGCCGGCGATGGCGAGAGGATTCCAGTTTATGAGCTTTATGAGCACTCCGCTCGAGCTCCACATCAGCGTGGTGAGCACGAGCGCGCCAATGGCCCGGCGCCGCAGGCTAGGCGTTGTGTCGGTGACTTCGGCGGCGGCCGGAACCGCGGGAACGCGAACTTCTCTGTCTGACATGATGTTAACGGCCGGAAGATTATCACGGGTGCCTTCAGGCAGGCAACCTGCCTGAGGGCAGGCAACCTGC
>CAZNYW010000090.1:0-13006 GCA_964577375.1 uncultured Spirochaetales bacterium | reverse complement strand
AACGGCGGCAACGGCGGCCACGGCGGGGCCGGCGGCGACGCCCCCGGCGAACACGGTCACTCGGGCAGCTCCGGCAGCGGGGGCAGCTACGGCTACACCGGCGGCGTCGGCAGCGGCGGCAGGACCGGCGGCTTCGGTGCCCTGGGCTACCAGGACCAGAAGGTAGACAGATCGAACGCGGTTCCGCTTGTCTCCCGTCTCGTTCTCTCCCAGTACTCAGTGTTGGGACTTACTATCATCTACTTCCTGATCTGCTGGTTTTTCTTTCCACGGATCCTGAGTCTTCGAAATATCGGCAACATATTTTCCAATCTTTGGCCGCTGCTGGCGGTTGCCATCGGGCAGATGTTTGTGCTCATTGTGGCCGGCATTGATCTCTCCCAGACCTCTACAATGGCGTTGACCAGTGTAATCGGCGCTTTGCTGATTACCACGGGGCTCGACCCCAATCTGTTCTCAAAGAGCCCGCTCTGGGGAACGCTCATCTCCGCCTCCGGAGGACCGTTGGCTGGCGTGCCGGTCGGGGTGCTCATAGCTCTTGTTGTGATGCTCATTGTGGGTACGGCGGTAGGTCTCATAAACGGGGTTTCGGTGGCCGTGTTCAGAATGCCCCCCTTCATGGTGACGCTGGTGTCGATGATTCTTTTCAGCGCTCTTGCCATCTTTCTGCCCAAGTCACAGAACATCATGAATTTACCCCAGTCGTTTAACGCGCTAGGTGAGGGAAGCCTCTGGATTATTCCCTACGCGCTCATCATCGGCCTGGCACTCGTCGCGATTGCCTACCTCATCCTCCGTCGTACCCTGTTTGGCCGCTGGCTCTACGCCATCGGGCACAATTCGCGTGCGGCGCACATCTCAGGCGTACCGGTGCGCGGCATAGTGATCTTTGCCTATGCGATGAGCGGATTCTGCGCCGCGGTGGCCGCCATTCTCTATTCGGGAGAGCTCGAAATGGGGCGTCCCACGCTCGGACAGACGCTCCTTCTCGATATTGTGGGAGCCAACATCATCGGCGGCGTCAGTCTGTTCGGCGGGCGCGGAAAAGTTGGATGGGCCTTCATAGGCGTGCTCTTCTTTGTCGTTCTCGCGAACACGCTCAATTTCATGAATCTCTCGGTGTACCTGATCGACGTAGTCAAGGGCGGGATCATTCTCGGCGCGACCTTTCTGGACGTGGCGCGACGGCGAGTCGCCGCCCGGACAATGGTCTGAATCGCAATGGAGGCGGAGAGGAACGTGAATAATAATACATCCGTACTTGAATTCAGAAAGGTCGGCAAACGGTTTTTCGGCATCGACGCGCTGCGCGACGTGAGCTTCGACCTGCAGGAGGGCAAGCTTCTCGGCCTGATTGGAGAGAACGGCGCCGGAAAAACTACACTCATGAACATCCTCGGCGGCGTCGTTCAGGCGGACGAGGGGCAGATGGTCATCCACGATGAAATCTACGAACCGCGCAGTCCCCGCGACGCAATTGCCAGAGGCGTCGCATTCATCCATCAGGAGCTTAACCTTTTTGGAAATCTCAGCGTGGCCGAAAACCTGTTTATCGACCGCCTTCCGAGCGCCGGATCAGTCGTTCTTCGCAGGGCTCAAATGATCAGCCGGGCAAGGGAGATCCTTGGCAGTCTTGCTCCGGAGATATCGCCGACGGCAAGAGTCTCTTCACTGTCGCCGGGGGAAAAGCAGATGGTGGAGATCGCGCGTACGCTGGTTTCTGACGCGCAGATCGTTATTTTTGACGAGCCGACTACCTCTTTGACCTCTCGAGAGACGGAGCGGCTCTTTCGCATCATATCCCGTCTGAAAGAGGATGGACGGTCGATCATCTATATCTCGCATATATTGAAGGACGTGGTAGCTCTCGCCGACACCATCGTGATCCTCCGGGACGGCCGACTGGTTGCGAATGGTGCTGTCTCCGAATTTGACCCGACGAGGATGATATCGTTGATGGTTGGCCGTGAGATCGAGAACATCTACCCGCAGAAGTCGGCGGTCATACAGCAGTCGACGGCATTGGAGACTGCCGATCTTTCGAAGGCCGGCATAGTGGCAGACATCAGTCTGTCGGTGCGACACGGGGAGATCGTCGGTCTGTTCGGTCTAATGGGATCGGGCCGGACTGAGCTCGCACGGATCATGTTCGGCATAGACGATTACGACGAAGGGACTATCCGGGTGGATGGGAAGCTGCTTCCGCAGGGGAAACCGATAGCCGCCATAAAGCGCGGCATTGCCTATGTTACCGAGGACCGGCGAGAGGAGGGGTTGATGATGCAGCAGTCAATATCGGAGAACCTTGGTCTCATCAGCTTGAGAAGCTTCATTTCGCGGGTGGCACGAATCGTACGGGAAGAGGATCTTCGCGGTGCGATCAAAAAGGTGGCCGGTGCGCTGCGCATCAAGAGCGGCGACATCTTCCGCCAGCAGGCAAAGACGTTAAGCGGAGGCAATCAGCAGAAAACTGTAATCGGCAAATGGCTGGTGCGCCGTCCCAGTTTTCTTATCCTCGATGAACCGACCAAAGGTATCGACGTCGGGGCCAAGTACGAAGTCTACAGCATCATGAATGATCTGGCTCGGGAGGGAACCGGCATACTGTTCATCTCCTCCGAGCTGGAGGAGCTTATCGGCATGTGCGACCGTATCGATGTCCTCAGCAAAGGCGAGCTTGCGGGATCCTTCAGCAGGCAGCAGTTTGACCAGGAGAATATCCTTCAGGCAGCCTTCCGGCAGAATCTGACTGCGGTGTCCGGGGAGGCCGAATGATGAACCGAACACAGCTCGGGCGCACATCGCTCAACAACTCCAACTTCATACTCTTTGCATTGGTGTTCGTGATCTTCGGAATCATCACACCGCGTTTTCTTTCCCTGGACAGCTTTCAGGGCATTCTCTCGAACGCGTCTTACATCGGGATTATCGCCATAGGGATGACTTTTGTACTGCTGACCGGCGGAATCGATCTGTCGGTCGGCTCGAACATGTACCTTTCTGGTGTGGTGGTGAGTTGGGTGATGACCTCCTTCCATCCGCCGGTTTGGATCGCGCTCATCGTCGGCCTTCTGGTTGGACTTCTTTTTGGAACCGTGAACGCCTTCGCGATTGTGAAAGTTGGCATGTTGCCCTTCATCGTAACGCTTAGCACGATGGTTGCGGGTAGAGGGCTTGCTCTGATTATCACCCAATCACAGTCGGTCGGGTTTCCCACGTCGATTACCAACATGGCGACGGCCAAAGTCTTCGGATTTCTTCCGGCACCGATTGCCATCTTTCTATTGATCGTTCTGCTTGGCGCCCTCTTCCTTACCTACACTCCGGCCGGCCGCCAGCTCTACGCCGTGGGGTTCAATTCCGATTCCGCGAAGAAGGCGGGCATTCGAACAGATCGACTTGTCTTCATGACCTACGTAGTGAGCGGGGTGTGCGCGGCTCTCGGCGCCTTTGTCTCGATTGCTCAGGTCGGTGAGATGAATGCGCGCTACGGTTCGGGAGAGGAGTTCAACGCCATAGCGGCGGCAGTTCTCGGCGGCGCAAGTCTCTTCGGCGGCGTCGGTACCGTCTTTCCCGGCGCACTCATAGGGACAATCATGCTGCAGATGATCCAGGCCGGACTTGTGTTTGCCGGCGTGGATCTGTACATTCAGCCGATCATCAAGGCGCTCATCATCTACGTGGCGCTTCTCGTAGACAGCTTCCGGATCAGCCAGCTCGCCAGGCTCAATCGGCGCAATATCATACCGACCAGATAGGATCGGTCTCAGGGGGAAAAGATGAATGGATCGCGCATGCGGTTGACGGCGGTGCTTGCGGCGCTGCTGCTGGTCATCTCCGCGGCGGCAGTATCGGCCGAGCCCGCGGCCACGCCAGTCGCGGGGGTGGACTATTCGAAGTTGTCGAATCCGGAGCGTGTGTCGGCACATGCAGGACGGGTTCAGGTGACCGAGGTATTCTGGTATGGCTGTCCCTACTGCCAGGTGTTCGAGCCGCTGTTCGACGGATGGGTAACGGCACACAGTGACCAGATAGCGGTTGAACGTCTGCCGGCGCCACTCGGCGACAATCTCGTCCCGGGCGCGAAGGTATTCTACGCCCTCAAGAAGATGGGTCTCGAGGAGAAGTTCCACAATCAGCTGCTTGCAGCGGCCAAGGCCGAGCAGATCGATGTCACCGAGGAAAAGTCCTTTGCCGACTGGCTGGCGCAGCGCGGTGTCCCGCGCGACCAGTTCGAGAAGACCTACCATTCGGCCTGGGTCGACGCACAGGTCGAGCAGGCGCGCAAGCGAGTGCTCGCGGACGAGATTCTTACCATACCCTCATTGGTGGTGAACGGTACCTACGTCACCTCCAGTCAGATGGCCAAGGGTTACCAGAACGTGCTTTCGGTAGCCGACTTTCTTGTCACCAGGGCGAAGGGTGAATGAGAACAGACCGGCGAGACCGTTGACCTGTGGGACCGAGCCCGGCGATCGGCGGCGCTCGGCACGGGTGGTTAGCTTGCGGGCTAGCTTGTCTGAGCAATTGCTCAGGTATAGATTTCTGCTCACGGCCTGTCTAAAGGGGGAGAAGACGGGTGGATTCTGAAAGTCAGAGACTGCTCTACAAGGTCGCCAAAGCCTACTACGAGGATCAGCTCACTCAGAAGGAGATAGGTGACAGGTTCGGACTCTCACGCGTGAAGGTGAACCGGCTCCTCGCCCGCGCCCGCGAGGAAGGAGTTGTGCAGATACAGGTTGTCCTTCCTGAGCCGTCCAGATCCGATTTGGAGCACAGACTCGAGGAGAGTTGCGGGCTCGTTGAGGCGGTGGTGGTCGACACTTCGGAATCGCACGACGATCTGCTGAGAAACCTGGGTGAGGGGGCCGCAGGTTATCTCCGAAGGGTCATCAACGGCGGGGAATCGGTTGGCATAACCTGGGGAACATCGCTGTACGCGATGACCGAGGCGATGACCCAGACTTCCGCCTCTGCGGCGCGTGTTGTCCAGCTTCTCGGCGGCCTCGGTGATCCGGATGCGGACATACACGGCGCCGAAATCGCGCGCCGGCTCTCTCTCTTCACCAACGCCAGACCGCGCGTACTGGCGGCTCCCGGTGTGGTGGCGACCCGCGCGATTCGGCGTGCCCTGCTGGCGGATCCACAGGTTGCTGATACCCTCGATCTCGCGGCTCGGGTCGACATTGCAGTGGTCGGCATCGGCACCCTCGACAACCACTCCGTAGTGTTGCGTTCCGGAACCATACTTTCTCCGGACGATGTGAAGCGGCTGCGGGAAAAAGGAGTTGTCGGCGACATCGCGTTGCGTTTTTTTGACCGCAACGGAGAACCGATAGAGGACGAGTTGAATAACCGTATTCTTGGAATCACGGTCGAGCAGTTGCGAGCGTTGAAGAGGGTGGTGGGGGTTGCCGGTGGACCCGAGAAGTTCAAGGCGATATGTGGCGCGATTCGAGGTCGGCTTGTCAGCGTGCTCGTGACGGATAGCGAGACCGCCGAGCAGCTTGTCGCGGAGGGTATCAGGCCGACTGGTACGAAAAAGGGAAGCTGAGGAGGCGAGATCCGAAAGCAAACAAAATCTGACCGTCGTGATCCGGGCGTCATGGTCGAACCGGTCTCCCTGGGTTAGGACGCGGCAGTATTCGAGTGCAGGCGCTGTGGCAGTGCGTTTGGACCGAGGTTCGACCGGCGCAGCGCTGGGCGATCGGCTGAGTCCGCCTGCGAAAGGACTTTCAGGGACGATTGTCGATCACATCCGAAGGAGGAACTTATCGAGCGCAGCGTGTTTACAATTGTTTTCTAGCCCACAACTGCATGCTCCGGGTCAAGGTCGAAGAAGCAGAACACAGTGGTAGTCGGCTCGCCTTGTCTTCTGGCGCATCCGCCTTTCTGTCCGTCCACGACCGAAAATGAAGTGGCCAGCGTAGTAGGAAGCAGCACCAATTTCAGTGTTCTTGTCACGTGTACCCTCCTCTTCCCACCCTCCACGGAATTTCTGCCAGCGCGCCATGAGGACGAAAAGTATCCAAGTGAAAGCTCATATTTTTTTCAGTTTTATTTGAACAGAATTGCATGCGAATCCTCGTATCGGCCAAAATCAGGACGTTGGAATGCGTTTCAATTCCATTTATCAGCAGCTCCGGGAGCGTCGCCCAGTGGCAATTCGTGGCAATTCCGGCACGATTCACCGGTCTGATACGCCACGGGTGGAGGCACTCAGCCCCTGCGCCCCGACAGTGGGGCGATTCTCCGGCATGTCAACGCCAAATTCAGAACGCCAGCAGCTGCGGCATCAATTACACTTTCAAAACGTAATTTCGTTATGGAACCAAAAAAATGAAAATAATGTCTTGACGGAAGTCGGTGTTGTGGTTCATTCTGGCTAGTATCAGGCCGGAGGTGCAATGATGAAACGCAAGTATGCCGCGGTCGCGGTCATATTCGGAAATACCGCCGATCGGTATGTCATACAGGGTTACACGGAGCCGAGAAGCTTCGAGCAGATGCTTGACGACGCGACAAAGGTGAAGGGGCTGACCGGTATCGAGCTGGTGGGCGGTTGGCACGTCAACGATGAGAATCAGGACCAGGTAGTCAAGCTCATCCAGCGCAAGAAGCTCAAGATTGCGATGCTTATCCCGGAGATCTGGGCCAGTCCAAAGTGGGGATGGGGAACATTGACCTCCACGGACAAGGGCATCCGTCGCGACGCGATAGAGCGCATCAAGGTGGCAATGGATCTGGCAAAGCAGACCGGATGCAACCAGGTCAGTCCGTGGTTCGGCCACGATGGATGGGACTACGTCTTCCAGGCCGACTATGCAAAAGTGTGGGACTATCTGATCGAAGGCGTCGCCGAGTGTGCCGACTACCTGCCGGAGGTTCGGGTCGCGCTCGAGTACAAGATGAAGGAGCCGCGGACGCATGCGTTCATGGCCGATCTGGGCAAGATGCTCCTTCTCGTGCAGGCCGTCGACCGGCCAAATGTCGGCATCAATCTCGACGTCGGCCACGCGCTGCTGGGCTACGAGTCGATGGCGGAGAGTGTTGCGCTGCTCGACCGTTTCGGTCACAAGCTCTTCCATCTGCACATGAACGACAACTACCGCCTGTGGGACGACGACATGATTCCCGGTTCTGTTCATACGCTCGAGTTTATCGAGTTCTTCTACTGGATCGACCGTATCGGCTACGACGGGTGGCTCTCTCTCGACGTGTTTGCCTATCGTGAGCGGGACAAGATTGCAGTGGCGAGGGAATCCATCGCGTGGCTCGAAACGCTGAGCGCCGTGGCCGGCCGTCTGGATCGGAAGAGGGTCGAGTCGGTGTTGAAGTCGGGCGACGCGATGAAGGCGCAGAAGCTGGTAAGGGAGGCCATGTTTGGCTGAGCGGCAGGGTCCGGGAATGACCGATGAGCAGATCTGGGAGAAGGCGCTGCACACATGGAGCGTCGGCGCGCAGGAGCTCGAGCGGCTCGGCCGGACGGTGGACAGGGCCGCCGTTGTGCAATGCGTCAAGCTGATCGCTGAATGCAAGGGGAGAATAGTCACCGCGGGAATGGGAACGTCCGGCGCGGCCGCACGCAAGATCGCCCATTCGCTTTCGTGCGTCGAACGACCCTCCTTCTACCTTTCGGCGGGAGACGCGGTGCACGGCGGGATGGGCGCGGTCCAGCCGGATGATGTGGCCATCCTGATCTCCAAAGGCGGCGGGACCACGGAACTCGTCAATCTGCTGCCCGGCTTCGCGAGCAAGCGAGTCCCCATAATCGGCGTTACCGAGAAGGCGGACTCTCCGCTTGGGAAGGCAAGCACCATCCTCCTCCGCGTTTCGGTGGAACGGGAGGCGGACGAATTCAACATGCTCGCCACCACCAGCACGATGGCCGTGGTGGCGGTGTTCGACGCGATCTGTATTGCTCTCATGAAATATACCGGATACACCCGCGAGCAGTTCGGCGTCATACATCCGGGTGGGGCGGTCGGCGAACGGCTGCTTGGAAAGAAGAGCTGAGACTGTATAAGGAAGTGTAATGAAAGCAGCTGTTTTCGAAGGGCCGGAACGTCTGGTCGTCCAGGAGGTGCCGGTCGAAGCGTGCGGACCGGACGACATCATCATAAAGGTGCATGCGTGCGGGATCTGTGGATCAGACATCCGAAACTTCAGGACCGGCCTCAAGGGCGATGTTACAAAGCAGATCATGGGGCACGAGTACAGCGGAACCGTTACCGAGATCGGCCGCAGCGTGACGCGATACAAGGTTGGCGACAGGGTAGCTGTTGCCCCGGACGTAAACTGCGGCACCTGCTACTACTGCCGGCGGGGATGGGGAAACCTCTGCGTGAATCATCGCATGATTGGAACGCACTGGCCGGGAGGTTTTGCCGAGTACTGCCATTTCGGCGGCTATGTGCTCGATCACGGCATGATCCATCACATTCCCGACGGTGTCGAGCTGGAGGATGCCGCCCTGGCGGAGCCGGCTTCGTCGGTAATCGCGGCACAGGAACGGGCTTCCGTCGGCCTTGGCGACACGGTGCTTATTATCGGGGACGGGCCCATAGGCTGTCTCCACACCGAGATAGCGCGGGCGCGCGGCGCATCCCGCATCATCATGGCAGGGCTGATGCGTCTGAAAGAGGCGGAACGCTTTGAACCGGACGCGCTTATCGACGCGGCAAGCGGGAACCCGGTGGAGGAAGTGCTCAGGCTTACCGGCGGCATGGGGGCGGACGTGGCCATCTGCGCCAATCCGGTCGCCTCCACGCAGGAGCAGGCGGTCGAGTCGGTCCGCAAGCGCGGCCGCATAGTGCTCTTCGGCGGCGTCCCCAAGGACAAGCCGATGACCTCACTCAACAGCAACCTTATTCATTACAACGAGCTGGTTGTTGCGGGCGCCTTTTCCTATCCGGCCTATATCCATCAGAAGGCGCTCATGGCGATCGGAGGCGGACAGATCCATCCGCAGAAGTATTTCAACTACAAAGTCGGTCTGGACCGGATCGGCGAAGCATTCGCAGCGGCAGCGGAGGGGAAGGCGCTCAAGGCTCTGGTCCTGCCGCACGGTGCCGGGGAGCAGAAACGATGAACGAGATAGACAGACGGCTTGCGGAACGGGAACGTGAGGGACAACCGATCATGGTCGGACTTATCGGCGCGGGCCAGATGGGTACGGAGATAGTAGCGCAGATCGGTGAAATGGTGGGCATGCGCGTGGTGGTTGTAGTCGATGTGACTGCGGAGCGCGCAAAAAAGGGGTACGCCGATTCGAAGCATGCCGCGGAAACCGTAGTAACGGACGATCTCGCCGAAGCGGAATCGATAGTCGCGTCCGGCAGGCGCGTTGCGTCCACCAATTACCAGGTCGCGACCCGCCTTCCCGCCGTCGACGTAATAGTGGATGCAACGGGACAGACCGAGATGGGCGCCAAGGTGACCATGGATGCGGTGGACCACAAGAAGCATGTCGTGATGATGAGCGTCGAGACCGACGTCACGATAGGGCCGATCCTGCGGCGGCTCGCATCGAACGCCGGTGTCGTCTACAGCCTCGCCGCGGGTGACGAGCCGGCCGCGATAATAGAGCTCTACCGGTTTGCGCATGCGCTCGGCTACGAAGTAGTCTGTGCCGGTAAGGGCAAGAACAATCCGCTTAACATCTACTCGAACCCCGACACCGAGGCGGAGAAGGCGGCGGCCCGGAAGATGAGCGCGCGGATGCTGTGCGAGTTTGTCGACGGCTCAAAAACTGCGGTTGAGATGGCCTCTGTGTCCAATGCAACGGGTCTGCTTCCCGACGTTCGCGGAATGCATGCTGCGAAGTCTACCGTCCCGGAGCTGAACAGAGTTTTCGTGCCGAAGAAGGACGGCGGCGTGCTGCAGCAAAGCGGTGCGGTCGATTTCGCAATCGGTGTCCATCCTGGAGTCTTTCTGGTCGTCACCACCGACAACGAGCGCCTGAAGGATGGCCTGGTCCAGCGAGATATGGGGGAGGGGCCCTACTATACGCTTTTCAGGCCCTTCCATCTCTGCAGCATCGAGGTGCCTCTTACCATCGCACAGTGCGTCTTCTATGGTGAATCCTCCGGGCATCCGATGGGAGGACTGCTTTCCGAGTGTATCGCCGTGGCGAAGCGCGACCTCAAAGCCGGAGAGACACTCGACGGGATAGGTGAGTACTGCTACCGCGGCAGCATCGACACCGCCGAGACGGCACGCACCGAACGCCTGCTCCCGCTCGGACTGGCAAAGGGTTGCGTTCTGACTCGTGACATAAAAAAGGACTCCGTAATTGCCTACGACGACGTAAAGTTCGGAGGCGAGTCGGTGCTGCTTCAGCTTCGCAGGATTCAGGACACGCTCTACTCGTGAGGAGATGATGCATCTTATTGGACTGGATGTAGGGACCACCGGCTGCAAGGTGGTGGTCTTTGACCAGAACGGCGGCGAGCTGGCCCGCGCCTACCGGGAGTACGGCATAGACACCGATGAGCGCGGCAAGGCGGAACAGGACGCGGAGGAGGTGTGGCGCCTGGCATGCCAGGTAGTCTCTGAGGCCGTTGATTTCGCGGTGGAGGGTTCGGGTGCGCTGCAATCCGCCGCGCTCTCCGTGTCGGTCCAGGGGGACGCGATCATCGCCGTCGATTCCTCCGGGCAGGCGCTCTGTCCCGCCCAGCTGGGCATGGACTATCGTCCCGCCTCCTACGCTCGCCACGCGGCCGAAAAATTCGGTGAGTTCGAGCTGTTCGAGCGAACCGGCATGCGGCCGCACGCGCTCAACTCCTTTGTGAAGCTGCTCTGGCTCAGAGACAACTACCCGGATGCTTTCCGGCAGGCGGACAAGATAGTCACCTACGCGGACTACGTTACCAGAAAGCTCGGCGGGGATTTCGCCATCGACCTTACCATGGCGTCGCGCACCATGGCTTTCAATCTGAAGAGCCGGCGCTGGGACGAAGAGATCCTTCGCGCCTTCAATGTTCCGATATCGCTCCTCTCGCAGCCTGTGGAATCCGGAACCCCCCTCGGTCGAATCGACGGAAGCGTTGCCCGCGTGCTTGGCCTGCCTGCCGAGACCGTCTTTGTTGCAGGTGCACACGATCAGCCTGCAGGCGGCGTCGGTTCCGGCGTGGTCGGTGACGGTACGGCTCTGGATTCGACCGGCACCGCGGAAGTGCTTTCCGTCGCCTTCCCGAAGCCGGCTCTGAGCCGGGACATGTTTGACGGCTATTATCCCTGCTATCTGCACGCTGTGCCCGGCCAGTATTTCACTTTCGCGCTCAACCATGTGGGCGGCATGCTTCTGCGCTGGTACCGCGACAATTTCAGCGGGCAGGAACTGGAGGAGGCGCGCCGTACCGGAAAGGACGCCTACGAGGTGATGCTTTCAAAGATGCCGGCGGGGCCGTCGCGGCTGATGGTTCTACCCCACTTCAACGGAAGCGGTACACCCTGGTGCGACATGGACTCCCTCGGGGCAATTGTGGGGCTCACACTTGCAACCACGCGGCACGACGTCGTCCGCGCAATAGTCGAGTCGCAGACGTATGAGCTGAAGATCAACCTGGAACGCCTTGGAAGCTCAGGCGTCGAGATCTCCCGTCTCGTGGCGGCCGGTGGCGGTGCCCGTTCGACTGAATGGCTTCGGGCAAAGGCCAACATCCTGGACAGGCCGGTGAGTACGCTGAAGGTCAAAGAGGCCGCCTGTATGGGTGCCGCTATCATGGCCGGAAGCGGTGCCGGGTTGTTTCCCTCCATCAAGGAGGGAGCGGCGCAGATTGTGCGTACCGAGACAACCTACATGCCTGATCCCGAACTCGCCGGCCGCTACCGGGAATACTACGAGCGCTACAAGCAGATCTACCCGGCGTTGAAGCCGGTGAGCGAGGGACTGCGGAGAGCGGGCCGGGAGGAGTGACCGGCACGGCGGCAGTCACGAGGCCCCGCCGCGGCACGCGTTCGCCGGATATTGCCCGGCCGGCTCGGGGAGTGTATCATACATGCCAACCGTGAAACAGAAGAATGCGATGACCGATGCCAATCTGGCCCGGGTGCCCCATGAATGCGCGATCCAGCTCCAGGCGGTGTACGAGACGCTGAAAACTGCGGAGCACAAGGCCGCGGATTTTATCCTCGAGCGTTCGGGAGAGATATCAGGGCTGAGTATCGTGGATTTCGCGGACCGGGCGGGCTGCAGCGAAGCGACCGTGGTTCGGCTCTCCAAGAAGCTCGGCTACGAAGGTTATCCGGAGCTCAAGGCGGCATTTGACGGCGGCTCCTTGAATAATGATCCGGTCGAGTACGAAAACATCGTTCCGGACGATGATCCGCTCACGGTGCTGCACAAAGTCGTCGAGTCAAGCGTCACGGCGTTGCAGGACACGGAGAAGGTGATGGACCGCACCGCCTACGAGCGGGCGCTCGACGCCATGCTGGCGGCAGAACGAATCATGTTCTGCGGGGTCGGCGACGCGGGGGTCGTGGCCGCCGAGGCGTATCAGCGCTGGGTGCGGATGGGGCAGCCCTGTCTCCACGCGTCCGACCACGACATGCAGTTGATCCTTGCCTCCAAGCTCAAACCAGCCGACGTACTTTTTGCCATTTCCCATTCCGGCAGGACAAAGACTGTCCTCAACGTCGTTCGTACGGCGGAGAAACAGGGCGCGGTGGTCATCGCGCTGACCAACTTCCCAATCTCTCCGCTCGCAAAGCGGGCCTCCCTGACGTTGCAGACCGCGGTCTTCTCACGATTCGCCACGGGCGAAGT
Organism: uncultured Spirochaetales bacterium; assembly: GCA_964577375.1. Lineage (GTDB taxonomy): Bacteria > Spirochaetota > Spirochaetia > DSM-27196 > DATKUC01 > DATKUC01. Next base: position 237 of record CAZNYW010000090.1, on the reverse strand, counting down.
AATGTCCAAACGCCTGGCCGAGCTCTGCGTCATCGAAAGCCTGTCCATCAGTTTCCTGATGCGGAAGGGAGAGGCGTACTACCGGAGCCTCGCAGACTCGAACAACTCGGTGAGCATCAACAAACTGTAGACGTTCCACCGGTTGATCCCCCACCGCGAACTGTATCTTGTGGCAAGCCTTTTGTACTGCTGCCAATATTGTTGATTTCCGGTTAAAGGGGTTTTCCGTCAACGGCT
>CAZNYW010000089.1:0-13278 GCA_964577375.1 uncultured Spirochaetales bacterium | reverse complement strand
ACCGGCGGCGGGTTCCCGCCTTTATTCCGCGCCTGGGCCGCGGCGTACGCGTGGAGGAGCTGCAGGCGGAACCGGGAAGGGCCGTATCGCAGGAGGGCCGTTAGCAACGCCCCGTCACAGCGCCTCGGCGTAGTCGAACTGGCTGTTGTAGATCTCCGCGTAAAAACCGCCGCGAGCAAGTAGTCCGGCGTGCGTTCCCTGCTCGACGATGTCGCCGTCGCGCATCACAAGGATCAGGTCCGCGTCCCGCACCGTGGACAGGCGATGCGCGATGACGAAGCTCGTCCGGTCCTTCATGAGGTTGTCCATCGCCTTCTGGATGAGAACCTCGGTGCGGGTGTCGACCGAGCTCGTGGCTTCGTCGAGAATAAGGATGCGCGGATCGGCGAGAATTGCACGAGCGATGGTCAGGAGCTGCATCTGCCCCTGGGAAATGTTATTGGCCTCTTCGTTGATGACCATCCCGTACCCGGCGGGCAGCGTGCGGATAAAGTGATCGGCGTGCGCCATCGTGGCGGCCTCGATCACCTCTTCATCGCCGGCGTCCGGCCGGCCGTAGCGGATATTCTCCATAATGGTACCGTTGAAGAGCCAGGTATCCTGGAGCACCATGCCGAAGAGCTTCCGCAGACTGCTGCGCGAGAACTCGGTGATGTTGTGCCCGTCGACCAGAATCGCGCCGCGGGAAACATCGTAGTAGCGCATCAGCAGCTTCACCATCGTGGTCTTGCCGGCGCCTGTCGGCCCAACGATCGCAATCTTGTGACCCGGATCGGCGACCGCCGAAAAGTCGTTGATAATGACCTTCTCCGGCGAATAGCCGAAGTGCACGTTTCGGAACTCAACCCTGCCTTCGATTCGCGTCGGTTCCACCGGATTCGCCGCTTCGGGGACCTCCTCCTCCTCATCGAGGAACTCAAAGACACGCTCGGCGGCTGCCGCGGTCTGCTGAAGCACATTCGAAATGTTCGCGAGCTGGGTCAGCGGCTGGGTGAAGTTGCGAACGTACTGAATGAAGGCCTGGATGTCTCCGACGGTTATTGTTCGCTGCACCGCAAGCCATCCGCCGAGGATGCTCACCCCCACGTAGCCGAGATTTCCCACCACCATCATCAGCGGCATCATGATGCCGGAGAGGAACTGCGACTTCCAGCCGGCCTGGTAGAGGGTGTCGTTCAGACCGAGAAACTTCGCGATGCTCTTCGCCTCGCCGTTGAAAGCGCGGACCACGAGGTGGCCGCCGTACATCTCCTCCACGTGGCCGTTCATGTGGCCGAGGTAGTCCTGCTGCTGTCGGAAGTACTTCTGCGACTGTTTGATGATCGTGGTCACCAGCAGCATCGAGACGGGGATGATGGCGATTGCCACCAGGGTCATCACCCAGCTGATGGTGAACATCATCACAAGCACGCCTGCTACCGTGATCACCGAGGTGACGATCTGGGTAAGGCTCTGGTTGAGAGTTCGGCTCACCGTGTCCACATCGTTGGTGATGCGGGAAAGCACCTCCCCATGGTTTGTGCCGTCGAAGTACTTGAGCGGCATTCGGCTTATCTTCTCGTCGATGTCACGCCGGAAACGGTAGGTGATCTTTACCGAGACCCCGGCCATGATCCAGCCCTGCACATAGGTAAACAATGACCCTGCCAGATAGATCGCGAGCACCGTTGCGAGGATGCGGCCGATGGCGGCGAAGTCGACCGATCCGGTGCCGCCGATCTGCGCCATCACGCCCCGGAACAGCACCGTGGTCGCCTCGCCGAGAATCTTGGGACCGACAATGAGAAACATGTTCGAACCGGCCGCGACCACAAGGACCGCCGCTATCGCGAACTTGTACCGGCCAAGGTACTGCAGAAGCTTCGCCATGGTTCCCTTGAAGTCGTGTGCCTTCTCGCCGCTCATCGCACCGTGACCGAATGGACCGCCCATCCGGCCGCTTCCCGGCCCGCGCATTCCTCCGCTCTGCCGCCCTCCGCCGTTGTCCGCTTTCCGGTCACTCATGCGAGCTCCTCCCGGCTGAGTTGCGAGTGTGCTATCTCGCGATAGGTTTCGCAGGTGGCAAGAAGCTCCCGGTGCGTCCCCCGCCCGACGATCCGCCCCTCGTCGAGGACGATAATCTGGTCCGCGTTCTTGATTGTCGAAACGCGCTGAGTGACAATCAGCACGCTGCTCCTGGCCGTCTGTGCGCGCAGCGCGCGCCTGAGACTGGCGTCGGTCTTGAAGTCGAGCGCCGAGAAGCTGTCGTCGAAGATGTAGATTGGTGGATTCTTCACTATCGCGCGCGCGATGGACAGCCGCTGCTTCTGCCCGCCGGAAAGGTTGGCGCCGCCCTGCGAGACCTGCGCGTTCATGCGCTCCGAATCGGCTTCGATGAACTCCCGGGACTGCGAAACGGCAGCCGCGGTTTCGAGCACCTTCCGGTCGGCGGACTCATCGGCATAGCGGAGGTTGCTCTCGATTGTCCCGGAGAACAGCACCGCCTTCTGCGGCACATATCCGAGGTTTTCGCGAAGGTCGTGCTGGCTGACCGCGCGAACGTCCCGGCCCCCGACGATCACCGCTCCTTCGCTGACGTCGTAGAAGCGCGGAATGAGGTTGACCAGGGTGCTCTTTCCCGAGCCGGTTGCGCCGATGATGGCGGTAGTTTCGCCCGGACGCGCGGTGAAGCTGATATCGTGCAGCACATCCGCCTCGGCACCCGGGTAGCGGAAGGAGACGTTCCGGAACTCGACGGTTCCGGCATGCTGCATTTCGTAGGCAACCGGCTCCGCGGGGTCCCGTATGAACGGGTCTGTCGCAAGAACGTCGGCAACCCTGCCCGCGGAGACCGATGCTCTCGGCACCATGATGAACATCATTGACAGCATCAGGAAGGCAAAAACGATCTGCATCGCATACTGCATGAACGCCATCATGTCGCCGACCTGCATGGTCGACGCGGCCACCTGCCGCGACCCGACCCAGATAATGAGAAGCGAGAGTCCGTTCATGATCAGGATCATGAACGGCTGCATGATGACCATGACGCGGTTCACAAAGAGCATGGTCCCGGCAAGGTCGCGGTTCGCCTCGTCGAAACGCCGCTCCTCGTGCGGCTGCATGTTGAAGGCGCGGATTACCATCATCCCGGAAAGAGATTCGCGGCTAACCAGGTTGAGCCGGTCCATCAGCCGCTGCATGAGCTTGAACCGGGGAACGGCGACGCTGAATACGGTGAGCACCACGGTCAGGAGAATCGCGACCGCGATTGCGATGATCCACCACATCGAGCTCGACTTGCCTATCGCCCGAATGATGCCTCCCACGCCGATGATCGGCGCGTAAAAGACCATCGTCACCAGCATCACCGCGACCATCTGGATCTGCATGATGTCGTTCGTCGAACGAGTGATAAGCGATGCGGTGGAAAACCGGTCAAACTCACCGGCGCTGAAGCTCTCGACCCTCTCGAAAAGGGCCGACCGCAGATCCCGTGCGATTCCCGAGGCGATGCGCGCCGAAATGAAGCCGGTGGCGATTGCGGTAAAGGCGGCAAGGAGCGTGAACAGAAGCATTATCGCGCCGGTCCTGAGCATGTAGCCGATTTGGACTCGCGCGAGGTCCATGCCAAGCGCCGCGTACTCGGCCCGCACCGAGGCAATCGCGGCCTGAGCCTGCATCTGCGGCGCGGCCGCGGACCTGTTCCCGCGCGCACTCGAGCCGACTGCGAGCCACGCCTTTTCGAAGCTAGCATCGAGCGCACGCAGCTCACCGGCACTCAGGGAGTCGCGCACGTAGACCGGCCCGCGGGCAAGGGCCGGAAAACGTTTGATCTCGGCCGGCGTCGCGGTGCCGGGCTGCAGGAGCCGGAAATCGGAAAGCACCCGCGCCGCTTCCGGCCCGCTCATGTTGCTCAACAGGCTGTCCATCTGTGCCTTGCGCACCGCCACCGGGACTGCGCTGGTCACGCCGTCTTGCTGAATCCCGACGTTGACGATCTTCGCCATGTAATCGGGCAGCGCGAGGTTCGCGTAGGCCTGGGCGAACAGAAGCACCACCGCCACCACGAGCATGGGCAGATAGGGTTTGACGAATCTTGCGAGCCGTATCACTGTACCGTCCCCTCCGCTGCAGCTCCCGGATCCCGTTCGCTTATTACCCTGGTGAGAATGTTCAACCCCTTCACGACCGTGGCCCTCTCGGAAGCGGTCATCGCCTCGGCGAGAGAGGTGAACCACTGATGTCGCCCCTCCATGGCGCGCTCGGTGATTTCGCGGCCGCGCTCTGTAAGAGCGATCAGCTTGGACCTGCGGTCCTCGGGATCTTCCGCCCGCTCGATCAGCCCCTGCGTCACCAGCCTGTCGAGCAGCTGGCTCGCCGCGGCGCTCGTCACACCGAGCCTGTCTCCGATGTCGGAGACGCCGCACCTCGACCCGCGCCTGCTCAGCTGAAAGAGCACGCTCGCCTGGGACATCGACAGTCCGCAGCTTTTGACATACCGCGCGTATCCGCTCATCTGCCCCCTCATGAAAACCCGGTGCCACTCGTGAAAAGCTTCTGCAACATCCTTTGAATCAGCCATAAGTTAAACTGCCTAATTAGTTAAGATTGCTTAAATATAAGGACCGGTTTGACAAGTGTCAACCTGCTGCAGCCGCCCGGTGCGAGCATTTTTGCGCTGACGGCAGCGTGAGCGTAGTTCCGGAAAACTTCCGGGAACTATGTTCGTTGACAGCTCCCCGGACGGATGTTAGAGTTTTTCTGTCAACGCACCCTAATCCTTCCGGAAGCTCGAGGATGGCAAAATGCGGTCGACTCGTTTGGGCGCTCTGTGGGGGATCTTGCCGTTTTTCATCTTCTGCCTGGCATTCGAGATCGTTCCGATCATTGTACTCATCAAGGAAAGCTTCTTCGGCGCCGGCGGTCCGACCCTCGCCAATTACCGCGGCCTCGGGCAGAAGGTCTACATAAGCGCGTTCTGGAACAGCATTCGGCTCTCGGCGATAACCGCGCTCATCGGGACGGTGCTGGGAACCTTCGTCGGATACAGCATCTACAGGACACGATCACGCCGCGTCCGGTCGCTTTTCGAAGCGTTCTCAAACGTCACCACCAACTTCGCCGGCGCCCCGCTTGCATTCGCGTTCATTATCGTTCTGGGTGCAAACGGCGTAGTGACGATTCTGCTCCAGCGGCTGTTCGGCCTCAATCTCTATCCCGGGTTCCAGATCTATTCCTATGCGGGTCTCGTCGTCGCATACGTCTATTTTCAGCTCCCGCTCATGGTGCTTCTGGTTATTCCCTCCTTTTCCGGTCTGAGCCCGGAGTGGCGCGAAGCGGCGGTATCGATGGGGGCAAGCACCTTTCAGTACTGGCGTTACATCGGTCTGCCACTTCTCGCCCCCTCGATGGTCGCGGGCATGGTGCTCCTATTTGCAAATGCCTACGGGGCGTATGCGACGGCGTATACCCTTATCGGGTCGCGGCTCGTTCTGGTGACCACGCAGATAGCATTCGTGGTGACGGGCGAGGTACTGCACGATCCTGAGCTGGCAAAGGCAATGGCAACGATCTCGCTCCTGATAATGGGAGTGTGCATCGCCGTCTACCGAGCCGCGATCTCCCGGGCACGGGGGTGGAACGGATGAACGAGCGAAATCCCGCGAAACCGGTGTTTCTGGTTCTCTTCGCCCTCTATATGATCGTGCCGATCCTTGCGACCTACCTCTTCTCCATTGCAACGCGCTGGGACCGGAGTCTGCTTCCCGAGGGCTACACCCTCGAGTGGTACGCGCAGACGTTTCAGCACCCTTACTTTCTCATCACACTTGGGAACTCTTTCGTGCTCGCGACCTACACCGTGGCAGCAAATCTGCTGCTGGTGGTTCCGGCGGCGTATCTTGCCTACACCCGGCTTCCGGAGGCGAAGCTTCCCATCGACGTTCTCACTATTCTGCCCTTCGGGATTCCGCGGGTGATCCTCGCGCTTGCGCTGGTGACGCTCTACACCGTGCCGGTAATCAACCGGTCTCCCTTTCTGCTGGTCTGCGCATGCACGGTTTTCTCGATGCCCTACATGTACCGGCCGGTCGCGAACAGCCTCGAAGCGATCGACCTTCGAACTCTGAACGATGCCGCGATGATCCAGGGCGCCAACGCGCGCCAGATCCTGTTTCACATCATCGGTCCCAACATTATCAACGGCGTGGTCAGCGGTTGTCTTCTCGTGTTCTCGGCCATATTCGCCGAGTACACCCTCGCCCGGCTGATCACCGGAGCGCGCTTCAAAACGCTCCCCATGCTTCTCGTGGAGTTTACCCGCCGGGACGGCCGGGTTGCCTCGTCGATCTCGGTAATCGCGTTCACGGTTGCCCTCCTTCTGTCGCTGTTGATCATTGCACTCGCGCAGATCAATCAGCGGCGAAGCGAAAAGCCTGCCGCGGTGATCGAGAAAAGGACGTGAACACTGCAGGAAGAAGGAGGTAAAGAAGAGCTCGAGTCTGGACAGAATCCCTCTGCCATTAGCAAGGAGGATAGCGGGATGAGAAATGTAGTACGAGTTTTCTGCATGGTGCTGATCGGCGTGATCGCCGCCGGCGCACTGTTTGCCGGCGGAGCCGCGGAGCCGAAACCTACCGCTGCTGCGCCGTCCGGGCCGATGACGATGGATCAGCTGATCGCGGCGGCCCAGAAAGAGGGAGTGCTCGTTTCGTACGGGCTGCCCGACGACTGGGTGAATTACGGAGGAATCCGCAAGCTTCTCGAGACCAAATACGGTATCAAATCTATGGATACCGACATGGGGAGCGGTGAGATTATCTCGGCACTGAAAGCCGAGCGCACTGCGCCGGTAGCGGATGCGACGGACCTCGGCTTCAACTTTGCTACGGTTGTTACCGAAGAGAAGATCTCCATGCCCTACAAGAATGCGAAGTGGGATGAGATACCCGCCTACGCAAAGGAACCGAGCGGCCTCTGGGCGGCTGCCTACTGGGGCGCCTTCGCATTCACCGTCAATACCGACATCGTAAAGAACGTGCCCAAAACCTGGGACGACCTGCTGAAGCCCGAGTACCGGAACATGATCACCATGAAGGATCCCCGCGAATCGGGCACCGCCAACATGATGGTGCTGGCGGCGGCTTTCGCGCACGGTGGCAGCGAAAAGAACGTTCAGCCGGGATTGGACTTCTTCAAGAAGCTCAAGGCGGCCGGAAACATCCGCCCGGTGAGCCCGAGCACGTCGGCGATCCAGAAGGGAGAGGCGCCCATTGCGCTTTTCTGGGATTTTGATGGGCTTTCGAGAAAGTACTCACTTCCGATGCCCTCGCTGCAGGTGGTGATTCCACAGGACGGGACTGTCGCGGGAATGTACATCCAGTTCATCGCCGCCGGTGCGCCTCATCCGAACGTAGCAAAGCTTCTGATCGAAACCGAATACTCCGACGCGGGGCAGATCGAATACGCGAAAGGCTTCGTGCACCCGATCCGCAAAAGCGTGAAGCTGCCGCCGGATCTGGCGGCGAAGTTCCCGCCGGACGCGGACTACGAGGCTGTTCACTTCGTGAACGATGCAACGGCACTCGGCACTGCGGCCGAGGCAATCGCGAAAGGCTGGGATGAAATAGCGGCAATGCAATAGTCTTCCGGGCGGCGGGAGATCTCCCGCCGCCGTCTCGAAGTCCCCGCGAAAAACTTCTATACTGGCGAGCCATGGATACGGCAGCTGTATGAACATGCTTTCGCTCACCGGCGTGAGCAAGTCAGTCAACGATGTGGTCCTGTTTCGCGACGTCACCCTCGGCGTCGACGAGGGTGAGAAAATCGGCTTCGTCGGGAGAAACGGCTCGGGCAAGACCACGCTCCTGAGGATTCTCGCAGGCGATCTGCTTCCGGACAACGGCACGGTTGCGGGACGGAACGGCCTCAGGGTGGCAACCGTGGAGCAGCGCCCCGCTTTCGACCGATCGATGACGCTGGACGATTTCCTGTTCGCCGGGGACTCGCCTGTCATCGCTCTTCTTCGGGAGTACGAACATGCGCTCGCCCTGACCGCGGAGGGCAGGTTCGACGAAAAGCGGCTCGCCGATCTCACGCATCGGATGGAGGAGCGCGACGGCTTCACGGCCGAGCACCGGTTTCAGTCGGTCTGCCGCGAGCTCGGTATCGTCGATACCTCCACGCGCATGACCGCTCTCTCCGGCGGAATGATACGAAAGGCGAGCCTCGCGCGCGCGTTGATATCGGACCCGGATCTGCTGCTGCTCGATGAGCCGACCAACCATCTGGACATCGAGACCATCGAATGGCTCGAGCAGAACCTCCGCACCGGAGGGTTCGCCTTCCTCATCGTCACGCACGACCGTTACTTTCTCGATGCGGTCTGCGATTCCATCATCGAGATCGACGGAAGCAGCGTCTACAAGTATGAGGGCAACTGGTCGCGCTATCTCGAACGAAAGGCCGAACGCGAAGCAGTCGCCGACCGGGCCGAAGAGAGGCGTATCGCGATCCTCAGAGGCGAGTTCGAATGGCTGAAGCGGGGACCGCGCGCCCGAACCGGAAAGGACAAGGGCAGAAAGGCTCGCGCGCAGGAGCTGATCGAAGGCGAACGCGCCGCAGAGGATTCCATGGCCGCGTTTTCGTCCTCGCACAGCCGTCTCGGCAAAAAGGTGCTCGAGCTGCAGGCGGTGTCGAAGAAGTTCGGAAAGATTCCGGTGATCGATTCCTTTTCCTACGAGTTCCGCCGCGGCGAGCGCATCGGCGTCATCGGACCAAACGGCTCGGGAAAGACCACGCTTCTCGAAATGGTTTCGGGAAGGCTTCCGGCCGACAGTGGCAGGGTCACTACGGGTGAAACGACCCTCTTCGGCTATCTCGACCAGATCGCGCAGCGAATGGATGAGACGATTACCGTTCTCGAGTTCATCCGCGGCCAGGCGGAACGGATCGCCATGGCGGACGGGGCAACGGTGAGCGCCGAGCAGTTTCTGGAACGGTTCCTCTTCCCGCGGTCGATGTTTTCGACCACCCTCAACCGGCTCTCGGGCGGGGAGCTTCGGCGCCTCTCCCTGATTCGAATGCTCGCGACCTCGCCCAATTTTCTACTCCTCGACGAGCCGACCAATGACCTCGATATCGATACGATCCGCCTGCTCGAGGAGTACCTGGCAGACTTCGGCGGCTGCATTCTGCTCGTCTCGCACGACCGTGCACTGCTCGACCGGCTGACCGAGTACCTGTTCGTTTTCGAAGGAAACGGCCGGATTCGCAAATGGGTGGGAAGCTACGCCGCCTACCGTGATGAGGTGTCGCGCGAGAAGGCGGAGCGCGACCGCCAGGCTCGATCCCGGAGCACGGCGAAGTCAGCGGCCGGCGAAGGCGCACGGCCCGAACGCCGGAAAACCGCACGCCTCTCCTTCAAAGAGCAGAAGGAGTACGAGCGCATCATCGAGGAGATCGAAGCGCTTGAGAAGGAAAAGGCCCAACTCGAGCAGTCCTTTACCGGCGCCGCCGGAGACGGCGATCAGCTCGAGCGGAACACGCGGCGGTACGGTGAGCTGACCGCAGACCTCGAAGCAAAGGTGGCCCGCTGGGAGGAGCTGGCCGAACGCAGCGGGGAGATGTAAGCCTCTCAGCAGCCTGCGACGCCTCAGGTCTTCCGTCAACGTCCTCCGATCCGTTAAGTAGAAAATCGTGACAGTCTTCGCCACAATCGAGCGACATCTTTTCCAGAGGACAGACGATGAATACCGAAATCGATATTCGTGCGCTTCCGCTTCTCGCGCGCGGCGGCCAGGCCGAAATCTACGCATTCGGCGAGGGCAGAGTGCTCCGCTTCCCGACAAGGCCGCGCGACTTCGACCGCATCCGCTACGAGTACGCGGTATACCGCATGCTTGCCGGTTCCCGGGTGAGCGTTCCTGCAGTATATGAGCTCCTCGAGGTCGACGGCGCTCCGGCAATCGTCATGGAGCGGATCGACGGCAGCTCGATGATGGATCAGATACGACGGAACCCGCTCTCGGCCGGCCGCCGGGCAATTGAGCTCGCGAAGCTCCACCATCAGGTACTCGGCACGCATGCCGAGGCTCCGGTCAGGGAGACGAGATCGAACGCACGCTACTGCGTACAGGCATCGCAGCGGCTCCCGGATGAGCTCAAGGCCGAGGTCATCCGGATTCTCGACAAGCTCCCCGACGGAGACAGCCTCTGCCACGGTGATTTTCATCCCGGAAACATCATCTGCCGCGACCGGACCGACTACATCATCGACTGGTCCGGATCATCGAAGGGCGACTGTCACGCCGATGTCGCGCACTCCTACATTCTGCTCAAGGTCGTCCCCAAGACTCCGGGGGTCGGACCGTTTCTCCACCTCCTGCAGAGGCGTATCGGAAGAATGATCGCAGACAGCTATCTCCAGACGCTTCGGAGCCTGAGATCGCTCGACGAAAGAACGCTCTCGCGCTGGGTTCTCGTGAAGGCGGCCGAGCGCACCTTCTACGGCCTTCCATCGGAGCAGGACAGGCTCGCGCGCTTTGTGAACGAATACATTTCAAGCCTTCAAACCGGCCGGAAAGAGGAAGAGCTCTACCGGCTGCTGTAGACGCATTCCACCCGCGACATCGACGAGCTCGTGCGCGGGGGCGTTTTCCGCGAGGATCTCTACTACAGACTCAACGTCGTTCGGATCACGGTACCGCCGAAGAGCTCGGCATCAGCCGCCGGACGATCATCTGCAGAATCAGCAGTTCGGGGTGTGAATGAAGGCTTCGACACCGGCGCCCGAATCAGGCGGGAACGGCAGACAACAGCTCAGCTGCTTTTCTTCCGTACACAGTCCGGGCAGGTGCCGGTGACGTAAAGGTGGTAGGAGTCCGCCTGATATCCGGAGGGGACGAACTTCTGAAAACGCGGCTCCGGATGGACCGGTATATCGAACACGTTGCCGCATGTGGTGCACCGGAAGTGGCCGTGGGTGGGATCCGCGAGATCGTAGCGCTGCTCTCTCCCGTCGATGGTCAGCTCGCTCACCAGCCCTCTGGCGGCAAAGAGCTTGAGTGAGTTGTACACGGTTGTTTTCGACAGACCGGGAGTCGATGGAGCAAGGTCCTGGTAGATCATGTCGGCGCTGGGATGCGAATCGTTATCGATGAGATAACGGAGGATCGCCACCCGCTGAGCCGACGTTTTGATGCCAAGCTCACGCAGTACTTCAATTAGATCTGTCGATTTGAGCCGCTGGCCAGTCTTGTTCATGCTCACATCCGCTTCTCGATCGGCTGTCCGGAGAGTAACGAATCATACTCGCGTCGCCGGCCCGCGTCAACGCAATCTGCCGTCGGCATAGAATGCCGTCGGCATAGAATGCCGGCGGCATAGAATGCCGGCGGCGTGGAAAGCCGAGAAGGATTGTCGGCCGCGAGCGCTGTGGAGTGCCACCCGCGGCCGGTCTCGGATCATGCAAGGTCGAAGCGGTCGAGATTCATGACCTTGCTCCATGCGGCGGCAAAGTCGTCGACGAACTTCTTTGCCGCGTCGGCACTGGCATAGACTTCGGCGAGCGCCCGCAGCTCGGAGTTCGATCCAAAGACGAGATCGACGCGCGTCGCGGTCCATTTGACCTCGCCGGTCCTGCGGTCATGGCCTTCGAACAGATCCTGCCGGTTCGAGGCCGCCTTCCATTCGGTGCCCATGTCGAGCAGGTTCACGAAAAAGTCGTTGGAAAGCGTTTCCGGCCGGCTGGTGAAGACGCCGTGCCTGGCCTGACCGTAGTTGGCACCGAGCACGCGCATGCCGCCGACGAGCACGGTCATCTCCGGGGCTGTCAGGGTGAGCAGCTGTGCGCGGTCCACCAGAAGCTCCTCGGCAGGGAGTTCCACCCCCTTCCGCTGGTAGTTTCGGAACCCGTCTGCTGCAGGTTCGAGCACGGCGAACGCGGCGGCGTCTGTCTGCTCCGGTGAGGCATCCATTCGTCCCGGCGCAAATGAGACCTTTACCTCGTGGCCCGCCTTCTTCGCGGCCGCCTCCACCGCCGCCGATCCGGCGAGCACGATCAAGTCGGCGAGCGATACCTTTTTCCCGCCAGAGGCGGAGCTGTTGAACTCCTTTTGTATGGCCTCGAGCTTCTGCAGAACCTTCGAAAGCTCCGCCGGCTGGTTGACATCCCAATCCTTCTGGGGAGCCAAACGGATGCGGGCACCGTTCGCGCCGCCTCGCTTGTCGCTGCCGCGGAAGGTCGATGCGGAAGCCCACGCGGTGGAGACGAGCTGGGAGATCGACAAACCCGAAGCGAGGATCTTTTCCTTCAGAGAGGCGATGTCGCCGTCGTCGATCAGCTTGTGGTTCACCGCAGGGATCGGGTCCTGCCAGATGAGATCTTCGGCAGGTACTTCCGGTCCCAGGTACCGCGACTTCGGGCCCATGTCACGATGCGTCAGCTTGAACCAGGCCCGGGCAAATGCATCGGCGAACTGGTCCGGATGATCCATGAAGCGGCGACAGATCTTCTCGTAGGCGGGGTCGAACCGGAGCGAAAGGTCGGTTGTGAGCATCGACGGTGCACGACGCTTCGATTTGTCGTGCGCGTCCGGCACCGTGTCGGCTCCCGCGCCGCCCTTTGGCCGCCATTGATGCGCACCGGCAGGGCTTTTCGTGAGCTCCCACTCGTAACCGAAGAGGTTGTTGAAGAATCCCATACCCCACTTCGTCGGGGTCGTGGTCCAGGTAACCTCGAGTCCGCTTCCAATGGTATCGCCGCCCTTGCCGGTACCGTAGCTGCTCTTCCAGCCAAGCCCCTGCTCTTCGATTCCCGCCGCTTCAGGCTCGGGGCCCACGTGAGTTGCAGGGCCCGCGCCGTGCGTTTTCCCGAATGAGTGCCCGCCCGCAATGAGCGCCACCGTCTCTTCATCGTTCATCGCCATGCGCGCGAAAGTCTCGCGGACATCGCGCGCCGCCGCGACCGGATCCGGGTTCCCATTGGGACCTTCCGGATTGACGTAGATCAGGCCCATCTGCACCGCAGCAAGCGGATTCTCGAGGTCCCGGTCACCGGAATAGCGCTTGTCCCCGAGCCACGTGCTCTCGGAACCCCAGTAGACATCCAGTTCCGGCTCCCAGATGTCCTCGCGGCCGCCTCCGAAGCCGAAGGTCCTGAAACCCATCGATTCCAGCGCAACGTTGCCCGCCAGTACCATCAGATCGGCCCACGAAATCTTCCGTCCGTACTTCTGCTTGACCGGCCAGAGCAGCCGCCGCGCCTTGTCGAGGTTCACATTGTCGGGCCAGCTGTTG
>CAZNYW010000088.1:0-13330 GCA_964577375.1 uncultured Spirochaetales bacterium | reverse complement strand
GAGGGTCGGGCAGCTGAGGTGGTAGCGGCGGGCGATCTCGCGAAGGGAGGCGCCGGCCGTGATCAATACGTGTTCATGGATGGAACTGCAATCTCTTCTCAGTCGCACTTGATTTGTTCCTTTAGATATCATAAAATGCCTTAAAGTATCTTATAATTCCCTAAAAGGTGGCTTATTCCAATGGCTGAAGAGCTTCTGGGAGTGGACGAGGTCGCCCGAATCCTCGGCCTCCATCCCAAGACTGTCAGAAGGCTGATTCACGATGGACGGTTGAAGGCGGGCAGGGTGGGCCGGCAGTGGCGGATCGCACGCCGGGACCTTGATCTCCTGTCGGCCGCCGGCGCGCAGGGGATCGGCGGCCCTCAAAGGGTTTCCGGGCGGGCAGCGAACTCCCTCCCGCAGCGTACAGCCGGATCCGGCGAGCATCCTTCGATAAGCGTCTCCGCCGTGGTGAACGTGGAGTCGATGGGTGCAGAAGAAGCGTTGCGGCTGTCCAACACCGTTCTGGCCGTGCTCATGTCCGAGGACCCGGACCGCGGTCCGACCAGATACGACCATATCTACTATCCCGAGGAGAAGCGGGCCAGATACATCTTCTGGGGGAGTCCGCTTTTCGTCGGCAGAATGCTGACGCTGCTTTCGCAGATCAGCGACCGAAAGGAGGAATGACGATGGAGGTTACTGCCGGAAAGGTTCGCGAGCTCCGTGCAAGGAGCGGTGCCGGCGTCATGGAGTGCAGGAACGCCCTCGAGAGGGCGGGTGCTGATGTCGAGCGGGCGGAGGCGCTCCTGCGGGCCGAGCTTCGCGCAATTGCGGAGGCGCGTGCCGACAGAGGAACCCGCGAAGGACGAGTCTTCTTCGGCCGCCGCGGCAGCGCAGCAGTTCTGCTCGAGCTGCGGTGTGAGACCGACTTCGTCGCAAGAAACGATGAATTCCTCTCGCTGGGCAGCCGCTGCCTCGAGCTGGCGCTGAACAGCGGGTCGACGTTCAGTCCGGATCTCCTCGAAGAGGAGATCGTTGCCGCACGGGCTCGCTTTCGTGAACTCATCGCGCCCGGCCGTATAGCGATGCTCGAAGACCCGCGAGAATGCTGCCTGGCAGGCTACCTTCACGGGGACACCGCGAGGCTCGGTTCGCTCGTGCGTATAGGCACAGGGAGAGACGGCGGGAAAGGAGCGACCCCCGCTGCGGAGAAGGTGCTCGGTGAAATCTCCGGTGAGCTCGCGCTTCAGATTGTCGCGGGTGCCCCCAAGTTCATTTCCGAAGAGCTCATTCCAGGCGATCTGCGTGAAACCACCTTGGCCGGCTTTCGCCGCGAAGCCCGGCTTCTCGGGAAAAAGGAGCAGCTGGTGGAAAAGATTGCCGCTGGGCGGTGGACCAAGTACGTGGGACAGAACTGTCTGATCAGTCAGCGCTTTTTCAGGGACGACTCTCTTTCGGTGGCCGCGTGGCTTTCAGGCGCGGCGGCAAGCGTCGGCGTTCCGATCGACATCACCGGCTTTGCCTACGCGAACGTCGCAGACCCGCTGCCGTGACGAGGGTCAGACCCCCTGCCAGACAAGCTCCGCGGGAAGCCCCGTAAACTTCGCGTAACGATCCGCTGCTGCCTCGACCAGGCTCTTTTCCGCCCGCCGGATGCTGCGGAACGTGGTCGCTTCGACAAGGGTTCTCTTTCGCGTTGAGACGGGCCGCCAGGTACCAATGACCTGGCCGTCGACGACGATCGTCGGTCGAAACATCCCGTTGCCGCCCGGGCAGATCCGGTCGAACTCGCCGGGCCCAAGTGCCGCGCTGCGGTCCCTGTAGCCCAGCATGTACTCGTCGAAGCCGGGAAGCAGGTAGGCCCGCCGCGAGGACGGCTCCGTCGCTTCCGCGGCTGACGCGGCGCTCCAGTACTCGAGCCCTTCGATCGATTCCCTGACGAGGTCACCCGCGGCAAGCTCGACAGCGCGTTTCGCATCGGTCCGCGTCAGCCCGCTCCAGTTGACGAAATCGTCGAGGAGCGCCGGTCCGTGACCCGAGAAATAGCGGCCCGCCAGCCGCGCAAGTGCCGGCTCGGCCGGCGTTTCCTGCGCATCCGGTATCCACTCGTCGTAGAGAACAAAGGCAGGCTGTTTGCCCACGTGCGGGCCGAACACGATGACTCGTGTCAGCGACAGGTGGCGGACGATGTGAGCGCCCCGCTGACCGGCCGTCGAGACACCACCGCTCTCGATGCTCCGGAGCAGCTCTCGCCGGCCGAGAAGCTTGTCCCGGCCAAGTGTTTCACGGACAATCTCTTCGCTCCGCGCGAAGTCGCCCTGCGAAAGTCGCAGCTGCCGGTACCGGCCGAGCGACGCGGATATGCTTCTTTCAGCAAGCAGGCCGAGCAGCCAGCCGATGTCGCGCGAGCTTACAAAGTGAAGCGTCCCGCGGATCGGCCAGCTTCGAACGATAGCGCGGTCGCCTATTGCCTTCTCAATGTCCTCGCGCGTGCTGCCGGGCAGGCGCAGTCCGATCGCCCACAGGGCACCTGCGTAATCCTGCCCCTGAAGCGCGCAGACCGAGGTCACAACCCCGGCCGCATCTTTCGCTCGGGGCCGGGAAATGGAGAGTGCATCCAGGCGCCTGCGCGCCGCCTCGGCCTTTGTCATGCGTTGCCTTTGTGCGATCGAACGTGCTACTGACTGGCCGTTCCGACCTGGAACTTTCCGGTCATGCCGAGCTCGGCGTGGGAGTCCACCGTGCAGAGAAAGGGATAGGTTCCCGTCTCTGCGAAATCGACCGAGACCTGAACCGTCTTGCCGGGTGTCAGTCCCTGTTTCGCGATGACCTTGCCGGAGGGATCCTTCACCGTGATATTGTGGTGAAGCCCCGACTTGTTTGTCACCGAGAGCGTGTAGGTGCCCGGTGAGGGAATGTTGATCAGATTTGGATCAAATTTGAAGTTGGACGCTGCAATATCGATCGACTGCGTGCCGGGTTGCACGGTGAGCTTGACCGTCTGTGCCGAAGCACAACCGTATATGAAGAATGTGAGGCTCGCCGCAAGTATGCTGAGGAAGAGCGGGCTTCTGCGTTTCACTGGCGCCTCCATGAAGCAATAGTATGGTTTCAAGTTAATGTCTGCGATCCAAGGCGGCAAGGTTGGTCGGGGGTCTGCAGGGGCGCAAACTTCTCGCCGCTGCGCCGGGATCGTAACCGGTGCGGTAGTCGGCGGTGCCGATCGCCGCAACAAGCAGGATTGCCCCACCGACCGAGAGCGTTTGAACCTTTCCGGACTCTCCAACCGACCTCATCCGCGATTGTTACAACATGGCGCGGGTGATTTTGAAATCGGCCAATTCTGTCGAAAATGAATCTACAGATGCGCACCAGTTTTCGGATGATCATTTCCGCCGCCTTGATGCTTCTCTGTTCGACGCTTGCCGCGGCGCAGAGTCTGCCGGACAGTGCCGCACCGACCGTCATCATCCCGGGACCGGAACCGTTTTCGCTCGATGCCTACAGCGCCGTCCAGCTCATCGCGATGCTCGAGCGGGAGCATCTCGTGGAGGTACGGGACGGCGCAGGCAGGCCGAACATCGTCGTGGTCCGAACTGTCTACGCGATCCCCTCGGGAGTGATGCCCGACTACCCGGCGGGAGCACGATTGAGATATGACATCGT
The DNA here is from genome assembly GCA_964577375.1 of uncultured Spirochaetales bacterium. Classification (GTDB taxonomy): domain Bacteria; phylum Spirochaetota; class Spirochaetia; order DSM-27196; family DATKUC01; genus DATKUC01. The sequence goes on along the minus strand of CAZNYW010000088.1, from coordinate 9,682 downwards.
GCTCAACGGATCACCTGTCGACTGGGACCACACCTTCATCGTCTACGGCGAGGAACTGGTGAATCTGCGGGCGCTCTTTACCTACCGGAACCAGTACCCGCCTGCCGGTCTGATGCTCAGAATCCCGACCCCGTAGCGGCAGCGGTCGCCTTGACGGGCTGTACGAGGCTGCGTAGGATTCTCGCAGAGAAGGCCAGCGATCAGTATCGTACGCATGCATTCCTCGATGAAGAAGCTCATTCCAATTCTCGTGCTCCTGGCATACGGTCTCATCCCGGCTCACGGCGCCATCGCGCAGTCGGCTTCACCGTCTGAGCCCTCGCATCGACCGAAGGTAGCGCTCGTGCTCTCCGGGGGAGGGGCCCGCGGCTTCGCGCATATTGGGGTGCTGAAGGTGATCCGCCAGATCGGCATTCCCATCGATCTTGTGGTCGGCACGAGCATGGGCAGCATCATCGGCGGCCTCTACGCCGCCGGCTATTCGCCCGCGGAGCTGCAGACAATCGCCTCGCGCATTGACTGGGGACGGCTGTTTACCGACCAGACCCCCCGCAGTGGATACTCCTTTGCAGAGCAGTCCGAGGAGTCCACCGTCCTTGCGACTGCCTCATTCGACCGTTCCGGAATCGTCCTCTCACGTGGTCTAGTTTCCGGCAGAGGTATCCTCTCCCTCCTTTCCTGCCTCACGCTTCCCGTTTCACAGATACACGATTTCAGGAACCTTCCGATTCCCTTCTGCGCTGTGGCCGCGGATCTCGGCAGCGGTGAGGAGGTTCACCTGCTTTCCGGAAACCTGTCCCGCGCGCTGCGTGCCAGCATGTCGGCGCCGGGCGTCTTTGCGCCGATCGAGATAGGAGGGAGGCTCCTCGTCGACGGCGGGGTTCTCAACAATCTGCCGGTGGACGTTGCGCGGCAGCTCGGCGCGGACATTGTCATCGCGGTCGACATCACATCGCCGCTCGAGAAGGTGAATAAGATAAACGACACGGTTGCAGTTCTCCGGCAGATGCTGAAGATCGAGATGGTTCAGTCGACGCGCCGGCACCGAAAGGAGGCAACGGTGCTGATCACGCCGGAGCTGGGGAATGCCGGATTTGCCGATTTTGGGAGCTATGCGAAGATCATCGCCGACGGCGAGAAGGCGGCCGAGAAGGCACGGCCTGAGCTGGAGGCGCTTGCGGCGAAGCTGAAGGCGGCCGGAGCCGGAGGTGATCCGGCAGGCGCGGACACGGCCGGCGGAGCAAAGACCACGCAGATGCTCGTCCACTTTCGGGGCATCATCAAATCGGGCGGCAAAGCTGCAGACGAACGCTATCTACGCAGCAGGCTCTCTGGCAAAGGGGAAGAGGGGGTGGCGCCGCTTGATCTGTTCGAGCTCTCGAGACATCTGGAGGACACCGGACGCTATCAGTCCGTCACCTTCCAGTTGACGCCCGAGTCGCCTGGTGTCAACGCGCTGCACGTCCGATTCCTTCCGGTCAAACCTGACACCGCAAGTCTCGGACTGGGTCTGAGGTTCCGTTATCAATCGGGAGATGAGCTGCACACCGGCCTTTCGGCTCACATCGGCGGTACGGTGAACGATCTGCTTACCCCGGCCTCATCGTGGCTCACGGACCTGTACGTCGGCAACACGACCGGCGCAGAGACGCTCTATCACCAGCGGATCGCGGCGGGCTTCTACCTCGAGCCGGAGTTCCACGCAGGCACGTCGCTTCACTCCGAATGGACAGATGGACAGCCGGTCGGGCGAAGGCGCCTCGGCCTGATCGGCGGCGAGCTTGGAGCAGGTTTTCGCCCAAACGCCCGGTTCACCCTTGCCGGCGGTTACGGGATCGAGTGGCGCTCGCTTTCGCCCTTCGTCGGCGGCAGCTACGTGGCGCCGGTCGCCTCCGGGCGGGATACCTACCTCTTCGGGAGGCTCGACCTCGATACCCGCGACAATATTCCGTTCCCCTCGCGGGGTCTCTTTTTTCGCCTCCAGTACCGCTATGCGGCTACCGACCTCGGCGGAACTCGAACGTACCAGTATCTCCGCGGCGAGGGTGGTGCGTCCGTCAGCTTTCTGGATCGCCACACACTCTCGTTCGGGTTAGACGCTGCGACGTCATTCGGCTACACGCTACCTGCGGACCTTGTCTTCGGGTTCGGCGGTCCCGACCGTTTCGTCGGCTATCACACCGACGAGGTTCTCACCGACAACTACGCGTCGATAGCGCTGGAATACCGGATCCGGATCGCCGGGCTTCCGCCGCAGCTACCCTCCGATCTGCCGTTCGGTGTCTATCTCTATGTGCGCGGAAACGTCGGCACCATATGGCAGACTCCCGCCTCGTTCGATCCCCTTGGAAATCTATCGGCCGGCGGGACAGTGGGGATCGCGGCGGTCACTCCCGCGGGCGAAGTGCGTGTGGAGCTCTGGACCTCCGACCGACAGCGCTTCATCGCGTTCGTATCGATCGGCAGCAGCATTTTTCCGCAGACGAGGATCTCGCCCTTCGACCGATAGCAGGACCTGCTCATTGCCGGCGGAGCTTCGCAGGAGCAACGGTCGGCTATCGCGCGAGGATGAGCGCGGCCGAGAGCAGCACGGAAGCTCCGGTGAAGGCATCGAACGGAGTGATCGCCTCATCGGGGCTGTGACTGATTCCATTCCGGCACGGAATGAAAAGCATCCCCGAAGGGCAGATCTGCGCGAGGTTCACCGCATCGTGTCCTGCCCCCGAAGATATCGGCCGCGACGGAACCGAAAGCTCGCGGGCCGCCGCCGACACGGCGTCGACGCAGACCGGGGCGAAGCCGGTTTCCGCATCCGACCAGAGGACACGGCTTTCCGCCTTCAGGTTCTCCTCCAGAGCGATCTCCGTTGCGCGCGCGGTGATCGTGCGGTAGAGCGTATCGACCGCCTGAAGCCGCGGCGCGCGGATGTCGAGCGTGAAGATGACACGGCCGGGGATCGCGTTTCGGGAACCGGGCGACACCGAAACCTCGCCCACCGTGGCAACTGCCTCCTCTTTACCGGCAGACCTCCTTCCGGCGATATCGCGGACCGAAGTGATTATGCGCGAAGCGCCGACCAGCGCATCGCGGCGCACCCCCATAGGCGTGGTCCCGGCGTGTCCCTCCCGCCCGGAAACGGTAACCTCTGCGCTTATCTGGGCAAAAACGCCGGAAACCACACCTATGGGGACTCCCTCGGTGACGAGTACAGGTCCCTGCTCGATGTGAGCCTCGAGATAGCAGTACGGCTTCCCGGGCCGCACGGAGGCCCCTCCCGGCTCGAGAAGTTCTTCGATCTTAACGCCGCGCCGGTCGGTTGCGGAGAGCACCGTCGCGAGGTCAATGGTGCCGGCAAAGTAGCCGCTTCCCATGGTGGCCGGCGCGAACCGTGCCCCCTCTTCGTTGCGAAAGGCGGCCACGACGACCGGGCGCGCCGTTCGAGTTTGACTGCTATTCAGCGCGCGGAGCACCGCAAGCCCCGCGATGACGCCGTAGGCCCCGTCATACCTGCCGCCCGACGGTACGGTGTCGAGGTGACTGCCGATGAGGAGCGGCGCCTCTGTGTTTCCCTCGTCCGCCGCGCGAAAAAGGTAGAGATTGCCCGCTTCATCCCGGCCCGAAGTGCAGCCGCTTTCTGCAGCCCACGAGGCGAGCAGCACATGCGCCTGGTCCTCCTCTTCCGAATAGGCGAGCCGTGTGCAGCCGCCCTCCGCCGTTCCGCCAACCGCAGCCATGAGCTCGAGCAGAAGCCACAGGTCATCGCGGTCTATTCGTGGAGCGCTCATCAGCCTGCCGCCTCCTCCATTGGCGGCGGTTGCGGATCGTCGCCGAAAAAACAGGCCGCGCGGTGGCCCTCCGGGTAGGGCAGGAGATCCGGCTTCACCTCGGCGCACTTCGCCTCGGAGCGGTAACACCTCGGCTCGAACGGGCAGCCGGGCGGCAGGTTCGATGGGCTCGGCGGCTCGCCACGAACGGCGACTCGCGTAACCGCCCTCGTTCCGGGTGCCGGCACGCTGTGCATGAGAACCGACGTATAGGGATGGCGCGGTGAACCGAATATCTGAGCGCGAGTTCCGAACTCGACGAGGTTTCCCAGGTACATCACCGCGATCTGCTCGCACATCCGCTCGACGACGGCGAGATCGTGGCTGATGAACAGATAGGTCACGCCGAGAGAGCGCGACAGATTTTCCAGCAGTTTGAGAATCTGAGCCTGTATCGAAACATCGAGCGCGCTCACCGGCTCATCGAGGACGATGAGACTCGGTTCAGCCGCAAGCGCCCGCGCAATCCCGATGCGCTGATTCTGGCCGCCGGAGAACTCGTGCGGATAACGGTCGAGCGATTCGGGCCGGAGGTTCACCGTCTCCATCAGTTCGAGGAGCCGCTCTTTCCGCCGTTCGCGTTCCATCCCCAGCAGGTGAACGAGCGGAGCCTCGAGCAGCTGCCGGACCGTCTTCCGTGGATTGAGAGAGCTCAGCGGATCCTGAAAGACGAACTGTATTTTCCGATACAGCTCCTTCCTCCGGCGCCTCGAAACGATGGTGACGTCTTCGCCTTCGAAAAAGACCTGACCGCCGGTGGGCGGGATCAGGCCCACCAGGATCCGTGCGAGCGTGGACTTTCCGCATCCCGACTCGCCCACGATCCCGAGGGAGTCGCCCCGGCGGAGCTGCAGTGACAGATCGGTCACCGCATGCACGACATTTCCGGCTCCGAAGAGCAGCGACCCGCGGCGAAAGTCCTTGCTGACCTTCCGCACCTCGAGCACGGCACTGTCGCTCATACGGCAGTCTCCCCGGCCCGGACGCATCGTGCCGACCTGCCCTGCGACATGGTTCGAAGCTCGATCGGAGCCGCCCTGCATCTTTCGATCGCCAGGTCGCACCGGTCGGCGAAGTAGCAGCCGGAGGGAAGCTGGGCGAGATCCGGCGGGAGGCCCGGAATCGCCGTGAGCGGTTCTTCCGCCCTGCCGATCATCGGTACGCAGGCCATGAGACGCCTGGTATAGGGATGCAGCGGGCTTTCGTAGATCTCCTTCACGCTTCCGGTCTCGACGATCTGGCCCGCGTACATGACAACGATACGGTCACAGACTTCCGAGAGCACACCGAAATCGTGAGATATGAAGACGAGTCTCAAACCGCGCTTCACTCGCAGCTCATTGAACAGCCGGAGTATCTGTGCCTGGATGGTAACGTCGAGGGCCGTGGTAGGCTCATCCGCGATGATAACGTCCGGATCATTGGACAGCGCGATGGCGGTCCCCGCGCGCTGGCGCATCCCGCCGGAAAGCTCGTGCGGATAGGTTGTGAGGCGCGCCTCGGCGTCAGGGATATGAACTGCGTCGAGGAGCTCAATCGCCTTCTGGCGAGCCGCGCGGCCGCGCAGTCCCTGGTGCCGGCGAAGTGACTCGACGATCTGCTCTCCCACGCTGAGAAGCGGATTGAGCGCGGTCATCGGGTTCTGGAAGACAAAGGCGATCCGGTTTCCGCGCAGATTCTGCAGCGTCGAAAGCGGCGCCCCCACCAGCTCCTGTCCGTCATAGGCGACGCTTCCGGCGGTGATCCTTCCCGGCGGCGTCGGGACGAGCTGCAGCACCGAAAGCGCGGTGACCGATTTTCCCGATCCGCTTTCGCCCATTACGCCGAGAGATTCTCCCGGGGCGACTGAAAAAGAGACATTCTGGACGGCCCGAACCGTCGCAGGACCGAGGACGAACGAGGTCGAGAGGCCGGAGACGGCGAGTGCCCCAGCGGTTCCCGCTGCACGATTGGCCGCGGCCGCAGTGTGATCCACCGCGGTCATGGGAGCGGGACTTGCCAGTGCGCCTGACTTCAGCTGAGGATCGAGCACGTCCCGCAGTCCGTCACCGGTGAGGTTTATGCCGATGACGAGGACCAGTATCACCAGGCCGGGAATGGTGGCGACGTGCGGTGCGATGAGAATGAGATCCCGGCCGTCACCGAGCATCGACCCAAGGTCGGCCTGGGGCGGCTGTGCGCCCAGCCCGAGAAAGCTCAGCCCGGCCGTCTCGAGGATCATCCACCCGACTGTCGTTGAGATGGTGATCATTATGACGGGAAGCACGTTCGGAAGAAGCTCACCGAACAGGATGCGGGCATTCGACAGCCCGCTGAGGCGCGCGGTATCGACGTACTCGAGCCGCACGAGACCCACCGCCGCACCGCGTACGTTGCGCGCGAAGAAGGGTATGTTTACCACCGAAATGGCGAGGAGCGCGTTGAGCAGGCCCGGACCGAGGATTGCCACGATCGCGAGCGCGAGAAGGATGTAGGGGAAGGCCATCAGCATGTCGATGCCGCGCATAAGGAGGTTGTCGAGCCACCTGCTGTAATAGGCTGCAATGATTCCGATCAGCGACCCGACGACCGCGGCCGCGAAGGTGGCAACCAGTCCGACGGCGAGACTCACGCGCGTTCCCCAGATGAGTCGCGAGAGGATGTCGCGGCCGAGCTGGTCTGTTCCCAGCAGATGGCCCGCCGTGCCGGGCGGCTTCAGCCGGATCGCCAGATCGGTTGCGTTGGGATTCGCAAGCGGAAGGATCGGAGCAGCCAGCGAGATGAGCACGATCAGGATCACCATGCCGAGCCCGACGGCCGCGGTCCGGTTGCGTGCAAATCGGGCGAGTCCGCTTGACCGGTATCTCATGCGGAAATCCTTGGATCGACCATATGCTGCAGCACGTCGGTGACCAGATTGATGAGCACGTAGATTATCGCGATCACGAAGACCCCGCCCTGAACCAGCAGAATGTCGCGGGTGAGTATTGCCGTCACCAGCATCCTTCCGATTCCCGGCCACTGGAACACCGTCTCGATGTAGACCGCGCCGCCTATGACGAAGCCCGCCTGGATTCCCAGCACCGGAATGATGCTGACCAGCGCGTTCTTGAATGCATGAACGTAGACAACCCGCCGTTCCGAGAGCCCCTTCGCGCGCGCGGAGCGGATGTACTCGCGGCGCAGCACCTCGAGCATGCTCGACCTGGTGAGCCGGGCGATCACGCCGGTGGCAACGATCGCAAGCGTGAATGCAGGGAGCACCAGGTGGTGCAGAACGTCGAGGAAGCCTCCGCTTCCGGTGATCGACTGCATCCCGCTCACCGGGAACCATCCCAGCTGCACCGAAAAGAACAGCACAAGGATCAGTCCGAGCCAGAAGCTGGGAGTCGATATGCCGACGAGAACGAGGACGGTGAAGAGGCGGTCCTGCCATCCGTACTGCCGGATTGCCGCAACAGTACCGGTTACCAGTCCGAACAGCGACGCCAGCATGAGCGACGAGCCTGCCAGAAGCATCGTCGGTCCGAGGCGGTCCATCACCTCGTTGATCACGGGCCGGTTAAGGCTGAAGGACCGGCCGAAGTCTCCGTGCAGCACGTTGCCGAACCAGATGAGATAACGCTGGACGAGCGGTTTGTCGAGCCCGAGCTCGCTTCGCAGGCGGGCCAGATTGTCCGGAGTCGCGTAGGAGCCGAGGATCGCCTGTGCAGGATCCCCGGGAAGGAGCGCCATGATGAGAAATACGATGATCGAGATGCCGATCACCACGGGAATCATCAGGAGCAGTCTTTTCAGTATGTACCGATATAACATTTGCAGCTCAACTCTTGTGGATGGATCGGCGCGGACGGCGGACCCCCGTCCGCCAATCCGCGCCTGAAATCGGTTCTATTTCTTTGTCACATCATAGAGCTTGAGCAGAAAAGAGGGCTCAAGCCGGAAATTCTCGACGTTGGCGGTGGAAACGGCATTCTGCTTCCAGCTGGCGACGAAGACCCAGGGCGCATCGTTGTAGACGATCTCCTGTACCTGCTTGTAGAGCTTTGCCCTCTCCTCCTCGCTTGTGGATGTACGCGCCTTCTGCAGCAGCTCGTCCACCTTCGGGTTCGAGTAGTAGCCGGAGTTGAATCCTCCCTTGCTCGGCCACGCGGCGGTGCGCAGGGCCAGGAACGGAAGAGTATCCGGGTCGTTGGTCATCCACGCCATCTCGGCCATGTCAGCCTTTCCTTCGAGTCCGGCGTTCACCTTGTCGAGAAAGGTGTTCCACTCGAAGGTCTTGATGTTCACCTTCATCCCGACCGCTTCCAGGTCGGCCTGAATCGCCGTGCCCATCGCGACCGGGTCGAGCATGCCGGACCCGCCCTGCGTTACGTAGAAGGTCACCGGCGTTCCATCATACCCCGCCTCTTTCAGAAGCTGCTTCGCCTTCGCCGGATCGTAAGGATAGGGCGAAAGGCTGTTATCATGGGCCCAGCCGAAGGCCTTCGGTATCGGCCCGGCGGCAACGGATGCGGTTCCCTGAAGCACGTTGTCGACCAGCGCCTTCTTGTTGATGGCGTAGTTCGCCGCCTGACGGATCTTCTTGTTTGTGAAGGGACCGCTCTTCATGTTCAGGATGAGAAACCAGAGATGGGGTCCCGCCTGCTCGTAGACCTTGAACTTGTCGTTCTTTTTGAATACCTGCAGCGAGTCCGGCGGTACCTCAACCATGAGGTCAAGTCCACCGGAGAGCATTTCAGTAACCCGCGTATTTGCATCGGTGATGGGACGAAAGATGATCTGCGCCAGACCCGGCGTCCCCTTCCAGTACTTGTCGTTGCGCACAAGCGTAACCTTTGTGTTGCTTTCCCAGTCGGAGAACACATACGGACCCGTGCCGGAAGGATGGCGTCCGTAGTCCTTTCCCCACTTCTTGACCGCTGTCGGCGATACCATCAGTCCGGTTGGGTAGGCGAGGTTGGACAGGAGCGGCGCATACGGCTCATTCAGGATGAGCTGCACCGTGTAGTCGTCGATTACCTTCGTCTCCTTGATCGAGCTGAAGTAGAAGGCAAGAGGAAAGGGACCCGTGTCGTGATAAGGGCTGTTCTTGTCGAGCATGCGGTCGAAATTGAACTTCACCGCCTCCGCGTTGAACTTCGAACCATCGTGGAAATAGACGTCGTTCCGAAGCTTGAACGTGTAGACCGTACCGTCACTGCTGACTGTCCAGGATTTTGCGAGTGCGGGCTCGACCTGCAGCGTCCCGCTCTTGTACTCGACAAGACCGTCGTAGATATTCACCAGAATCCGGAAATCGTTGACGGCCGTCACTGCCGCCGGATCGAGCGACTTCGGCTCGGCGATCTGACCGACTATCAAGGTCTTGTCCGAAGCGGACTGATTCGACGAAGCCGCCTGTGTCCCTGACTCCTTGCTTCCGCCGGCGAACACCATTCCGCCGATGGCCAGACCCATAGCGGCAACCAAAATGAAAACCCGTCGTGCCATTGCACGCCCCCTCAATTGTGAATTTCTTGCCCGATACGGACAGCGCATAGGACTGTCCCGGCAAGTCGCCTATCTGGTCAATTCAATGCAAAAGGAACGCAGGAATGACGTGGCCCCTGATCTGTCTCTGGAGGTGTGTCTGACTTTTGTTGAGCGGTGAGAGAAGGTGGGAAGTGTTGGTCCTACCGGGCTCTGCCGGTTAATACGCGCCCCCGAAGGTCATCTGACCTGTTTGATCAAGTTAACCGAATTGTTAGTAATGGGCAACCGGTAACGGGTTTATTGTGGAGGCACGGATACCCGTCGGCAGGATACCCGGCGGGTTTGCCGTCGGACGTTGTCCGGTGCTATGTTCTGCGCATACATGAGCGCAATTTTGACGGTCG
>CAZNYW010000087.1:0-13479 GCA_964577375.1 uncultured Spirochaetales bacterium | reverse complement strand
CCGGACGAAAGTCCGGCCTCTTTTTTGCCCGCGCCGCGCCTGCTTGAAAAGCAGCGCCAGCACGAGCGGGACTCCTGACATCGGCGAGCCGCCCGGCCGCTGCCCGCTGCTCAACCGTTCCACCGCCCCTCGTCGCCCCAGGTGCAGTACTCGCCGTAGGTGTAGCGGTGATTTAGCGGGCGCTAGTCCTTTCTCCGCTCGAGCCGCTCTGCAACCCACACCTTGATGATGGACTGACGGGGAACGCCGAGGCGGCGCGCTTCCCGGTCAAGAGAGTGAACCATCCAGGCGGGAAAGTCGACGTTGACCCGCTTTACCTCTTCTCCGGGACGGCGTGCGCCGGACATGTCGAGGTACTTCGTGATCTCTTCGCCTTCGTCGAAGCGGCGGTCGAGCTCTTCAGCTTTCATAGATATCAATCTCCTCGTCGCGCGAGCGGCGGACCGAGATGATCCGGACCCGATCGTGTCGATACGTAATAATCGCCGACCAGTGTTTCTCTTCAATGGTCCCGATAACGAGAAGACGCACTTCGTCCACCGTGCGCGCCGGTATCTCTATTCGATGGTCGTCCTGCCAAAGAGCTTTCGCTTCCTCGAAATCGATACCGTGTTTCACCCTGTTCGCGCGGCTCTTTTCGGGATCATATTCGAAATCCACGGTATAAAAATTATACCTTCTTGTCCCTGTGCGTCAACCCGCGCGGGTCACTCGCCGAACAGGCGCAGACAGGTGAGAGCGGCGGCGGAGCGAGACAGTCTGCTCGAGATTGAAGGACCTGGCGACGACCTTGAACGTGCGGTTTCTGATTCGGAGATGGCAACCGTCGAAGACGCGCTGAAGAAATGCGGAACATGGACCGCCGACCACCCTCATGAAACTCCTCCCTCCCTGCGCGCCGCGTGACGGCTCTTTCTCATGTCGCGATCTGCGGTGTAAAGTGAAACCCGTAATGAGCGGAGAGCTGCTCGACATTCGAGGGATCGTTACCGTACTCAACACCCCCTTTACCGACCACGACTCTATCGCGCTCGATGCGGTTGCCCGCAACGTCGAACGCGCCGTTCGGGCGGGGGTCGCCGGATTTCTCGTTCCGGCACTCGCCAGCGAGGTTTCTGCGCTCTCGGCGGACGAACGAGAGGAGCTCGTGCGCTGCGTTGTGGAAGCGGCGGGCGGACGGGTGCCCGTGATCTGTGGATGCTCCGGGAAAAGTCAGAAAGAACGGATTTCCAACCTCGAGCTTTCCGGGAAACTCGGATGCGCCGGAGGGCTCGTTGCACTCACCTGCGCGGATGAGGCTTCCTACTCGAGGGAGGTGGCAGAGCTATCAGAAGCCGCGCCCGGATTCCTCGTGATCCAGGACTGGGACCCTTCCGGGTACGGGGCACCGGTACCGCTCATCGCGCGGCTCTTCCGGCAGCTGTCCCGTTTCCGTGCCATCAAGGTCGAGGTGGTGCCGGCCGGACGCAAGTACACCGAGATCCTTGAAGCGACCGGCGGCAGGCTCCACGTCTCCGGCGGGTGGGCCGTCTCGCAGATTATCGAAGGGCTCGACCGGGGTGTGCACGCCTTCATGCCTACCGGGATGCACGAAATATATACGAGAATATACAATTTGTACCGAAGCGGGCGCAGGGACGATGCGCAGGCGCTGTTCGGCGAGATTCTCCCGATTCTCGCCTTCTCGAACCAGCACCTCGATATCTCGATCCATTTCTTCAAGCGGCTTCTCTACCGCGAAGGGATCTTTCCCACATCGCGGGTGCGACAGAAGACCATCCCGTTCGATGCCTATCACGAGCGGACCGCGGACGAGCTCATTGCCCGCGCGCTGCGTATCACCGGATCACTTCGAGATTGATAGAAAGGACGTGCCGCGCACCCTGCGGCCGCTGCCCCGGGCTACGCGAGATACTTCCGGTCGATCATCGCAAGGCAGGTGAAATGAGGGTAGACCGCCTGGCATACACGAAGCTCCACGCACTGACCCACGATCTCGTATGCGTCTATGGTCGAGAACGAGTAGAACCGTTCGATCCGCCTGACAAGGTCGAGGAGCGCAGCCTCTACGGCCCGGTCCATCGAGTGCTTTACGCATCCGATTGAACCGATGAAATCAGCGCCGTTTACCTGCGGCCACTCGAAGTAGGCTGCAGCATCACGCGGCACTACATCGATGCGGAGCTTGACCTCTCCCCGGCATTCGACCGCGCAGCAGGATACTTCGCCGTCGCCCTGCCGGGCATGGACGTCGCCGACCGAAAGCAGTCCACCCTCAACGTTGACCGGCAGTACCACCTCGTTCCCGGCGCGGATGAGCGGGCAGTCGACGTTTCCACCGTACTCCCGGTCGCTCCAGTAGGAGAGTACCCGCTCGCGCTTCGGAGCGGTGCCGATGGTCCCGATCATCGGCCGGGTTTCGATCGTCTTCTCGCCCCGCTCGAGGGGAAGGACGAGCTTGTCGCCTTCGACCCGGACCCAGTAGGTCTTCGGCGGAAAATCGGGAAGGAGCGAGAACGGCGAGACCAGGGACGATGGGCCCGGCACGTAGGTGACGTAGGCCAACGAGCCGTCGGGGCAGGGAGTCACCTCGAGCACCGCTACTTTCAGAAAATCACCCGGCCGGGCGCCTGTGACGAAGATGGGCCCGGTAACCGGATTCGGACCGGACTCCACCACCTCGTCCCGGTCGGTGAACGTCTCGTGCGTCTTCGACAGAACCATGTCGTCCGCGCGCTCGGTTCGGATCGTGACTTCGGAGCCTGACTTCACCGTTATCGCCGGTGCTATTTCACGATCGAACAGGTAGTGCGTGCTCTCGAGCCCGACTGACCGGTTTTCTCCCATGTTCGCCTCCTCGAGCTGTCAGTTTCTTCGATCCGGCAGCGTCGCACAAGAGCGAAGGAGCTTCTTTTGTCATGCCGTGCAGGGACGCGTGAAACCGCCGCCCGTCACGGTCTAATCGACCACGGCGTTCCCGGTCGCAACGAGAGGCAAGTTCCCCTATGAAAGGCTTTCGAAAACAGGGGCCAGCTGTGGGTGAATCTGTTTGTACACTGCGCGCTGTTTTCGATAGGTTGCCGCGTGTTTCGGATTCGGAAGCACTTCCTCTGATGAGTCTTCGCCGCCCGGGAGCGGGACGATACGATCGCCTATCGCGAGGGCGCCTGTCATTGCCGCTCCCATCCCCGAGTGTTCCTCGCCCGGCCTCCATCTGACGGGGCGTTCGAAGGTGTCGGCGAGGATTTGTCGCCAGAGAGGGTTGCGTGATCCCCCGCCGGAGCAAAGAACCCTGTTCACCGGAATATTCAGCTCTTTGAACGCATCGAAAGACTCACAGAGTGAATAGGCTACGCCCTCCATAATTGCGCGGACCATGTGCGAGGATGAGTGCCGGAGCGACAGGCCGACAAAACAGCCTTTTGCGTGCGGATTCATGTACGGTGTCCGCTCTCCGCACAGGTAGGGAGCGAAGAGGAGCCCTTCGGACCCCGGCGGAATCCTCTCTGCGTCACTCGAGATCTTCTCGATAACGCCGTCCCTGGCTGCGCCGAGCGGTACCGCGACGTTGTTCGCGAACCAGGACAGGGAGAGCCCCGCAGAAAGTGTCGCTCCCATGAGAATCCACCGATCCGGAGTTGCGCTGCAGAATGTGTGCATTCGGCCGTCAACAACCGGCCGTTCGATACCGACTATCACCGTGCCTCCGGTGGCAATCGATACCACAGCGGTTCCGGGATTGTCGATTCCGAGCGAGTGCGCCGCCATCGCGATGTCCGCGCCGCCGGCAGCGACGGGCGTTCCTCCGGGAAGTCCGGTGGCAGCGGCGGCGGACTCCGTCACAGCTCCAGCTACGCATGTCGTATCCAGAATCGAAGGCAGGAGATGCTCATCGAGATCGAAACGGTCGACCAGCTCGGTCGACCAGGTTCTGCGGGCGACGTCGAGCAGAAGAGTTGCCGAAGCATCGGTAACGTCGGTCGCAATTTCACCGGTCAGTCGATAGCGGATATAGTCTTTGGGGAGAATAGCGTGTGCCGCTCGGGCGTAGAGATCGGGCTCGTTCCGCTTCACCCAGGCCAGTGACGGCGCAAGGAAACCGGTAGCAAGCGGCAGTCCGGTGATTCCTCCGATCCTGTCGGCACCGATGGTCTGTGCCCATTCCCTGCAGATACCTGCGGTTCTACTGTCCGGCCAGATAATGGCATCCCGGAGCGCTTTCCTCTCTCTGTCGAGCAGTACCAGTCCGTGCATCTGGCCGGAGAGGCCGACGGCGCGAACTCTGCCGCCCTTGAGGATGTCGAGATTCTGAAGACGCCGCAGGCAGCCGGCGGTCGCTTCCCACCACTCGTCGGTGGATTGTTCAGCGAAACCTTGCTTCGGCTCGCGGATCGGGTAGTCGTGCCCCTCTACGGCAAGAACGGTCCCCTTTTCGCCAAGCGCTACGACGCGGACGCTTGAAGTTCCCAGATCAATTCCTACGTAGTAGTCCAAATTCGGCCTCCGAGTGACGCTATTCCCGCGCCGCATCGTGCACGTTTCGCGACCGGCCGTTGTTCGAAACCGGGCCCGCATCCGGACTGCCGGAAGCCGGTGTTTTCGACTCCCGGATCCGGGCCGCAATCGCCTCGGGAGTCAGCCCGTATGCCGCCGACACATCCTTCAGCGGTGCCGATCTTCCGAAGTCTTCGACGGAGATAACCACGCCGGAATCACCGGCAATTCCTTCCCAGCCCTGTGCGACGCCTGCTTCCACGACCACGCGGTGCGAACGGAAAGGCACAAGCCTATCCTTTGCCTCCCGCGGTGCTTTCACGAACGTTTCTCTGCACATCATGGAGACAACTCTGACCCTGGGATCGTTGAGAATACGCTTGGTTTCAAGAGCGAGGTTGACTTCCGATCCGCTGGCGACAATGACAGTCCCGGGTTCACCAATCGAGTCGGACACGACATAGGCTCCCAGCCGCAGGGACTGCTCCCACGCAGGGTCGTCCTTCTCGTAGACCTTCAGCGCCTGGCGACTGAGGATAAGCGCCGTGGGCCCATCCGTTCGCGACATCGCCATTTGCCAGGCGACCCGGGTTTCCTCCGCATCGCCCGGCCGCAGGACAACAAGGCCGGGGATGGCTCGGAGTGCGGCGATCTGTTCGACCGGCTGGTGCGTAGGCCCGTCTTCACCGATGAGAATCGAGTCATGGGTGAATACATAAACCACCGGCAGCTTCATCATGGCGGCGAGGCGGATCGAAGGCCTCATGTAGTCGCTGAACACGAGGTAGGTCGAGCAGTAGACGCAGAGCATTCCGCCTACAGCAATTCCGTTTGCGATTCCGGCCATTGCGTGTTCTCGTATTCCGAAGTGGAGATTTCGTCCTTTCGGATTCTGTGACGTAAAGAAGTCGATTCCGGGCACGTTCGTCGATGTGGAGTGCGAAAGATCGGCCGATCCGCCGACCAGGTTGTCGAGTTTCGCCGAAAGAGATCTGAGAATCTCGCCGCCTGCTATCCGTGTGGCCATGCGAGCGCCCTTCTCAAAGTGGGGGAGCTCGATCTCATCGAAATCGGGGGCACTTCGGAATCTCAACCACTCTTCGTGTCTCTCGGGATTCTCACGCGCCCACAATTCGAAATTTCCCTGCCATTCCCGGTAGGATTTCTCCCACGCGAGCGCCCGCTTTGCGAGGTAGGTCGTGGCGTCCGGCGGTACGTAGAATTCCGAGTCTTCCGGTACCCCCATCGACTTTTTGCTTGCACGGATCTCGGACTCCCCCAAAGGTGATCCGTGTGCCTGCGGTGACCCCGCGAGGCTGCTTGCCCCTTTCGCGATAACCGAATTCATGATTATAAGCGTGGGCTTTCCGGTGTCGTTCCTGGCCGTAGCGATGAGACGCATGATCAGCGGGATGTCGTATGCGCTTCCTTCAAGGACCTGCCAGTTACTGGCCAGGAATCGTCCGCGGACATCCTCGCTGGAGGAGAGCTCGGTTCCTCCTTCGATTGTTACGCGATTCGAATCGTAGAAGACCACGAGCTTTCCGAGTCCCAGATGTCCGGCCAGGGACGCAGCCTCGTAGCTTATGCCCTCCATCAGATCGCCGTCGCCGGCGAGACAGTATGTATGGTAGTCAATGATCGATCGTTGTGAATTGAATCGGGCGGAGAGCATTCGTTCGGCAATGGCCATGCCTACTGCGTTCGCGATCCCCTGTCCCAGCGGTCCCGTTGTTACTTCAATGCCCGGAACGACACCGTACTCCGGATGGCCGGTTGCCTTTGAGTTCAAACGGCGAAACGTTCTGATGTCTTCAACCGAGATATCGTACCCGCACAGGTGCAGCAGGGTGTACTGCAGCAGGCACCCGTGGCCGGCCGATTGAACGAACCGATCGCGATTCGGCCACTCCGGATCGTGCGGGTAGTGCCGCAAAGCCTCCCCATAGAGTATGGCGCCGAGTTCCGCGTCCCCCATCGGTTGGCCCGGATGCCCGGAGCCGGCTATCTGGACTGCGTCCATCGCGAATGTTCGAATCGCCGTCGCAACGGCGTTGATGCCCTGTACGTCCACAGTGGGCCTCCTGGTGTTGATCTGCAGCTTTGGCGAGCTACAGATCCGGTTGATTCTGAGTTACTGTCTTTTCGTCACGCAAGCACAAACCAATGTCATTTGGGAACTCTGAACCCCTTCACAACCAGGACTTTGGCAGGCAGACGCGGCAAGGTGCGTGACCTGCCTTCGACCAGGAGCAGGCGACGGTGACCTGTACCGGTTTCGCCTCTAACCTGTCGACTCGCGAACGCACAGAGTCGCTCTCGCAGTTACTGTTCGTGGAGGAAGCCACGGATCGTTGACGCGATCAATCATGGTTCGAAGCGCGATGTCGCCGAGTGCCTGGCATGGTTGCTTCATGGTGGTAAGCGGAACAGGAGCGAGTCGGGCAAACTTGAGGTCGTCGAATCCGGCAATGCGTATGTCGTGCGGACTCTGCAGACCGAGTTTCTCGAACGTGCGCATCAGAAATACCGCAGTCTCGTCGTTGAGACATACGATGTCCCGTCCCCCGTCCTTGAACAGCGTTTGCGCGAAATCGGTTGACTGCGGGTCCCCTTCGTGTTCAAACTCCGGGCGAAAATCTATTCCCGCGCGGGCGAGCGCGTGTTGAAAACCGATTCGGCGACGGAGGCAGGTTCCGGCCGCATTGGGCGGCCATACAAAGTCCACCCGTTGCCGTCCAAGTCCAAGAAAGTGATTTGTCAGAACATACGCTGCTTCAACGTTGTCGATACCCACAAGGTCATGACCGCTTCGGTCCGGGAACGAAAGGTAGTCGCTATCCAGCAGCGTAATAGGGATCCTGGCCCGCTCGAATATGTCGACGACTTTGAGATTCTTCTTCAATGCCTGGGGTTCTCGCTCCAACGGCTGGAAAAAAACCCCCTTCACGGCACTGTCGACAAGACGTTCCGCCGCGGCGAGCAGATGCTCTTCGTGATCAATCTCATCGTCTGTCGGAATTCCGCCCCAGATGAGGGTGAAATCGTACTGGCGAGACTTCTCCGCGATTCGGGCACAAATTGGTTCGAATATCTCACCGCGGCCCAAACCAGGAACCATGAGACCGAACGTCTGGTGTTTGGCTCCTATGCTTGAATCCTCGCCCAGGACAAACGTCCCCGCGCCGGTCAGGCGACGAAGCATGCCCGCATCTCTGAGCCGGTTCAGTGCTCGGCTGACTGTGGGCCTGGACACGCCGTAGTATTCGGAAAGCTCGCGCTCCGATGGGAGCCGCTGGCCCGCTTTCCATCTGCCGGTGAGAAGTTGGTTCTGAAGCTCGGAGAAGATTTCCTGGTAGTTCATTGTGCTGCAAACCGGCGGGCTGGCGCCTTGTCCCTCATTTCGTCTGACCAAAGCACGAGTGTCAAGCGGTTTGATCGGGCGAATGTACAGCTACCGGCCTGTCCCCCACTATTGATCACTATTGCCCCCAGGAGCGGATAAATGGTAAGTACCAGTATATTCCATTTCGAGCCAATTGCAAGCATAAGGTTTAGTAATTTCGAAAAATTGGTATTGACAAATCTAAGAGAGTGGGTCGACAATGAAGAGGCGAAGGAAGAGAGCGGGCAAGCAGAGTTGTGCTCTACGTCTGATCGGTGCATTGCCCGAAAGGAGGGCGGAAAGGGAGAGCATAGATGCTTCGGCATGGTAGTAGGACGGGCGGCGATCAGGTGCCCCCCTGTAGGGGTGGTTTCCGTAACGGGTGAAATACCGGATCATCTACTGAACTCGACAACGTTCAGTTTTCGTGTCGGCCGCCGCTGACGCAAGGAGAACCCGATATCAAGGAGGTTCGAATGTCTTTAGGTCGTTTTCGGCTATTGTTACTGTTGTCTTCATTGGTACTCGTTTCCTCAATGGCATATGCCAACGGACAGAAGGAAAGCTCAAAGCCCGGACAGCTCAAGAAGGTCACAATTGGTGTGGACATTCACGGAATCGCCAACGCCTACTGGAACCAGGAGCTCGAAGGCGCGAAGCTCTTCGCTGCCTCGCTTCCGGAGGGGACCGCTACCGTTCAGGCTCTCATCTCGGATGGGGATCCGAACAAAGAGCTTCAGAATATCAAGAACTTTGTGGCTGCCAACGGGACGGACTGCATCCTGTACATTGACCCCTGCGGTGGAGCAAACATACCCCCGATCGCAGAATTTCTCGAGAAATCGCATGTTTACTTTTCGAGCACCTGGCATATCCCGCCGGGGTTTGACCCGACCAAGTACAAGTACTATGCGGCGTTTTCGAGCGTAGACGGGGTGAACGAGGGTTACAGAACCGCCGTAGCATTGTTCAAGTCGTTCAAGACTCCGGGCCAAGGGACGGTACTGGCGCTTCAGGGACCATTGAGCGACGACGCCGGCGTTCATCGGTTCCAGGGCCTGCAGAAGGCGCTCAAGGAGTATCCCGGTGTGAAACTTCTTGATGCACAGGTCGGAAACTGGGACCCGCAGCAGGCGCTGAGCATCACCCAGACGTGGCTTGCAAAGTACCCTGACGTCGACGGCATCTGGGCCGCGAATGACGACATGGCGCTCGCAGCTGTACAGGCGCTCAAGGCCAAAGGTCTCAACGGCAAGGTGGGAGTCACCGGCACGGACGGCGTCCCTGCCATGGCACAGGCAATCCGCGACGGCGACGTGGTCGCGACGGAAGTGAACAACGGCTACCTTCAGGGCGGATACATGACGGCATTTGCCTACGACGCATACATTGGCAAGATAGACACAATGACGGAGCCCAAGGACATGCGTCTGTTCAACACCAACTCGCTGTTCGTGGACAAGTCCAATGTCGACCAGTGGGAAACAAACTTCATCAAGGGCAAGCCTAAGTACAACTTCAATGATCTGAAGTTCGCGATTCAGAGTCCCTACGAGCTGGCGACCAAGTAGCAGCAGCCGGCGAATTGCAATGGGAGGTGAGACCGGTTCGACGATGGTCTCGCCTCCCGGATTTGTCTATACTGTTTACCGACCAGAGATTCAGACGACATTCCGGAGCAGGGAGCAATGGCTAAAACCGAAGACAACCCGAGCCGAGAGAGCGAGATCGCTTCACGGGCCGTAATCGCCGAGTTCGCCGAAAGAAATGCGTCTGAACGCGCGAAGAAAAGGATGACGCAGCTCGGTCCGCTTCTCGTCATGATCGCGCTGATTGTCGTTATGTCGATCCTTGTTCCGGGGTTCTTCGGGCTGGTCAACCTGGTGAGCGTTCTTACGCAGGTGGCCACGCCGCTCGTCCTTGCAATGGGACTGACCTTTGTACTCGTCCTGGGGAGCATCGACCTTTCGCTCGAGGGGGTGATGGGCTTCAGCGGTTCCATCGTCGCACTCCTTGTGCTGAACACCAAGAACTCGATGGACCTTGGAGTAGTCGGTATCCTGATCGCGTTAGCCGCCGGTACCTCCTTCGGACTCCTCTCCGGGGCTCTCCATACCAAACTGAAGATACCGTCGTTCATGGTGACCTTCGGCATGGGAAGTGTCCTCACCGGACTCGGAATACTCAGCTACCGGGGTATCCCAGCCTCTGTCAAAGACCAGATGTTCGCCCGCGCCGCCGCCGGGACCTTCCTCGGTGTCCCGCTATTGATGTGGTTCGCCCTTGTGGTCTTTTTCATCGCACTGATAATTGAACGGTACACGGCATTTGGACGACATATTTTTGCAATCGGCGAAAACGAGAACATGGTCAGGGCGAGCGGTGTCAACGTCGACCGGATCAAGATCATCGTTTTTGCCTGGTCTGCTCTGTGTGCGAGCATTGCCGGAGTCTTCGGTGTGATCAAGTTGAACATTGGCGAGGTGATAATCGCCAACGGGTTCCTGTTCTCGACGATTACGGCGGTAGTGGTCGGCGGGACATCCCTTGTCGGGGGCAGCGGCGGCGTGGTGCAGTCGCTCGTCGGCGTGGTCATCGTCGTGATAATTCAAGACAGCATGATTCTCCTCGGCGTAAACCCGTATGTTCAACCAGCCGTTCAGGGCATCATCGTCGTTGCTGCCGTTGCCCTCACAGTTGCACGGGGCAGAAAGCGGATCTTCAAGTAGGCGGGGGGCCGAACGTGGAAGACGTGCTATTCAGGGTCATTGAAGTTGGAAAAGAGTATCCCGGCACAGTCGCGCTACAGGGCATAAATCTGGAAGTCCGACGGGGGGAAATCGTTGGGCTTGTGGGCGAGAACGGCGCAGGCAAGTCGACGGTGCTTCGCATCATATCCTGTGTCGAACAGCCGACCACAGGCAGGCTCGAGCTGCACGGCAGGGAGTTCAAAGGCAGGAACCTCCTCGATGCCAACCAGATGGGCATCGGAATGGTCTTTCAGGAACAGTCCCTGATGAAGAACCTCACCGTAGCACAGAACATCTACCTCGGCAGGGAAAACGAGTTTCGAACGTTCCTCGTTGTGGACTGGCGAAAGATGAATGCCGCCGCCGCCGCCGCACTCGCGTCGCTGGGCATTTCCGATATCGCTCCCAGCCAGAAGGTGCTCGAGCTCGACTTTGCGACCAGGCAGATGGTGGAGATAGCCAAGGTCCTCAACATAGTCAAGGACAAGAAAGAGGGATGTCTGATCCTTCTGGATGAACCGACATCCGTTCTCAACGACGAGGAGATCCGCAGGCTCTTTCACGCAATGAAGGTCATCACCGACCAGGGAAACTCGATCATATTCGTCTCTCACCGTTTGAGCGAAGTCATCGAGATTTCAGACCGGATCTATGTCTTCAAGGATGGACGACAGACCGCACTGGTGGATAAGAAGGATGCCAACGAGCAACTGCTGTACGAGAAGATGGTCGGGCGAGGAACCAGCGGCGAATACTTCAAGGTCGACAGCCAGACGCAGCCGGAAGATGATGTGATTCTCGAGGTCAAGGACCTGGGACTCAAAGGTTCATTCAAGGGGGTCAGTTTCCGGGTGCGCAAGGGTGAAGTCGTCGGCATATGCGGAGTGGTCGGCTCAGGGAAGGAGGCCGTCTGTTCCGTTCTATGCGGTGATGATCGCGCAGATTCCGGCGAGATAATTCTCGACGGAAAACAGCGGATGTTTTCGAGCCCGGCGGAGGCACTGAGAGAGGGGATACTCTCCGTTCCGAAGGAGCGGCGGGACGAAGGCATCATTGCGTCGCTGAGCGTTGCGGAGAACATCAGTCTGTCGAGCATGAAGGCGATTGCGCCCCACAGCGTCCTTTCGGTCAAAGAGCGAACGTCCCGCGCGCAGGACTGGATTCGCAAGCTCAACATCAAGGCCGCGGGCCCGCAGGTGAGCGTGGACACCCTGAGCGGTGGGAACGCACAGAAGGTGGTTTTTGCACGTGTGATTTCCGGCAACAACAAGGTCGTCATCCTGAATCATCCGACCCGCGGAGTCGACGTCGGCGCGAAGGAAGATCTCTACGAGCTTGTCAGAGAGATGACTGCCACGGGTCACGGGGTCGTCCTTCTCGGAGACACTCTCGATGAGACAATAAGTCTGAGCTCGCGTCTGCTGGTAATGAAGGATGGCGTCGTAGTGGCGGAGATGGACGCGCCTGCGGACAACAAGCCGTCGCAACTCGATATCGTACGTTACATGATGTGATGCGTTTTTGAGGACCGCAATATGACGAACAAGTCAACTGCCAGAAGAATCATCGACAATCTCCCTTGGCTGCTGCTGATAGCGCTGGTGGGAGTGTTTACGGGAATCAATCCGCGTTTTGTCGGACCCATAAGTCTTGCCAACATCTTCTCCGCTGCGGCGCCGCTTCTCTGTCTGTCGCTCGGCGCTACGTTCGTCATCGTCACCGGTTCGATAGACCTGTCGGTGGGCGCCGTCGTCTCAGCAGCCTGCGTGTTCTACGGCATGACGTTTCCGGTGCTCGGCAACTGGAGCTTGCTGCTGGCTGTCGGTTTTGGATTCGTCGCCGGAAGTATCAATGGACTGCTCTTCACCTGGCTCAAGATTCCGTCCTTCATCGTCACGCTCGCCGCGATGGCGCTGTGGCAGAGCGTAGCCCTCATCGTGGTCGGCGGCCAGGCGCAGGCGATATCGATAGAGTACTGGGCGGGTCTCAAGTGGACCAACTTCTCGATCGGACCGATTCCCATCCTTTTTATTGTTGCACTGGCCGTGTTCGGAATCTATTACTTCGTGCAACTGCGGACGCCGCTTGGCAGAGCGTTTTTCGCCGTAGGTGCGAGCGAGAGGGCGGCGCGGATGTTCGGGCTGAAGGTCAACTCGACCAAGTTCTGGGCTTTTGCGCTTTCCGGAGCAGGCAGCGCACTGGCCGGCATGTTTTACTCGATCGAGCTGAAGACCAGTCTCCCGACGGTCGGCCAGCCGCTGACCCTTCTTGCGATTGCCGCGGTCGTGATCGGCGGAACGCCGCTGACCGGAGGAAGAGGAAGCGTGCTCCGAACGCTTCTCGGCGCGCTGCTCGTGATCATCATCCAGAACGGGCTCAACACCGGTGCCGTGGACCCCTACTGGCAGCAGATAGTGTTCGGCGCGTTCACGATCTTGGCTGTCTACCTGAACTCCGAAAGAGCAGGTCGCAATCTGATTGTGAAGTAACCCGTTCGTCGTGCAATCGCCGACGTCTGTGAGATGGTGCCTGACGACGACGCTCGCGATCAGCCGGCAAACAGTTCGCGCAGATCAAGCGTGAAGCCTGAAAGCACCGCGCTTTCGAGCAGCGGTCGTTCGGGGTTCGCGTCGATCGCATAGAGGGCCGGCTCTTCCGGGTAGGCCCCGCGCTCGTCGACAACGTACACCATGATGTACCGATTGCCCGGATCGACGATCCAGTACTCGCGCACACCGTGGCGCTCGTAGAGATCGCGCTTGACCACCATGTCCTTGCGCGAGGTCGAGGGCGAGAGGATCTCGACAACGAGGTCGGGGGCGCCGGTACAGCCGGCTTCGGTGATCTTCG
>CAZNYW010000086.1:0-13927 GCA_964577375.1 uncultured Spirochaetales bacterium | reverse complement strand
TAGTTGCGGTATTGTACCGCACCTCCGGTGGGGGAGGCCTTAATGAGTATCCTATTGGTCCGCTTGATTCCCGCCGAATGGACTATCGATATTCGAAAGCTGCAAGTGTCAGCGGCGGACTCCTATGAAAGCGAAGGCTATAGACGACCCTTCGATCAAACAACTCACGCAAGAAAAGCAGAGAACTGACAGAGGAATAGTCCTGGACACGGGAAGTTGTGCGGTGGTGTTCGAGATGTCATCAAGTTCGAGGACAATGCGGCTGCGGGTGCGGCTTTGCATAAGACCTTGTGAGAGTGTGAGCATTCCGCTTCTTGTACAGCCGATGGCACCTTTCGAAGTTGGTGACCTTTTCCGATTTGGCGAGAAGTGCGCGCAGCAGTTGTGACAGCAGAATTGGGCGAGAGTGGCTGTGCTGAGCTGAGAAGAAACGATTGCAAACGTTAGGCCGTGGGTCTATATTGTTTTTATCATGAAAAGCCCACGATCCCTATGTTTCATCATTGCATGCGTGGTGGGAATCTCTATCATGTCGTGCGCCGGCGGTCCTGCGCCGAAACCGGCACCCGCACCTTCCAACAATGAAGCCGGCGCGCCCGCGGCCGGTCCTGCAGAAGTTCCGCCGAAGGAGCCGCCTTCCGCTGCGGCACCGGAAACACCGCCGGCAGTAGCGTCGGCTCCATCCGCAGGAGAGGCTCAACCGCAAAAGCCTGCAACTGAGAAGCCACAGAGCTCCGCCTCCTCCCGACAGCCGATTACGGTGAGCCAGGAGGTCTACAGTAAGACCTTCGACGAGGTCGAGAAGGTGATCAAGGAGTTGAACACCATCATTTCGAACGGTAACTTCGGTGCCTGGACCTCCTACCTCACCCGGCAGTACGTGGATGAAATGTCCAGGCCTGCCACTCTCGAAGCGCTCTCCCAGAGTCCGATTCTCAAGAGAAACAACATCGTCCTCAACTCACTCGAGGACTATTTTCGATTTGTAGTGGTTCCTTCGCGTTCGAATGCTCGACTTGACGATCTCGTGTTTCTCGATAAGAATACCGTAGAGGCCATTATGATCGTGAGGAGCCAGCGGGTAATTCTTTACCAGCTCGAAAAACGCGACGGAAAGTGGAAAATCGGTCTTTTCTAGTTTATACTTGTGACTGCTAGGAGACGGAGATGGCAGAAAAAAAACGATTTATCGTCATTTGTATCGTGCTGGTTCTCGCTGCGGGTTCGATATTCGCTCAGCAGTCCAACGCTGCCTCCGGATCAAGCTCAAACGCTCCAAACAGTTCCAAAAATAAGGACGTCACGATAGAGCAGCTCTATCTGAGTCAGGACATCGAGCTCCAGATTCTGCGAAGTCAGGCGACTTCCAACGACCGTCAGGTCCAGATGCTCGCGCTGCAGACAATCCGATCGATGTCCCAGGACGGGAACATTCAGAACAACCCGGGAGTGACCGCCGTTCTGGACGCGCTCGCCACCGAGGGACTTCAGCGGCAGGTTCGCGAGGGCAACACGGTGGCCAACAATTATCCCGACGTGCGACGCGAAGCGTGCAACCTTCTCGGTGACGTCGGCGGACAGCAGGCCAAAGACACCCTGCTCACGGTCCTCCTGGAAGACAAGGAGCCGATGGTACTCTCCGAGGCCGTCTATGCGCTCGGAAAGATCGGCCTGAATGACAATAACGACGTAGCAAGTCACATCGCCTGGGTCCTCAATCACGAGACCGCCAAAGTCTCACCGGACAACAATCTTGCATTCGCCTGCATGCTCGCGGTAGAGAAGCTTTCTGCGAAGTCCGGCGGCATTAGTGACCCCGAGGTCATCAATGCACTGCTCAACGTTGCCTCCGGCAATTACATCCGTGACGTGCGGCTCAAGTCGATCGACGTCATCTACAAGCTTCGCAAACAGCAGCAACAGCAGAAGGGGTAACCGCATCGGTTCGACCGGTTTGATCGCACCGTGACACGGCTCCCGAGATTCGTTCCCTATTTTGTGCAATACGCCCTGCTCATGATCCTGATCCTGGTGGTCGCGGCGAACGTCGCCGTTACCAGGTTCGCGCATGGGCGCACCTTCTCCAATCCCGACAGGCTTCCGGTAAACCGGGTCGGACTCCTTCTCGGGACGGCCAAATACACGGCCCCGGGTGAGATAAATCTGTTCTTCGAATACCGCATTCGGGCGGCGGTGCAGCTGTACCGGCTGAGAAAGATCGGTGTCATCGTGGCGAGCGGCGACAACAGTGACCTCTCCTACAATGAGCCGATGAGGATGAAGGAAGAGCTGGTGCGTCGCGGTATCCCGCGCCGCGATATCTATCTCGACTACGCGGGATTCAGCACGCTCGACTCCATCGTGCGGATCAACCGCATATTCGGTCAGGACCATTTCACCATCATCTCTCAAGGATTTCATAACCAGCGTGCAATCTTCATTGCGCAATTCTATGGGCTCGACGCGGTCGGCTACAACGCGCAGGACGTACCGGCGAGTCTCTCGTGGAAGGTTCGCGCGCGGGAGTATCTCGCACGGGCGAAGGCGTTCCTGGACCTGTACTTTCTTGACACGCAACCGAAATACCTCGGGTCACCCGTGCGCCTCGACTGATTCCGTACAGTCCGAATTTCTCGCTTTCCGCGCCATTCAGCTCCTGCTATAATGCGCTGGTGACTCTCGATTTCATCGGCGATATTCACGGACACGCGCAGGCGTTGACGGTCCTGCTCCGCCAGCTCGGTTATCGCGAGCACAACGGAGTCTTCGTTCACGCGAGCAGCGATCGCCGGGCGGTCTTCGTGGGAGACTACATCGACCGCGGGCCGGAGATAGTCCGGACTCTCGAGCTGGTACGGGGCATGACCGAACGGGGAAGCGCCCAGGCGGTGCTCGGTAATCACGAATACAATGCGCTCTGCTTCCACACGCGGCGACCCGGGGAACGCTACCACTGGTTGAGACCGCGGAGCGACAAGAATATCCATCAGCACCTGGAAACCCTCTATCAGTTTCGAAATCTGAAGACGCTCCTGCTCGACTATCTCGCCTGGTTTCTCGGGCTGCCGGTATTCCTCGATCTTGGTGCGGTGCGCGTGGTCCACGCCGCGTGGGATGCGATCGCCATCGCAAAGGTGAAGGAGTACTCGCCGCAGGGAAGAATGTCGCGGCGGCTGCTGATGGAGAGCGCCGATCACTCCCAGCCTGCATACGAGACCATCGAGACGCTTCTCAAGGGAGTCGAGGTGGCGCTGCCGGACGGGGTGGTCTACCACGACAAGGATGGTAATCCACGAACAAGGTCGCGGGTGGCATGGTGGCTGAGCGGGGAGGGCCGCACCTATGGGGAGATGCAGTTTCCCGAGAAGGCCGCCGACACGGTGCGAACTCCGGTGTCCACGGCGGACAGGGAGCGTCTGACCGGATACCGGGACGAAATTCCGGTTTTTTTCGGCCATTATTGGCTAAATTCGAAGGGTGTGAGCCTGCAGACACCGTATGTCTGCTGTCTCGATTACAGCATCGCCAAAAAGGGCGCGCTGGCCGCCTACACGTGGTCCGGTGAAAAGCAGCTTCGTGACGACAGATTCACTCTGATTCCGGCCGACTGACGGAAGGAGCCCACCGATGAAGATGAAATGCATTTCCATCAAGAATCCCGTTTCCTATCTGGTGTGCTACGGCATTGCAGATGTCGAAAACCGAGGAGGTACCACCGACTATCGCGGTCCGCTCTACATTCATTCGAGCGGCGAGTTTTCCTACGCGGGAATGCCCGACTTCTCCCGATATCCGATGCCGGTTATAGCAGAGTTTGAAAAGTTCATGACCGAAATTGAACAGATGGAGATGAGGGGGCGCTACCTGGGCTTTCCCCAACAGGGAGTCAAGGTCTACCTGAAGGACGAGGAACGCGCATCAGAAAAAGAGATGCGCGAGTACAATCTGCTGAGTGATGTGTATAATTTCACGATACAGAACCCGAACAAACCTTTCTTTCTCACCAACTCCATCATCGGAAAGGTCGATCTGGTCGACATCGTGGAGGACTCCAAGTCTGACTGGGCCGAGGCCGGTGCCTACCACTGGATTTTCAAAAATCCGGTTCTGCTCAAGAAGGTAATAGCGAAGGTCCCGGGGGCGCCTGGCATATGGGAATACGAGGCTGCCGACCAGGACCGTCGCACGAAGTAGCGTTGGTTCGGCCTATCCGACGCGTTCCACCGCCGGTTTCGAGTGGCGGCTTACAATCGCCGAAAACTGATCCGCATCGAGCACCTCATCAACGAGAAGTTTCTCCGTGATCTCGTCCAGAGCCGCCCGTCGGTCCGAGAGCAGCGCGCAGACCCGTTCGAACCGCTCCGCTATGATTCGGGCCGTCTCTTCGTCGACGTATTGCTGGGTCGACTCGGAATACTCCCGGTACATAGAGGTACTCTCCGGAGGCAATCCGGGGTTGGTCCGCGCCGACGGCAGATAGACATTCGGAAACTTTTCGCTCATGCCGTATTCGGTGAGCATGCGGCGGACGATGTCGGCGGCGCGGCTCAGATCGTCGGATGCGCCAGTGGATATCTCGCCGGTGACGACGAGCTCGGCGGCACGTCCTCCGAGGAGCACATCGACCTGAGAGATGAGCTCTCGCTGGGTCATCAGATAGCGCTCTTCCGGCGGAAGCTGCATGGTGTACCCGAGTGCTCCGAGTCCTCGTGGAATTATGGAAATCTTGTGAACCGGATCCGCGCCCGGCGTGAAGCTCGCAGCGAGCGCATGGCCCGTCTCGTGTATCGCGACCCGCCGTCTCTCCCGCGGATCGATGAGACGTCTCTTCTTCTTCAGCCCGGCCACGATTTTCTCGATGGCCTCCTCGAAGTCCTCCGGAAGCACCTTTTCCCGCTCGGCCCGTACAGCGAGGAGCGCGGCCTCGTTTGCGAGGTTCGCAAGATCGGCACCCGACATTCCCGGAGTCGACCGCGCGACCTTTCGCAGGTCGACAGATTCGTCCATGGACAGTTCCCGCGTATGAATGCGCAGGATTGCCTCTCTGCCTTCCACGTCCGGCTTGTCGACTGCAACCTGACGGTCGAAGCGGCCCGGCCTGAGCAGGGCAGGATCGAGGATCTCGGGACGGTTGGTCGCCGCGAGAATAATAACGCCTGTACGTGAGTCGAAACCATCCAGCTCTACCAGCAGCTGATTGAGCGTCTGTTCGCGTTCATCGTTGGCCGATATGCCGGTGACCCGACGTTTTCCGATGGCATCAAGCTCGTCGATAAAAATGATGCAGGGAGACTTTTCACGTGCCTGGCGGAACAGGTCGCGGACACGCGCGGCGCCCACGCCCACGAACATCTCGACAAAGTCGGCCCCGCTCATCTTGAAGAAGGGAACTCCGGCCTCGCCCGCGACCGCCCGCGCAAGAAGCGTCTTGCCGGTCCCGGGAACACCTACCAGAAGCACGCCTTTGGGAATCTTGCCGCCAATGGCGGTGTACCGCTCCGGCCGCTTGAGAAAGTCGACCACCTCTTCCAGCTCCGACTTCGCTTCGTCGCAGCCGGCGACGTCGGCGAAACGGACGCCCGTATCTCCCTCTGCCGCAACCTTTGCGCGGTTTCGTCCGAAGGAGAGCACATCGGCGCCGGCGCCTCCTCCGAGCCGTCGGGCGAGGAGCCTCCAGACAACGAACATCGCTGCAAAGGGCAGGATCCAGTTGAGAAGAAATGCGAAGATCGGGTTCGTCCGGGAGGGGATCGCATAATAGTGAACATTCGTCTTATCGAGGAGCGGAATGAAACCGGGATCGTCTACTGCAACAGTGCGGTACCTGTTGGGCGCTGCGGATGCTGTCTCGGCCTTTGGAGATTGCGCTGCTGTGCCCACATAGTAGTCAGGACCTATCTGCACCGTGGTGATCTTTCCGTCGCGGATGAGCTGCTTGAACTTGCTGTACTCCACCGTCTGCGCCTGCGGCGCACTGAGAAAGCTGTTGACAATCAGCGCGAGCGCCAGGGCGCCAACGAGGTAGAAGAGCGAAAAGCGATTTCGCCGCAGCTGGTCCAGCAGCGCCGGCAGGCGGCCTTTCCCCGATTCGGGGTCGCGGTCGGCCGGAGATCTGTTTGAATTGCCGCCGTTCGTGTCAGTTGCCATGATGTTCTCCCTGTTTCCTCGGGTTGAACGAGGACTCCTTTGCAAGTGCGCGATACAATTCCTGTTCGCGTTCATTCGGGCGGGGCGGAACGACGATTCGTACGACGGCGTAGAGGTCGCCGTGCGTACCGTCTTCGGCGGCAAGCCCCTTGCCTTTCAATCGCAGTTTCTTTCCACTCTGGGTCCCCGGCGGAATAGTGAGCGACGCGCGCCCGTCGAGCAGCTGCACGTCGACGCGCGCTCCGAGTGCCGCTTCCGACGGCGTGACCGGCAGGTCCGTTTCAAGATCTGCCTCCTGCACCCTGAAGGCAGGATCGGGTGAAATGCGGATTGTGAGATACAGGTCTCCGCGCTTCCCGTTCGGTCCTGCCAGCCCCTGGCCCCGCAAGCGCAGCTTCTTCCCGTCACGAGTGCCCGGAGGCACGGTGAACTCGATGCTGGTGGTCGAGGCGGCTCCATTGCCGCCGCTCTGCTGGACGGAGAGAGTTTTTTTTCCGCCGTGATAGGCGTCTCGCAGCGGAATCGTCACCTCTGCGTGATGGTCGAGATTGGCAGCCTGAGTGCGACGACCGGAGTCTGTGCGTCCGGAGCTGCGTGCCCCCTGGAATCCGCCGAGCCCACCGAAGATGGATTCAAAGAAATCACTGAACCCGGAGCCGATGTCCTCGAAAATGTCGAAACCGCCGAACGGACCGCTACCCTGCGAGTGGCGACCAAACCGCTGTGCGTCCCAGCCGGGCGGGGGTGAAAAATCGTCCCCGGCGTGCCATCCGGTGCCGAGCTGGTCATAGCGCTGCCGTTTCTTCGGGTCGCGCAGGACTTCGTGCGCCTCGTTTATCTGCTTGAACTTTTCCTCAGCATCCTTGCTCTTGTTGACATCCGGATGGTACTTCCGGGCGAGCTTCCGATAGCTGTTCTGAATCTGTTCCTTTGTAGCGGTGCGGGGAACACCAAGCACTTCGTAATAATCCTGATATTTAACTGCCATATATCCGTCCCCCTGAGAATAGGGTTTCTGCCTCCAGCCTGCTAATCAGGATGCAGGAACCGTGCCAAGAAGCTACTGGTGTAAATCTCCGTGCCGAAACGATTTACCAGACAGCAACCGAAAAACCTTCCTGAGCGTTCCGCTCGAAGTGTGGCATAATGATACGATTATGCACTGAATCGGTCATTCGGGTCATAACGGCTCATTGCGGTTCGGGCCGGACTCGCCTGCCGGGCAGACGAAAAACCGGCGGAAGCAGGCCGGTTTTGTGTCCTACCCGGAAGCTTCCGCCGGTGAGTAAAGGAGTTACGGGCGCCTAGTGTGTCAGCCCGAGTAACACGGTCGAGCCGTTTCGCTCGAGTGAAAACATGACGTTGCCGCTCTTCTTGTTGTCGAGTGTCGAGTAGAAGTTCGAGAGCGATCCGATCTGCTGTCCGTTTATCTTCAGCACGACGTCGCCGACCTGAAATCCTGCGATCGCTGCCGGTGTGCCCTTTTCGACCGCGGCGATTACCACGCTGCCTTTGTCACTGCTCAGATTAAGCTGACTGCGGATGTCCTTCGTGAGCGGAACCACCGTCATGCCCGGCCACAGCTTCCGCGCTTCCTGAGCAATGGTCTGATTCTTCTGGCGCAGTCCCACGTGAACGGTTACATCCTTTGTGTGTCCCTGCCGGATGAGCTCGACCTGTACGTTCTGATTCGGCGACAGGTTGCTCACCGCGTACAGCAGGTGCGAGGCATCCTGAATGTTCTTGCCGCCGACCTTGACGATGTAGTCGCCAGGTTCAATACCGGCCTTGTCGGCGGGCGAGCCTTGAAATACGTCGTTCACGAAGCCGCCGGTTGCATTTCCGAGATGGAGGGCCTTCTGCATGTCAGGGGTTGCCTGCGAGATGTTTATGCCGAACCAACCGTACTCGAGATGCCCCTTGCTGATGAACTGGTTGATCGCCTGTTTTGCATTGTTGATCGGAATGGCGAAGCCGATACCGATGCTGCCTCCGGACGGGGATGCGATCCAGGTGTTGATCCCGACAACCTGTCCGTCGGTATTCACGAGTGCGCCGCCCGAGTTTCCGCGGTTGATCGCCGCATCAGTCTGGATATAATCGGTAAGGGTAGCGATGTTGGAGCCTCCGGTTGGTTCCCGGCCGATCGCACTTACGATACCTGCCGTGACGGTGGACTGAAAACCGAGCGGATTTCCGACTGCGAGCACCCAGTCACCGGGACGAAGGCTCGAAGAGTTGCCGAGCTGCGCGACGGGGATGTTCTCACTCGTGGTGAACTTCACCAGCGCAAGGTCCTTGTTCTGGTCCGCGCCGACGAGTGTACCCTGGAACTGACGTCCATCGTAGAGTTTGACCGTGATTTTCGACGCATTACCAGCGACGTGGTTGTTGGTAAGCACGTAGACCGTGTTGCCGTCCTTCCTGACTATGACGCCGGAGCCGATTCCGTACTGCTTGTACTGCTGCTGGTTCTGCCCATTCTGTCCGTTCGGGTTGCCGAAAAAGAACTGAAATGGCGAGATTGGTGCCTGTTTCTTGACGATGTCGACCACTTCGACCTCGACCACCACCGGAAGAACCTTCGCGGCGACCTGACGGAACGACGCGGGAAGGCTGCCGTTGACCGCAGGCACCGAATCGGTGTTTGCCATCACCGTGGTGGCATTGCCGGAATTATTCGAGCGATTGGCAACCAGCTGAGCGGTGTTTGCACTCGACGGCGCCGATTGCCTGCTTGCGAGCGCATAGACTACCGGAAGTCCGACAAGAGCAACGATCACCAGCGCGAAATTGATGATTGTCATCCTCGAAGACTGAAAAAAAGACTTCATTGCATTTCCTCCTGATACATTGTTTCCTCTCATTGACCCTAACTTAAGGACCGCACATTACCGCAGGGTTGCCACACCATTACAAAACTGTAATGTGGCACCGCGTCGGAATTGATTTCTGTACTTGAAAATTCCGGCTGCCTGGGTACACACTTCTTGTGAGGGATTGGAGGTGAAAAATGGCAAAGAAACAGACACGCGATAAAGGCAAAAAAACCGCTGGCACCGCGAAACGTGCAACAAAACAGGCCCCGAAGGGCTCGAAAGGATCGAAGACGCGGTCCACCGCAAAGCGCGTCGCTGATCCCAGGCCGAAGCTGGTAAAGGAAATCACAGCGCTGCTGGGGAAAATGGACGAGGCGTCGCTCAATTTCATCAAGCAGCAGGCGAGCGTCATCGTCACGGCCGGCGAGTATGAAGAGATAAGAAAGAAGACTATGGATGCGCTGTCGGGCCTGCAGAGGGGCACCGCCGAAAAGACTGCGCCCGACGCGGTGAGCGTGGTGAGGAAGGACGACAGCTTCTTCAACATTTCGGTTCGCGGAAAGGCGGTCTTTTTCAATATTGACGAGATGCGTGCGCTGACCAAGCTCTGTCATGCCGCTCGGAACGGTGCGGACGGAGCACGCAGACTTGTCGTGTGGTTCCGGCGGGAACGTGCGGACTTTCTCAACGAGACCGGCATAGCGGGGCCCGCTGATCCGGCGCTCCCGAAGCTGTGGGAGAACATCGTCACTACATACAAGGTGAAGGCGTAGCGAGGACGATATCTACCGGCAGCTTCCACATCCGGTAATTCTCGACGGCAAGAATTGAGTAACCTGATGCGGCAATGGTCTGTTTCGCGGCTATCGGACGGCAGTCAATGAGGCGCGGCAAACGGCGATGAAACCATTCGTAAGCCTGGACCGCGCGTCCTGCGCCGGTCAGTGAAAGCGAAACCACCGCGAGACGGCCGCCGCAGACCAGTACACGCCGACACTCCGAGAGTACGGAAGTCATGTCCTCATCGCTGAACAGCTCCAGGGTAAAAGTGCAGAGGACCCCGTCGTACGAGTCATCAGGAAGCGGAAGCGCGGCGGCGTCGGCAGTGTGAACCGAGATGCGATTGCCCAGGCCGGATCGTTCGGCCCTGTTCCTCGAGCGCTCGCACATCTTCGGCGAAATGTCGGCACCCGTTACTGTCCCCCTGTCTCCGACCATTCGCGCCAGCTCGATAAGGGACTTCCCGGTGCCGCAGCCGATCTCGAGCAGGCTGCCGCCCGCCACCGGCGCGAGCAGTTGCTCGGCACGGACAATGTACCTTCGTTCGGAGGAGGCAAGCAGGTCGTAGACCGCGCTCAGCCGGTCGTAAGTCTCGGCCGCCTGCGAGCGCGCACGGGTAACCGCTTGAGCTTGAATTCGTTCTCTGGGCGGTTTCACGATTCTTTCCTTTCGATATGTGACAAAGATAATCGGCCCGGCCGCAGAAGACAATGAAGGCCGTCTGCTGATATGATCGCCTTCATCGGAACAATGTGCAGGGGGACGCGGGTGAATATCTCGTGTAATGGTGCGAATTTTGTTGCTCAGCAGCTGGGATACCGAATGACCGGGGGGTGGACTCAGGGCGACACGTCGTCGAACGACTATTATCGGCCGGAGGAAACCTTCGCCGATCGGTTCGAGGCGCTTGTCCGACACGTTCGCTCACTCGGTTTTTCCGCCATGGACCTGTGGACAGGCCAGCTCAACTGGAAATGGGCCACGGACGCTCAGCTCGATACTACTGCGGCGATATTCGAGCGGAACGGAGTCCGCGTCACCAGTTATGCCGGACCTTTCGGTGACGATGAGGCGGAGCTCCGCCGCGCCTGCCGGACGATCAAGTCGCTCGGCTGCAATCTGCTCGGCGGATCAGCCGGTCTGCTCGAGAAGGACCCTCAGACGCTTCAGCGGGTGCTCGAAGAAGAAGAGGTGCTATTTGCGTTCGAGAATCATCCGCAAGAGAAGAGCCCCGCCGATGTCATGAAGCTGATCGGCCCGCTTTCGGAGGACGTGGTGGGCACGGTGGTCGACACCGGCTGGTACGGCACAAACGGCTACCCGGCAGATCGGGCCATCGATGAGCTCGCGGGCAGGCTCTTTCTCGTTCACCTGAAGGACGTGTGCACGCCGGGCGGACATGAGACCTGTACGCTGGGATCCGGCTGGGTACCGGTGGAAAGCTGCGTTCAAACGCTCGTCAGGCTGGGGTACGAAGGAACGATCAGTATAGAGCACGAGCCGGAAGACCGTGATCCTGCGGCAGAAATCGTGGAAAGCCGCGAGCTGGTGGAGCGCATGCTCGCTCGATAGGATGCAGACCGGGCTCAGCTTTCAACCGGGTGGCGGCGCTTGCGCGCCACTTTGACTACGATCCAGACGATTAGACCGAGCGCCAGAGCGGCAAGCAGGACAAACTGCAGCTTCCTGAACAGGGCGCCGTACTGCTCCGCCTTCCGACCGACCAGATAGAAGAGTGTGCTCCACGTGCCGACCCAGAGCGCGGCACCTATCGCATTGTACAGCAGAAATTTGAGCCATGGCATGCTTGCGATTCCAGCAATGATTCCGTTCAGCTGCCGCAGGATCTCGATGAATCTCGCGACTATCACCACAATTGCGCCCCGCCGCCGAAAGAAACCTTCGGCGAACTCCAGCCGTTTCGGCGTGAGCAGAATGAACCTGCCCACCGACAGCACGAGCCTCCGTCCACCGAAACGTCCGATCGCGTAGCCGGTATTGTCGCCAAGCACAGCGGCTATCCAGGCAACGATCATCAGCCAGACTATGTTGAGCGCACCGGTGGGGGCGAGCAGCGATGCGGCGATCAGCATCGTTTCGCCGGGAAGCGGCACACCGAAATCCTCGAGAAATATCGCGACGAAAACCGCGAGATAGCCGTATTGGTGCAGGTAGGGTTGAATCGTGTGAATCAGGTGTTCCAGTGTGTCCTCTCTTTTACGTTCCGCGCAGGATGAAAGATGCCACCGGGCCGTGTGTGTCGTCAAATAGGACAATCCGTCAGGGTCTTTGATTATTCCTGCCTCGCGCGTGACAACTTTTCCAACGGCCGGTGTTCAGATAAGATGCGCTGTGTGCTGTGCGCTGCACACGGGATCAATCACGAAAATAGAGAGGGTGGATATGAAAACCAGAACGGAGGAGGCCGCGGGCCGTGCTGTGGTGATAGGGTTGCTGTTTCTGCTTATGGCGACGGGAGCGTTCGCTTCAGGCAGCAATGAAGGCTTTGGTTTCAGGAGCGTATCGGGTTCGGGCACTGTGAAGAGCGAGGTCCGGGATGTTGCCGGATTCACCGGAGTCACGCTTGCGGGTTCCGGAAATGCTCATCTTACGCCGGGCGCCCAGTTCCGGGTGGAGGTGGTCACCGACGACAACATCCTGGAATACATCACGACCGAAGTGCGGAACGGCGTTCTGGTGTTGAGCACCAAACCAGGAACCTCGATCCGGAATATGTCTCGCCTTGAGTTCAACATTTCGCTGCCGAGTCTGCAGGACGCGACTATTCAGGGATCGGGAAACATCTCGATCGCAGGAACGGTGAAAGGCAGCAAACTCTCACTCTCCATCCAGGGATCGGGTTCCATAGATGGGGCCGCGGATGTCGAGGAGCTGAACTCCAACATATCCGGATCGGGTAACATTACCGTGAGAGGCCGAGCAGATTCCGAGCAGATCAAGGTCGGCGGCTCGGGCAATGTGGACACCCGAGATCTCGCGGCGAACGACGTGAACGTCACCATCGCAGGTTCCGGAGATGTCTGGGTGCAAGCGACGGAAAAACTCGCGGCGAACATCCTCGGGTCCGGGAATCTCCACTACCGCGGAAAGGCACAACCGTCGGTGCGCGCCGCCGGTTCCGGAAAGGTGCTCAGTTTCTGATCGGGTCCGCCCAAACGACCTGAACAGCGCAATCAGCTTTACTCGATCGCCTTCAACCATTAGGCTGAGTGGGGTGGCGTTGAAATGTTCACGCTATCGAGACGCCGCGGCGACAGTCGCCGCGGCCGGTGCCGGCCTTTCGCCGGAGTGATTGTATGGAGCAGGAAATATCGTTTGGCCCGCGTATTCGCACGCTTCGAAGGTACGTCGGGATGAGCGGCGAAGAGTTTGGCCGCACCATAGGCATCTCGAAGCAGACGTTATCTCTGCTCGAGAGCGGAAAGAGAGTTCCAAGCGCGGTGCTCGTGAAGAAGATCGCCGAAGCTCATCAGGTCGACGTTCGCTATTTCTTCGGATGGATCGAGACGGTGGAGGAGGCGGTATCGGAAGACGGATATACCAGCCTGCGCGAAACCCTCGGTCAGACGACTCGTGAAATTGCCCGGCTGCGCGAGGAGATTGCTGACATCAAGGCGCTTC
Organism: uncultured Spirochaetales bacterium; assembly: GCA_964577375.1. Lineage (GTDB taxonomy): Bacteria > Spirochaetota > Spirochaetia > DSM-27196 > DATKUC01 > DATKUC01. The sequence goes on along the minus strand of CAZNYW010000086.1, from coordinate 539 downwards.
TCCGATCGTAGATTCACTTCCAGGGAAGGGAGTCGACCGACGAAAGGAAAAGCAGAGCCGATGTACGCAGGAAGCCGCGAAATAGAGGTCCAGGACACCACCAAAGGACTGCATTTCCCGGCGCTTGTGCTCTACCCGACGCTCACGCCCTCGCGGCCGACCGCCGTCGGTCCCTATTCGATGGACCTCAGTCCCGGCGAACCGGCTGCCGAAGGCCGATTTCCGCTCGTAGAGATTTCGCACGGCAGCGGCGGTTCGCATCTTCTCCACCGGGACGTTGCTTTGGAGCTTGCGAAAAACGGTTACATCGTCGCGCTGCCCGAGCACCCACGCAACAATCGCACCGACAATCGCCTGGAAAATGCGTATGAGAATCTCGTCGACCGGCCGCGCCATCTTGGCCTCGCCGCAGATGCGGTGTACGCTCACTCGCTGCTTGGCGACCGCACTGAACCGCAGACAGTCGCGGTGATAGGGCACTCCATGGGAAGTATCAAGAACCCTGTGGATAAAATCAGGGGAGTAATTCCGCGGTAAGT
>CAZNYW010000085.1:4631-14437 GCA_964577375.1 uncultured Spirochaetales bacterium | reverse complement strand
CAACAATATTGGCAGCAGTACACAAGGCCCCACGACGCCTTGTGGACAGACCCCAATCTAGTCGCCATAATTATCACTGCTATAGTTACTTATGAGTCAAAGATCCAGACCGGACGATGTGAATGATCTCCACAGGGTCGTAGACGGTGCGACGGAGCCCGATCTGTTCCGCCGTCTGTTCGAAGAGAACAACGCCGTCATGCTCCTTTTCGATGTCCACACCGGCAAATTCATCGACGGAAATCCCGCCGCGGCGGCTTTCTACGGCTACCCCCGCGAACAGATTAGAACCCTCCACGTCGAAGACATAATCGCGCGTCCGACTGCCGATTTCTATGACGACACACGCGACATCGTGGAACGGCGGAAGAGCCGCAAATTCAATTCGGCACACCGCCTGGCCTCCGGCGAGGTGCGGGAGGTCGAGGTGAACTCGACGCCGCTCGTCATCGACGGCAGGCAGGCGGTGTTCTCGATAATAAACGACAACACTGCGGAGCTGAAGGCGAAGCAGGATCTGGCAAGGAGTGAGTCACTTCTGCGCGAGGTTGTCGATAGCTTTCCGTTCGACGTCTGGCTCTGCGACGCCGAAGGGCGTTACGTTCTCCAAAACAGGATATCGGTCGAGAACTGGGGAAGCCACCTGGGCAAACGTCCCGACGAGGTGGATTTTGCTGCCGAGACCAGGGCGATCTTTCTCAGCAACAACAGTCGTGCGCTTGCCGGCGAGGTTGTGACCGGTGAAGTCACCTACGTCATCGGCGGCGAAAAGCGCGTCTATTTCAACGTCCTGACTCCGCTCCGTTCCGTAGACGGGGATGGCGGCGTCGTTGGAATCGTGGGTGTCAACGTCGACGTCACCGAAAGAATCGGCGCAGAGGCGCGCCTCCGTTCTTCGCTCGAGGAGAAGGAGGTGCTGCTCCACGAGGTCCATCACCGGGTCAAGAACAATCTGCAGGTGATTTCGAGCCTGCTTCGCCTCCAGGCCGACGGTGTAATCGATAGTCGTGCCCGTGAGGTGTTCGAGGAGGGGCAGCACCGGATTCGCGCGATGGCCATCGTTCACGAACAGCTCTACCGCTCACGCAACGTGGCGGAGGTCGATTTCGGCGGGTACCTGACCACCATGACGTCCCAGCTCATCCGCACGGCGACGGACACGCGCGTGAAGCTGCAGCTGGATGTCGAACCGATCCCGCTGAAGGTGGATGTGGCGATACCCTGCGGACTGATAGTGAACGAGCTGGTTACGAACGCGCTCAAGCACGCCTTTCCGCCGGAGATGGATGCGAAGGTCGGATCCACCGGCAAACCGGTGGAACCTACGGTATCGATCGGATTTCACCGACGGTCGGCGAGTCTGCTCAGCCTCGGGGTGCAGGACAACGGAATCGGATTTTCAGATCTCGGCGATTTTCGCGAAATGACGTCGATGGGAATGACGCTGGTGAACGCGCTGGTCCGACAGATTTCAGCGACGATAACCGTCGCTGAACCGACGGCGGACTCGCCGCACGGATCGAGCTTCGTGATCGAATTTTCGCCATAAACTTCCGTCCGGGCGCCTACCGCACGAAGTGACACGCCACGCGGTGTCCGGGGGCCACCTCCCGGAGCTCCGGTGTGTCGCTGCGGCACACGTCCTGGACCATCGGGCAGCGGCCTGCGAACGGGCAGCCCTGCGGCGGCCTGGTTGGGTTGTAGGGCTGGCCGGGTGTGCCGGCGCGCTCCGGAAGTGGCTTTCCCAGCTGTGGAACGGAATTGTAGAGCAGCTGAGTGTAGGGATGTAACGGACGCTCGACGAGACTTGCCGCCGAAGCCTCTTCCATCATGCTGCCGCCGTAGAGCACGCCGATCCTGTCGGCCATATAGGAGACCACCGTCAGATCGTGCGCGATGAAGAGCATGGTCAGATTGAACCGGCTCTTGAGATCCACGAGAAGGTTGAGAATCTGCCCCTGTATGGAGACGTCCAGCGCGCTCACCACCTCGTCGCAGATGAGCGTGGTCGGATTGCTGAGGAGAGCGCGCGCCAGAGAGATACGCTGCCGCTGGCCGCCTGAAAACTCCGACGGCCGTCGCTCCAGATCGGCCTCCCTGAGCCCTACCGCTTCCATCACCTCCACCGTGCGCCGGCGAATGTCATCGCGATTTGAAAAACGGGGACTGTACCGCGCCCCGGTTGTGAGAACGCGATACACGTTCATCCTCGGATCGAGGGAGGATGAAGGGTCCTGGAAGATGTATTTCACATCCGCGCGAAATGTCTTCAGGAGCTGCGCATCCTCGGCGCTTATGGTCCAGGGCGATCCGACAGCGGTCCCATCACCTTCCGATGAGGGAAAGTACTCGATCGTTCCCTCACTGTGAGGCACGAGCTGCACGATCGTGCGCGCGAGGGTGGTCTTCCCTGATCCCGACTCGCCGACGAGCCCGTAGGTTTCTCCCCGGTTGATCTCGAGACTCACGCTGTTGACCGCCCAGACGTAACGGCGGGCGGATGCAAAGAGACCGGCTTCCAGCCTGAAGACCTTGCTCACATCTCTCATCCGGAGAAGCAGATCGTTGCTCACGCTTTCACCCCCGGTTGAATGCAGCGGTAGGCTCCGTCGGTCTGGTCCTCATCGCCGCGGAGCACCGGAACCTCGCGGAAACAGGCTTCCTGCACCAGAGGACACCGCGGCGCGAAGGGACAGCCCGGTTCCGGGTGCGTAGGATCCGGGACAGTGCCCCGTATTGTGAAGAGCTTTTTTGACGAGTAGTGGGTCCCCCAGGTCGGAAGCGCGTCGAGCAGAGCACGCGTGTAGGGGCTGCGCGGCCGGCTAAGGACCTCTATGCTCGTGCCAGCCTCCAGCACCAGCCCCGCATACATCACCAGTATTCTGTCCGCGATCTGTCCGACCAGTCCCAGATCATGGGATATGAAGATCAGAGAGAGCCGCCTCCGCCTCCGAAGCTCGTTCAGGAGCCCAACAATCTGCGCCTGAATAGTCACATCGAGCGCGGTCGTCGGTTCGTCGGCGATGAGGATCTCCGGATCGTTGGCAAGCGCAAGCGCGATCATGATGCGCTGGAGCATCCCGCCGGAGAACTGGTGAGGGAAGTTCTTCAGCCGCTCTTTCGCCTGCGGAATGTGCACTTCGCTCATAAGCTCGGCCGCTCGATTATGGGCCCATTCCCGGGTCACCGCAGGGTTCTTTGCCCGGAAGGTCTCCTCGAAGGTCTTACCCACGCTGTAAATGGGATCAAAGGATCGGCTCGGTTCCTGAAAAATCATCGCTGCGATCTTGCCGCGCAGCGCCCGTTTCTCCTCGTCGGAGAGTGAGGCGATCTCGACGCCGTTGAGCTCGACGCGTCCCTCGACAGCCGCATCCTTCGATATCAGCCCCATCACCGCGGCGGCGGTGACGCTCTTCCCGCTTCCCGATTCACCGACGATCCCCAGACATTCGCCGCGATTGAGGGTAAAGTCCACCCCCCGCACCGCGTAGAGCGGCCCGTCGGCGGTGAGAAAGCGCACGCCCAGCTCCTCGACGCTGAGACTCGGCCTCGCCGTCACCTGCGTCGCGTTACCCACGGCGGTGCTCCCTCCAGTTTGGATCCACTGCATCGCGAAGAAGCTCGCCGAGGAAGTTGAACGACAGCGTGACGAGCAGCAGGAAGAGTCCCGGCATCAGCAGCCAGGGAAAGTTCTCCAGGTTCGACAGCGTCGTCGCGTCGCGGCTTATCATGCTTCCCCAGCTCACCGCCGGATCGACGATGCCGAGGCCGAGGTAGGAGAGCACCGTCTCGCCGAGAATGAAGCCGGGCACGCCGAGGGTTACGCTCACGATCAGAATCGACGACATCTGCGGAATGATGTGTTTAAACAGAATCGACAACGGCGGCATCGACTCGAGCTCCGCGTTCGCGACAAAGTCGTTCCGCTTGATCGAATGCACCATTCCCCGGATCATGCGCGCAGTCCCGGGCCAGCCGACAAAGGAGAGAATTACCGTTATCAGCGCGTAGGACTGGCCGGAATCCATGTGGTCACTAAGGATCGACCGGAGAAAGAGGATCAGATAGAGGCCGGGAACCAGGATGATGAACTCGCACAGCCGCATGATGATCCAGTCCCAGATTCCTCCGAAGTAGCCGGCGAGTCCACCCATGATCAGCGCAAGGCCGAGCGAAATGGCAACGCCGACGAAGCCGATGGTGAGCGAGATCCGCGAGCCGTAGAGAATTCGGCTGAAGATGTCGCGTCCCAGATTATCGGTACCGAAGACGAACACCGGCTGCGGCGTCTGCGCGCCGAAGTTCTTGCCGTAGTAGGCGGTTCCGAAAAGATGGGTCGTTATCGGTACGGCTCCCCACAGGTCGACCTTCGGTCCCTTCGCGAAGAAAGTTACCGGTGTATACTCGCCCGTCACCCGCACGTACTTCTTGGTGATGTCGTTGAGAAGAGCCATGGTCTGGACCTGCGGTCGGAAGCCGAGCTGCGGTGAGTAGAAGCTGAGATTCGGCGGCTGATCGGAATGGCCCTGGAACAGATCGTTCGGTCCGTAGGGCGCGAGGAATTCGCAGAAGATCATGCCGAGGTAGAGGATGATCAGAACGACAAAACCGGCGAACGCGATCGGTCTGTGGCGGAGCATGTACCAGAATCGTTTCATGAGCGCGCGTACCGTATTCTCGGATCCACCAGGGCCAGGGCGATATCCGAAATCACCATGCCCAGAAGAATCAGAAAGCTGATGAACATGACGTTGGTCATCACCAGATTGATGTCCTTCTGGAGCACCGCCTCGTACATGAGCCGGCCGATGCCCGGGTAGGAGAAGATGATCTCGAGGATCAGGCTGCCGGAAAAGAGGTCGGCGAGAAGATTCGAGGAGCTGGTGATGAAGGGGTTCATCGTGTTGCGGAATGCGTGATTCAGATAGATGCGCGGCTCGGAGATTCCGCGGGCGCGCAGCGCGGTGATGTAGGGCTGCCCGAGCTGGTCGAGCATGGTCGCCCGGATCAGTCGGAGCGACCCGCCGATACCGCCGAGGAAGGCACCGATCAGCGGCAGAACGATGTGGTACAGGTAGGAAAAGGCAAAAGCGATGGGCCGGCCGGTGAAATTGTCCGTGGGATAGGCGGTAACCGGAAACCAGCCGGTTGAGGCGGCGAATATCTGCAGGAGCAGGAGCATCAGGATGCCCGGAAATGCGTTGAGAAACAGGCTCACGAAGGCGACCATGGGATCGATCTTCGTCCCCGCCTTTGAGGAAAAGTAGATTCCCAGACCGAATGATATCACCGTCAGAAACACTAGCGAAATCAGATTGAGAATGATGGAGTTGATCATCCTCGTCGAGACGAGAAAGAGCACCGGCGCACGAGAGATGAGCGACCTGCCCAGATCGTGGTCGATCAGCACCCGGTGAAGCCAGTTGAAGTACTGGTCATAGAAGGGAAGATCGAGGCCGAGGCGGTGCTTTTCCTGCTTGATCTGCTCCTGCGTGATGGTGTTGTCGCTCGACCGGTAGTCGGTCATTGTCAGCATCTGGCTCCGCACATAGTTGTCGACAATGTCGCCCGGAGCCAGGGACATCAGCCCGAAAACTCCGAACCCGAGAAAGAAGAGCATGGTGACCATGGTGAGAATGCGGCCGGTGATGAAGGTCGAGAGCGGGTGCCGCTCGCGCAGGCGCCCAAGCGCCGTGAAAACAGGCTCCCATGGTCTTCTCAGATTCATTCAGGACAATCCATTACGGCTGTTTGAGATAGACGTAGTTCATATCCGGCGCATTCAGCGTGTCGTACCGGACGTTGGCCCACTTGTTTCGGTAGGCGCCGAAGGCGTCGGACTGGATCATGTACATGACCGGCAGCTGGTCGAGGATTATCTTCTGATACTCGTCCCAGATCTTCTTCGCCTTTTGCGGGTCGCGCTCGACGAACCCCTCCTGGTAGAGTTTGTCGATCCTCGCCTCCCACTCGGTGGCCGGTTTGTCCTGAAGCGGATGCCAGAGATGGAAGTTGCCGCTCGACTGCCAGACATTCGAGCCACCGATCGGCCAGTAATTGGAGCCCAGACTGACCATGACCGCCTGCCAGTCATAGGTGTTCATGAGGCTGTCGACTAGCTTCTGGAAGTTGATCGGCTTCACGTTGAGCTTGATTCCGACCTTCTTGAGCTCGTCCGCGTATATGTTTGCAATGTCCACATCCTGGTTGGTCTCGACCGGAACTGTGAGATCGTAGGAGACGATGTTGCCGTCCGAATCCTGCATCAGGCCGTCGGCGTTCGGTTTGATACCGATTTCGGCAAGAAGCTTCTTTCCGCGCTCCGGATCGTAGGTGTACTGCTCCTTGATGTTCGGATCGAAGAAGGGATTGGGCCTGGCGAAGAAGTAGAGGTCCGGCTGGCCGAGCCCGCGGTAGACCTCCTTCACGATTCGGTCGCGATTGAAGAAGCAGCTCATCGCCTGCCTGAATTTGGTGTTGGAGAACCACTTCACGTACTTGGGGGCGAGGTTCTTCGGATTCTGGTTCCAGGTGATGAAGCCTGCTCCAAGGCTCGGTCCACCGTAATAGACCGTGTAGTCGCGCGGTTTCTTGTCCACGAGCTCCTGAAGGTCCTCCGGCCGGACGCTGTAGCTGTCGAGCTCGTTCGCGAGGAACTTCAGCTTCTCAGTTTCCACGTTGGGGACGATCTTCATCTCGTAGGAGTCGATGTAGGGAATGCTCTGTCCGTAGTCGTCCTTCTTCCAGTAGTAGGGATTCCGCTTGAGGGTGACGCTGATTCCGGGCCGGTAGGATTCGATGTAGTAAGGCCCGATAGCCGGAATCGTTTTTGGATCGGTGTCGATTGACCAGAGGTTGAGCAGGCCCTCCACCCCCTTCGATTTCTTGACCGGCTCGAAGATGTACTTTGGCCCGAAGGTCATGTTGCTAGACAGCTCGGGCTCGGCGATGATGCGGGGATACTTCAGCATGAACTTCCGGTCGTCGATCTTCTCGATGTCGATGTGCTTCTTCGTCCCGTCCGGCATGTCCATGAACTGCCCGGGATAGGAGGGCAGCTGCAGATCCTTGTCGCCTTCGATCTCGTTGTACCAGAAGACCACATCATCCGAGGTGACCTTCACCTTCTTGTTGGGGTCGGCAAGCGTTGTCCAGTACAGGTCGTCCCTGAGGGTGAAGATCACCTCCATGGTGTTCGCTTTGGGATCGGTCTTGATCTCGTACGAAGCGAGGTTCGGTTTCCACTTCTTAGTGTAGGGATCGTAGTCGAGTAGGTAGTCGTAGAGCGGATCGATCACCGTCCGCGTGTCGGCGTCGCGCGCGGTGAGGGTGTTGAAGGTCTTCGGATCGTTGTTGATGCTGGCCGCCCAGGTACCGCCGGCAGTCCCCTTTTCGTAGGGCTTCGTGCTGCCTGGATTGTTCACCGTCTCGGCCAGCAGCTTGTTCTGCTGCTGTTTCTTGGCGAAGGCAATCTGCTCCGGTGTCATCTGCTGACCGCCGCCGCACGAGGCAAGCAACAGAGCAGCCAGGACTCCGAGAGCTCCAATCGACAACGGTATCTTTCTCATCCGACATTCCTCCCACGCAAAACGGCAACAGAGTATAGTTTACCTACGTGTGAGGAATAAGGCCAGATCAACCGCCAAAACGGGGAAATTTCCGACTGTTCGGTGAGCGGGCCCTCTTCCGTACCTCGCCGGTCACGTCGTGGCAGGACTCGAACCGCTCCATCGTCTCGTCGGAGATCTGCCTGGGAAGCTTCGGATCGTCCTTGAGCAGCGCAATGGCGCGCTCCACGCCGGCCTCCGACTCCTGCGATTCCCTCATCAGCTCGGCAACCAGCTTGCCCGGGATTCCACGCCTGAGGCAGGCGGCAGCAAGGTCACCCCCCATGGTGTCGTAGACTGCCTTGAGGTTTTCGAAGATTCTTTTTGCATCGTTTTTTGTCATTGGGTTTGCTACCGGCCGCGGTAGTCGCCAGGGCCGTCTACTCTACCAAAGCATAGTACAAACCGGGGCGATTTGCATGGGAAGATTGCAATGCCCGTCAGATACTGGTAGATTCTGCCTCGGGCGGGTGGATACATGGTAGAAGAGGGCAAAGTTCTCCTTGTGCTGGCAGAGGTGGTGCTGGCGGGCCTCGTCGGCGGACAGCTTGCGCACCTGCTGAAGCTTCCGCACGTAACCGGTCAGATACTGATCGGGGTGCTCATCGGTCAGACCGGGCTCACGCTCTTCGGGCCTGAGGCGATTCACGGACTCGACATCGTCACGCAGTTCGCGCTGGGAATGATCGCGCTGACCGTCGGCGAGCACCTGAATCTGCGCACGCTCCGAAACGCCGGAAAAAGGCTCTTCGTCCTGCTTCTCACCGAATCAATTCTCACTCCGGTTCTCGTATTCTTCATCGCCTACTTCATCCACGGCAACCCCTGGCTGCCGCTTCTGCTCGCCGCGATAGCGGTCTCGACCGCTCCGGCAACCGTCGTCGCGCTCGTGAAGGAGACGCGGTCGAAGGGCGTCTTTGTAAAGACGTTGAGCGCAGCGGTGGCGCTCAACAACATCGCCTGCCTTGTGCTCTTCGCCGTGGCCCGCAGCGCAGCCCGTTTCGGTATTTCCGTCGCCGGCGAGCAGGGCCGGAGCTTCCTCGAGCTTCTGAGCGGTCCGGGCCTTCAGATCGGGCTTTCGGTTCTGCTCGGAATCGCGAGCGGTCTTATCCTGACCATTGCGACCCGGCATATCCACCGCAGCGACCGGCTTTCCGCCTATTCACTGATGGCGCTCCTGGTGGTGACCGGCACCGCGATCTATCTCAATCTGTCGCTGCTTCTCTCCTGCCTCTTTCTCGGATTCACCATTGCCAATGCAAACACGGAAAAGAAGGAGCTCGGTGGCGCGGCGTTCGAGAACATCGAGACCGCAATCTTCGCCGCCTTCTTCGTGCTCGCAGGGATGGAGATGGACTTCAGCCACATCGGCGCCGCCGGCCTGCTGGCGCTCGGCGTGATCGCGGCGAGGTTCGGTGGAAAGCTGCTTTCGGCAAATCTCGCGATGCGTTTCGCGCGCGCAACCGACAATGTGCGCCGCTACCTCGGCTTCGCCCTCATCCCGCAGGCCGGTGTCGCAATCGGTCTGATCCTCCTCATCCAGCAGGATCCGACCTTCGCCTCGCTTCACAGCGTGCTCCTCGCGGTCGGACTGACGACGGTGATGGCAAATGAGCTCATCGGTTCGATCACCGCGAGCTATGCGCTCAAACGGTCCGGCGACGCGGGCAAGGACCGGCCCCGGCTCATAGATTTCCTGCAGGAGCAGAACATCGTCACCGACATAACCGCGAGTTCGAAGGAGGAGGCGATCGGAAAGCTCACCGACGTCCTGATTCAGACCAACCGGCTCAACATCGACCGCGATGCGCTGCTCGAGACATTTCTGCTGCGGGAGGCGGAGGCCTCCACCTGCGTCGGGTCGGGCCTTGCGATTCCGCACGGCATCCTGCCCTCGGGGGAGAAGATGTTCGGTGTTATGGGCATAAGCCGCGAAGGGCTTACCTTCGATACGCCTGACGGAGTCCCCGTGCACTGCATGGTGCTCCTCGCGACGCCGGAATCACAGCGGGAGCGGCACCTCGAGGTCATTGCGGCGCTGGCTCGCGCAATCGGCAGGGATCTCGCCATACAGCAGCAGCTTTTCAATGCAGAGACTCCGGCACACGCCTACGAAATTCTTCACGCCGAAGAGGCGACCGATTTCAATTACTATCTCAGCGACTGAGATCGGCGGCCGCCGTGACGTCCGCGCCTCGG
>CAZNYW010000085.1:0-4531 GCA_964577375.1 uncultured Spirochaetales bacterium | reverse complement strand
TCAATTACTATCTCAGCGACTGAGATCGGCGGCCGCCGTGACGTCCGCGCCTCGGCGTACTCGCCGTGACGTCCGCGCCTCGGTGTACTCGCCGTGACACACGCGGCCGCCATTTGTTATAATGTCTTCGTGACCGGAAGCCGTCGATATACCCCGCATCCCGCCCAGGACGGTGCCGCACAATCGTAAACAGGAGAATTCAATACTCATGGCAGCGACTGAACCCAATAAAATAATCTACTCGATGATCGGCGTCTCAAGGACCTTCGGACAGCGCCAGGTCATCAAGGACATCTCGCTCTCCTATTTCTATGGCGCGAAGATCGGCGTCCTCGGATTGAACGGCTCCGGAAAGAGCACGCTTCTGAAGATAATGGCCGGGGTAGATGCCGACTACAACGGTGAGATCGTGAAGAGCCCGGGCTTCACTATCGGTTATCTGGAGCAGGAGCCGCTCGTCGACTCCGAAAAGAGCGTCCGGGAGGTGGTGGAAGAGGGAGTGAAGCCGATCAAGGACCTACTCGCCGAGTTCGACCGGATCAACGAGCAGTTCGCCAATCCGATGGAAGACGACGAGATGACCGCTCTTCTCGAGCGGCAGGGAAAGGTGCAGGAGAAGCTCGATGCTGCCAATGCGTGGGATCTGGATGCCCGGCTCGATATGGCGATGGACGCGCTGCGCTGCCCTCCGCCCGACATGTCGGTGAAGGTCATCTCAGGCGGTGAACGGCGCCGTGTCGCGCTCTGTCGGCTGCTTCTGCAGAAACCGGACATCCTGCTTCTCGACGAGCCGACCAATCACCTCGACGCGGAAACCGTAGCGTGGCTCGAGCACCACCTGCAGCAGTACGAAGGCACGGTGATCGCGGTCACGCACGACCGTTACTTTCTCGACAACGTTGCCGGTTGGATCCTCGAGCTGGACCGCGGTGAAGGAATTCCGTGGAAGGGCAACTACTCGTCCTGGCTCGAGCAGAAGCAGGAGCGCCTGCGGGTGGAGGAGAAAAAGGAATCCGACCGTCAACGCACGCTTGCGCGCGAGCTCGACTGGATTCACATGTCGCCGAAGGGCAGGCATGCAAAGGCGAGAGCGCGAATCACCAGCTACGAGAGTCTTCTCACGCAGGAACAGGAGAAACGGCAGAAGGATCTCGAGCTCTTCATCCCTGCCGGTCCGCGTCTCGGTGACGTGGTGATCGAGGCGGAAGGTGTGAACAAGGGCTACGGAGACAACATACTCGTCGAGAATATGAGCTTCTCGCTTCCGCCCGGCGGAATCGTCGGTATCATCGGCCCGAACGGTGCCGGCAAGACCACCCTCTTCAGAATGATTACCGGCGAAGAGAAGCCCGACAGCGGTTCGCTGCGGGTCGGGGAGACGGTGAGGCTCGCCTACGTCAATCAGAGCCGGGATGTCCTCGACCCGTCGAAATCGGTGTGGGAATTGATATCGGACGGAAAGGACATCATCCGTCTCGGAAACCGCGAGATCAATTCACGCGCCTACGTTTCGCAGTTCAACTTCGGCGGCACCGACCAGCAGAAGCAGGTCGGCAAGCTCTCCGGCGGGGAAAGGAACCGGGTCCAGCTCGCGCTCATGCTCAAGGAAGGAGCCAACGTGCTGCTTCTCGACGAGCCGACCAACGACCTGGACGTCAACACCATGCGGACGCTCGAAGAGGCTCTCGAGAGCTTCGCTGGCTGTGTGGTCGTGATCAGCCACGACCGCTGGTTCCTCGACCGCATTGCGACGCACATTCTCGCCTTCGAGGGCGAGAGCGAGACCTACTGGTTCGAAGGCAACTACTCCGAATACGAAGAGAACCTCAAACAGCGAACCGGTCAGGCAGAAATCATCCCGCACCGGATCAAGTACCGGCACCTGACGCGCGAATAGCCGCCTGCGGCCGTGCGAGCTCGAGCACCACAGAGTTGTCCCGCTGCCGCGACGGGATGGTCCAGTAGGTGTCGAGCAGCCGGTTCTTCTCTTCAACCGTCGCAGCGAGCCCGAAACCGTGCCGCCGGTAGAAGTCGATCGCCCAGGTCGCGGCCGCCCAGGTGCCGACGAGCACCCTCCCTGCCGACCGCTCAACAAGCTCATCGAGGAGCCTTCCCCCGATCCCTCTTCGCTGCCGGCCGGGGCTCACGTACGCGTGGCGGATGAGCGTAACGTCCTTCACCTTCTGGATTCCCATGATGCCGACAAGAGTCCCTGCATCGTCCCAGCCGGAGAACCGGACGCCTTCGGCGATTTCGGCCCGAAGTTCCGATTCCGGCATGTAGGGGTCGTGCAGGCAGTCGGCCGGAACGACACCAGAGTAGGCGCGCGCAGCGTCGTTCACAATCGACGCCATCAGGGGAATGTCGGCATCGGTGCAGGGTCGAATCATCGCTTCTCGAAGGTAGACCTCCGTAGCCCGAAGATCAACAGGCGCCGCCGCATTCGACACCGGAGTGCTGTGTCGTTACCTATGTTCGTGAAACCTGTGAATACCCAAGGAGAAGTCCGAATGAAGATAACGAAAGGTGGCTCCCAGCCTTTCGCAAAGGCGTATCCTCGCCAGTGACCGGTCGACTGGTCTACCGGCACCGTACGCCTCGACCCGCTCTTCGCAGCGGAAAGCCCCGCGCGAGCGGCAGTTCCGTGACCTTCGAGCCCGGGGCACGGACCGCGTGGCACACCCGTCTGCTCGGACAGGTACTGATCGTCACGTCCGGCGCCGGATGGGTTCAGAAGTGGGACGGGCCGAGAGAGGAGATCAGCCCCGGTGACGTCGTCCTGTTCGAGCCGGGCGAGACGCGCAGGACGGAGGGGCGGTCGACTGGATGGAACGGGTGACCGACGAGCGGTACGCGTCCGCCTGAGGGTCATTACAGGGAGAACAGCATGCGTGGAGCGGTAATCTACGGCAAGGGCGACGTACGCTCCGAGGAACGCCCCCAACCGAAAATCGAAAAGCAAACCGATGCAGTCATCAGGATGTCCGCGACGTGCGTTTGCGGATCGGATCGTTCTTCGCCTCCGACAATACCTGTCCGGCCTGCCGCGCGGGCGGGCGGCCACGTAAGCTGCGTCGGCGTGTCTCACGGCATACAGCTGGACGGACAGGAGCTCTTCTTCCGTCACGTCCATCTTCACGGAGGACCTGCGCCTTTTTGCCGCTGCCGGGCGATGCACGAACGGCGGGCGATCAAGGCATTCCTGCGGCCATAGCCGGTCAGCCGTGCGGCAGGAGCGGAAAGAGCAGCGCGACTATCTCGAAACCGATCAGCAGCACGACGAGGATCTCCATGATGAGCAGCAGCCGCTCGTTCACGTCGACCTTCGCCATCGAGTAGATTTCCTGCAGCGCCTCCAGACGGCGACGCACGCTCCGTTCCCAGGTTCCCGTTCCCATTAGCGAGCAGAGGTGCTCGTAGACCTGCCCGAGATAGTAGTCGCCGATTATCTTCGAGGTGTTCTCGAGGTTTTCCAGAATAAACAACGCATCGAGCCGCAGCGGGATGAGCCCGCCGAGCTTGCGCGACAGCGCTCGCAGGCGATGGCTCCGCCGGAAGTAGACGCTGCGGATATCGTCTTCGGCCTGGTCGAGCCACCGGTCGAGCAGCCGGTCGAGCGACCGAAGCTCCACCAGCTGGTAATTCGCAAGCTCGAGAATCAGGAGAATGTCTTCGTAGTCCTGGTCCGGGTCGATGATGAAACAGCGGTCCAGGTCGAGTATCATCAGGTCGTTCTGCTTGAATGAGAACCGGTGTCCGAGGGTCGTCGCGACCTGACTGGGGTGAAGCCGGATGGCCGGATTCTCTCCCAGCAGGAAGGTCGAAAGGTACTGCGCGTGCTGCTCGATGAATCCGTCGATGTCGGGAATCTCGTCGAGCAGGCAGAATGCCGCGTAGCTTTCCCGCTGCGCCGCCTCCGCGCGATATTCGCCCTGCGTCACCGCGTCACGTATCTGCTCGAAAATGTGAAGAAAGTGATCATGAGCCCACGCGCCGACGGTGGTGGTGTGCTCTTCTGCGCCGCCGCTCTGTGCGCGGCCCGCGTCGCCTCCACCGGCGGCAGGCGCCGGGAACTCCATTCCCCGGATCAGGTGAATGCCCTCCAGCTCGATGCGGACGGTCGCCCGCGCGAGCATCGAGATCACCCCGTCTTCGTAGATCTTCGCGGTCAGGCGGATGTCGTCCAGCGGATGATCGTCTTGAAATTTCAACCGCGCGACCTCCAGCTGAAGCGGCGCCGGCACCGAGAGAGAGGCGGGAGTATCGCGGCTCGTGATTTCGCGACGGTCGGGGATTGCCGGAATGAGCGCCCTGGTCCGTTCGATGTCGACGGATCTGCCCACGTCGTAGATGGACATGAACACCACTTCGAATCGATTGCGCGTGGCGGGCGGAACGGGAGCCGGGGCGGCGGTACTACTCATGGGATTACTCGCGTGAAACTGTAACTCCGGGCGGCCATCCCGTCAATCTGTTAGAAGTATCAAGAACCCTGTGGATAAAATCAGGGGAGTAATTCCGCGGTAAGTAC
>CAZNYW010000084.1:0-14881 GCA_964577375.1 uncultured Spirochaetales bacterium | reverse complement strand
TGGTATCAACAGGCTTCTTGATACCACCCGTGGGGTCAGATAACAAAGTGAGCCGCAACGCCGAGAAGCCCGCCTACAAGGATTCCCGCGACGATCTCAGGGATTGAATGGCCGATCATCTCGGTCATCCGCATCTCTTCGTGATGCTCGAGGCGGTCGAGAAGGCGATTGACGACGATTGTCTGCTGCTGCACGTGTCCACGGAGCCTGTATGCGTCGAAGATAACGATCGCCGAGAAAGCGGCGCTGACAGCGAAGATGTCCGAACCGATGCCGTCCTTTAAGGCTATGAGCACCGAAAGGGTCGTCACGAAGGCCGAATGGGCGCTGGGGATTCCACCGGCCGTTGTGAGATATCGCCATCCGATCCTGCCGTCCCGGATCGAGTAGAACACAAGTTTGAATACCTGACAGATCACCTGGACGACGCCGGCGGCGATCAGAATTGACGGGAAGCCGTGCAATGAGCCCTCCTGCTACAACAACCGGCTGCGAATTTCCGCGCTCGTGTAGTCGAGGATCGCCACCGTAATCGCGATGAACCACACTCCGATACCGGCCTCCAGCCATTTTCCGAGGTTCATGTACTGGATCAGAATAAAGCCGATACCGCCGCCGCCGACGAGTCCGATGACCGTCGACATGCGAACGTTGATGTCCCACCGGTAGATGGAGAACGAGGTGAACGGCGTGATCATCTGCGGGATCACGGCGTACATGATGTTCTGCAGTCGGCCTGCGCCGGTGGCCTGAATGGCCTCGATGGGACCGTGGTCGATGCTCTCGATTGCCTCCGAGTAGAGCTTGCCGAGGGCCGCCACCGAATGCAGCGTGAGTGCGATGATGCCTGCGAAGGGTCCGAGTCCCACCCATACCACCGCGATGAGTACCCAGATGAGGGGCTCGATTGAACGGATGATGTTGAGGATCGTCCGGGTGATGAAATAGATCGCCATGGTGATCCAGGATCCGGACATGATGTTGCGAGCGGCCAGGAATGAGACCGGGATCGAAAACAGAATTCCGAAGAACGTCGCCATCATTCCCATCATGATGGTTTCGACCATGCCCTTCGCGGAAAGCTTGAGGGGGTCGCTCGGCAGCGGCGGTCCGTATGCGAAGCTCTGCCGGGCCTCGACCGTGAAAAACTGGGGCCCCTTCGCGCTCGGCGGAATGATCTGGTAGGGCATCGGAAAGGAGATCGTGAAGGTGCCTGAGGCATCGGTGGTGAACCGGAGGTACTTGCCGTTCACCCGGGGTATTGCTTCGTTGCCGATCGGATCGATCCAGTAGATTTCGGTTGTCGTGTTCGCGTGGAAGTTGCCGCCGGTAACATGAAGCATCGTACCCGGAACCATGCCGCTCGCGTCCTGCTGCGACAGGTTACCGTGGGTCGGCTCGACAATCAGGTAGGGGTCCTTCGCTTTCTTCTCGTTTACCGGTGGCGCGGGGAATTTAGTGCCGATCAATACCTTAGCGTCCGCGGAGACAACGTGCTTGTCGTAGGTGATCGCGGCCTGCCACGGCCAGAGCACCTTGGAGAGCGGCTGCCATGCCTTCGGCGCGCCGGTGACCATCTGTCCCACATCGATTTCGGAAAGCTGCCATCCGAGCGCGAAGAAGGCCGCGAGCACCGCGATGAAAAGTGCGCCGCCGGATTTGCGGCGTCTTCTGGCAGAACGGTAGGCGTCCCATGCCGTCCAGAGCCAGGCAATGGCCGCCAGAATTATGACGATCAGCAGAAAGACCGGCCGCCGGCTGAACGCCTTGGCGAAAATATCATGTCCGCCTTTCAGGTTTGGAGCGAGCTCGGAGACTCTCCACACGAAAAGCGCGGCGATAGCTCCGAGCGAGCCGAGGATCAGAAGTCCGCGGCCGATCTGCCGGTTGAGTATCTGCCCGAGGCCGGGAACAACAAGCGACGCGATTCCCGAAAGCGGCGCCGGCGCGAGGGGGTTGATCGTGGCATCGTTGCGGTTCACCGGAGTTTTCTTCTTCGCCATCACTCACCATCCTTCGCACGATCGCCTGTCACCGAACCCGCGCCCACGCGTTCAGCCTCTTCCCCGTAGATCTCCTTGAACTGCTCGTCGGTCATGTTTCGAATGTCCTCACGCGACCCCGTGTAGACGAGCTTCCCGGATCGCAGACCGATTACCTGGCTGCCGTACCTTTGAACCAGGTCGAGATAGTGGAGGCTGCAGATGATGGTCATCCCTTCCTCTTTGTTGAGCTTCTCGAGGTAGCCGAGAATGGTGTGCGCGAGGACCGGGTCGAGACTCGCAACAGGCTCATCGGCCAGGATGATCGAAGGCTGCTGCATGAGCGCCCGCGCAATGCCGACGCGCTGCTGCTGACCGCCGGAGAGCTCGCTTGCGCGTTTTCCGGCCTGTTCGGTGAGGCCAACCCGTTTCAGAGCGTTCATCGCCATTTCACGGTCGGCGTGTGGAAAGCGATGCAGGAGGCTGGGCCAGGTACCGACGTACCCGAGGCGCCCGGAGAGCACGTTGGTCAACACGCTCGAGCGGCGGACAAGGTTGAAGTGCTGGAAGATCATGCCGATCCGGCGCCTGATCTTCCGGAGATCCGCAGGCTGAGCTGCGGTCACATCCTCCCCGTCCCAGAGGATCTGACCGCTTGTCGGCTCGATGAGCCGGTTGATGCACCTCAGCAGGGTCGACTTTCCCGATCCTGAAAGCCCGATGACTACGAGAAACTCCCCCTCCTTCACGGAGAAACTGACGTCCTCGAGAGCGCGGGTCCCATCGTCGTAGACCTTGGTAAGATTCCTGAACTCCAGCATGCCTCAGTTCCATTATACGCAGATGCCAGAAAAAACGAGGGCTACCCTGCCGGAATGCATCGCTCCTGCCGGTTCCGATCCGGGTAGCCCTGATCCGTCGAGATCAGCCGGAGACCCTGCGGTCTCCGGCTCGTACCTTCTTCACTGTTACTTGTTCAGATCTTCTATCTTCATCCCGGAAGCCTGAAGCACCTGGCGGAACGGATCGTAGAAGCTGTCATCGTGCTTCTCGAGTCCTGTCCAGGAGTAGGCCTGCTGGAGCGCGTCCTTTCCTTCCTTGGTCTTTGAGATCTCGAGGAGGGCGTTGGTGATCGTGTCACGGAGATCCTGCGGTACGGAAGTCTGGAACTGCACGCCGTCGTTCGGGATGTCTACCGAAACGTTGATGACTTTCACCTTGTCGTTGACGTCCGGATAATCCTTCTGGATGTTCTGACGCGCATCAACGAACGTGGCTCCCGCATCGACGTCGCCCTTGTAGACAGCGGTAACCACCGCAGGATGTGATCCGGCATTCACGACCTTCAGATCGGTGTCAGGATTGATCCCCGCAGCGCGCATCTCCAGCATGGGGATGATCCAGCCGCTTGTCGATTCCGGATCGGGTCGGGCGAAGGTCTTGCCTTTCAGATCCGCAAGAGTCTTGATCCCGCTGTTGACATTGGCGATGATCTGCCCGTTGTAGTAGGGCGTTCCAAACCGGACCGATACCAGCGCAACCTGCGCCACGCCACGGTCGGCGGCCAGAATGTAGGCAAAGGTAGCCAGCGACGCCATCTCGGCCTTCGGCGGATTAGCCGACAGCGCTTCGATGACGCCCGCGTAGCTCGTGGTCACCAGCACCTTGAAATAGAGTCCCGTCTTCTGGTGGAGAAGATCGGCGACTGCATTTCCGCCGGCCACGATCTTCTGCGTGTCTCCGGAGGGAACGAACGCCCAGATGATGGGGTTCTCTTCCGAGCCCAGCTTTGGAGCCTCTTTTGCCCCCGCTGCAAACAGGAAACCGACACTTGCGATCAGCACAAGGAACGCAAGAAACAGCCTCTTCATAGTCACACCTCCCTAGAATGTGATGAGAAACCCTATACCTCGTGCATGAGGATTACGTCAGTATAGCAGGGAATTCCAGAACGTAACAGGCGCCGGTTTCGTTAACCAGGTGCAAAGTTCCGCCTAAGCGCGTTACTATCTCACGCACGATGGGGATGCCCAGGCCGGGGGGGCCGTTTCTCTGTCCATAAAGAACCGGATCGGGAAACCCGGCGCCGTGATCGAGAAAGCGCAGCTCGACACGTTCACCGTCGTGGGCGAGCTCCAGGTCCACCACAACCGATGCATCGACGCCGGCGCCGTAACGAACGGAGTTGGTCGCCATCTCGACTATCGCGCTGCCGATCAGGGCCGCCGAAGGTGGCGCCACCTGCCAGAGGTCGAGATCGCCGTTGAGCTCCGCCGCCTCCGCGCCGAGGTCCGCCATAGTTCGCGCTGCGAGATCGGGAAGAAAGCGGCTGAGCTCTACCTGTGCGGGCGGCCGAGGCACCGCGTAGATCATGCGGTAGATAAGCGGGAGCAGCGCGATGCGCCGGTCGATTTCGGCGACGGTACCGGTCCCGCTCGATTTCTGCTGGCCGGTCCCGGCCTCGACGAGCCGCGAAACGGTTCTGAAAAGCTCTATCGTCTGATCAATACCGCCTGCGACCGCTTCGCGAAACAGTTCACCGTCCGCTCTTGCGGTTTCGACATCGGCCTCGAGCTGTTTCCGCCGCCGCAATGTCCGGACGAGAAGCCCCGTGAGCGCTCCGACGGCGACAACGGCGACGAGCGACGGCAGAAGGAGCCAAATGCCGTCCTGGAGCTTTGTTCCGAGAGTCCGGTCGGTGACAATCAGAGTCACCGGGATATTGAGCAGGCTGAGAAAAACTCCGGGCCACATCTTCACCGTCGCGGCGGCCGCGACCGGCAGTGCGGCGAGCAGCGAAGCGGCACCGATCGAGTTGCCGAAAAAGGGCAGGACCATGACGTATATGAGATAGAAAACGAGCGATAGGGCGAATCGGATGTAGAGCCTGGTCCACTCCATGGTATGAGCCGATCATAGTCGGCAGAGTGTTCCGCCGCAAGCCGTTCGCCGGAAAATCCTGCCGGTTACCCCTTAGAGCAGATTCCGGCGGTGAAGTCTTTCGGTAAGTTGTTCAAAACTGATACCGTACTGCGACGCGATGTCCCTCGCGAAGCTCTTTCCGGCGGGTGCTCCCTTGCGGATGCGGAAGGTGCGCGTTGCCGACTCGGCTTTGCCGTTCTCCTCCACCCCGGCGACGAGGCTCCCCAATCGGCTACGCCCATTGACAGTGGTGTTGAGCTCCTCCACCCGGTCGGCGAGGCCGTGCAGGTGGGTTGCGAAAATCCCCCGGGATCCCAGGACGGACAGGGCTCGCACGATGTCCTCCGCCAGGTATTCACCCTCTCCGGGACTCGTGCTGGCAAGCGACTCGTTCAGCAGAACGATGCTCTGCCCGGTTATCTTCTCAAAGATTCCGGCAAACCTTTCCGCCTCCTCGCCGAGCCGTCCGGTGGAGAGCTGCCCCTTCTCCTGGGCCGGAAAGTGCGTGACCACCAGATCCGCAGGGGTGAGATAGGCCTCGTCGGCCGGCGCGAACAGCCCGCATTGCACCAGGACGCAGAGCAGGCCGATCCCCTGCGTGAAGGTTGTCTTGCCTCCCTGGTTGGGACCGGTGAGGATGTGAAGTCTCGCCTCGTCGTCGAACGATGCGTCGTTCAGCACCACCTGTGCGCGAACCTGTTTCTCCTTCGGCGAAGCCTCGATCAGCCGCATTGCAAGCAGTACATTGTAGAAGTTTCGCGCCGTAAGCCTCCGCTCCTCCGGAGGTCCGATTTCTGGATGGCAGACCGGAAAACCCTTCCCGGCGAGGCGCTCGAACAGCCTTGCCGCCCCGAGATAGAAGGTCGCGTCAGGTTGAAGCCGGCGAAGAACGGATGTATTGACGGTGATGTACCTGTTCAGAACTCGAACCATCGGGCGAATGGTCGCTCCTAGAAGCTGTTCGAGATCCTGAAACAGGGGTGCAAGCGGAAATTTCCGGTGAACCTGTCTCGCGTACTGGTCCGGCACCGGGGAGGTGTGAAGCGTGGTCGAGGTGAGGCTCTCATTGTCGGCTCCCATGCCGAGCACCCGCGGAAGCAGCGCCTTCTCGCGGAACCGGTACTCGTTCACCGACAGAAGCGTCGCCTCGACCGGGCGAAGCCGTTCATCCAGATTGATGCCGAGGGTGACGCTCTGTTTCCTGCGCAGACCGGCGCGGAGCTTCGGCAGTTCCGTCTGCAGGCTCTGGAACTGTGGCGACGCAGTGGTTGATTCGAGATACCGTTTCAGGAGCTCCAGTCCGCGCGAAGAGACCTCCTGCTTCGCCTCCTGAAAGCCCTCCGCGAGCGTTTCGATGCAGCTCACGTACAGCTCGAGCTCGCCGAGCCGCCATATCGCCTCCTGAAGCGGCGACCGGGAGTCCTTGCGGGTGTCAGAAAACAGCGCAATCTCTTCGATTTTCGGGATGATGGCCTCGAAGGCCCGGGAGAGCGGCGGCAGCCTGTAGAGATCTGAAAGAATTTCGTGGCGGTACCGGATTACCTCGGTGTCGACGGCGGGATTTCCCAGAATGTCGAGCACTTTGGCAGGCGATGTTCCTTCCCGGCTCAGTACGCGTGCGATGTCCTCGAGGCCCAGATCGCGGACCGTCTCGTCCGGAAGGGGACGAACTGAGGCGGATTCATCCGCACCGGGAGGGAAGAGAAGGTTGCCGCAGAACTCGTTGTGATCCACACTATAGATTACTCTACGCCCGTGGCGGACGTCAAAACGCCCTCCGCGCAAGAGACGTGACAATTCCTGCCGTGGCGGACGGATACCTCTATACGGAGTTGCCTGTTTCGGCAGTGTGATGCTTCACGACGATGTCATCGATGATCTCCATGCCCTCTCCGGCCGATCCTCTGACCGAACGCATTGCCGTTTCGTGTTCCTCGTCGCTGTTGACCGACCCGAACATGTGCAGGGCCGTCCGCTTCTTGAAGAGCGTGCCAACTTTCTTGAGCTCAGCATTGATGTTCGTCGCGTGGATCTGGGGATCGTTGGCAAGCTCATCCAGTATTTTTCTGATGAGCGCTTCCATTGCTGCCCCCTAGATCTCTCTATTATAAACCCGAGTACCGGTTTCTGCACTGCTCCGTTTGCTCGGGTTGACAGCCATTTCCCATCCGCTGATAATACGGCTGTAGGCTGGTCGAGCGGTTTTCGTGGGCGATTAACTCAGCGGGAGAGTGCTTCCCTCACACGGAAGAAGTCAGCAGTTCAAATCTGCTATCGCCCACAAAGACCGCCTCCTTTTCCGCTGCCACGCGCCTGCCTGTTTATCTGCGTTATCAACAATCTTCGTGATACCGTATTCAAGTTCCACAACAGCATCTATACTAGGCCCATGGCAGACCGAATTGTGCCACAGAAGAAACCGTTCGCCGGCAGAGTTGTCGTCATTACCGGCTCGAGCCGCGGGATCGGGCGCGAGACCGCCTTTCAATTCGGTCGCGCCGGCGCGTCGGTGGTGATAAACGGCCGCAACCGGGAGCGGCTCGAACAGACGGCCGTGGCACTCCAGGCTGCGGGCATTGCGGTGACGGCCTGCGCCGGAGACGTCACCCGCGGGTCGGACGCCGAAGCGCTGGTGGCTGCTGCGCGCGACCGGTTCGGCCGGATGGACGTACTGGTTAACAATGCCGGCGTCTCAATGCGCGGTCCTTTCCGAAGCCTCTCTCCGGAGGTGGTCGACACCATTGTCCGGACCAACATTTCAGGCGCGGTCGTCCCGACGGTGGCGGCGCTGCCGGAGATCGAAAAGAGCCGCGGAAGCGTCGTCTTCATCTCCAGTCTCGCGGGCGTGCACGGATTCCCCAACGTATCGATCTATTCGGCTGCGAAGATGGCACTTTCTGGTCTTGCTCATGCCATTGAGGCGGAGCTTGCCGGCAGCGGCGTCCACGTCGGGCTGATTTACCTCGGTTTCACCGAGAATGATCCCGACAAGAAGATCCTTTCGGCCGACGGAGCACAAATCACCGTCAGGCGGCGATATCAGATGAGCCAGGAGCGCGCGGCCGCCTGCATCCTTCGGCTGGTGGCGAGGCGGAGGCGTCAGATGGTGCTCACCGCGACAGGCCGGCTGCTCTACCTCTTCGACCGTGTCGCGCCGGTTCTGGTGCGGGCGGTTCTGCGGCGTTCGGGCGGACGGATACATTCGGCGAACGGTTCAGGCGGAGATCCGGATGGTAGATCTTGACCGTTGGATGACGGAGCGCACCTTCCATCATTCTCAGTTTGCCGATCTCGATGCCCTTGTGCGGCGAAAAGAGGAGCTCGGCCTTTCGGTGAGCCTCTGTTTTCCCGCGCTCAACGAGGAGAAGACCATCGGCCGGGAGATCAGAGTGCTCCGCCGCGAGCTCATGGAGCGATGGCCCCTGATCGACGAGATCGGTGTGGTCGACAGCGGCAGCACCGACAGGACGCGGGAGGTGAGCGAAAGGGCCGGCGCCTCCTTCTATCCGGCGGCCGAGTGCCTTCCATCTGCCGGGCTCCGCCGGGGAAAGGGCGAGAACCTATGGAAAAGCCTCTACCTCTTCACCGGCGACATCATCATCTGGATCGATTCGGACATCCGCAACATCCATCCCAAGTTCGTCTATGGCCTGCTCGGCCCGCTCCTGGAGCATCCGGAGATAGGCTACGTGAAGGCATTCTATCGGAGGCCGTTGCGTCTCGGGAGACGCACGCTTCCGGGCGGCGGACGGGTGACGGAGCTTCTGGTGCGGCCCTTTCTCAACATGTTCTATCCCGATCTCTCGCTTCTTGCGCAGCCGCTCTCCGGGGAATATGCCGGCAGGCGCACCCTTCTCGAACAGGTGCCGTTTTTCAGCGGCTACGGCGTTGAAATCGGGCTTCTCATCGACCTAGAGCAGCGTTTCGGCCTTGGTGCGATTGCCCAGGTCGACATGGATGAGCGGGTGCACCGCAATCAGAACATCGAGAGCCTCCGCCGCATGTCCTATGTGATTCTGTCGGTGCTGATCGAGCGGTCCGAGCAGCTGGGGAAGCTCGCGCTCCTAGAATCGCTCGGCCACGAGCTTCATCTCCTGCAGCGCGAGGGTAAGCACTACCTGCACGCTACCGAAGAGGTGCGCGGCTCCGAGCGTCCGCCCATGATTACCGTTCCGGAGTACCAGAAGCTGCGGGGAATCGCCGAGGATGACCGGGTGCTGATCGAGGGGGCCGTGCTACCGGGAACCGAGGCGATGCACCCGATCGGCGTTCTGCTGGATCACGCGGCGGTGGTGCCGGAGCTTTCGGCGCTCTCGATGGAAGGGGCTCTTCGCGAGCTCGTCGGCAGCTTCGATCCGTCGTCAATCCCCGGCGACCGGGAGCAGGTCGTTTCAGCCCTTCTCAACCGGGAGCGGCAGATGACTACCGGAATAGGGCAGGGGATCGCGGTCCCTCACCTTGTTTCTCCTCTTGCCGGAGCCCTGAAAATCGTGATCGGCAGATCCTCTGCAGGTCTCGATTTCGGCTCCTTCGACCGCGAGCCGGTTCGACTCGTGGTGATGCTGCTCGCTCAGGAGTCGGAGCGGGACCTCTACCTCAAGGTGCTTTCGGCGATCGCGCGTCTGTTCCAGGAGCCGGGGGTGCTCGCGCGTGCTCTTGCGGCCGCAGGGGCGGAGGAGCTTCTGGTGGTGCTCAAGAAGTACGAAACGCTTATCCGGCTGCGGCAGGAGCTCGAATCGGGCGATAGTGGCCCTTCCCCAAACACCTGATAATTGTGGTATACTTCTGACTCCAGTGGCGATCTGCAATGTACACATTTCTCATAATTGACGACGAACCAGTCGTACGCGAAGGAATCTCCGAAAACATCAAATGGGAATCACACGGCTTTCAGCTGGTGGGTGCCTGCCGGGACGGACGCGAAGGCATGCAGGCCATCGAGGAGCTCCAGCCGGATGTCGTTCTCACCGACATCTGCATGCCCTTCGTCGACGGCCTCGAGCTCGCAGCCTTCATTTCGGAGCGGTATCCGGAAACCAAGACCATCCTGCTGACCGGGTATGACGAGTTCGAGTATGCGCAGGAGGCGGTCAAGCTCAAAGTGAGCGACTTCCTCCTCAAGCCGATAACCGCCGACGAGCTTCGCACGGTGCTCGATCGGGTGCGCACCGAGCTGGACGCGGAGCGGCGACATCAGGACGATCTGGACAAGCTGCGGCAGCAGTTGCGCGAGAGCCTGCCGCTTCTGCGCGAGCGATTCCTCAACCGGCTGATCCGCGGAGAGCTCCAGGAGTCCGACATTCCCCGACGGCTCTCGCTGCTCGAGCTGGATCTTCCCGGGCCCTGCTACAATCTTCTGGTAATAGACCCGGATAAGGGCGACGTGGAGGACGATCTCATCAGCCTGGCTCTGCAGAACATCGTGGATGCGGTGATCTGCGAACGCGAGGGAGCGGCTGTTTTTCGCGCGCAGAGAGAGCTCATTGTAGTCGTTCTTTCTGCGGCGAACGACAACGTGGCGATCCTGCAGTCGCTCGAGTGCGCGGAGGAGATCTCGGAACGTGTCAGGCATGCGCTCGAAATGACCGTGTCCATCGGTATCGGCTCTCCGGTCGCGGAACTGTCGGGTGCGGAAGATTCGTTTCGCGACGCGAAGACTGCGCTCGGGCGGCGGCTGGTGCTTGGACCGAATCAGATCCTGACGGTGGAACAGGTTCGCAGCGCGCCCGGCCCGACCGATCCCTCGGCGGAGGTGCCTGCTCGCAGCCGCGTTATCCGTGCGCTGAAGGGCGGTACCGCCTCCCAGACCGAGGAGGCGCTCCAGGAGCTGATCGGTCTCTACCGCACGTCGAACCGGACCATTGAAGAGTGCCGGCTCGGCATGCAGCGGCTCCTTGCCGAGATGCTTTCGGCGTTCGAATCGCTCGGTATACAGCAGTCGCAGATCCCTGAACTCGCCGGCGATCCTTTCGGCTCACTCGGTGGACTGAAGACGCTCGAGGACTTCGAAGCCTGGTTCCTCGACCTGCACAGCAGTGCGCGCGCGTCGCTGACCAAGCTGCAGAATCAACAGTCGGTTGCGAAGGCGCTGCAAGCGGAAGACTACATCGCCCGCCACTACTCGGAGCCGGGGTTGTCGCTTACCCGGATCTGCCGGGCGCTTTCGATCAGCAAGAGCTACTTCAGTCCCATGTTCAAAACACACACCGGGATGACCTTTGTCGAATATCTGACAAACATGCGAATGGAGCGGGCCAAAGAG
The DNA here is from genome assembly GCA_964577375.1 of uncultured Spirochaetales bacterium. Classification (GTDB taxonomy): domain Bacteria; phylum Spirochaetota; class Spirochaetia; order DSM-27196; family DATKUC01; genus DATKUC01. Next base: position 3,715 of record CAZNYW010000084.1, on the reverse strand, counting down.
CTGCTCAGCTCAACCGGTCTGAAGAGCTACGAGATCGCCGAGCAGGTCGGTTTCACCGATCCTCACTACTTCAGCCTGACGTTTCGTAAACAGACGGGTGTCAGCCCGACCGAGTACCGCGACGAGGTTCGCGGTCTGGTAACGTAATGACTCACAAGCACCGCAGTATCCAGACCACCATCGCTCTTGCCTTCGGAGCTCTGGTGCTGGCGATGGCACTTGTGATGGCGCTCCTGTCCTACACCTTCACACAGGATGCGGTCACGCAGACCTCGCGGGACTATACGCAGCTTCTGGTGGGACAGATTCAGACGAATATCGATTCCTACGTGACCCACATGGAGAATATTGCCGAGGTGGTCCACCTGAATGAGCAGGTGCAAAGCTACCTCAGCTCGGTGGGGCACCTCTCCCCGGACGCCGTACGGCAGTACCGCGCCCGTATCTCAGCTTTTCTGAGCTCTATTGCGCATACCCGAAACGACATTTCGCTCATCCTTATCGTGGATACCCGCGGCAGGGTTATTGCGCAGGACCCCGGAATCCGCGTGCGAAGCTCGGTCACCCTGGAAAGCGAATCCTGGTTCAACCGGGCGTGGGACGCCGGCGGGAAGCCGGTCATATCGTCTCCCCACGTCCAGAACATCGTCGAGGGGGTCTACCGTTGGGTGATTACTCTGAGCCGGACGATAAACGACGAGAAGACCGGCAGACGGATAGGGGTGCTGCTGGTCGACCTCAACTTCTCGGTCATCAACAACCTCGTCAACAATATCAGCCTCGGAAAGCGAGGGTATGTCTTCATCGTCGACCCAAAGGGTGGCATCGTCTATCACCCCCGGCAGGAGTTGCTCTACAGCGACCTCGAGCGGGAACACATCGATCGGGTGCTTGCCGCATCTCACGGCTCGTTCACCGTCAGCGACAAGACCGGTGATCGAATCTATACAGTGGACACCTCCTCCGAGACTGGTTGGCGAACGGTTGGCGTGAATTACGTCTCCGACCTGGTGCGCAACAGGCCGACGATCCAGCGATACTATTTCTACCTGACCATGGTCTGTATGGCCGTCGCGATCTTTCTGGCGGTGATCATTTCGCACCGGCTCTCCCGCCCGGTAATGCGCCTGCGTAAATCGATGCAGGCGGTGGAGCAGGGGAACTTCGATGTTTCGGCCGACGTGGTGGGCAACAATGAGATTGGAGCGCTCGCCCGGGACTTCAACATCATGATCGCGCAGATACGATCGCTTATGGTGAGAAGCGCGGCGGAGCAGGAGCAGAAGCGCAAGAGTGAGCTCATGGCGCTGCAGAACCAGATCACGCCGCATTTTCTTTACAACACGCTCGATTCGGTGATCTGGATGGCCGAGGGGCGGCAGTACTCGAACGTGATCACCACCATTTCCGCGCTTGCGCGCCTGCTTCGCCTGTCGATCAGCCGTGGAGACGAGCTGATAAGCATTCATGATGAGATCGAGCATATCAAGAGCTACCTCACCATTCAGAAGCTTCGCTACCAGGACAAGCTGGATTTCGCCATCGATGTCGACCGTTCTCTGATGAGGCTCAAGACGCCGAAAGTAATCCTGCAGCCGCTCGTCGAGAATGCCATCTATCACGGAATAAAGAACAAGGATGGAACCGGCCAGGTCCTCGTTACCGGGCGCCGGGTGAGCGGCGTTGTGGATATCAGCGTAGCGGATGACGGCGTGGGGATGAGCGATCAGAAGCGCAGGAACATCCTGAACGAGGCCGAGGTCGAACGTGGCGGACCGGGGGGCGTCCACACCGTCGCCGCGATTCGCCGGCGCTCGGGCCGGGTCGGCGTGAGAAATGTGCATGAGCGTATTCAGCTCTACTTCGGACCGGCGTATGGGCTCACGTTCGAGAGCCACAACGGTTCGGGCACCGTCGTCCACATCCGGCTTCCGGTGATCGATGAGGAGTCTTCCGCGCATGCGTAGAGCGCTCAAGATCGGGATTCCGATCATGGTTGTTGCCGCAGCGCTGCTCGTTGCCGGTCAAACCCACCTGGTAAGGCTTCTCAAGCGGACGGGACACGAATCGATCTATGTTGTGTTCAAGGCTACCGACAGCAGCACTGAGTTCTGGCAGATCGTTCGCGCGGGCATGGAGGCCGCCGCTACCGAATACGATGTGAAACCGATTATCGTGGGGCCGAAATTGGAAAAGGAGGTGGACCGGCAGATCGAGGTCCTTGGTCAGGTAATCGAGAAGAAGCCGGACGCCATCCTTCTCGTCGCATCGGACTACAACCGCCTTGTTCCGCTCACCGAGAAGGCTGTCCGGATGGGGATAACGGTTGTGACCCTGGATTCCGCCCTCAACAGCGACGCACCGGTGAGCTTTGTTGCAACCGACAATGTTGCGGCGGGCCGCAAGGCGGGCAACGAGATCGCGGGCATCGTCCCGGTAGGTCGCCCTATCGCCATAGTTTCGCACGTGCGGGGAGTTGCAACGGCGATCGACCGGGAAAAAGGGGTGCGGGATGAGCTCAAGAGCCGGGGGCGGATGGCGCCGATCGGCACCTACTACACGCAGAATGACATCGATATAGCCTACAAGACCGTCAAGGAGCTCGTTGCGAAGTATCCCGACCTTGGAGGCGTGGTCGCACTCAACGAAAAAACCACCATTGGTGCCGGAAGGGCCCTTCGCGATCTGGGGGTTTCCGGACGCGTGAAGCTTGTGGGATTCGACAATTCACAGGAGGAGATCGAGTTCCTCGAAGACGGCGTTGTGGAGGCCCTGGTGGTCCAGAAGCCCTTCAACATGGGCTATCTCGGCATCCGAACGGTCGTGCAGGCGCTGCGCGGCCAACAGGTGCCTCGTGTGATACATACCGATTCAGTGCTGGTCCGCCGGGACGATATGTTCACGCCGGAGAACCAGAAGCTTCTCTTTCCGATCCTCAATGATCGTCAGGAATAATCGAGTTTCTGTACGATTGCGACCAATCTGTGGAAAATCCTCGCTTTACGGCTCACACAAAGCGTGCAATCATCTTTCCAGGAAGAAGGAGTTTAATCTTTGGGTCAGCAAATCCTCTCAATGGAGAAAATCGACAAGCGCTTCACGGGCGTGCACGCCCTGCGCCAGGTGGATTTCGACCTCAACGAGGGTGAGATCCATGCTCTCGTCGGCGAGAACGGTGCCGGCAAGTCCACACTCATGAAGGTCCTTGTCGGAATCAACTCGAAAGATTCCGGCGAAATACACTATCTTGGCCGTCTTTTCAACCCTCGCAGCCCCCGGCACGCGATGGAGATGGGCATCGGGATCATCCATCAGGAGCTCAACATGATGGATCATCTCACCGTGGCCGAGAACATCTTCATCGGTCGCGAGTCGACTCAATTCGGCGGTGTCCTCCTCGACAAGCGTGAGCAGAACCGTCGCGCGGCGGAACTGTTCAAACGGCTGAAGATGAACATTGACCCGACCGAACAGCTTTCACGTCTGACGGTGGGCAAGCAGCAGATGGTGGAGATCGCCAAGGCAGTGTCGCACCGGCTGCGGGTGCTTATTCTCGACGAGCCTACCGCTGCACTTACCAACACCGAGATCAAGGAACTCTTCACCATCATGCGGGATCTCGCGAGCCGAGGGGTCGGCATGATCCACATCTCGCACCGACTCGAGGAGATCCATCAGATCGCCGACCGGGTTACCGTCCTGCGCGACGGTGAGC
>CAZNYW010000083.1:0-15035 GCA_964577375.1 uncultured Spirochaetales bacterium | reverse complement strand
CAACAATATTGGCAGCAGTAGATACGGATTGCACTGAGTGGCAGAGTCGTTTATAACTACACTTCACGTTCGGAGGCAACAGCTATGGCTAATCCCCCTCAAAACGGCGAAATGGTCAGTTTTCTGAAGAGCCTGGGATTCCCGGAGTTTAGAATCCACAGCGCGGTAAGTCACTTTGATTTTTCGAGGGGCGGGCGCAGGATTCTCGTAATCGGACCGATGGGGTCGGGAAAGACGGAGTACTCAGCACGAGTCTGGCGCGATTCGCAGGTGGCGTTGCGAAAATCGGAAACACTCGGGGCACGCATGCGCTCCGGAAAGGCGGACCGTCGCAGGGTGTTCTTTGTTCGATCATCGCTGGACGGCGGCCGCTTCCCGGACTACCCGGACGACGCGCTTGCGTATCGCGGGGGATACGAGAGGTGCGGGACGGCTATTGCCCGGATTCGCGACTCATTCGAGCTTGAACGCGTGATCGCGGACCATCCTGAGTACGGCACATGGATACTGGATGAGGTCTCATTCTACGACGAACGGATTGCCTATGTGATCCTTCGCGAATCGGAACAGCGTGGTCTTGTGTTCATCTTTCCAACGTTGATTCTGAATTTCCGAAAGGATATTTTCAATTCCACCGCGCGTCTGCTGCTCGAACTATCCACGGACGTCTTTCCGCTCACGGCCTACTGCGAGCATTCCGACTGCATGAAGGATTCATTCTACACCTACCGGTACTACCGAGTGGAAGGTGTAGAATGTCCGGCGCTCTATTTTGACCCTCTGATCATCATAGGGGGAGATCGCGAGAAGGACGATCCGAGGGATCCGAGCTACTGTACCCGTTGTGATGCGCATCACTATCTTCCGGGCAAGGAGTACACCTACCTGAATCTCAAGCCGCTTGGCGTTGAAGCGTCGCACGGCAACCTCGAACCTCTGGAGAAGGAACTGTCCGCTCTTCAGGGCGACGGACTGGGTTCATTGCTCTATCGCCATTTCACCGAGAAGTACGCTGACTGCGACTCGGACTTCGCCGAGGTCAACATGAACGCGTTGAAGGTGCCCTGCATTGCGGAAAAGGCTTCACTTTTCCTTTACCTGGAACAGAATCTCCTCAGCCTCACACAACTGCGAGAGCTTGTGTCACACCTCGATATGGACCGGGAGTACATTTCAAGAACGCTCGCCGACCACGGGCGGGCGGCAGATCTGCCCTGAAAAAATGCGTTTACTTGACAAGTGTACGGGCGCGTACTACCATCGAGAAGCTTAGCAGACATTTGATCCTACGGAGGGAGGTACCCATGAAAAGAACGTCTATCCTCGTTCTTGCATTCATTTCCTTGTTTGCCCTCGTGGTTTCGACGGCTTTTGCCGGCGGGACAAAAGAGCAGCCATCATCGAGCAGTCAGGCCGCGTCGCAGGAGTCGGCCGCCGCATCCAGCTTTCTTGCCGGACTGGTAACCGATACTGGCGGTATCGACGACCGCTCCTTCAATGCTTCGGCGTGGCAGGGTGTCCAGAACGCTGTGAAGGATCTCGGCGTAAAGGGCCAGTACCTCCAGTCGAGCAATGAAAGCGATTACACGCCGAACATTCAGCAATTTGTACAGAAGAATGCAAACATCATCGTGACGGTCGGTTTCCTCATGGGAGACGCTACAAAGGCGGCAGCACAGGCGAATCCGAACACAAAATTCGCTATTGTCGACTATAGTTATGATCCGCCACTGAAGAACGTGCTTGGTCTGGTATATCAGACTGACCAGGCTGGATTCCTCGCGGGCTACCTCGCGGCGGGAATGAGCAAAACTGGCAAGGTCGGTACCTTTGGCGGTATGAACATTCCGACGGTCACCATTTTTATGGAAGGGTTCGCTGCCGGCGTCCGTTACTACGACCAGCAGAAGAATGCCAAGGTTCAGGTTCTCGGATGGGACCCTGAAAAGAAGTCAGGTACCTTCACAAACGACTTCACCAATCAGGCGAAGGGAAAAACGGTCACTGAGGCTCTGATGAACCAGGGTGCCGATGTTATTCTCCCTGTCGCCGGTTCGGTGGGACTTGGCGCGGCTGCAGCGGTTCAGCAGCATGATCAGGCCGGCTCGGGCAACTTCGTCTATCTGATCGGTGTCGATACCGACTGGTTTATTTCGGCGCCCCAGTACAAGGACATTCTTCTCTCGAGTGTCCAGAAGGGTATTGCCTCTTCAGTTGAGGCGGTGATCAAGCAGACCGTAAACGGCAATTTCAGCGGCGGCAACTATCTCGGCACGCTCAAGAACAACGGCGTCGAGCTTGCCCCGTTTCATGAGTTCGCCAGCAAGGTTCCCGCCGGACTGAAGTCTGAGCTTGATACGATCAAGAAGGGGATTATCGACGGAAGCATTTCGGTCGATCCCACCAAGTACCCTGCACCGTCGATGTAAACGGTAGACTGCCGATGCGACTCGAGCTTCAGGGCATTACGAAGCGGTTCGGACACCTTGTCGCAAACGACCGCATCGATCTTACGGCCGAGGAGGGCAAGATTCACGCCCTCCTCGGTGAAAACGGCGCGGGAAAAACCACGCTCATGAACGTCCTCACCGGGCTCTACCACCCGGATGAGGGCGAGATACTGTTGGACGGTGCCGTCACCCATTTCCGCGATCCCGGAGAGTCTATCCGTGCCGGAATCGGAATGGTCCACCAGCACTTCATGTTGATTCCTGTATTCACGGTGGCGGAAAACGTGATGCTCGGGTTTGAACTCACGCGTCGACTCGGATTTCTCGACCGGCATCGCGCGAACGAGGAGATCCGCGAGCTCTCGCGCAGGTTCGGTCTTGAAGTCGATCCGACGGCCCTCGTGGAAGAGCTTTCGGTCGGTCAGCAGCAGCGGGTCGAAATCGTCAAAGCGCTGGCGAGGGACGCCAAGGTGCTGATCCTCGACGAGCCCACTGCCGTCCTTACGCCTCAAGAGATCGAGGAGCTCTTCCAGGTGATGAGCTCTCTGCGCGAATCCGGAAGAACTATCCTTTTCATAACCCACAAACTCAAAGAGGTCCTCGCAATTGCGGACGAGATCACGGTGATCCGCGGCGGCAAGGTGGTCGGATCGGCCAGACCTTCTGAGACTAACGAGTCGGAGCTTGCGTCGATGATGGTTGGCAGAGGTGTGGAGCTGACCGTTGAGAAAACGCCGGCCGACCCCGGCGAACCGGTACTTAGTGTCACCAATCTCGTCGTTCTCAACGAGGCCGGAGCCGTCGCCGTCGACGATGTTTCTTTCGAAGTCCGCGCGGGAGAGATCCTCGCTGTCGCAGGCGTTGAGGGAAATGGCCAGACCTACCTTGTTCGTGCCCTCACGGGGCTCGCCGAGATCGCAGACGGCAGGGTAATGGTGCGCGAGAGTGACACCACCAATGGTACGCCCCGCCGTGTGCTTCAGGCCGGAGTCGGGCACATTCCGGAGGACCGTCTGCGCGACGGCCTTGTGGGCGGATTCTCCATAGCAGAGAATCTGGTCCTGGACACCTACGCGGGCGAGCCCTACTCCCGGGGTGGCGCACTGAACTGGGCGAAGATTCGATCGGACGCCTCGCAGAGGATGGGTGAGTTCGACATCCGCGCTCAGTCGATAGATTCTCCGGCGGCGACGCTTTCGGGTGGAAATCAGCAGAAGGTCATCGTCGCTCGGGAGCTGACCCGGCCGATAGACCTGCTGGTAGCCTCCCAGCCGACAAGGGGTTTGGACGTCGGCTCCATAGAGTACGTCCACAGCCGCCTCGTGAAGGCTCGTGACGGCGGAGCGGCCGTATTCCTTGTTTCGGCGGAGCTCGACGAGGTTATGGCGCTCGCTGATCGAATCGTCGTTATGTACCGCGGAAAGATCGCGGGACCATACGGCCGGAACGACCTCACGCGGGAACAAATCGGGCTCTTGATGGCGGGGGGAGAATCTTGAGCACGCAGGATACAACCAGAGAGACCTCGCTCAACCGTTTCACGCGCAAGCTGGTGCGGCTGTTTACGACGGGTAACAGCTTCATCATCACGGTTCTCGCATTTCTGAGCGCGCTCATCGTCGGTGGAATAATCATCGTACTTGCCACGCCGGACGCCATGGCCGCCTGGGGACGTTTTTTTCATGCACCGCTCGGAGCATTTGGACGGAGCTGGAAATCGATTTCCACAGCGTACGCGGCCCTCTTTGACGGATCGATCGGCAACTTCTCCACGATCGCGCACGCTATCGGAAGCGGCAACCCGGATCTGCTTGTGCACGCCTTCCGTCCGATATCCGAAACGCTGGTGAATACCACACCGCTTTTGATGGCCGGGCTGGGGATTGCCGTGGCCTTCAGGGCCGGACTTTTTGACATCGGCGGTCAGGGACAGTTCATACTCGGTGCCTCCGGAGCTACGCTCGCGGGCTTTGCCTTCAGTGGACTGCCTCCGATCATTCACATTCCGCTCGCGATCGTTTTTGGAGCGGCTTTTGGGGCCGCCTGGGGATTTGTGCCGGGCTATCTCAAGGCCCGCACCGGTGCACACGAGGTCATCACCTCGATGATGCTGAACTATGTAGGTTTGAACTTCCTGGCCTATATCCTGAAGACGGCTCTCTATCAGGCACCCCCGCGCAACCAGACGATTTCAAAATACATCGCAGATTCGGCGAAGCTCCCGCAGATCTTCGGCGCGCAGTTGCGCGTGAATCTGGGAATCATCCTGGCGATTCTGTTCGCTGTCGGCGTTGCGTGGCTTCTCTCACGGAGCACGCTTGGATTCCGGTTCCGCATGATCGGCGCAAACAGAAACGCTGCGCGGGTGGCTGGTGTCAATATCGAAGGCCAGTACGTGCTCGCGATGACTCTGGCCGGCACCCTCGTGGGGCTCGCCGGTGCTTTCACGGTGCTCGGTATCGACTACCGGCTCGCCCCGGGATACGGCGGGACGACCGGATTCGATGCAATCACGGTCGCGATCCTGGGACGCGGAACGCCGCTTGGAGTCGGGCTTTCGGCCCTGCTTTTCGGCGCGTTCGGCGCCGGCGGTAGATCAATGCAGCTTGCCGCCAACATCCCGGTACAGCTGGTCGAGGTCATTCAGGCAGTTCTGGTTCTGTTCGTTGCAGCGCCCGGTGTCATACGTACGATCTATCGCATCAGAGTGGTTCGTTCTGCGGAGCGGATATTTGGAGGTTGGGGAGGATGAGCGCAGACCAGAACCGGCGTGCGGCAGGCGCAGAACGCCAACTGCGACATGATCCGGCAAAAACCCGGCGTATCGGACTTGGCATCGCGTTGCTCGTTGTTGCTGCGCTTATTTTCCTCGTCTTCGTGATCGGTATTCCCTCCGGCTCAACTGTAACCTACCGGATGAATGCACAACCTGCGTTCAAGATCCCCGAAATTCACCTGCCTGTTCTCGCAACAAACATCATCCTGGGAGCGCTTGTGGCGGGACTCGGGGTCGCTCAGCTCGTGTGGACGAAGAATCGGCATCCCTACATGTTTTTCACCATCGGGATGGTCTTCCTCGCGGTCGCATTCATTTCCTGGGCCGGCAAGGGCCAGTCTGTCGATCTCGAGGGATTGTTGATCACCTCCCTGATCGAGGCAGTACCTCTGACGCTTGGCGCCATGTCCGGTCTTCTGTGTGAAAGGTCCGGCGTCATCAATATCGCGATCGAAGGACAGTTTCTGGTGGCTGCGTTCTTCGGGGCAATGATCGGAAGCGCTACAGGCGCTCTCTGGCTTGGCCTCGTGAGCGGTGCGGTCGCCGGTGGTCTCATCGGCGTCATTCTCGCGATCTTCACGATAACGTATATGGCGGACCAGATAATCGTCGGAGTGGTTCTCGACGCCTTTGCTCTCGGACTGACGACCTTCTTCCTCCAGGGGCTGCTCGTCCCGAATCAGCTTACGCTCAACAGTCCGGCAGTTTTTCAGTCGGTCGCAATCCCGGTCCTGAGCAAGATTCCGATCGTGGGACCGTTGCTCTTTAATCAGAACATCTTCGTCTACCTGACCATCCTTATTCTAATTGCAGTCCAGTTAGGATTGTTTCGAACACGATGGGGACTGCGCGTACGAGCGGTCGGCGAAAATCCGAAGGCTGCAGAGACAGTCGGTATCGACGTTATTCGGGTGCGCTACCGCAACGTCATTCTCGGCGGTATAGTTGCCGGCATTGGCGGGGCATCATTCACTATAGGTTCAACCGGGCAGTTCGCCGCAAACATGACCTCCGGCCTTGGCTACATCGCGCTCGCTGCAATGATATTCGGAAAGTGGCGACCGCTCGGAGCGCTTGGTGCGGCCCTCCTTTTCGGATTCGCGGATGCACTGCAGTTTACCCTTTCGGTCCTCAATGTTCCGATACCATCTGACATCCTGAGCATGTTCCCGTATCTGGCGACCATCTTTGCCGTGGCCGGATTGGTCGGCCGAGTTGTGCCCCCGGCCGCTGATGGTCAGGCGTACGCCCGAGATTAGTTCAAGCTTCGGCCATAAGGGGGAGATAATGGCGAAACCTCTGTACGGTGGAATAGAAGCCGGCGGAACGAAATTCGTTTGCGCAGTCGGAACAGGACCTGACGACATCCGCGAGGAAATCCGGTTCCCCACGACGGAACCGGAACCGACGATCCGCAAGGCGATAGAGTTTTTTCGCAATCAGACGCACGGTACGCTTTCGGCAATCGGTATAAGCTCATTCGGTCCAGTTGACCCGGATCCCGGCTCGCCAACCTTCGGCTTCATCACAACGACTCCGAAGAAGCCGTGGGTACACACCGACTTTGCTGGTCCCATAAATCGCGCGCTCGCCATCCCTGTCGGTTTCGACACCGACGTCAACGGAGCGGCGCTCGGAGAGTGGCGGTGGGGAGCCGGTAGAAGCCTGAACACGATCATCTACCTTACCGTAGGAACTGGAATTGGCGGTGGCGTACTGATGAACGGGAAGCCACATCACGGGATGATCCACCCGGAAATGGGCCACGTGCGGCTGCCGCACGATCTGACGAAGGATCCATTCAAGGGCAATTGCCCCTTCCATGACGACTGCCTCGAGGGGCTGGCAAGCGGTCCGGCCATCGAAGCTCGCACCGGCAAGAAGGGATCCGATCTTGGCGTCGACGATCCGGTCTGGGACCTCATCGCTGAGTATCTCGCATACGCGCTTGTAAACTACATCGTCGTACTTTCGCCTCAGAGATTGATACTCGGAGGCGGGGTTATGGACCAGGAGCAACTGTTCCCGAAGATACGTGAACGCGTCTCGGCTCTTCTCAACGGCTATATCCAGTCGCCTGCAATATTAGAACGGATCGACTCGTTCATCGTGGCACCGGGGCTCGGGAACAGGGCCGGCGTGCTCGGCGCAATTGCGCTTGCTGAAGAGGCGGAACGACGGGAAAAGTGATGCCGTTCGCTCATGAGTGATCAGGCCGCATCTATCAGGTGCGCGGACCGCTCCTCCGACGGCTCGCCAACAACAATATTGGCAGCAGTAGCTACTCTTTCCAGGGAAAGATCATGCCTCTGAGGGTCCGTTTTCCAACCTTCTCCCGCTCATCTACCAGAAGCGCATCCCATGGAATCTGTCTCCGATTCGCCTCGGGATTGTCTTCCAGATAGTCATACTTGAGAAGCCGGAGCTTGAAGCCGACGTTGAGCCACAGAAGCATTCCGGCGAACCCGGGGATGAGAAAGGCCGTGAAGACGGAAATTGCCGCCGTCGCCGCAGCTCCGATTCCGGTGAAGATCGAAAAACCGGTGTTGTCGAAGAAGACTATGAAACATTTTCGAATGATCTTGGGCAGCTTGCGGTCGAGACGGGCGCGAATCGGATAGAAGAACTGGCTCGAAAGCACCCATATGACGGTGGCCCAGAAAAGGAAGACCAGTGCCGCCAGGCCGAGCAGATTTCCCATGCTCGAGTAGACCGGCAGCGCAACGCTCAGGACGAAAACAAGGAGAACGTAGACGGCGCCGAGGAAAAGGCTGATTGTCCATGTTTCTTTCAGATAGATGAAGAAGGAGCGAAACTCTGGAGTCTTGTAATCGGAAATATCCCGCGCGATCATGGAGGCCGCGCCGGAGTAGACAAAGAGCAGCAGCACGCCGGCGATCAGCATGACCACCGAGAGCGCCGTATTGATGGGGGCTAGGGCATATGGGACCAGAAGGGGCACGCTCAGCACCGCCACAAATCCGAGGTTGAGCAGTATGATCGAGAGAAAGTTGTCCCACATGTCGAAGAAGGTCTTTTTTATCATGAAGAGCAGCATACGCGTGACTATAAACGGAAAAAGGTTGCTCCTTCAATACGCCTGAAGGGAGTTGTCCGGTGGCGCGCGTATGACTAACTTTGTATTCAACAATCAGAAACAGAAGGAGTGAAGATGAACTATCGGGAGCTGGGAAAAACGGGTTTTCAAATCTCTGAGGTTTCGCTCGGTACATGGCAGGTCGGTGGAGGCTGGGGAGCGGACTTCGAAAATGCAACTGCCGATCGCATCATCAATACGGCGATCGACCACGGGGTGAACTTCCTGGATACCGCCGATGTCTACGGAGACGGTCAGAGTGAAGCTGCTGTTTCGCGGGTTGTGAAATCCCGCAAAGAGGAGATTTACATTGCCACCAAGTGCGGCAGACGCCTCTCGCCGCACACCTCGGCACAGTATACTCCGGCGGCGCTGACCGGCTTCGTGAATGACAGTCTTCGCAATATGGGACTCGAGACACTCGATCTGATTCAGCTGCACTGCCCGCCGACTGACGTCTACTATCGTCCGGAGATTTTCGAAACCTTCGACAGGCTGATGTCTGAAGGAAAGATTCGAAACCTCGGGGTGAGCGTGGAGAAGGTCGAGGAGGCGCTCAAGGCAATCGAGTACCCCAACGTCACGACCGTGCAGATCATTTTCAACATGTTCCGTCTTCGGCCGTCGGAGCTCTTCTTCAAGGAGGCCAGGCGGCGCAACGTAGGCATTATCGTGAGGGTGCCGCTCGCCAGCGGCCTTCTGTCGGGAAAATTCGGGTCCGGTACCCGCTTCAAAGAGGGGGATCACAGGAACTTCAATCGCGAGGGCAAAGCGTTCGACAAGGGCGAAACTTTCTCGGGAGTGCCTTACGAGGTGGGACTCGCGGCCGTCGAGCGCCTGAAAACCATCCTGCCAAAGGAATCACCGATGGCTGCCGTTGCGTTGCGATGGGTACTCATGTTCCCGGAAGTGACGACAGTGATACCGGGGGCGAGCCGCGACTCGCAGGCCGAAGAAAACGCCCGGGCGGCGGACCTGGCGGCTCTCTCCTCCGCACAGATGAAAGAGATCCAACAGCTGTACGACGAAATGATTCGCCCCTACGTCCATCAGCTCTGGTAGGACACGTGCTTCTGGCGCGTATTCGGCCAGCCGCCGCTCCGGTCGCGACCAGCCGCTGGGACTCGGTGGTACGGCTGATGGTTCCGATGTTGAGAAACGTGCGGAACACCCCGGGATTGGTGATGATCGAGAAAACGTAGCCAACCGGTTTGCCCTGTTCCTGGCGGATTTTCGACAGCACGAACAGGCTGAACAGGATCAACACCAGCGACACGAGGAGGACGATCTGCATGCCGCGGATCGTGAATCCGGGAACAACGGTAAGGCGGACATCCCTGAAAAGGGAGTCGAGCAGGCCGCCCACAACGCTTCCCCCGCCCGATATAACACCGATCAACGCCGAGTATCACGCTACGAAGGAGAGACGGTTGTGCTCCGGTGTAGGGCTCAACATGATCTGGTTCGTTCCGTCCCAGAAGGCGGGTGCAAGCGTGCCTCCCGCCGCTAGCGCAATGATCGGCAGCAGGTAGGTGTAGTTCCGGTGCGCCAGGAACAGGTATCCGATCCAGCTGAGGGTAAACAGAAGCCCGATCATCACCACAGGTTTGCGGCCCATGCGGTCCATAAGCATTCCCCACGCCGGGGAGAGAAGAATCCACAGCAACTGCGAAATAACGAACATGATCCCGAGCCAGGTAATCGGAGCACCCACCGTATCTGCCGCAGTGACATATGGCGCAAGGAAGGGGCCGGAGACGTTTATGGAGAAAGCACAACTCCTACAGAAAGACAGAGGCCTATGAAATTCCGGTTCCTCAAAGGCTCGAGAAACTCCGAAAGCGAAATGTCTCCCGAGTCACTTTCCGTCCTCTGATGAATCTCCGGGATGAAGATGTGAAGGAGTATGTCCGCGAGACCGCCGATCCCGCCGACGAGAAAGATCACCGCGTAAGCATAGTAGAGTGCGCTTCCGGATACGGCGTCCAGGATGCCGCTGACCAGGAAGAACCAGCCTATGTTGACTATGTTCGAGACGTTCGACCGTCGGCCGAAGAAATAGGCTCGGATTTTGTGCGGTATGATTTCGGCCATCCAGTTCCACCAGCCGAATGCACTTATGTTGGTGAAAATCCAGCTCGCGGTCATGCCGAAGAGCAACCACGTTGAGGCCCGACGAAGGTCTGCCTCCTCTTGCCCCCGCAAACGCAGCGGCTGCAAGCACGAAGCCGTTCAACCGGTGAATGGTGCTGGTGACGATCCAGAAGACCTTCTTCCTTCGCAGTCTCGAATAGAAATAGATGGTGGGAATCTGAAATATCGCTGCGAAGGAGAGGATACCGACGAGGAGTCCGAGAAATTCCGACCTTCCCGACATGGCGTTGCTGACGAACACGTTGGAGATCGGCTGCGGAGAGCAACCGATTACCCAGAGCGTGCCGGCCGCGCCGGAGGCGATACTCACTATCATCGAGCGGTTCAACTGTGTCTGCGATAGTGACCGAATGTGAATCGCGGCCATTTCCGATGTCAAGGAGTATCTTTACGGGACAGCTTCCTCAATGTAAAGTAACCAGGTGCCGAGTGCGCGCGGCACATCAGTGAAGGTTTTTGCCCGGGGGTGTGTATCCTTCTGAGGTGACTGCCGATGCTTAAAGAAACCGTCGAGAGTAACGAATCAGTCAGTCCGCGGGAGTGTGTGTGAAAGTAGGGATCTTTTGCGAGCAGGCGCATCGCCGTGTTGCGGAACAGATGCTTCGCGAGCTCCGAGGCCTCAAAGTCGACGCCACGGCTTACCAGCTTGGCAGGAACTGGCAGCGGTTGAACAGCGAGGAGGTCCGATACAACTTTGCAGCTTTATCCCATCTGGTCGTCGTGATCGGTGCCGAATCGACGGCGGCGCGCTGGCTCGGATTTGTTGGCGGCTACGGGATGGGCCGAAGCTGCCCGGTGTTTCTCTACTGCCCCGACGGTGCGGTAGCACCTGAGTTCCTGCGCACATTCACGCGTCTGAACGATCTCGTGGATCTCCGACGTGAGATGACTCTCGCGAGAGAGGTGTGGCGGAAGACGGAGATTATCGAGCGTTCGCGCGAGGAGCTCCAGGCGCGCGGCCTGGGGATCGCGGAAGAGGTGTTCGCGGAATGCGTGTCGGAAGGTGACATGAAGGCCTGTGTAGACTTCCTGCACGTCGGGTTTTCTCCCGACAGCCGGGACGACAGGGGCGTGCCGATCCTGAGCCTCGCGATTCGCGGGCGACATCGTGAGCTGGTAGATCTCCTTCTCGACAAGGGCGCGAGTGTGAATGCCGTGAGCCATGACCGCGGCAACAGCCCGTTGATGGAGGCGGCCCTCCGCGGAGACTCTGAGACGGTGGATAAGCTGCTCGAGGCGGGGGCCGATCTCGACTTTCAGAGTAAGAATGGCCAGACGGCGCTCATGCTGGCCGTCGGCGAAGGTTTTACAGACGTGGCAAAAACGCTTCTCGACAGAGGCGCGGACACTGAACCAGTTGACCAGCTCGGCATGACCGCGGGAAAGTATGCACAGCTTTTCAAGCACACCGAGATTTCCGAATTGATCAGGAGGCGGGAATCAACGCATACCACCAGACGGTAAACCGCCCCCGGGGTATGCAGAGCGTTGACCTGAAACGAAAGATTTCGCTATGCTCTTCAGAGTGGGACAGTCTAAGACAGCTTATATCTTCCACATCGCCCGCGGAGAGGCGAATCCGCTGTTCCTCCACCCGTTTGCCAGGCGCGGCGCGGTGCTGAAGATACTTTCGAAGGGCAGGATCCGCGGCCTCTTTGGCACGGACCCCGACCTGCACGCAGTGAACCTTTTCCGGAACGAGCTCTACGAGCAGGTGAACGCGGCAGTCCGGCAATGGGTTGGAGACGTGCGTTTCCTGCCCAGATTTCTCTATTCGACCGCGTCGTTTCTGGTTGTCTACATTGCGCTCACTCTCACGTCGCGCATCCGACTTCCCATTTCCGTCAGCCTCGGCATCTCGCTGGTGTGCGGGCTGGTAGCGTACGCGGCCGTCAGCAAACGTGACATGCGTTCCGACGCCGCACTTCGGAAGCGAATCGCACTGCGAAACGAGATCGACCGGATTCTGTTCGAGGAGAGCGAGTTCATACGCACGATCGAGCAGGAGCTTTCGGCGATCGAAGCCGGTGAACGGCCGGCCGATCAGGGTGTCTTCAGAGAGCTTGTCGAGCTTTATCCGGCCGAGGCGCACCATCTTCACGAATATCTCGACGAAAGGGTTTCATTTGGCCGTGCCGGCAGGTCGCGAACCACAGGGCGATCGCGCAAGTCCCGGCGCTGGTGGTGGGGAGCAGGCAGATTTCGGGACGTGCCTCGCAATCTCGCCAAGCCTTCGTGGGCCGACGTCCACCTGAGATCTGCCGGCATCGTCGGGGCGGAGGAGAGCTCGATCGATCAGTTCCTCATCGATGTCGCGAGCGGCGAGCCTGTGTCGTCCGAGTCGTTCCTGGATTTGAGGCCTAACAGACGCGGACGGCGGCGAAGCACTGACGACGCTCTGGAAATACTTTCTACGGAGCTGGAGCGGGCGATCAGTTCGACGCGCTAGAACCGGCGGGAGCGGGCGCGCCTTCGGTGGTAGGCTTCTTTAGCTGTTCCATCTGCTGTTGCAGGTCGAGGCTGCGCATTACGTTCCTGATGGTTTCGCTCGCCGGACCAAACGAAGGATCCTGCTGCAGGATGTCGCGGCAGATCTTCAGCGTAGTGTTATAGTCGCCCTTGGCGAGCGCGTCGAGGGCGTTCAGGTATTGATCTTCGATCTTCTTCTCTCTCGCGGCGCGGCCGCGGTCGCCGAAGTTGAATCTCACCTGCACGCTGAAATTGTCGAGCGCACCCAGCTGGGTGGTCATGTCGAGTATATAGTTGACGTGAAGCGCGAAATTGGCCAGTTTTATGTCGCCGCCGAGGCTGACCCTGGGGTTGCCCCCCTTGAGCAGAAATCCCGCCTGAGTCGAAAAGAAGTCGGTCACCGTCACGTCTACGCCTGCAGAAAAGCCGTAGCCTGCAGGCGGGATACCCGGCACCAGGCTGATCGGCAAGTTGAAATCAAAGGCGAAAAGGAGAGGCCGGATCGGCGAGTAGGCAATGCCGGCAGAAACCAGCGAAGGAAGGGGTTCGCCGAGGACAGGCGGTCCGAGGTTCTTTGCCGCAATTCCAATCGAGAAATTGCGCCTACGCGAAGGGTAGAACTTGAGAAAATTGAACCGGGCAAGCAGCCCTGCATCCCCCATAATGCCGAGTGCCGACTGGTTTTCGATCAGTCCGGGAACGTTCGGCTCACCGCGATAGGCGACCTTCAGATTCGCACCGAAGGCCAGGCCATTGAAGTAGAAGCCGTGCAGGAAATTGTAGGACGCGTTCAGTGTGGCCACGGTCTCGGTGTAGCGAAAGGTTGTCGTTTGCTGACCGTAGTCGCCGTAACCGGTGAAGGGGACATGCAGAAACTTCAGACCGGCACCCAGGCCAAGGTTGTCCATCCGGATGGTATAGACCACGCTCTCCATGTTGGCGTCGGCGATCAGGTTCTTGTGCTGGACGGCAAGCTCGGTATAGTTCATGACGGAACTGGCGGCCGGGTTGGATTCCAGGTAGCCGACGTCCCTGCCAACGGCGGTGTACGCGGTCCCCATTCCCTCGACGAGGCCGCCCATCGGGATGAGAAGCGTTGGAAAGACGGTCAAACCGGTATTTTTGGGGCCCTGCGGGTCAAATATCCCGACAATATAGCTGTAGGTATCCGCGAAGTCGGCAGAAAAAGCCCGTCCCGCCGAAAGAAACATGAGGAGAACTATCGTAATGAGGAATGAACGTGACTTTTTCATCCCGAACAAATTATACTGCCTCGAAGGTCAATATTCCATATTATCGGCCATCCTGGCGCGTCCTTACAGGTGAATGATTCGTAGATACAGTGCTCGGTGTATTTCTGCCGAAACTAGGTATAGAATGTTAGTCGGAGTAGGAGACGAATCCCCAGGTGCATTTGCCCTATTTCCGCGGTAAAAAAGTCGTCATCGTCGTCGTAATACTCCTATTCGCCGCCGTCGGCACCGCTCTGGCGGGAGGGCAACAGGAAGATCCTATTGCAACGGCCCGCGACCTGATTATCCGGAGCAGACTTAATGACGCAATTATCCTCCTCACCGAAGCGGTTCGAAAGAACCCTGAGCTCATCGATCAGGCCGAAGGTCTCATGCAGAAGATCCGCGGCATTCGCGGCGAATACTATACACTTTGGGAACAGCTGATCAACACAATCAAAAACGAACCCGACAAGCCCGAAAAGGCTATCGCCATCATCAATAAGATGAAAGCGCTCGATGCCGCGCCGAACGAACGCACGCGGCAGAACATCAACGAATGGCAGAATATCGTCCAGTTCAGATACAATCTGAATCGGTTCGACAAGATCATGATCGCGGGAGACCAGCAGCTGAATGAGGGGAAGTACCTCGACGCGATCCGCACCTACGTGTCCGGCTTCGACATCTTCAAGCCCGAGTTCGAATCTGCAGGCTACTCTCAGCAGCTGATCGTCGACCGGGCCAACACGGCAGCTTCCGAACTCACCGACACCGTGAATCAATTCATCGGAATGACCGATCAGCTGACATCGACGGCCCGGTCTTTTGCGGCCTCATTTCCATCAGGAAAGCAG
>CAZNYW010000082.1:0-15707 GCA_964577375.1 uncultured Spirochaetales bacterium | reverse complement strand
CTATCTCGTCGCCGCGGAGGGCGGTACCGGCTACGGCCACTCGGTCACCGTTGCCCGGGCCGACTCGGTCTGGGGCCCCTACGAAGCCGACCCGACAAATCCGATTCTCACATCCCTCCGGGGCCAGTTGTACGGCCGGAACAACGACGACTTCCTGCGCCCCTATCTCTACAATCCCGACGTGGAAATTCAGAAGCCGGGCCACGCCGACATCGTCGACACGCCCGGGGGCGACTGGTACATGGTACATCTCGGAGGTCGGCCGTTTCTGCCGTCGAAGAGCTGCGTTCTCGGCCACGAGACCTTCATTCAACCCTGCAGCTGGAGCGATGACGGGTGGCTGCGCGTCGACGCGCCGGACCGGCGTCCCCGGATGGAGGTGCCCGGCCCCGGCGGCGGTTCGGCAGCCGCGCCGCGCGAGATCAGGGATGACTTTGATGAAGCGGCGCTTCCCGCGCACTACTCGACGCTCCGCGTTCCGCCGGACGAGTCCTGGCTGAGCCTCGGCGAGCGAAAAGGATGGCTTCGCCTCTCCGGCCGGCAATCGCTTCATTCGCTCCACGAACAGTCGGTTGTTGCGCGCCGGATCGAACATTTCGACTTCACGGCGGAGACGCTCGTGGAGTTCAATCCCCGTGCATTCCAGCAGATGGCAGGGCTCCTGGTCATGCAGGGCACCGAAACCTGGTACTACCTGCGGGTCTACTTTTCGGAAACCCTCGACCGGCCGGCAGTCGGTATCATGAGCTCCGATCGATACGTGATCGAAGAGCTCACCGAAGCTCGACGGGCGATCGAGGCCGGTGCGATCAGGCTCGCCGTCGACGCCGAGCAGGAATGGATTCAGTTCCGGTTCGCGGCAGCGAAGGGAAAGTGGACTCCGATTGGTCCGAAGCTCGACCGGCTCCGCATCTGTGACGAGCACGCGCGCTCCTTCGCCGGCGCCTTCGTTGGAATCTGCTGCCAGGATTTTCGCGGTACCCGGATTCCGGCCTGGTTCGACTACTTTTCCTACGCTGGGCGTGATCCGGCCGCTTCGACCGAACGCCGGCGGCCCACGCTGTTGACGTAGACGGCCGCCAGCACAACCGCCCCGCCCAGAAGCTGCAGCGGAGTCAGCCGTTCCCCGAGGATGAGCCAGCCGCCGACGGTGGTAACCACCGGAATTCCGTTCACGAAGATGGACGCGCTGGTGGCGGTGAGACGTGTGAGGGAGAAGTTGTAGAACAGGTAGGCGAGCACGGTTGCACAGAAGGCGAGGAAGAGAACCGAAAGTATGGCCGACGGTCTTACCGCAGTCCAGTCCGTTCGGCCCACTGTAGCGAAAAAGAAGGGCGCGAAAATCACTGCACCGTAGAGTACCTGAAGGCTGGTGATCTCGATAGCGGAATGAGTGCGGCCGAGATCGCGTGCAAGGATGGTGTAGAGCGAGGCAGTCACCACCGCCCCGAGAATCAGAAGATCACCGAGGATCGATCCGCTTCCGGAGCTCGCGCTCCGCGCATCTCCGAAGATGAGCACGGCGATCCCTGCAATCGACAGGCCTACCGCCGTGAGGTTGCGTGCGCGCACCTGCTCTTTCAGAAGAAAACCGGCGAAAACAATCACCACGAGCGGTATGGCCGCAATAATGAGAGAGGCGATGGAGGCGCTCGTGAGCCGCAGCCCGAAGGTCTCGCAAAAGAAATAGAGCCCCGGCTCGAAGATCGAAAGAAGGGCGAGCTTCATATGGTCCCGGGCGCTGAGCTTCGGAAATCCCCGCCGAAGCAGGATTATCCCGAAGACCAGCGCGCCGAGCGCGAAGCGAAAAAAGACGATTGCGAACGGATGCAGGCTGTTCAACGCCTCCTTGGTGGCGATGAACGACAGTCCCCAGATGAGGACTGTAGCAACGAGAGCAGAGTAGACACGGGAGGTATCGCGCATGCGGCATGGTACACCAACAGCCCGCCTCTGTCCGCTCCTCGATGTGAATCGAGGTCTCGCTCGGGGTCAGGATTCCACTTCGAGTGACCCCGGCTTGCCGCCCTCGACGACCCGTCCCTTCCACTTCCCAATCCGGCCGAAGTTCGCGACATCCTCGTAGCCCATCCGCTTGAGCGCAGCGCGTGCGGCAACTGACCTCGAACCGGTGTGGCAGTAGACGACCACTTTCGAGTCCTTCGACGCCTTCGGCGGCCGGTCGGCAATGCGATCGTGCGGGATGTTTACCGCTCCCGGGATGTGGCCGGAACGGTACTCTTCGGCGGTACGCACATCGATCAGGGTGACGGGGTCCTCCGTCTGCTGCACCAGCAGATTTCGAAGCTCGTCGTAGGTTGCCACTCCGCTGCTTCCTGCCCGCCGCATGACGGTCGAAACAACGAGGTAAAGCACGACTATGACAAGTACTACCCAGAACCAAACCATTGATTACCTCCTGGCCTGGCGGCCTCAGTCGTCCTTCTCTTTGGCAATTGGAAGCATAACCCAGTTGCGGCCGTCCCTGGCAATCAGAGCTTCGGCGTCCTCGGGTCCCCACGATCCGGCGGCGTAGTTGGGAAAGTCCACCGCAGAGGTGTCACCCCATGCCTCGAGGATCGGCATGATGACCTCCCATGCGGCGTGCACCTGATCCTCGCGCATGAAGAGCGTGACGTCACCGATCATCACGTCGATGAGAAGCGTTTCGTAGGCCTCCGGCGGATCGATCGTGTAGGCGTCGTTGTAGTTGAAGGTCATGTCCACGGGGCTGAGCAGCATCTCCAGCCCCGGCCGCTTTCCCTGAAACCGCAGCCGTATCCCCGCCTGTGGCTGGATGCTAATTATGAGGCGGTTCGGCTGCCAGTTCGCCGTAGCCTTGCGCGGGAAGGAGCGGTGCGGCACCGCTTCGAACTGGATCGTGATCACCGACGCCTTGCTGGGCATTCTCTTGCCGGTCCGGAGGTAGAAGGGTACATCCTGCCAGCGCCAGTTGTCGACAAAAAGCTTGAGCGCTGCGAACGTTTCGGTGGAAGACTTCCCGTCTACCCCTGGCTCCTTGCGGTAGCCCGCAAGCTCGCTTCCGCCGACCCAGCCTTCGCCGTACTGTCCCCTCACCGCGTAGTCGCTGACCTCATCCCGGCCGTAGCGACGAACGGCCTGCAGCACGTCCACCTTCTTGTTGCGCACCTCGTCCGCATCAAAAGAGACCGGCGGCTCCATCGCGATCAGGCAGAGCAGCTGCAGCAGATGATTCTGGATCATGTCCCGGAGCGCGCCGGCATGGTCGTAGTAACCTCCACGGTGCTCCACTCCGACGTCCTCTGCAACCGTAATCTGGACGTGGTCGATGTAGTTGCGGTTCCAGAGCGGCTCGAACAGAGCGTTGGCAAAGCGGAAAGCGAGGATGTTCTGAACGGTCTCCTTTCCCAGGTAGTGGTCAATGCGGCATATCTGCGACTCCTGAAAATAGCTGCGAAGCAGTTTGTTGAGTTCCCTGGCGCTGTCGAGATCGTGCCCGAACGGCTTTTCGGCAACGATGCGCGAGCGTTCCGGGTCACTGCACAGCCCCTGCGTTCCCAGCTGTTTTGCAACGCCCGGAAGAAGCTGCGGTGGAATCGCCATGTAAAAGATCTGGTTCGCCTCCTGGTCCCATTTCCGCTCGAGATCCTCGATCACCGTGCAGAGATCGTCGTATGATTTCGGATCGTTGAAGTCCTCCCTTCGGTACTGGATCCTGCGGGCGAGATCGTCCCAGCGATTCTTGTCGGGCTTTCCCCGCCGTGAGAACTTCTCGACGCCCTCTTCGAGACGCTTCCGGAAGCTATCGTCGGACATCTCCTTGATGTCCACCGCTATCATTGCGAACTCCTCCGGCAGCCATCCGTCGAGGTGCAGATTGTAGAGCGCGGGCACTATCTTCCGCCACGCAAGATCTCCTGCGCCGCCGAATACGACGAGCACCGAGGGGCCGGGTTTTGTTTTCAGATTAGGCATGAGTTCCTCCCTCTTAACCCTCGAGCTTGTTCCACTGCGTGTGAAAGCTCCCCTTTTCGTCGACTCTTTCGTAGGTATGCGAACCGAAAAAGTCGCGTTGAGCCTGGACGAGATTAGCCGGAAGCCATCCGCTGCGGTAGGAGTCGAAATAGGAGACCACGCTCGAAAGAGCGGTAACCGGAATTCCGTGTCTCGTCGCAATCGCGACAATCTCCCGCGCGTCCGATTGAAGCTCCTCGAGCCTGCCGGCGAATTTCCCGTCGGTAAGCAGGCTGTGCATGTCCGGAGTCCGACTGTAGGCTTCCATTATGTCATTGAGCAGTGCAGCACGGATGATGCATCCTCCCCGCCATATCCGCGCGACGTCGGCCAGGTTGAGGCCGTATTCGTACTCGCGCGAGGCGACACTCAGCTCGCTGAAGCCCTGAGCGAAGGCGACGATGTATGCAAACTCCATCGCCCGCTTCAGCCGGGCGGTGAGCTCCTGCGGGTCGGTTCCGATTCTTCGCTCGGGCCCGGAAAGTCTCTTTTCGGCGGCCTCTCTTTCGTCTTTGAGCGCCGACATGTGCCTCATCGCCACCGCCGCGTGCACGGTGAGGACGGGTGACTGAAGGTCCATCGCATCCTGCGAAGTCCATTTCCCCGTGCCCTTCTGCCTCGCCTCGTCCAGGATTTTGTCGATCAGACGTCCCTGTCCTTTCGTGTCCTCCTGTGCAAAGATCGTGGCCGTGATCTCCATGAGGAAGGAGTTGAGCTCGCTTTCCGCCCACTCGGAGTAGAGGTCGTGAAGCTGCCGGTCGGTGAAACCTGCACCGCGCTTGAGAATGTCGTAGCTTTCGGCGATAAGCTGCATCAGTGCATACTCGATGCCGTTGTGAACCATCTTCACGTAGTGTCCGGCCGATCCGGTGCCGAGGTAGGTGGTACAGGTATCACCGTCCACGTGCGCAGCTGCCTTCTCGAACATTTCACGGATTCGTTCGTATGCCTCTTCTTGTCCCCCCGGCATGATGCTCGGCCCATGACGGGCACCGTCGGCGCCTCCGGAGATCCCCACGCCAATGAAGCGTATGCCGTGAGCCTCGAGCTCGCGCGTGTGACGGTTCGTGTCGGTGAAGTGCGAGTTTCCCCCGTCGATGATGATATCTCCCTCCTCGAGACCGGTCTTCAGATCGTCGATGACGGAATCCACGGGAGGGCCGGCCGGGACGAGCAGCATCACGGCCCGCGGCTTTTTGAGCTTCGCAATAAACTCGGCAAGTGAAGAGGAGGCATCCACGCTGTTTCCGTATCCCTCCTTTTTGAGGGCCGCCACCTGCTTCTCGTCCTTGTCGTAGCCGGCCACGCGGTAACCGTGGTCGGCAAGATTAAGAATGAAGTTTCTTCCCATGACCCCGAGACCGACCAGACCGAGGTCGCACACGTTGTTGTTGCCTGGCATGCTTTGTTCTCCTCCCTGGTATACAACCTACCCAATTAGGTCCCGTGTCGAGAACAAACATGACGAAAATGTAAGGTTATTCCTGGAAATCAGGCACCCTCGATGCGAAACTGCAGGGGGTAACCCTCCTCTTTTGCCTTCTTGCGGGATTCGTTGACCTTGGTGATCGCGATGTCGTAGGTGTAGACGCCGGCGACCGAGTGGCCGGTCTGGTGGGCGGTGAGCATCGTCTTCCAGGCGGTGCTTCGATTCTTGTGGAAGATGGTCATCAGGACCTCGACCACAAACTCTTTCGGCGTGAAGTCGTCGTTAAGAAGCAGAACCTTGTACATTTCAGGTTCTTTGACGTCTTCCCTCGGTTTGGTCTTTAGATCGGTCCCCGAATCCGGAGGTGAAATCATGTCTCCCATGCGTCGTTGCTCCTCATGCTACAAATAAGGTAAGAGAGAGCTTCGCGGCAGGAAAGCATCTTTAGAGCATTAGTCGTAAATTAGGGACGGCCGCTAATCACCGGTCAGCAGATCACCTTCCCACTTGCCCACCCCGCCGAAATTGACGACGTTCCGGAAGCCGAGCTTTTCCAGCGTCTCCTTCGCGATTTGCGCCCGATGGCCGCTGGCGCAGTAGGTGACGACTAGCGTCGACCGGTCCCAGGAGGGCGGCCTGGCCGCTAACTGGTCGTAGGGAATGTTCTGCGAGGTCGGAATGTGACCGCTCGCGTATTCGGCCGGGGTCCGGACGTCCAGCAGCTTGTACGTCTGCGTTCCCGACTCAATGAGCGCCGCCAGGTTCGCCGGCTGGGTATAGTCGAGCCGGGCGGGGGCTTCACCCGCGTGCGGCGAACCGGCACAGGAGGTGATCATCCCCACTACCAAAACCGATGCAAGCAGAAGCATGCGTTTCTTGCTCATAGAGTGCCTCCTTGATTTTCGCCTGCTGCGTTCTGCATTCCACGCCGCCCGCCGTAGGCAACCGCCAGTCCGCCCAGGCTCGTCTCACGGTAGAGGCTCGGCAGATCATGACCGGTGCGTCTGACCGCGGATACCACCGTATCGAAGGAGATGTGGTGCCGCCCGTCGGAGAGCAGAGCGTATTCCGCGCAGGTGAGCGCGCGAGTGGCGGCCATCGCGTTACGTTCGATGCAGGGGATCTGGACCAGGCCGAGCACCGGGTCGCAGGTGAGCCCAAGGTGGTGCTCGAGCGCCATCTCGGCGGCATATTCGATCTGAGAGGGCGTCGCTCCAAAAAGCTGCGCCGCCGCCGCCGCTGCCATTGCGCAGGCGGTCCCGATCTCACCCTGACAGCCCACTGCGGCGCCGGAAATGGAGGCGTTGTGCTTCACCACGTTCCCGAAGAGGCCGGCAGTTGCAAGCGCCTTGAGTATGCTTTCGTCGTCGATCCGCGCGGTCTCCTTGAGAAAGCGAAGGACCGCCGGTACGACCCCGCTGGACCCGCAGGTCGGGGCGGTAACCACCATTCCCGCAGAGGCATTCTCCTCGGCGACCGCGAGCGCATAGGCGGCGATTCGGCCGGTCCGGCGCAGAGTTCCTGCGTTCATTTTTGCCTTCCGGAAATAGGAGGACGCCTTTCGCGACACGCCAAGAGGCCCGGGAAGCGCTCCTTCGGCGCGAAGCCCACGCTTCACCGAATCCTGCATTACAGTCCAGACTTCCGCGAGGTATCCTTCGAATCCCGCTCCTTCGCGTTCGAATACCAGCTCGAAGAACCCGGCACCCCGCTCATGGCAGGCGGACAGAATCTCCTGCAAGTTGGAGAACTCGTAGAGGAAGGGAAGATCCGTGCCGCGGCCGGCAGCAAGCGCCTCTCCGTAGACAACCGCTCCGCCGCCGACGCTGTAGGCCTCCTCACTCGCCAGCACGGCGCCCTGCGCATCGAGGGCCTCGAAACGGAGGCCGTTAGGATGGTAGGGAAGCTCCACCTCCGGCCGCCAGACAATGGTGAGCGGCGAAAGTTCCGACTCTATCGCCACGTCGGTCAGGTGCCCTCTTCCGGTTGCCGCGAGGCTTCCGAAAAGCGTTGCCCGGTAGGACGTTGCCTGCGGCCATTTCGCGTGGAAATGTGAGGCGGCCGCTCGCGGCGCCAGCGTGTGGCTGCTCGACGGTCCGGGACCTATGCGGTAGAGCTCGTGAAGTGATTCCATCTGTCGGCCATTCTAACAGCCTGCTGCAGGGCGCACAATCTGCCGTGAGACCGCCGGTTACTCCGCCTCCGAGGCTTCCGGGTCGGTAAAGGCAACGAATACGCGCCGCGGGTCCTCCCTGTCGCGCGTGATGCTACCGCGAATCTGACGGGCAAGCCCGGAAAGGAGCTGCATGCCGAGCGTGAGTACGGACCTTTTACCGGGTTCCGATTCCGGGGAAAATCCGACCCCGTCGTCGTGGTACTCGATGAGCCAGTCCATGTCTCCTTCACGCCGGAGGCTCATCGAGATGCGTCCGGACCGTCCCTTCGGAAAGCCGTGCTTCAGTGAGTTGATGGCAAGCTCGACGAGGATGAGGCCGAGGGGAATAGCGAGCTCGGTGCTGAAGTGGATCTGTACTGCGTCGATGAGGAGTTCAACCGAATCGGCCCTTTCGTGTATGTCGAGGACCGTCTCGAGGATTTCCGTCGCGTAGGCACGGAATGGAACCGCTGCAACCCCCACGTTCTGGTATATCTTTTCGTGCACCAGTCCGATCGAGCTGATCTGGGCGCGAAGATGCTCGAGCGCGTCCCGGCCCTCCGGATCGTGCAGCTCGGCGGCCTGCAGGCTAATGAGACTGGAAATCGTCGCCAGGTTGTTCTTGACGCGATGATGCACTTCCCGCAGCAGAATCTCCTTCTCATCGAGGGCCGCAAGAAGGTTCCGGCGTGAACGCCAAAGCTCGGTGACATCACGCAAGATGACGAAACGGGACTGCCGGTCCGCCTCCACTACCGGGACGGTGGCGCAGGAGAGCACGCGGTCCCTGAAGGTGTAGAGCGTTCCACGGTCGGGACCGACGAACTGCTCGGGGACCTGGTTTTCGCCCGGCATGAGCACCAGACCCAGCTCGTCGAAGGGTTCTCCGACCGCCACCTCGTCGGTGGTCGCAAGGATGGCGGCGGCCGGCCGGTTCAGATAGAGGACCGTTCCATCCATCGTCGTGATCACCACCCCGTCGGCCAGATGGTCGGAAAGCAGCTCGTACTGGGCGATCTCGGCAAGAAGCTCCCGGGTTATCTCCCGTTCGTGGACCGTTTCGAGGCCCAGAATCCGGGTTTCTGTAAAGTCCGACCTTCCCCGCCGGCCGGCCTCCAGCGCGGCAAGGACATTGGGGCGCATCTCCCGCAGCGGACCCTTGGCGATGCAGAGATCGAAACCGGCAGTGGAGAGATCCATCGTGCTCTCGCGGGCAATTGCCGAGAGCGCCGATATGAAAAGCCCTTTGTGCCTGGGCCGGGAGCGAAGAATGCGCACGAGCCGAAGCCCGTCGATGTAGGGCATCACGATGTCGGTGAACAGAATGTCGGCCGGCTCCCTGTTCAGCATCTGGAACGCTTCGATTCCGTTCGCGGCCGTCCGAACACGGCAACCGGCGGAAGTGAGGACTTCCGTCATGAACTCGAGAATGATGGGCGAGTTGTCGGCAACCAGGACATCCAGGGTTTTCATCTTCGGTGACTCATATTTGATATATTAGCGCTTTTTAGTCAAAAGTTTCAATCTCTTCCGGAAGATTTTCCCAATTTCAGCCGGTTCACCGGACGGGATGAATTCCTGTTACAATAGGGGTATGAGCCGGAAAGACGACGATCGGACCGGCGAACGGCGCCGGATGGTTCAGACCCAGATCATCGCCCGGGGCATACGGGACGAGCGGGTAATCGAAGCGCTTCTCGCGGTGCCGCGGCACAGGTTTGTCCCTGCTCAGTACCGCGGAAGATCATTCGAGGACTGCGCACTTCCGATCGGATACGGCCAGACAATATCACAGCCCTACATCGTCTCTCTCATGCTCGAGCTGTCGCATCTCCGCGGCGGCGAGAACGTGCTGGAAATCGGAACGGGATCCGGCTACTCGACCGCGCTGCTCGCCGCACTTGCGCGGCAGGTGGTGAGCATAGAACGCGTCGAGCCGCTCGCAAAACGCGCACGGAGAGTATGCGATGAGCTCGGGATCCGGAATGTTCGGTTCTTCTCCGGCGACGGATCAGCCGGAAAGCCGGATGCGGCGCCGTTCGACGTGATCCTTGTGTGGGCGGCCGCCCGGGAGATACCTGCGAGGCTGTTTGAACAGCTCTCGGAGAACGGAATCCTCATCGCCCCCGAAGGTGAGCGCGGGTCCGCGGGCGAGACGGAGGACGCGCGAGCCGTCCAGACGCTTGTCCAGTATCAGAAGCAGTTCGGTTCGGTGGTCCGCGCAGAAGTCTGCCCTGTGTCGTTTGTTCCACTGGTGACCGAAAAAGAAAACCGCAGCGATGCCCGGCCCTGACGGCCATCGCGCGGCTTGTGTATATCCTGTCTGAAAGAGGTTACTTGCTGATCAGGTTGTTGTTCTGAAGGAAGGCCTTCGCCACGTCAACCGGCTCTTTCTTTTCCGCGTCTACCTGGTAGTTCAAGTTGACCATCGTCTGCTGGTCGATCTTGCTGGAAAGCGGCGCCAGTATGTCTTTGATTTTGGGATACTTGTCGAGCACATTCTTCCTCACACAGATCGCGAGGTTGTAGGGCGGAAAGAACTGCTTGTCGTCCTTGAGAACGGTCATATCAAATTTCTTCAAACGTCCGTCGGTGCTGAATACCATCGCCACGTCGACGTCGCCCTGGTCGATCGCCTGGTAGGTGAGACCGATCTCCATCGTCTTCACCTGCGACTTCGGCACGTTCATGCCGTAGTCTTTCGCCATGGCCATGAACCCGTCGGGTCTCTGGAAGAACTCGTAATCGATGGCGAACTTATATTTGTTCGGATTCTTGTTAACCAGAGCCGCAAGATCCGACAGGGTGCTCAGATTGTGCTCCTTCGCGAAGCTCTGCTTCACTGCAAGTGCATAGGTGTTGTTCACGGGAAGCATTTCGATCCAGTCAATGCCGTTCTTGGCGTCCTGCGCTTTTACTGCCTGATAGAGTTTCTGCGGATCGTGAATGACGTCCTTGTTCTTCAGATAGGTAACCCAGGCTGTGCCGGTATAGTCGGCATACAGATCCACCTGTCCGGTCTCGAGACCTTTTCGTACGACGGTCGAGCTCATGCCGAAATCCTGATTGACCTTGAACCCGTTCGCCTCGAGCAGCTGCGACATGATCTGCCCCATGATGTACTGCTCGGTGAAGTTCTTGGCTCCTACCGTAACGGGGCCCTTTGGAGATGACGTTCCCTGTTCCGATTGCCCCCCCGCGAAAACCATTCCGGCTGACGCGAAGAGGACTATGGCCAGTATAAACAGACGCTTCTTCATAATTCCTCCTCGTCTAGTGTTTGTTTCAGAGTTCTTCCGTAGCCAGACCCGGAGAGGCGACAAGTTTTTCCACCCCCGCGAGCACGCCGTCAACTGCGATGGCCAGGGCTGCCGTCGGAATTGCGCCGGCCAGGATCATCTCTGGTTTGATGAGTCTGAGTCCGATGAATATGATTTCTCCCAGTCCGCCGGCGCCGATTGCCGAAGCGATCGTTGCCGCACCGATGGTGATTGTGGCGGCACTGCGCGCTCCCGAAGCAATCGCGCGTATGCTGACCGGAATCTCTATCCGAAAGAGAATCTGCGCGTTCGTCATACCCATTCCCCGCGCTGCCTGCTTCAATGCAGGCTCCACGCTCATGAGTCCTGATGCAGCATTGAAGGTGATGGGCACCAGGCTGTAGATGAAGAGGGCGAAGACTGCAGGCGCGGGTCCGATTCCCATAAATATGAATACGATGGCAATAACGGCAATGCTCGGTACAGCCTGAGCCGCACCGGTAACCGAGAGCAGAACCCGTCCCAGGCGCTCCTTTCCCGGCCTTGTCGAAATGATTGCTATCGTCAGCCCGACGACCAGGGCAATTGCCCAAGAGACCACGAACAGCAGCACATGCTCCCGCAGCTTCTCGAGCACATAACCCAGGTTGTCGAAGAGGTAACTGAACATCCGCCGGCCTCACGCATCTCCGGTGCCCGCGAGCGCTTCGACCTTCTCGAAAACGTCGCGGAACCGGATGACGCCCAGCATGGAGTTTCTGTCGTCGACAACAGGGACGGATGTGAGCCCTGTGGTCACCATCAGGGTTATCGCCTCCATGAGCGTTCCATAGAGCTGAATGGTTTCAACCGACTTCGCCAGATCGTCGACCGTCCGGCCGTCTCTGTCACGTTCGAGGTCACGCGCGAGCACGTAGCCGTAGAGCTTTCCCTTCGGCGTCCGAAGGAAGGCGAAGGACCGCTGTTCCGACTGAAGCATTTCAAGCGCCTTCCTCGTGCTCAGCTGCTCCTCTGTCGGCAGGAAAAAAAACTTCTGGTCGTAGATCTCGTGGACCCGGACGAGCTCAAGTCCCTTCAGTGCGCGGTCGGAACCGAGCAGGTTTTCCACAAATTCGTTCTCGGGCTGATTTATGACTTTTATTGTGTCGTCATATTGAATAAGTTTACCCATTCTCAAAATTGCAATTTTCTCACCCAATTTCACGGCTTCTCTTATATCGTGGGTTACAAAAATGATTGTCTTCTGAATGTGTCGCTGAATTTCGAGGAAACTGTCCTGGAGCTTCTCGCGGTTGATCGGATCGATCGCGCCGAACGGCTCGTCCATGAGCAGTATTTTGGGATCGGCCGCGAGTCCCCGCGCGACGCCGATGCGCTGCCGCTGGCCGCCTGAGACCTGAGAGGGAAACTTGGTCTTGAACGCCCCGGGATCGAGGTTTACCAGGTCGAGAAGCTCGTCCACCCGTTTCCTGATCTTGTCCTCCGGCCATTTCAGGAGGCGCGGTACCGTGGCAATATTCTCGTACACCGTCATGTGCGGAAACAGTCCGATCTCCTGAATCACGTATCCGATTCTCCGGCGGAGGTCGATAGGATCGATGTCGCTTATCGAGACCCCGTCGTACTGTATGTCGCCGCCGGTGTGCGGAATCAGAGCGTTCAACATCTTGAGCACCGTGGTCTTTCCGCATCCCGACGGTCCGATGAGAATGCTCAGCTTGTGTTCCTCGAACCGGAGATTGAGCTTGTCAACCGCCACGACATCGCCGTAGTGCTTGGTAAGGTCAATGCACTCAATTGCCATTGAACATCTCCCTACTGCTTCCTTGCAATTTTTATTCCTTTGGGTGTAATCAGATCCTCAACAAGCAGCAATATGTAGTTAGTCGCGACGCCGAGAATTCCCACCGAGAGCGCCCCTATCACGACCATGTCGAGGCGGGTACGGCTCAGCCCGGCGAAGATGAAATACCCGAGCCCCTGCGCGCCGACCAGGTAGGCGATCGTGGTAACACTGACGCCAAGCACCGCCGCGTTTCGCAGACCCGCCATGATAATGGGCACGGCAAGCGGGAGCCGCACGCGGCGGAGAATCTGTCCATTGGTCATTCCCATGCCGCGGGCGGCGTTTATCATCCCCGGATCGACGGCCCGAATGGCGACGAGCGTGTTTCGTATCATCGGAAGCAGGGCATAAATGACAATTGCCACAACAGCCGGCGGAACGCCGATGCCGGCGCGGAGGGGCGCGAGCGCAATCACCATCAGCCCAAAAAGCGCAAGACTCGGCACCGTCATGAGGATTCCGGCGATTGCAATGACAACACGCGCCGCACGCTTGTTTCGGGAAATCGCGATTCCGATCGGCACGCCGATTACCGCCGCAATCGGCAATGCAATGCCGATTATGGTCAGATGCCGGCCGAGCTGTGTCAGTACGGTGTCCCAGTGACGGCTGAGATACTCGATCACAGCTTATCTCCTGTTTTGATTACACTTATCCTGAATTTTCTAAATTTGCATATTCGAATATCGAAATGTAAGTTTCGAACCTGGGACATACCTTTCGTGCAACATAACCAATATGGATGATGATTGCAAGTAAGTGGGCCCAAAGTAAGGCAAATGCATCGGGAGAGAGGGGGTTATTGGAGTTACCGGCGCTAATGGACCACCATTTTCCGCCGGATTCACCGCCGCCGTTTTCTGATAAGATGTGGAAAAGCGTGTTGGAGTCCATATGGCGAAATCGGTAACAGTGCATCGCGGCAGGCTCTCCCTGACGGCAAAGGGGTTCGGATTCGTCCGGATCGAAGATCAGCGTGACGTGTTCATCGACCTCGAGCACATCAACACCGGGATGGACGGAGACACGGTTGAGATAGAGCTTTTCAGCTCGTCACGCCGAAGCCGCCCCGCCGGCAGGGTAGTCCGCATCGCAGAGCGAAGCGGCCGCCAGATAGTGGGAACCTTCCGCAAGACCCCCGAGGGCGGCAAGGTGTACCCGGAGGACAGCCGGCTTCCGACCTCGCTCCTGATACCCGCCGCACACATCAAGTCGGCGGGCCTCACTCAGAAACTCAAGACCGGCCGGATCGTCACGGCGGTCCTCGATCACTGGGACAAGCGGGGAACAAAGCCCGTCGGACGCATCACCAGGGTGGTCGGCGACCAGGACGAGGCGGGAATGGATCTCAAGATTATCGCCCTTTCCAGGGGCCTCGCCCTGGAGTTTCCCGGGAAGGTGGAAGCGGAGGCACGGGCGATCCGGAAACCCGATTCGAAGAAGGAGGCGGGTCTCAGGCTCGATCTCCGCGGAGCGCAGGTGGTAACGATCGATCCGGAGACCGCGCGCGATTTCGACGACGCGCTCTCCATCTCGCAGCTTCCGGACGGCCTTTTCGAGGTCGGCGTCCACATTGCCGATGTGAGCCACTACGTGCCGGAGGGCAGCGCGCTCGACACCGAAGCCCTCTCGCGCGGCACGAGCGTCTATTTCGTCGCCTCGGCGCTTCCGATGCTTCCCGAACGGCTTTCTGCCGACCTCTGCAGCCTCAAACCGAACGAGGACCGGCTTACCTTCAGCGTCGTGGTCAAGCTCGACTCCATGGGGAACGTCCACGACTGCCGCATCACACCGTCGATCATCCACAGCAAGCGCCGATTCACCTACCGCGAGGTCGAAGAGATCCTCAACGGGAAAGAGGACAGACATGCGCGGATGCTTCACCTGCTCGAGCTGGTGAGCCGCGTGCTCCGTCTGCGCCGGGAGGCAGAGGGAAGCATCGACTTCGACATTCCCGGCAAGACCATTGTGCTCGACCGCGACGGGGTCCCGCGAAGCATCGGTCCGGCAGAGCAGCTCGAGTCGCAGCGGCTGGTAGCCGAGTATATGCTCCTCGCAAATCGTCTGGTCGCGGAGTTCGTGCTCAGGCTGGGCAAGGCGGTCGGAAAGGAGCTCCCCTTTGTATACCGCGTGCACGAAAAACCGGCGCAGGAGGATGTGGAATCGCTCGTGCATTCCCTGCATGAGCTCGGCCTGCCCTACAACGTGGGCGATTCGGTGAGCCCGGATGACTACCGCAGTATCCTGAGCATCATCCAGAACTTCGAGTTCCGTGACTTCATCGAGCGGATTGCCTTCTATTCGATGACGAAGGCGGACTACCAGCCCTCGAACCGCGGACACTTCGGGCTGGCATTCGACGCCTATACGCACTTCACCTCGCCGATCCGGCGGTATGCCGATCTCGAGGTTCACCGTCTGCTGAGACGCTACCTGGCGTTGTCCCGCCAGCTCGGAATCCCGGAAGGCTTCATTGCCGGCGAGAACAACAAGTCGCCGGTCCGCGAGGGAAAGGGCAGCGGACGCAGCCGAAAAGGCAGCAGGCAGCCGCTTCCGAAGACGCTGAGCGGCTCCGAGCTCGGACCGCTCAATCGCCGGCTTCTGGAGATCTGCGGCCGCTGCTCGGCTGCCGAAAAGACGGCAACGGCGGCGGAACGGGAATACACCAAGCTGAAATCGCTCGAGTTCATCTCACGAAAAGTAGGGAAGGTGTACGAGGGCATCATTTCAGGAGTTACCTCCTTCGGACTCTTCGTCGAGCTTTCCCGCTACCTGGTAGAGGGTCTGGTGAAGGTATCGGACCTGTCGGACGACTTCTACAAACACGACGAGCGCAATTTCAGGTTCGTGGGTGAAAAGACCAAACAGGTCTACCGGCTCGGCGACCGGGTGAAGGTCAGGATAGAGCGCGTATCGGTGACCGACCGGAAAGCGGATTTCGTCATTGTCCGTTGAGGGCGCGCCGATGGAAGTATCAAGAACCCTGTGGATAAAATCAGGGGAGTAATTCCGCGGTAAGTA
>CAZNYW010000081.1:0-16198 GCA_964577375.1 uncultured Spirochaetales bacterium | reverse complement strand
CCCGCAAAATGCAATCGTTGCCGTGGTTCCGCGAAGTCTCGCCTTTGGTCGGCCCCTTGGCGGGTGCGTTCCGAGATCACTTTTCCTAGTATTTATTCGATGAGGCGATTGCACCGAACCCGATCCCGATCCCGATCAACTCACCCGGCTTCCTGGCGATCAGCGAATCGACGGTCGTCGGCATCCCGGTCGCGGTGATCATCTTCCTGGTGATCGCAATCGCTGCGTGGATATTCCTCGAGCGGACCTACATCGGTCGAGAGCTCTATGCCGTCGGTGGGAATTCCGGTCAACCGCAGGCTCACGCTGGCCTACGTGGTGAGCGGTGCGTGCGCAGGTGTAGTCGGTCTTATCGAGGCGTCCCGGCTGACATCAGGAACGGCCGACAGCGTCAGCGGCTGGGAGTTGATCGCGATGGCGGCCGCGGTGATCGGCGGCGTGAGCCTCCGGGGCGGTCAGGGAAGACTGATCGGCGTGGTGGCGGGGGCAGCGTTGCTCGTGGTGCTCCGTGACGGGCTGGTAGCGATCAACGTCAACGCCTACTACCAGTCGATGGTCGTCGGCCTCGTACTGCTTGCCGCGATCGTGGTCGATCGACTCAGAGTGCGGCGGCTCGAGCACGCGAGCAGACGACAGGTGAGGCCTGACCGAATCGAGTGATCGCACCGGTCGGCGAGCAGCCGCTTAGACGCGGGGCCTGGCAGGCCGGCCGGACGTCAAGGTAACCCTCCCGACGATCGCGGCCGGGGCCGGCGCGGTCGCCGACATCACCGAGCACCCACTAGTGAATCTCCGTCGTGATACCTTCTGCGATCGATCTCTCGAGAGCTTCAGTTGTTTTTTGACACCAGATCGCGTCATCCAGCGTCGAAAGGGGACTGCCTCCATACAAACACAGGTTCGCGAAATACTGATCTTCATTGGTGATCGTCGCCTGATACGCGGTGTACGTATGGGAATGCGAGATCCCCTTCTTCACTTCAACCCAGTCGTTATACGTATAGTGCGTCGTCCCTCCCAACCCGATGACTTTTGCGGTATAGGTCCAGGGAGCGGGCGCGAGGTCGTCTGCGGCAAAACTTGAACAAATATGGCCCAACGCGCCGTTTTCCAATTCCAGATTCACGAGGGTGATGTCTTCCTTGTCGATGTTCTCGTAGTGCAGATTGGCCTTGAAGCCCTGCACCCGAACGGGTTTGCTGCCCGTCAAATACATCATGGTGTAGAGATTATGCGTAAAGATATGCCGCACCACACCCGGCAGAGTCGAAGCCCGCTCTTCTGAGTGCTGGATATTGTACATGACATAGCACGAGACGATTTTGCCGAGATCGCCGTTCTTGACGATTTTATGAGCGCGCTTGATGCTTTCCTCATGAATCATGTTGTGTCCCGGAATGCAGAGTACCCCGGTCTTTTCGGCAATAGCCTTCATTTCCTCCAGATCAGTGACTGTTGTGGCGAGCGGCTTTTCCACCAGGACATGTTTCCCCGCCTCCATCGCGAGCTTCGCATACTTCAAATGGGTTTCCTGATTAGTATTGATAATCAGCGCATCAACGGCAGGATCTTTGACAACTTCTTCCGCTGTTTCATAGCGTTTGCAGTGTTCTTCTTGTGCCCGTCTTACCGCCCGTTCGGGCGTGCGGTTCCACAGGCCGACTAGTTGAGCATTGGGAATCTCCCGCAATGCGATTCCATGCAATATCGAGACTTCACCTGCGCCGATAAATCCGACGCCAATCTTCTTGTCTAACATGATGTACCTATCTATAGGAAAAGTGATTTCGGGCCGCCGGTAGACACCGGACTTCGGCGGCTTGATTAGGTGGTCCCGGAGCCTTCTTCTCCGCTTCGCCACATGGTGACTCCCATCGTACTGCTAACCTCCATGATGGACAACCGGGTTCCATAAGATCTGGCCCACACGTCAAGTGGCGTGCCTTCGATCGCCGGCGTTTGGGAATTTGTGGCATGGCCTTTCCTACACAAGTCAACTGAACTATCTTTGACTTGTTAACCAAGATCACAACTGTGCCGCGTATGCGCAATTCTCACGACCTCGTTCAGCGCCAAGGCCGCGCTGGGAAGTCAAAGAATAGTATGAACCGGAGCGCACAAAGGACGACGACACCATGGAGAAGACTGACAAGAGAACGAAAATCGTAGCTACAGTGGGGCCCGCTTCGAACAAGCCCGAAATTATCCGCACAATGCTTTCGGCAGGCGTCAACGTGTTTCGCCTGAACTTTTCACACAGCACGGCAGATTCAGCACGAGAGGTCATCCGCATAGTTCGCGAAGCTAGATCGGAATTAAGGATCCTCAAGCCAATAATGGCAGATATCAAGGGCCCCGCGGTTCGAGTATACGGCTACGCTGAACCTATCGACATTGAGGAAGGAGCGACGCTCGTGATTGAATCGCGGGCGGAAGAGGGAATCCAATCGCTTGTCTCTGAGGAACCACTGCACATCTACACGAACCTTCCGCGGATAGACACGTTCTGTTCGATTGGTCAGCGCGTGCTCCTTATGGATGGGTACTTCTCGGGCGAGGTGACACAGACTGGAAAAGGAGCAGTGAGCGTCCGCATTAGCAATGCCGGACAGTTGCGCCCAAAGGCCCATCTGACGCTTCCCAACGTCGATTATCCGATTCCATTTCTTTCCGAAAAAGTCATTCGCGACATTACCCAGGCCGTTGAAGAGGAAGTGGAGTACATCGCGCTGTCATTCGTTCGTGAAACCGCGGATATCGAGGAGGTGCGCTGGCTCGTGCAGCGCGTCGGAGCAGCATGTGGCAAAAATGTAACATGTAAACTGATCGCGAAGATAGAAAGCGCAAAGGGCCTCTCCAATGCCGATCAGATCATTGCCGCGGCTGACGGCATCATGGTTGCCCGGGGTGATATGGGCGTCGAAGTGGCAATTCAGAAAGTACCGACTGCCCAGAAACGGCTCATCCGCTCGGGTTACCTGGCGGCGAAGCCGGTTACAACGGCAACGCAAATGCTCGAGTCGATGATCGAAAGCCCTATGCCGACGCGTGCCGAAGCAAGCGACGTAGCCAACGCATGTTTCGACTCTACGAGCGCGGTCATGCTTTCAGGCGAAACGGCTGTGGGGCACTATCCGGTCAAGGTCGTTGAGACGATCGGCGACATCATACGCGAGGTGGAATCAGCATTCGACTATGAAGAATATCACCGGAATATGCCTCCCGAAGTCAAAGCAGGTGATCTATCGGCGATCATGTCCTACAACGCGGTTTCGGTTGCCTGTGAGTGCAACGCCGCTGCCATCTTCGTCCTGACCGAGACCGGACATGCCGCTCGGCTGATCTCTCGACTTCGGCCACATATGCCGATCTTTGCGTTTGCCAAATACGAGTCCGTATATCACCAACTGACCATGAACTGGGGTGTGTGTCCGATGCTGCTTGAGGTTCCGGAACAGGAACTCGATCGGATTGTCTCGGATACCATCCAGGAAAGCAAGGTCAGCGGTGTGCTCAAGAAAGGTGACAGAGTAGTCTACGTCGCCGGGCTTCCCCTCGACCAGCCGGGAACGACGAACATGATCCGCGTCGAAGCCGTAGCCTGAACAAGCAGAGGATGCCTGAGGCTATTTCGAGTGAATATCAACGTGGACGGACGTCGGTGAAATGGAACACGCTATACGGCGGCCGCGGTCATCATTTCGATTGCGGTAGTTCCACCTGTTTGTCTGCGAATACCAGCTTCTGAACATTCGTCAATCGATCGGGACCCTCGGCCGTTGTATCCGACTTGATCAACAATGACCCATCCGCCTCTGGGGCGATTGAGTAATTGCCGTACGGACCCCGGTAGATTACAGTGTTCACGCCTCCGCCGCCATCTATGTCGTCACGCGTATCCGCCAGAAAATACTCGGTTGGTGCAAACAATGATCCCGGAAAGCTGACAGTGCCGCTGTTGGAATATGTATAACCTGTGCTGCTACGGCCATTTGTGTACACTCCGGTCGCAAGGTCTATCGGTTTTCCGTCAAAGAAGATGTCGTTGATCTCAATATTGGAGTAGTTATCTTGGTCGACGTAGCTCGTCCCTGTCACCTTCAACGATAGCGAAGAAATCGGCAGGTATCGAGAAGCATCGATCGCGAACTCCTGGGTGTCAGTCCCATATGCAGTAGTAATTGGCGTAGGTTGAACCAGTACCTGGTCATTCACGAGAACTGAAACCGAAGGCGTGGTTCCGTTCTTGATAGTCGAAGAGAGGTGGACCACGATCTTATTCTTGTATGCAGCATCCTTGGGATGAGCGTAAATTGTGTCGTTCCCGGCACCGGCTCGAATCCTATTCTTCCCGGCACCGCCGATGAAATAATCACCACGATCGCCACCTATCAGAGTTGCCTCGGCCGTTCGACCTCCGGACATGTAGTTCACAAAATCAGGGTACCCGGTAACAGTTGTATTCGAAGGCGTAGCCATGAACATGAATGGCCCGGTCGACAGTATCTTTAGGTTCTGAAAAGGCGTCGTCACCGATGGAATCCATCCAAGCGAATTGTAGAACTCAAAGCTCAAGATTGCTGCCGAGGAATCGTTTAGCGGAGCGGGATAGTCGCACCCAAAGATCGGTACTCCGGCACTCTGATACAATGGTGCCAAAGTTGCTTTTATCCAGGAAGCGTTGGTTGCTCCCTTGTATTCAGACACCATCCCATCGGTCGGTTTCTGACCATAGTAGACCCACTCATTGAAGATGGCGTCCAGATTTCTCAGAGCAGACGGGAAATGGGCTGCGATTCCGGTCGGGTTATTGCCGATCAAGTAGAATCTCTTTTGCGGGTAAGCACTCTTGATATGAGACTTTATGTCGGAAAGAAGTGTCGCCATCTCCCTGAGTGCATCAGGGTAGACCGGGTTTCCCGCAGGATTTCCCGGCGACCATTCATTGTTCCCGTCTAACACATCGAGGAAAACCCCGTCATATCCGTTTGCGACGATCTTGTCGATATTTGCAAAGATCGCACGCTTCCAGACAGGATTCCAATACTGCACGGTGTACAGACCAGCATACCCCGGGTTCTGTTTTCCAAACCAATCTGGCAATTTGCTTCCCGCGAAAAGTTCCGGAAACATAAAAGCCGCAGCTTCAGAAATATCCTGATACCCGACTATCAGTTTGTCCCCGGTTGGATCTGCCTGAGTTCTGTCCAGGGGTGCGTCGTAGGAACCTCCGCCCAGAATTATCAAATCAGCTCGACTCTTTGATATGGCCTCATACATTCCTGGGGTGCCGGTATTCACTGCAATGAGATATTCAAAAGAGCTGACTTCTGCGAGTGGGTCAGTGGGAACCGGCGTCGGCGCGGGTGAAATCGTGGGCACTGGGGAAGGTGGTAGCAACTCTCTGGAGGCACCGCCAACGCAGAAAACGACGATAAATAGTAGGATCAGCACAGAAAGCACCTGCGACAGCGGCGTCATCCTCCGATTTAAGTGAACAAACATACTGACCTCCTGCATAGATGGTCGAAAACGGGTTTGGAGCGTTGAAGAAGCGACTTTCGTTTGATAAGCGGCACTGCGGCGCTCCGCGCATGAAGCGGATGTTGTGGGTTACGACTAATCGGACGCGGCCGGCCGGCGCCGAACGCGAAGGACGCGAGAACGTGGTCGGAAGCTCTGCTTTTCGACTTCGCCACACGGTGACCTGGATCGTAACCGCAACCGCGCTAATGAACAAGCGGGTTCGGAGGACGAAGCACACCCCGGTACCGTCCGGCTGTCGAATCACCTTTCGGTCGATCTGCCGTGCGCCCCGAACCGTATTTATTGGTATATAACGATGCCGTATCTTCCGACAGTGTTCTTGTGCGGCAGGAGCGGCGGAGTCTGTTTCGCTGTATGTGTAGCAACGGTAGGGCTGCAGGCCGGATCCGTTCGGGAGGCAAGACGTGCTGTACTCTTTCAGCAACAAGCTCGTTCGTTTGGTGGCGCTCGCTCTTGTCGGCACGTTCGTGCTTCTGGTGACCGCGTGCCAGGAGGCAGGTACCGGTAGCGGGAGCACCGTGACGACTGCGCAGGCTGTAGCAGCGTCGCAGACCGTAGTGGGCGGTGTAAGCATGGTGCTCAGCAACCAGAAACAATGGACCGGCGAGGGCTCCGAAGGTGGGAAGAAACCAGGAGACGGCGGCGTTGCGTACAGTACAGCCGGCGCAGACATGACAGGAACAGAGGTTCCCGCCGGGTCCGACACCACCTACGACCTTGGGGTCTCCTTCTCCGACTACTCGGATGAGGCAACCGGCTATACGGTAAGCGGCAGCGGACACGTGCTAATGACGATGGACTCGTCGACCGGCGAAATAGCTACTGGAACGGTCACCGGAAACCTGACCATGTCCGGTGGCTCGGTAACGACCGAGATCTGGAACGTAGGAGTAACGAGCACCGGCGGCGTTTCCTCGACGACGACCTTTACCGGTACCGTGACCTGCAATGGAACGAAGTTCGATGCGAGCAAGTTGGCTCTCGACAGCACTTCCGAGGCGACAGAGGCCGCAACGGCGTTTCTGCATGGCGTTGCCGCGATCATACAATCACAGTCGTCGTGGACCGGCGCCGGGGCCCAGGGTGGGGCGGATTCCGGAAACGGCAAGGTTGCCTATGGCGTAGCCGGCGCAAGCATGACTGGAATGGCGTCTCCCGCTGGTTCATCGGAAACGACCTACGCCATGACGATCGATCTTTCAAACTTCGACGACAGCTCGCAGACCGGCTACACGTTGAGCGGGACAATCTCCGTGACGCTGACCGAGAACAACACAACGTACAATCTCGTTTCCGGGACTATCACGGGCACGGCCACGTTCTCCGGCGGTCCGGTTGCCTCACTGACATGGAACAGTGTCACGCTCACCGGGGCCGGAGGCAGTACGGTGCTGTTCTCCGGCACGGTCGCCTGCGACGGGACTGCCTTCGATGTGAAGACGCTATAGAACGCGTTACGGAGCCTGGGTACGCCACTCCCTGAGCAAGAAAGCGGCTCTCGTATGCCTCCGCCAATGCGGCTAGTTTGCATCCGCAGGGTGGTTTTTCCCCTGTCTTCTGGGCGTTCGTTGATGAGTAGTGGTACATTGGCTACCGCCCGGAGCGATTCTAGAGCCAGCGAAGGCTGTTCGCAATCAGACTGGTTCGGTCGATCACGATATTCTCATGCAGCGCCCGTATCCGCAAATCTGGATCCTGGACGGAGAAGTATGCGTCGAAACAGGTCGCAAACAGCGCGTCGACGGCGAAGCCGATGTCAACTATGGCCTGCCGCTGGTCGTCCTCAATATGTCGCCCACGGTAGTGCTCCAGACGTCGACGGTAGTATTCGACGGCCGCCGTTGGATCCGCGCCAGGTACGATGTGTAGCTGTCTTGTATGCCAGGCTAAGTCGATCGTCATGAGCGATCGGGCGGCCGCTTGCCTGTCGAGAACCACCGGCGTTTTCGACAGCGCCAGGTTTTCGGCGCGGAAATCTCCGTGGAGGAGAGTGCTCGGATACCGGGTTAGGGCATTGATGAACGTTTTGGGGTCGTCATGGATCGCAACCATGTGCCGGAAAACCTTTTTATCGAGAAATTTTTCCAAGACGTTCCAACCGATCCGAACCACTTCCGGGACAATCCCGTGAGAGCTCCCCGTATGACCTTTGGCCAAATTGAGGAAGTTGAAGACAGCCCCCGGTTCCGCGAGCCCGAGATGCGGATCTTCCAGGCGGGGATCGTTCCAGAATGTGGCATGGATCTTCGCCAGAGCGTCAAGAAAGACTGTGACATAGCCCTGCGGCAAGTCGGACGGATCGCAGCACGCGTTTGCGAGGTCTCTCATGACGATAGCCCAGCCGTCGCCGTCGCGCGAGCAGGCAACAATCATGTGCTCGATGTTCGGAGTCAGCTGATCCAGCAGGCCGTATTCCCAGAGCCGCACCGACCGGCCTTGATGGTCG
This sequence comes from uncultured Spirochaetales bacterium, assembly GCA_964577375.1. Taxonomy (GTDB): domain Bacteria; phylum Spirochaetota; class Spirochaetia; order DSM-27196; family DATKUC01; genus DATKUC01. Next base: position 8,205 of record CAZNYW010000081.1, on the reverse strand, counting down.
TCAGTCACAACCATGATCCAATCATATGCGCTCGACATTCGTTTGAGCACGAGTCGGCCCGCGTCGGTCTCGACGTAGTACAGCTGTGCGCCGGCGAGCCCGAAGTGCCCATCCATCGGACGACAGTCTACACGGGTGACGGATTTGACGAGCAGCTCTTCCAATTTCTCCGGAGCCAGCATCTCATCCACGCTGGCAAATACCGTGTGGATGGCGTTGAGTTCGCTCATGATATCCCCCTATTTCGGCTTTCGGGCAAGGGCAAGCATTGCTGGGAATGCCAACGATATTCCGTGCTCCGACCTGTGTGACTCCGTATCCGAGAGGATAGAGCTCCGGATCCGTTCTTGAGTGGAGGGCGACTGATTGTCCAGGATGAACTTCGACCGACTGCTGAGAGTGTCAAGCAGTCTGAGCATCTCCTCGCCTGAACTCATGTGATACACGGTAGGCAGCCTCTCGAACGACGGAGCTCCGAAACCGTACTTGTCCGTGATGGTGGCGCACATCGCTTCGTCGGCATACCGGAGTGGTGGCCAACCGTTGGGAGCTGATGGAGTCTCCTCCACGAACCGTTCCAGGGAAGACTGAATGATGGCGAGTACCTCGTTGCCGTCGTTTGGTCCGTACCAGAGCGTGAAGACGAACATTCCCCGGGTCGAAGGACACGGTAGAACTCCTCTATAGCCGCTCCCGGGTCGGGCATATGCGAGAGACCGAAGACACAGGTGAGTGATTGAAATACCCCGTCATCGTACGGTAGCTCGGAAGCGATTCCCACGCGGAATCGTGCCCGCGGATAGGTGTCCCCTGCCACGTCGATCATGGGCTGCGCGAAATCAACACCTTCGCTGATAGCCCCGCGTGCCGTTGCCGCGGCCACCAGGTGACCTGTGCCACATGCGACGTCGAGATGACGATATCCTTTGAGCGGACTCAGGCAGTTGAGAATGCCATCAATCGCCTGGGCACTGACTGGAGCGAATAGATCATCGTAGAAACCGCGCCCGGCGGGACCAGGCTGCCTGCTCGAAATCGTGAAGTGTCTTTGTCTGCACCATTGCCTCCTTTCGCGACATTCTGTCGGTATTATGGAGCGTGGCGTTCAAACGGACATCCGGAATAATACTGATTTTTCCATCGGGTGGATGTCCAAAACGAGATCATCGACTACGTAATGTCACGTAGAAAGAAGGTGTTTCGCGGCGGCGAATGTTGCCGCAGCAGTCCGGTTCTCGCACCCGGTTTTGTTGAAGATGTTGGTCATGTGGGTGTTCACGGTACCTACGCTGATGTGCAAGGTGTCAGCAACTTTGTTGGTCCGTGGCACCCGTGGCAACCAACCTCAGCACCTCCACTTCTCTTGTCGTCAGTCCTGCCGCGTGTCCCTGCCCCTTTTCCTGCTTCCGGTGCTCACGCTCATCCCGCAGCCTGAACCAAGTTGAATTGCGGAAGATGTCTTGGAGAAATGAGGCCGACAGAGAGGCCATGGTTGCGTGGACCAAGTCTCGCGCTTCCTGAACGACGGCTGCCGACGGTCTACCGGTCTTGTTGAGCAATGACGCCATGTCGAGCGATGGCGCGAGCCTCCTGGGATAGATCGATAGCTTCGTGGAAATTGCTCTGGGCGGTTCGGAGCTCGGCCATCAACAGCACAAAAGTGAGGAGACTTGCATCTTGAGTAAGATCGGCGACCTCGAGAGCCTCGATAGCTGCCTCCTGGGCCTTCTGCAACTGATAATTGGATGTACGTACGCGCGCGATGTTGGCCAATGCCCGCCCTTCAGCGATACGCTGTCCTGCGCCTCGGGCCGCATCTCGCAGATGCAGGTAGACCTTCTTAGCATCGTCATTCTCGCTGAGAGACCGGTGACTTCTTCCCAACAGATCGTGAATCGAGTAGAGCTGTTCGAAGTCTATCGAACCTCGCCAATGCGTGGAGGCGACTGCCGTTCAGCAGATACAGGTGCATGAGATACCGATAGACGGGTTCGTAGATGGGATTGTCCGATTGGATCAGTCGGGCGCGCGCTATGAGGCGAACAAAGGCGTTCTCTTCAGCCGAGGCCAACTGCCGGGAGAAGACCGCATCGTTGAGAAAACCAAAGCAGTCATTGGAACACTCGGCTGCCGACAAGGAGATTAGCTCGTCCGTCAGCTCTCTGACACTACCGTGTTCCATGTGTCGCTCAATTGTACGTGTATCTAACTACTTTGATCGAGATAACGTGCTGCCTCAAAGGTCATCGTGACCTAAGGGGATCGTTGCCTCAGAACTATCGTCTGGTTGATGCCGGGCCCGGGATGACCCGGAACGGAGCCGGTGGGACAGAATCGAAAGGTCCCGGTCAAGGCGGATCAGAACTCCGGAGTCTTCGAGGTGGCCGATGTCGAGGCAGTCGTGAATACCCTGAAGCCGCGCGGCGTCAGATTCGAAGACGTTGAGATGTCGGAGCACGGCATCAAGGCTGTGGATGGCGTCGCAAGGATGGGCGACGTGAAAAGCGCCTGGTTCAAGGATACCGAAGGCAGCACCCTCATGATCGGCCAGATGTGAGGGAAATGGCTGTGCGCGAATCTGCCATGTCTGTACTCCAGAAGGGGCCGTTCAACCTTCACCCACGCGGTGAGTACTCGATGCACCACATTGACAACAGACCAATAATATACTCAAATACTAATAAATTACGCATCGCGCGTGGATTGACCTCCCGCATCGTGTTGCATCCTTCCAACGCCAACGCTCAGTCACAAGCAAAACCCGGGTCGGTAATCGGACCGCCGGAAGGTGCCGCCGCACAACGGCCGACTGAGAGCAGGTGGCGGAGGGGTGTACCATGTCTCGATTCGCTTTGCCAACGAAGGCTGTCATCCCCGCCACGATAGTCACCTGGACTCCGCTGCCGATGATCCCGGTTGTGAGGCAATCGAACTCGCCGGGACCCATGCGAGAGTCGGGGAGTGGACCGTCGGCGGCGGGTGGCGCCAGCGCAAGGGGAAATGTACGCCGCCCGATGCGGTGCTCGGGTTGCCGGCGAAGGCCTCTTTGCGCGCGCCGATTCCGGAGAGCCCCGTATTTCTGTTGTATGCGAGCGGGCAAGCGCGACGCGTCAACGCGCAGGCGCTGAGATCATATGCACATGTTGGAGGTGATCACGTCGACGCATTCCGCCACAACGGAGATGATCGCGCTCCGGCAGCCGTCGTGTGAGAATCGCGGAGGTCGCCGTGGTGCCGGAAAGGAGGACTAATGAGCAGGAACGGGCAGATGCTCGGGGTTCTGATTGTCACGGCGGTCTTGGGACTCGCAACGACTGCAACCGTCTCGGGACAGTCGATACCAGTCGTCGACGGTGTCGTCAGGGCCGGGGAGTACTCGGTCGAGCATGTCGACGGTCCGGTGCACCTTTACGCGAGTGAACGTGCTGATACGCTCTATTTGGCGATCGTCGGAGAGGAAGACGGATGGGTCTCGATCGGGGTGGGTGCCACACTGATGGAAGGTGCAGTCATCTTCATGGGCAACGTCGAAAATGGCAAGGAAGCCTTCACAGTCCAACAAGGCGTGGGCCATACCCACCATGATGCGGAGTCAACGGGGGTGCGTGAGCACGCGATGACCAGGAATGGCACCTTGATGACGATGGAGTTGGCGCTCGACCGGACGGCCTTCCCCGGGACAAACGGGACCACCCTGGATGTCATCTACGCAGTCGCCCACTACGGCAGCTTCACGGTCTACCATAACTTCAGGGGAGTCGCTCGGTTGAAGCTGCAATAGCCTCTTCCGACCTGTCTCAGGTGAGGTTCATGCAGCGGGGCGTCGGTCAACGACGCCCCGCCAACCCGGTTAGTCGATCAGGTCGAGAGTGTATTCGAGGATGCTGCCGGAACCGTATCCGGTGACGCTCCCGAGTACCGCGATCGCAATGCCCTCTTTCGGATAGACACGCAGCAGCGAGTCGATGCCGGGTCCGCCGCCGGAATGTTCGATATATGAGGCTCGTCCGTCTTTGACTACCTTCCAGCCGAGACCGAAGGCCATCGGCGTGCCGTCGGCCGTTTTCTGGGCGGTCATCATCTCGTTGACTGTCTTGCGCTCCAGAATGCGGCCATTCGAGGTTTCGCCCAGGTCGATAAACAGCTGGCCGAAGCGCACCGCATCGGCCGCCGTGCCCTTGACCCCGCCCCAGCAGGGGAAGATATCGACCGGATTGAGATATGTAAGCGAGTCCGTCTCCGCCATGACCGCCTCATCGTAACCGTTTCCGGCCGGCGCCAGCTGTTCCAGGAGCTTGTCCAGTTGCGCGTGGGGGATGACCGGCGAGGCCTCGACTGTCCCGGCCGGAAGATCGGCCGAACGGTGAGCCGTCGCATGCATGCCGACGGGATCGAAGATCTCGCGGCGTACATAGCCGGTGAGTTCCTCCCCGGTAACACGTTCCAGGATCGCGCCCAGCACCAGAAAGTTGTAATTGGTGTAGACAACGCTGGTGCGCGGCTCGTACGCCAGGCGGTCAACAGTGGGCCAGTACTCCTCCCAGACATCCGTGACTGTCGGCAGCGAACCCGCGTTAAAGGCCGTCAGTTGGTTAGTCTCCCGATCCTCGATGATTCCGCTCGTATGCCCGAGAAGGTCGCGAACGGCGATTTTGGCGCCCGGGGCAAACTCGGGCAGATAGGTGTCGACAGTCGCGTCCAGATCAACCGTCCCTCGTTCCACCAGCTGCATGATAGCGACAGATATCACCGTCTTGGTTATCGATCCCCAGTGGTAGGCGACGCCGGTGTCCGCGGGCGTCCCGGGATTCGCCAATCCGCCGGCGTATTCGTAGACGATCTTTCCGTCCTTGATGGCGGCAATCGAGATGCTTCCTCCGAGTTTTGCGGTCAATGCGTCGACCTGCTCCTCCAGTTCTCCAAATGAGTGGGGGACGAAGACCTCGCCGGCCTCGCCGGTGAAGGAAATCGAGCTCAGCATTCCAAACACCGGAGAGGGAAGCGAGTCGGGATCTGAATCCAGCCCGCCGCGAACGATAAAGGCGTAGGCCGTACTGCCGCGGTATTGGGATGCCACCGCGTACCAGGTATCCCCATCTGGAATGAAACGTTCCAGGCGCCACTGCCCGAATCCGGCGACTCCGCCTGAAGTGAGGTCCATGTAGTCGATACCGGCGCGGGCGAAGGTATTCGTCAGCGCCTTCTCTTCGGTATCGCCTTCGGCCGCGACCAGATAGACATCCATATCGGGGCCGGAATGCACATAGTGGGCGAACGACTCTTGCCGGGCAACCTCCTGCATCTCAGGCGTCACGCGGTAGCTGTAGCGTCCCGCGGAATCTTCCACCACTGTCCCTTTTTTTGCCATCAGGCAGCCTGCAGTCATCAGGACTGCTGCCGTCAGGAAAAACAGGGTTCCAACACTGCTTCTCGTGATTTTCATTTGGGGTTCCTCCATGTCAACGAGAATAGCTGAGCACCGAACACGGCGAAATCGATCAAGAGGTTGATTTTGTGCCCGAACCGTATCGATCAACAGGTTGAGTCGACATTACAGAGAGGCAAAAGCCCCTGACGCCGGTGATTGAGGGTGGCTGGACACACACTCGTTTCGTCCGGGAACAGTGGCCGTCGAATGTGCGTGAGAGAGTGGCGGAGATGATCGGCTTCACAGCACGAACACCGAGGTGTAGAATACCTGAGTGTCGCACATACGCATTCTTTACTATGCGCTGGTGGCTCTCGTCGGAACGGTGGCCCTGGCACTCTCGGCGTTCGGAGTCATACGCTCCCGGGTACCCGCCTACTGGTACCTGATCGGATTCTACGCCGGTTTTACCGCGATGGTGAGCGTCATATTCATCCGCGAATATCTGTTCATGAACGTCGCAGACTATTCGATCCTTGTGATCTACCAGACGTATGCGGTCAGCAGTGTGATCGCGCCACTGTTCCTCGCGTCGCTGGCACTCTTCCTGCACCGGCTGGTGACGGTACAACTGATGACGGCGCGCGACATATCCGTCGTGGCCCTAGCGTGCGGTGCGGCCGTGTTCGACTTTGTGCCCGGCGCGGTGACGCTCGATCTTTCGACCCTCACGCTTGGCTTCGGCCCTCTTTATCAGGTCGGGAACATTCTCTATATGATCCTGTTCGCCTATGTGCTCTGGGTAATCGCGGCTGCGCTCCGCCGGGACAAACTGCCGCGCGAGTTGGTCCTGATTTTCACGCTTCTGATTTTCGGGATTGTAGGATTCGGCGAGTCGCTGATAAATGTAATCGCCGGTTTCGAGGTTTCGTCGATTGTGCTCAAACCGGTACAGAGCGAGCTTCTGGTAAGCACCATTCCCTATCTGATCTTCGGCGCCGTTCTGATCTACTACTTCGGCACCTATCTGCTGGCTGAATCGCGTCCCGCCGGGAGCCTCGACGGTTCGTTCATTGAGCGCTTCAGAATTTCTCCCCGCGAGTCGGAGGTGATCCAGCTCCTCAATCGCGGGCTGAGCAACCACGAAATTGCCGAGAAACTCTGCGTGAGCCTTGCGACGATCAAGACGCATGCGCACAACATCTACGAGAAGACGGGTGCCAGCAGCCGGTACGATCTCTTTCATTTGATCCGCTGAATCGACCTTCGTCAGGCCATGGCCTGTCTGTGATCTCATTTCATGGCGAGCGGGATGAACCGGGAAACCGCAATCAGCAGAGGCACCCCAATCCTGCACCGACCATCACGTAGTAGTCTGTCGGGCTCGAGATCTCCGCGGCGCCGGTCAAACCAACCACCGCTGACGTTCCAGGAATCACAACGTGAAGCTCGGCAGCAGTGTTGATCGGCAGCTGATAGAACTGGCGAAAAGGAACTTCTGTCCGTCGCGGGGCCAGGAAAGGACGCGTCCGTACTGCGACGGACATACCCGCAAGAATGGTGCCGGTGTCTACGTACAGCGCGGCGCGGCCATGCCCCCACACGTGGAGGTCCGGCGTACACGGTGCTTCCACCGGATAGATTGGGTAGGAGTTCGCGACGATTTCCGGAGTAACGGCCAACCCAACCGGACCAAAACGAATGCCAAAAGGAACGCTTACGCCGAAGCCGTCGAAATTCGTCACCGTATCTGTCGCCGCCTCGGATATGAAGGTCCCCTTCGCTGCAATCATTGCGGTCGCTCTGCCAAAGCCGGCAAACGGCTGATCGAGGAATTGCCACCTCAATCCAAGGCTTATGGAGCCGTCGTTGAGGCTCGGCTCACTGTAGAGCACTCCTTGGATGATAGCCACCGCTTCGAGATTGTATGACAGCCCGTATCATACCCCTGCCATGATCGGAAACTGCCTGATTACGGCGCCACTCGAGTCCGTTCCCACGCGACCAAGGAACTCGGTTGCGAGCTGCTCGCTGCCGTCCGGCAGCGTATCCGGAATGGGTGCGTAGGCGAGGCCGGGATTCCCACTCAGCATGTTCCGAAACCGGATTACAGAGGAAGAGTCGACATGGATCACGGCCGTATCCTGCTGCAGCGCTCCGCCTTCGGCCGATTGCAGTTCCACGAGCGCCACGTACGTTCCGTCCGGTACCACCTTTCCCGAGGCATCTCTCCCGTCCCAGCTCACATGCTGGTTCCAGGTGTCGAAGTTGTTGACCACGAACGTCCTTACACCTGCATCCGAGACGGGCCGACCGTCGGCGCTCTGGATAGTGACCGTGCCGCTTCCGTAGGAGCTAACCTGGAACCGGATGAGGGTCGTTCCAGGAGGTCCCGGGTTGCTGGGATTGAAACGCACCCGCGACACGGATATGTCGTGCAGTTGAAACGGCGCCTTCTGTAGCTGGACCTGGACATAGGCGGTCTGTTCGGGTTGGATCTGTAGGGATTGCTCGTATTCGGAATACCCGAAACGACGCACGGCAAGGAGCTCTTTTCGAATTGCCTCCGGCGTCTGCCATGGAGAACTGCGAGGACGCCGGGAGAGGTCACGTAAGCCTTCTGCTCCATGCTGTTCCCAGCGATCTATCCATTTGTAGGCGGTCTTGCGGGAGATCCCAAAGCTCGCGGCCAGGTCGCTGATGGTGTAGTAACCCAGCCTATAGTCGCGGATGAAGTTCTGTCTCCGTTCCTTCACGGTAACCTCGTTCCAGGGCATCGGCCGCACCTCCTTTCGCCTTCCGGTGTTACCCATGTCCCGAGAATAAGTGTTACCTAT
>CAZNYW010000080.1:0-16306 GCA_964577375.1 uncultured Spirochaetales bacterium | reverse complement strand
CCGCAACCTCCCGCGCGGTTGTCTCGTTGTCGCCGGTGAGCATGGCGATCTCGCGGACCCCGCTCGCCCGCAGCTTCGAAGCGGCCTCACGTGCATCCGCGCGAACCGGGTCGGCCACAACAATCGCGGCGATGAGCATTCCGTCGACCGCAACCATCACCTCCGCTCCGCTTTGCCGGGAGGGAGGGGCCTTGCAGTCTGCCGGCGAATGGCATACCCCGGATTCATGCATGAGGCGACGCGAGCCGACGAGAATCGTTCTCCCTCTGTAGGTCGCGCGAATCCCGCGCCCGGGAAGCGCGTCGACCTGGTCGGCCGTGGGTACCGGTCCCTGCCCGGCAGCCCGCCGCAGCACCGCCCCTGCAAGCGGATGCTCCGACCCGGACTCGGCGATTGCCGCCCAGTTCAGCGCCCACCGTTCGGGAGCGTCGCCGAGGACCGCGCGGTTATCAATCGATGCGATTTCCGCGGGGCCGGCAAGCACCCGCACATCGATCACTTCCGGCTTTCCCTCCGTAAGGGTTCCTGTCTTGTCAAAGGCGATCGCCGTGATACGGCCGCTCTCCTCGAGGTGCGCGCCGCCCTTTAACAGTATTCCCTTTCGTGCTGCGCCGCCGATCGCCGAAATCACCGAGACCGGCGTCGAAAGCACCAGCGCGCCGGGACAGCCGATGACGAGCACGGTGAGCGCGAACTCGACATCCCGCGTCAGGCCGAACACCAGTGCCGCAAACACGATGATGAACGGCGTGTACCAGCGCGAAAACCGTTCCATGAAGCGCTGGATCGGTGCCCTGGAGTCCTGCGCCTCCTCCACCCGGCGGATTATGCGGGCGAGGGTCGTGTCCGATCCGGCGCCCGTCACGCGAACGGTAAGCAGGCCCCCCTGATTGACGGTGCCGGCAAAGACCTGGTCCGCAGGTCTTTTTCTGCTGGGGTAGGATTCTCCGGTGATGGCGCTCTGATCGATCGTCGATTCCCCTGAAGTCACCACGCCGTCTGCGGGCACTTTTGAGCCCGGTTTGACCAGGATCTCATCGCCCGCCGAAAGCGTCGCGGCGCCAACTGTTTCCTGATTACCGTCCCGAACACGCACCGCCTGAAGCGGGGCCAGGTCCAACAGGCCGCGGATAACACTGCGGGTTCGAGACATTGTTCGCGCTTCGAGATAACCGCCCAGGTTGAACAGAAAGGTGACAGCGGCGGCTTCCCAGTAGTTTCCGATCACCATCGCGCCGATCGCCGCGACGGTCACCAGTAGATCTATGCTGACATGTCGCGCACGTATGGAGTTGACCGCCTTTACGGCCACCGGTATACCCGCTACGACTGCGGCGCCGATCATAAACGCGGCCGAAACGGCGAAAAGCGATGTTGTCCAGCGAAGGCCGAACCCGGCGGCCACCAGAGCCCCCGAGGCGACGAGCGTTGCCCTGCCGTCGCGCCAGATAGCGATGAGGTCCCGCATCTTCGCCTCACATCGCCGATACGCTGGACTGGTAGCCCATCCTGCGCACTATCTCGACAAGGTGCTCGGCGGATGCGCGTTCAGGGTCGTGGTCCACCTCTATTCTTCCGCTGTTGAAATGCACAACCGCGGTGTCGACGCCGTCGCTCGATCTCAGCGCCTTTTCGATCTTCGCCACGCAGGACGGGCAGGATAGCTCACTGCTTCTCAGTATGGTCTTCATGTTTGTCCTCCTCACATGTTCTGTGCCAAGGATAAACGCGCGGAAGGGAGCGTCACATGATCTATGTCAATTAGCAGCACAATTCGGAAGGATTTTCTATCGAAGGTTGAATTCCGGCGCCAGTTCGCGAAGCGCGGGCGTGTTTGCAAGCGCAATCCAGCCTCGGCCGGCGCGAATCGCCCCCTGCCGCTGCAGTCGGCTCACCGTCCGGCTGGCTGTTTCGGTAGTCGTTCCCGCCATTGAAGCAAGCTGCTCCCGGCTGAGCGGCGCCTGAATAAGGGTACAGCCTTCCCAGGGAACGCCGAGCTTTTTGGCGAGGCGGAGCAGGATGTAGGCGATCCGCGCTTCCGCGGGGTATCCGCCAAGCTGTCGCATCATCTCGTGGGCGAGATGAAGCCGGTCGGTGAGTATCTCTATCGACTTCAGCGCAACCTGCGGGTGCTCGACGAGAATCCGGCGAAATGCCGATGAGTCTATGGAAAGCGCGCAGACCGTACTCTGAGCGACGGCGGTATCTTCGTAGCTGGACGGCCCGTACCCGGCGATCGAACCGAAGTACTCCCCGGTGGTAAGGATGTCCATCAGCACCGATCCTCCCGACTCGGTAGCCCGGGAGAGTGTTACAATGCCCATTGCGACGACGAACAGCCGCTCGGCCCGTTCCCCCTCCCGTATGATCGTTGCTCCCGGCTCGAAGCCTCGATCGACGAACAGCCGGTTGATGGAGGCGATGTCGGCTGCAGACAGGTCCTCGAACATCGGGATGTCGCGCAGTATCTTCTCGCGAAGCTCGATGGTGCAGGAATCCGCTTCGACGCGCGGCAGGACGATGGGAACACTTCGGCGATTGCTCATTCCAGAATTATAGTCCATATCGCGCATGTTTCACCCGCGAGCACTCCTCTGCCGCGCCGGCGGCCGGACCGCACGCGCGAGCTTGACGGCCCCGGTCAGGGCGGACAGAAAGGCCAGAAATAGCACCCGTCGCCACATCGGTCGATCAAAGGTGGAGGAGTCCAAAGCTGCCGCGTCCAGAGCTGCGATCTCCTCGCCGTTGAGCGAAAAGTCGAATGCGCCCAGCGTGTCGTAAAGCTGCTCGACGGTGCGTGTCCCCACCAGGGGAATAACTCCTTTGCTTCTGACCCACTGCAGGCAGACCTGAGCCATTGATTTGCCGTGGTTCTGCGCCGCGGAGCCAATTGCGGAGCGGAGAGCTGCAAGGTCGGCCATCGAAAGCCGCATTCTTCCGGCAAGACGATTGCGCGCAAATCGCTCCTTCGTCAGATTGTCGGCAAGCAGGCCCTGCCCGAGCGCGCCGTACCCGATGACGGTAATGCCCAGCTCTTCACTTGCGTGAATCACCTCCTGAAGCTGCGACGAGCCGTAGACCAGAAGGCTGAACATGAGCTGATTGGCAACAAGAGGAATGCCCTCGTCTCGAGCCGCCGCCCATGCGGCTCGAAGCTGTTCGGCGTTGAAGTTGGAGACGCCGAGAGCCTCGAGCAGGCCAATCCGTCTGGCGATCGCGGCACCGCGAATCCAGACCCTGGGCGAGCGTAGATGAATGGGACTGTGGATGAAGGAGAGGGCACACCGATCGATCTGCAGGCGCGCATTGGATTTCCGGGTGGCGCTCACGAAGGAGCCGGGAGTCCACCTCCAGAGCGTTGGAAGGAATTTGGTTGCAACAAGGTTTCCGGGCTTCGCGAACCCAAGCCTGCCCAGTCGCTGCTCCGAGCTTCCCACTCCGTAACCCTCGGCAGTATCGAAAAAGGTTGCACCCCGCTCCTGCGCGATCCGGCGGATATCGAGGAGGGTCTCATCCGGAATGATGCGCCCCGCCATCATCCTGTCGAGCCTGGTATCTCCCCAGAGCATGGTGCCGATGCCGAACGGCATCTCGAGCGTGGAAAACTGATCCATGATGCAACCTTACGGCAGCAGGCCAGAGATCGCAAGCGGGCGCGCCGGACGTCCCGCACGAGCAACCTCGCGCTGTGAAAACGCCGTCCAGGTGGGCAAAAATCTTCGTGATCGCTGCGCCTGTCATCCTGCGGCATATCCCTGTTGACGGTATTAATTCCGGATTATCCTTCGCCTGGCTCGGTTGCCCATCGGCCTCTGTGCTTCTGTCGATATTCCGCCCTCGGTCATCCCGTTGGAACTTCGCACGGCACCTGTTCGCCCCGGTCCCGATGGAGCCGCCGCCGGAGCAGTTCCCGCACGGCGGACGAGGGAGCCAGTCTCAGTGCGATTTCCCGGAAGCGCTCAGCGGTCTCGGCGTCGCCGCACCGTCCGAGCAGGTCAGATTGAACGGCATGCCATTGATACGATCGCGTCAACCAATCCGGCTTTTCCATCTCGCCGAGTATCGCCAACCCGGCTTGGGGCCCCTTCCATTCAGCGATCGCGATGGCCTTGTTCAAGGCAGGCAGGGCGGACGGGACCTGGCGCTGCAGCAGTTCATACAGCTCCACGATCCTTTCCCATCGCGTCTCCTGAAACGTTGGGGCAAGGCAGTGCTCGGCCGCAATGCCGGCTTCCGCATGATAACGCGAAAAGAGGTTCCCATGCGCTGATCGCGCGAGCCATTCCAGACCCGTGTGGACTTGCCTGCGGTCCCAGAGCGTCCGGTCCTGTTCTTCAAGCAACAGAAGTCCTCCCGACCCATCGGTACGCGCGCTCATTCGTGCTGAATGAAGATACATCAACGCGGCGAGGGCATACGTTTCCGGCGTCTGACCCGCCGGATGTTCCGCCAGAAGGGAGACGAGTCGAATCGCTTCATTGCACAATTCCGTTCGGACGGCAAGTTCGGCATGGGATGAAAAACAGCCTTCTGAAAACAATGCGTACAAGATCCTGTGCACCGCGTTCAGCCGCCTGGCGAACTGCTCGCCGGTGACCTCCCATTCGTCAAGGGAGAGTTTTCGCAGACCGGCGCGCGCCCGGCCCAAACGTTTGTAGACGTTTGCCGTGGTCGTAAACAACCGCTGGGCTATTTCCGCGACATCGAAACCGCAGAGGATCTTGAGAGCGAGAATGATCTGCGAATGCGTCGGGATCGAATCATTGCAGCAGACGAACATCATGCGAAGGAGGTTTTCCTGCATCTCATCTTCCGAGAGAATCTCTCGACGCTCGCCGGGAAGGTCGGTGAGCTCCCCGGCGTTTCGCTGAATAATCACCCGGCGCTGCTGTCCGCTCCGCAGCTCTCCGACGACATTGTTGTACGCAACCCTGTAGACCCACGCGGAGGGATTAGCGGGGACGCCGGCAGTTGTCCACGTTTGGAGGGCAACTAACAGCGCCGATTGAACGGCGTCTTCCACCTTTTCGATTGCCTGCATTCCGATGCGGCGTGCAAGCACTGCGACGATCCTGCCGTATTCGTGCCGGAAGAAGTGCTCCACCAGGCCGGGGGGTGTCACTGAGTGCGTATCTCCCGCACTTCTACCGCCGAACCGGGACTCACCAAACCGGGACATTGGCGGGCAACGTCGACAGCCTTGTCCAGACTTTCTGCCGACAAAATCATGTAACCGCCGATGAGCTCCTTGGACTCGACGAAGTGACCGTCGAGAACGCCATCGACAGTCGCGAGCTTCCCCGTTCCCAGCTTTCCGCCAAGATCGACAATGTTGTCTTCGAACTTCTTTCTCCATTCGGTGAACCTGGCATACAGCTGCTGCATTTCCTCGGGGGACGGGACGTTCCCGGCTGCGCCCACACTTCGTTGCACACAGAGATATCTTTTTTCTGACATAATGCCTCCCTCAATATCGATAGTGTCGCCTCGTCCGGGACGAAACGACATTATATCAGGTGATTCCGAATGCCTCGACGAAATCCCTCGTGTCGTAGTAGATAGACTGCGAAGCGAGCTTTCCGTTGCGAACGGAAATCCAATCTGCCATTTTCGCGGTAAGGATATCGCCCCTGGGCGTGCGAAGATCGATTTCGTAGATCGAGCATACGTCGAGTCCGTCGAGGAACTGGTGCAACATTCGCGTGGATACGTGGGCAGGAAGCAGGTCTCGATTGATTTCGATGTATCCTGCAGCATCATTGCTCTGCTGGAACGGCCCTTCGAACTTGAAGTCGTGGGCAACGAGCTTTGCAATCTCCTCGACCCTCTTTGTTTTGAAGGTCACTGCGTAGAACTCATTGACCAGTTTCAATGCGTCCGTCATGGTTCCTCCTTGCACGTTTTCCTGCGTCGTACCATATGGCCGACACCATATGATGAACGGGAACCAGATTGTTGGACACTTCTCCCGTCCGCCCGAACAGGTCCGGTTCGCCCATACGGCCCACGATAGGCAGAGTATTTTGATGATAAATCTCACATCGCGCGTGGATTGAATTCCGCTACCGTGTTCTACCCGTCCAACGCCAAGGCTCAATCGTAATCAAGACGCGAGTTCGCTACCTGTACCTATGAGACGAGCCACGCAGGCGGCCGGAGTACGACTCCTCCCGTCGGGCGAAGATCTCGGTTTCGCGCAGCTTGAATCCGACGTGAGCTTCGTTCTGCCGAGGCTCGTCGATTTCGAGATGATCGAGGTGGCGGTTTCTGAACGGTAGGTGCCTTCCTGCAGGTCGCCGGGGCAGATACTGAAGGATTGTATGAACAGCAGCACAGAATCCACGCCGGTGTGTCGAAGGATGTGCGGTGTGTACGGCTCTGCAGTCAGAACATCGTTTCGACCGGACCGATTCCGCAGTCGATTCGAAGTATCTGGTCACGTATCCGTGGCTCCAGAATCGCCGACCGTCACAGCTCGGACACGCCTGCAGTCCTTATCCTCCGTTATCTTTCCCCGCGCTACCCACCATGTCAACAAACGCCTTTCCCCATTCCGGAAGCCAATCCGTCCCTTTGCAGGAAATCAGGTTCTCGTCAACCACAACTGGCCTGTCCTGGTATTCAACCCCGCCTGCAATCAGATCATCTCGCATCTTCGGACTGCAGGTGATCTTCCTTCCCGATACCACCCCCGCAGAGATGAGAATTTTCGGTCCGCGGCCAATTGTTGTGATGGGTTTCCTCCGGGAATCCATCTCCCGGATCAGCTCCTTCAGTCCAGGATGCCCTCGCACCATCCAGGTTGCGAGGCCGCCGGGAAGAATCAACCCGTCGAGCTCTGATGCACGGACACTGCGTAACTCATCCTCATAGGGAAAATCATGGGAGTCTACCGCGCCCCTGTTGGCGAGTGCTCTTTCGACTTCTATCGTGTATCCATGATCGCCCCATTCCCACGTATCGTTACCCAGGTGAACAACCGATCTTTCCTTCCGACCCAGAATCAGTGCCTCTCCACCCTCTTCTTCGATTCGACCCCGGGCATAGAAGACGTGCATATCGTAGGCAGCATCGTCGACCACTATTCCAAAGGTCTTTCCCTCAAGGCGATTGCCGTTGCCTTCCGGGAGAGGACGGTTTTCAATCTCCGCAAAGGCGTCGAGCACAAGGCTTACGAACTGCGGAAGATCCTGAATGAACCGCCCCGTTACAACCGCGCCATCGCGTACAGCCCGTGCCTCCGGGACATGCACGGCACCAGTGAAGGTCAGGTCATCAACCATGCTCCACGCGGCTACCGCGCGTTTGCCCTTGAGAATGCCGGCCGAGATCAGGATCTGTTGTCCGTGGCATATGGCGGCACAGACCTTGCCACGATTTGAAAGATCGCGAACAAAATCGACGATGCGAGCATTCAAACGAAGCTTTTCAGGAGCCAATCCACCGGGAATCAGAACCCCATCAAAATCCTTCGAATCCGCCTGTTCAATGGTGATATCAGCATGCAGCTCCTCGAAAAGCTCGCCATGGTAGTCGAGTCTATCGTTGCCGATAACCACTACATCTGCACCCGCTTCCTTCAAACGCAGTCTGCTGTAGTGGAACTCAACCTCATTTACACCGTCTTCGAGCAATACCGCTACTTTCAAACCATCGAGTTGGGCTGTCATTACTTCATTCTCCACCTGTGTTTCAAAGAGAAATCAGACGTTGATGGCGCGCGATGCTCTGAGCGATCGGCGGCTGCAGCGGGCTATACGGCGTACCCGTTCGGATAACCCGGGCTGAGCTGATACTCCACGATTCGTTCGAGCATCCTGAGATAGTCTATTCCGTCACGGCAGGCGGTGTCGGCGTCCGGGAACATGGGCGCGCTCTCTATGGTGACGTATCCGCTGTAGCCGGTGGCACGGGCGGCGCGCAGCACCGACTTGAAGTCGACGGTACCGTAACCGGGCGTGAGCGAATTGGAGTCGCGGAAGTGCATGTGCCACAGAAGCGGCTGCGCGGTGACCACCGCCTCGTAGGGATTGAGCTCTTCGAAGTTGGCATGGAACCAGTCGAGCTGAATCCCCAGATTGTCGCGGCCGGTCAGTTCGATGATGCGTTTGTGGTTCGCTACGGTGTTGACGTACTTGCCCATCTCGAGGTGGTTGGTCGCTTCGAATACGAGTTTCACCTGCTTCCGTGCGGCGTAGTCGCACATCTTCTGCAGCGCGTCGACCGCGACGCCGGTGCATTCGGCGACGTTGTCCGCGTTTACCTCGCCGTGCACTGCGACTGCCACGGTGACGAATGGGGCGCCGAGCTGCGCGGCGATATCGATGGAACTCTGAGTTTCACGGACGGCGAGCTCCGCGGTCTCGGGCTCGGTCAGCGTCTTGTAGTTGGGTGAGAAGGGGTCCCACTCCTCGCCCCAGCATTCATTGACGCAGGACACCACAAGGCCATACTTGCCCAGGAGCATTTCGTGCTGCTTGAGGTAGTCATCGATCGAAACTCCCAGTCCGTAGCGTCCTTTCGGCGGCGTGAGCTCGATGGCGTCGTATCCGAACTTCGAGAGCCGTTCGTAGGTGCGCTCAGGGTGCAGATAGGCCTCCTCCTGGCCGAAGGTGAGCTGGAAATAGCTGTACTTGAATTGCGGCATTGTGTCCTCCCTGATGCGTGCTATCCCCGGTGCACGTACAGGTCCCACTTCAGGTAGGTGGTGAGCGCCTCTTCTATGACGTTTGCCCAGTGTCCGCGCGTGAGCGCCACATGGTGCTCGAACCCGTTCTTGCACAGATGGTTCATCAGTCCCTGGAGGTTGGAGATCCTGCATACAGCCGCGCCGCCCTGTATCTTGCACGGGTCGTCGGTGAACTCGCCTTCGCCGGTGTAGGCTCGGATGGTTCCCTCCGCGTCGAACGTGGACATGCGAAAGTAGGTCATTGGGCCTGGTGCAACCTGCCCCTTTATCGCACCGAAGCACCGGTCGTACCCGATCGAGGCGCCGAGCACATCGAGGTTGGAGATCTCGATCTCCCTGCCCATAAAACTCTTGGGGTAGTTCGAGCAGTGCGTGTTGATGCACTTGTCCCGGTCGTCGCCGTAGTTGTTGTTCCAGTCCTGGAAACCCGGCGGATTTCCTGATGCAAGGAGAAGGGCGTACATAGAGATGGCGCCGTTTACGTCGGTCTCGCAGGCGCTTGGCAGAAGGCGTTCGCCCATCATGCTCATCGACAGGCAGGTCGCACAGCCGAAGTTCGCCTGCACCGAATCCCAGCACTGAATGGCGCTCGCGTCACACCTGTTCTCCTCCATCCATTGATCCAGCGCAACCGAGAGTTTCGCCTGTTGCATGACCCCCTGGTCCTTTATGTCGCCGGGGATGTGTCCGTAGCCGCGGATGGCGGAGAGCTTCGCCTTTACGTCCGAAGCGGCGGTGTCGAACTTCTCCGCGCGGGCGATCATCTCCGACATGTCGATGGGTACGACGGTGATTCCGGTCCGCTGGAGAATCTTTTCGCTGAAACGGACCGTCTGGAACGGCGCCGGCCGCGTTCCTATCTGTCCGATTCTCGCATTGCGGAGCCCCTTGACGGTCCGGCAAACCCGCGCGAAGTAGTCCAGGTCCTTTGCAAAGGTATCGCTTCGGATAGCGCTTGTGTGGAGGCTGGTGTTGGTGAAGGGGATCCCGTACTGGTAGAGGTTGTTGCAGACCGAAAGCTTGCCGCAGAAGGCATCGCGCCGCTCTTTGAGGCCGAGTTTGTTCGGGTCATCGTCGTCGAGAGCCTGGACCAGCACCGGCACGTCGAGCCGCGCTCCGTTGATAGTCTCGACTACGCCGAGCTCGTCGCCGAAGTTGGGAAGGATCACGACAATGCCGTCAATCTCCTTCCTGTGCTCCTGAAAGAACTCCGCGTACTTGCGCGCGTCGGACAGCGTTTCCACTGCGCCGTTGGGTGTTGCGCCTTCCGGCATGATCTGGTAACGGTACCCGAGCTTCGATAGTCGTTCGAGAAGCTCCACGCGGGCACGCGACGCCAGTTCCGGATTGAAGAAGCCGCGCGAGGCGACGATCAGTCCGAAAGACACCTTCTGTTCCATGACTCTATGCGCCTGCGGCGCAACGTTGATCTTCACTTCTGTCGATGCCATGAGACTCTCCTTTGCTCTTCTTTATTCTTGTTCCGGCGGATATACTTTCTCGGGTTCCTTCCGCCGCTTGGGTCTCGAAATCAATTCGATGGTCGTTCCGATCGAATCCTCAGTGTCCAGGTAGGCATAGTGCCCATCGTCGTCGGGACCGAATCCGGCGCCGTCCATGGTCATGCGGTACCCGGCTCGTGCGGCCCGGTCGATTGCGCTCTTCATGTCGTCCACGAGTACGCCGATATGATGGATGCCGTAACCGTGCTTCTCGATGAACTCCCTGTACACCGTGTCTCCCTCGACCTGTTCGATGAGCTCGATGCGCATGGGGCCCAGGTAGGAGAGAGCGACGCGCATCTTGTATTCGGTCGGCTTGCCATTTCGCGTCATCCGCGGGACCAGGGGTTTCCCGTAGGTATAGAAGTGCCAGGGTCCTATACCGAACCGCCGGTAGTACTGCTCGACGGTCGCATCCAGGTCCTTTACAACAAAGGCGATCTGAGCTACGCCGTTGGCCAGGAACTCGAGCTTTTCCCCGTCTTCTCTTGACACAATCCCTCCTTTAGGGCTTGAAGACTACCTTCAGTGCCCTTCCGTCAAGCGCGAGCTGCGCTCCCTCGTTGAATCGGGCAAGAGGCAGCGTGTGCGTCACCAGCTTGTCGGCCGGAATCCGGCCGGATTCGATCATGGCGAGAGCCAGTCTGAAGTGGCGCGGAGCGAAGATCGAAATACCGATGACATCCAGATTCTTGTAGTGTATGAGATTGGTGTCGATTCCGGGGGTACTGTTTCCGTGCGGCAGCCCGCCGAAAAAGACGACACGGCCGCCCTTGCGTGCAAGCTCAACTGCGGCGATCTGTGCGGCCGGTGCCGGGGCTGCCGTGATGACCACATCGGGCATCCGACCGCCGGTCAGATCGGGCAGCACGTCGGCCAGCTCCCGACGGCTCGAGTCTATCACGGCATCGGGTTCGAACGCCTCTGCAAGCGCGAGCCGCTCCGCGACCAGATCGGTGACGATGATGCGGTGAGCGCCGCGTGCTCGCGCTACTGCGGTATGAAGACAGCCTATGGGGCCGGCTCCGATGATGAGTACGGTGTCGCCCAGCGTTATTCGTGCCCTTTCCTGGGCATGAATTACCGAGCTTGCCGGTTCCGCAACAGTGGCGTGGACCGGATCGAGTCCTTCCGGCGTGGGCAGTATGTTGCCCATCTCGACTGAAGCTCGTGGAATGACAACTCTGTCGGCGAGCCCCCCAGGCCATGCCTGGCCGATCTCGCGTACGTTCGCCGAAAGCTCGTGCCGGCCCTCTATGCAGAACGGGTCGGCCGGGTTGTAGGCGAGGGGACCGACCGAAAGCCGGTCGCCGGGTTTCCACGGTCCGGTGTAACCGGGGCCGGTTCCGGCCACCGTACCGCAGATCTCGTGGCCGAGCGTCCACGGAAAGGTGATCCGGCTGTGGCCGCTCCGGAGCGTCCGAAGGTCCGACCCGCAGAGACCGCAGGCCTCGACCGAGAGCAGGAGGTCGCCGGTTCCGGGCACCGGATCGGGAATTTCCTCTACGCCGAATTGCATCGGCGCGTGAATCCGCATCGCCTTCATCCTACCTCCCGTGGAGTGATCCGGCCGCGACCCTTCATGGCGGCAGGCGCGGAGGCTTCACGCGTGCCGTTCATCCGCTCGAGCGCGTCCTGCATGGCCCGCAGCCGGTAAACAAAGGTGGTGGTGTCGGGGGCGAAATTTTCTTCCGTGAGCGCTTCTCCCTTTTGCACCGGCTTCGTTACCGTGCCTCCGGTGCCGATGCCTATCGGGATCATCCGTTTTTCCTGCGCAGTTCTGTGGGGGTAGATCACACCGTACCAGTCCGGGCCGCCGATGCTCTCGACCTTCTGGCCGGGGGTGAGATTCCTCTTGGCGGTGCAGACAACCTCGGCCCGCATGAACTCGGCTGTGACCGTCACTTCGTTCAGAAGGACTGCTTCGGCGATTGACTGCGGCGTCTCGATGTCGCAGAGATGGTAGGGTCGGTATTGCAGGTAGTAGGGCCCGTCGGCATGGGTGATGAACTTCATGTCCTTGCGAATGCGCGGATCTTCCGACCGGACGATGGCGAAGACGCCGGGGGCGACTCTTCCCGTGGAATAGTCTACACGGCCCGAGGCGGAAAATACGCCGCCGTCGCTCCTGGGGATGAAGGTATTCACCAGATCCTCTATCTCCGCACGCGGGCCGTGCATGCCGGGAACGTCGGGTTCGAGCCCGGTAGCATTGGCAACCGCCGCCATCTCCACCATGGTCTTGGTTCCATCAATGAAGGAAGAGAGCATCTTCGGGTTCATATCCTTGGAGGCGGCCTCTTCAACGCAGTCGTCCGGTGTAATCGAGGTGTTGATTGGATTGTTCTTGCCCTTCCCGAGGCACACTACCTCAAAGCCCATGAGGGTGGCCTGCTCGTGCAGCATCTTGAGCACTCCCGGTTCGTCGCCGGATGCAACGGTATAGAGCGAGCCGGTCCGACGCGCCAGATAGTTGAGGTAGTAACCCACGGTGACGTCGGTTTCCGCGTTCAACATGATGATCGGTTTTCGGTTCAGTATCGACTGGTAGGCGGCGATCGCGCCGATATCGGTGACGCCGGTCGCCTCGACGTTGGCATCGATCGAGGGCAGCAGCGTCATGAGCATTGCGTCATCCGTCACTACCGGGCGCCCCTTTCTAAGCGAGTCCTCAGCTTTGTCGATGTTACCGGCCACACAGATATCGGATTTTTTCCACCCCATCTGGATGAAGGTGTCGACCGCACGGTCTACGGCGATGTCGGCGATCGCGGAGATCCGCATGCCGGTGATGTTGTTAATGGTGTGGGCGAGACCGGAGCCCATCTGACCGCAGCCGATGACGCCGACGCGAATCGGACGAGAGCTTGCCTCCCGTTCTCGAAGTCTCGATACAAGTTCCATTCTGTTCTCCTGCGACTACCTGGCGTATTTATCGCGGAGCTCCGCAAGCTTTCGGTAGTCGGTTTTTACGTTGTTGTAGATGCTCTTGTACAACCCGAAGTATTCCTTGTAGAGCGCGTGTGCCGCTGGATCAGGCTCCATCGGTTCCACATACTCGGTCCACTCTTTCGCGACCCGGTAGCCGGAAAAGACGCCGCTTGCCACGCCGGCCAGAAGCGCGTCTCCGTAGGGAGCACCGGTGCGTCGCTTGACTAGCGCTATCGGAACGTTGAAAACATCGGCGATGATCTTTCGCCATACTCTGCTGACGGCACCGCCCTCGTTGAGCACCATCGGCGTATTGATTCTTAGACCCGCCTCCTGGACCAGCCTGAAGGAGTCGTACATGGCGAAGGCAACTCCCTCCATCATCGCGCGGACCAGGTGGCCCTTTGTGTGATTGAGCGAGAGCCCGAAAACAAGACCCCGGGCGTTCGCGTCCCAGATCGGTGTGCGTTCGCCCATCAGGAAGGGCAGGGCAATCAGTCCGTCGCTTCCGGCCGGAACCGATGCCGCCTCTTCGGTCAGCTGATCGTATGCCGACGGACCTCCCTCCTGTTCCCGTTGTACTTCGTACTGGGAGAGCTCATCGCGGATGTAGCGGAGACACTGGCCGCCGGTAAGCGTGGTGGGCACGGTGACGTAGGTGGATTCCGAGTTCACTGTGTAGGGAAAATTGATCATCAGACGGCCTATCCGTGAAAAATTGTAATCGCTGCTCCGGTGGATGACGCCGAAGTTGCCCACCGTGCCCAGGTTGCTCTGAAAATCCCCCTCCTCGATTGCGCCTGCGCCGAGCCAGCTCGCATTGCAGTCGACCTGGCCGGCGGCAACCGGCGTGCCCTCACCGAGGCCTGTAGCCTCGGAGGCCTCCCGGGTCACGCCTCCCACCACGTCGTCGCAGTTGTAGATCGGTGGAAAGAGATCGGGGTCCAGACCGACTTCGGCAAGCAGCTGCTCGTCGAACCGGCGCTGCCGCATATTGTAGGCCACTCCGTAGAACGCAGCGCCCGAGTAGTGCGAGCTCGGTTTTCCCGTCAGTCTGAGCGTAATATAGCCGTCGATCGTCAGGGCCTTCCAGACTGTGCCGAATTGCTCCGGCCGATGAACCTTTTCCCACAGCAGATTCACCATCGAGGGATGGTCCTCCAGCCTGTAACCGGAGATCTCGAAGATTCGGTCGTCTCCCACCTCGCGCTTCAGTCTGTCCACCTGATCCTGCGCCCGCTTATCCAGAAGGTTGTAGGCCCGGTGAACCGGATTCCCGTCTCTGTCCACCATGACCATCGAGGGCAGTGCGGAGGAGACCGCCACGCCGCCGACATCGGTACCCGGGACGCCGGAATCGGTCAGGCATTTTCGGATCAGGCGACAGGCAGCCGGCCAGTAGCCTGATGCATCGTGCTCGGACCAGCCCGGATGTTCGTGTATCAGCTCGAATTCCTCGAACACGTAGGCGAGCACCTCTCCGTCGCGGTCTATGATGCACGCCTTCGCTCCCCCGGTACCGAAATCGATCCCAACAAGGTGTCCTTTCGCCATCTCTCCCCTCGATTCCGTGCTTCCCATGTGGTGAACACGTGATCTGCCTCGTACTTTAGTGCATTTTATATGCAAGTGAGGACTTAGTCAAATGAAAATGATGGTTGAATTTTGTTCGATTATTTGAGACGGAAGAATCCATTACTTGCAGGACCGATGTGTAGAATTTACGGCACGCGGGGCCAGAATCGTGGAATCATCCTTCATATAACGCTTTACAGTCATCCGGCAAACATAGTGTATGAGAACTCATGTCTCCGAGTGCGATTTCGTTGTTTGAACAGAAGATCGCATGCTATCATTAGTACGAATTTTGTCGGCGAAGTTTCTTAAACATATATAGATTTGTGAAAATTCCTGCTTGACAAGTGATGGTTTGCGTATCAGTATTGACGGTGGGCTCCGTAGGAGCCAATCCAAAGCCGAAGGAGGACTACTGGAATGAGAAGATTCATCTTCGCATTGTTTGCCCTTATTGCCATCCTACCGTTTGCTGCGTTCGGGAATGGTCAGAAAGAATCAGGTACGGCGGGCCAAGGCAAGAAAATCACCATCGCGTTTCTCTATCAGGATCTGGAGACGCAGTTCTGGGTGGCGGGACATAAGGCAATTGTCGACACGCTCAACAAGGACGGAGTAAACGTAGTTGAAAAGAACGCACACGACAGCGCGGACACTCAGCTGCAACAGGCAAAAGACGTCATCACGCAGGGCGTAGACGGAATTATCATAATTCCCCAGGACGGTGAGAGCGCGGTGACCATCGGCAAGGTTGCAAACAAGGCGGGCATCCCGTTCGCAGTGTTCAATCGTCCGCCGTCCAACAAGGACGCCAAGGCCATCGTTGCGGTCGCCGACAATCGCACCATAGCTCGCGGAATCGTCGAGTACATGGCGCAGCAGGCGAAGAAACTCGGCCACAAGGTCAATCCACTCATTATGGTCGGAAACCTGGGCGATCCGAACGCGGTACAGCGGAAGCTCGGATTCTATGATGTAATCGACAAGTATCCCGATCTGTTCAACAAGGTGGTGGAAGTCCCGACGCAGTGGAACGCCAATGTCGCGCTTCAAAACCTTCAGAGCGCGATGCAGGCGCACCCGAACATCGACTTTCTCTTCACCTCGTCCGATTTCATGTGGCCGCAGATCAAGCAGGTTCTCGATCCGCTCGGAAAATGGAAGAAGATCGGTGATCCCAACCACGTCATCACCGGCGGGCTCGACGGGGACGTCGGCGCTTGCCAGCTGATCAAGGACGGATACATCGACGGAACCGGTGTGCAGGACGTCTACGCGGAAGCGAACATGATCATGAATGCGATGCTCGCCGCCATCAAGGCCGGTGAGAAGACGCCCGACAAGTGGATGCTCGATCCCGGATTCGACCTGACCCACTCGAACTTTGCCGAGAAGAGCAAGGACATGTGGGGCTGCATTCTTCTTGCCCAGAAAAATCAGGGCTGAGACAGATCTCCTGATCTGAGAGTCGGTGCAGCCGCCTGTGGTGGCTGCACCGTTCGTGTGTTTACGGAGCAAGAAAGGGGTAAATCGAATGGCAAATGCTGACCAGGACCATAAGGTAGAAAGATCGAACCCGGTTCCGCTTGTCTCCCCTCACGTTCTCTCC
>CAZNYW010000079.1:8233-16323 GCA_964577375.1 uncultured Spirochaetales bacterium | reverse complement strand
GTACTTACCGCGGAATTACTCCCCTGATTTTATCCACAGGGTTCTTGATACTATCAAAAACTCGCGTCAGAATGCGCGGGTCCGACCTTCTCAGAACACAGTATACGGTACGACCTCGGTAACCTGCAGGGCAATTCTCACGGTCGCAACGTAGTTCATGGCGTCCACCGCTATCCGGGGTGCATCCAGAAGAGCGAGGCTCCCGCGGATCTCCCGCGGTCGATTGTAGACGCGCTGCCGCACGTGCTCACGGATTGCGTTCTTGATCGCGTTGATTACCGATTCGTGTCTGCCCTTCGAGGCTTCGAGGTAGGAGGCCTTGCCGAGGCCGGACGCGTGGGCGATTGCGCTGCTTTGCCAGCCCTGCCAGCGCGTAACCTGAAAATCGGCGGGCCGGTAGCTTATTCGTGCAAAGAGGAGCCCGTCCGAAGTTCGCGTATCTACAACCTTGAGCCTTGGATCACCCCAGCGCAGCTCGGCAACCGGTTTTAGATCGAACGATTCGGCCGTTTTGCGCACCGGATCGCCGGGGTCGTAGACAAAGTCGAATCCGTAGATCATTCCGGAGAAGGTGAACTGCGCCTCAGCAAGCAGCGCGCGGACAATCTGTTCCTTTGTCGGCGGTTCGGGCGTGTCTGCAACCAGCGGGTGGATTTCGGCCGAGAACTCGGCGATAAGCAACGGCTCGCCGGCTGCGCTGAGAAGGGGGCAGACGGCAAAGAGGCTGATTGCGAGCATAAACAGCGACGGCGTCGGAGCACGCCGACGCCGCCTGTCACCGGTACAGGGCATCATTCATCTATTCTATCGGCTCATCGGCGGGATTCTATGAAGACTCGAATGGGATTGAGCCCGAAACGCACCATCAGGTAGAGGTAGGCTATCGCGAAGCCAGCAAGGTGCGTGAGGTGCGCAACGCCGCTGCGCGCGCCGAAAAGTTGTGAGAAGAGCTCGATGCCGGTGTAGATCAGCACCAGAATGGGTGCGCGAATCGGGATGATCCCGAATACGTAGATCATCGCGCCGGGGAAAAAAGTGGCGAAGGCGAGAAGGACGCCGAACACCGCCCCCGAGGCCCCAAGCAGGATAGTCGGCGCGCCCGTCAGCCAGAAGATGAAAAGCGAAATGAGCCCCGCGCCGATGCCGCTTACGAGATAGAACACCAGAAATTCCGTGCTCCCCATTCGCCGTTCGGTTTGTACGCCGAAGAAAAAGAGCCCGAGCATATTGAAAAAGATATGGTAGAAGTTCGCATGGACGAACATATAGGTCAGCAGCTGCCAGAACGCGGTGTGCGCGTAGGAAAGGCCGACCGCAGGCGAGATGAGCGACATCTCGATTCGCGTCTGGGGTGCGAGGTAGTTGATCAGAAACACCAGTACGTTCAGACCGATGAGGATGAAGGTGACGTTGTACTCCCGATACTGAAACGGCCGGCGGACGATAGATCCCCTGTGCGATGGACTCATGAAGACAATGTACGGAAAGCGAAGATGTCGGTCAAGGAAGCGATTTTTGCCTCTGGGAGGGAATGACAGCAGCCGTTTTTTTCGTTATATCTATGACTAGTTCCCCACCAGTGGAGGCATGATGCTTAGGGAAAACTACTACTTTCCTCTGGATCGGTATATGTCTGCAGAGCGGTTTGCGCGCATCAAGGAGTTTTCAAAAGACAAGGAGACGCCGTTTTTGGTTATCGACCTGGAATCGGTCCGACGGAAATATCTCGAAATCAAGAACGTTCTGCCCTTTGCTGAGATCTATTACGCGGTGAAAGCCAATCCCGACGATCAGGTGATATCCCTCCTCAACAAACTCGGCTCCTGTTTCGACGTCGCGACGAGGTATGAGCTCGATCAGCTGCTCCGGTTGGGCGTTGATCCGGAGCGGATGAGCTTTGGAAACACGATCAAGAAGTCGGAGGACATCCGCTACCTCTATCAGAAAGGTATCCGGCTTTTCGTCACCGATTCGCACGAGGATCTGGTGGAGATCGCGAAGGAGGCGCCCGGGTCGCGCGTCTTCTTCCGGCTCCTCACCGAGGGTACCGGTTCCGACTGGCCTCTTTCGCGAAAGTTCGGCGCCCACTCGGACATGATCTACTATCTGATCATCGAAGCAAAAAACGCGGGGCTCGACCCTTATGGCTTTTCGTTTCACGTTGGATCGCAGCAGCGCGACATCGGGCAGTGGGACGATGCGATTGCGCGATGCAAGTACCTGTTCGATGCAATAGAGGCAGACGAAGGAATAAGGCTCAAGATGATAAATCTCGGCGGCGGCTTTCCGGCGAGCTACCTCTCCCCGACCCTGCCGATGGATGTCTATGCGAGCGAGATAAAGCGATTCCTGTTCGAGGACTTTGGAGATGCCCGGCCTGAGATCTACATGGAACCAGGGCGCGCGATGACCGCGGACGCCGGTGTAATTGTCAGCGAGATCATACGCATTTCGAAGAAGGCGAAGAACAATCTGTACCGATGGGCCTATCTCGACGTCGGCCTGTTCGGCGGTCTCATCGAGACTGTGGGAGAAGCCATCAAGTATCCCATCTATTTCGAAGGGCAGGGGGAGGCCGAAGAGATCATTCTCGCCGGACCGACCTGCGACTCGATGGACGTGATGTACCAGGACTTCAAGTACAAGATGCCGTCGTCGACCCGGGCGGGCGACCGGATCTACATCTTCACCACCGGCGCCTATACGCAGAGCTACAGCTCGGTCTACTTCAACGGCTTTCCGCCGCTCGCGAGCTACGTGCTGCCGCTTGCCGACGACTGAGGGAGACAGACAATGCCCTTTACCGACCTAACGCTCCGCGAGCTTGAAGAATACGTCGGAACGAATCCGCGTCCCGGTGACTTTCGCGAATACTGGGAACGCGCAATGGAAGAGCTCCAGGGCCTCTCCGATTCGTTCGAGCTGGTGCCTGCGCCCTTTCGGGCGCCTTTCGCCGAATGCTTCGACCTCTACTTCGAGGGAACAGGCGGCGCACGGATCCATGCCAAGCTGCTTCGTCCCGCCGGGACCGACAGCCCTAACACCCGGCCCGCGCTTCTGCAGTTTCACGGCTATTCGATGGACTCCGGGGACTGGTACCAGAAACTCGGCTATGTCGGGGCCGGTTTCATCGTCGCCGCCCTCGACTGCCGCGGCCAGGGCGGAACATCAGGGGACCCCGGGCCGGTTCGCGGAAACACGCTTCGCGGTCACGTCGTTCGCGGCCTCGACGATGAGCCGGAAAAGCTGCTCTACCGGCAGATCTTTCTCGATACCGTCCAGCTCGCACGCATTGTGATGTCGATGGAAGAGGTGGATGCCGATCGCGTTGGGGTGAAGGGAGCATCACAGGGTGGAGCGCTTTCGCTCGTGTGTGCCGCGCTCGAACCTCGCATTCGCAAGGTGGTCTCGATCTACCCCTTTCTGTGCGACTACCGCCGCGCATGGGAGGTAGATCCCGACAACAACGCCTACGCCGAGCTCAAGGAGTATTTCCGCCGCTTCGATCCGAATCACGCCCGCGAAGAGGAGCTGTTTACGCGGCTTGGCTACATCGACGTGCAGCATCTTGCCGACAGGATCCAGGCCGACGTCCTCATGGCGACAGGGCTCTCCGACGACTGCTGTCCGCCCTCCACACAATTCGCTGCCTACAATCGCATCACCTCGAACAAACAGCTGGCGGTCTATCCCGACTTCGGGCACGAGGATCTGCCCGGCATCGAGGACCGCGCCTTTGCCTTCTTCGCCCCCCTTCTCGACGGCGACGCGGACCCCGCCAGGACCCCGAAACAGGACAGCCATGCCCGGTCGTGATACGCCGGATCACTACACGCGGCGTGCGCACAAAGAGGGGTATCCCGCCCGGTCGGTATACAAGCTTCAGGAGGCACAGGACAGATTCGGCCTGCTCAGGCCGGGCGATGTGGTGCTCGACGTGGGCGCGGCGCCGGGGAGCTGGAGCGCGTACGCCTGTCAAATCGTGAAGGGCGGCCGGGTGGCGGCCGTCGACCTCAACCCGCTGAATCTGACCACGACGCCGCCCAATCTCGAGTTCCGTCAGGGGGATATCTTCAGCGACGAGGTGCAGCGGTGGCTCGCCGAGCGAGGCCCGTTCGATGCCATTCTCAGCGATGCGGCCCCCTCGACTACCGGGAACCGGACCGTCGACACCGCACGCTCGAGCGCGCTCGTGGAAGCCGTGCTCGCGCTTGCGGATACTCACCTGAAGGCGGGAGGAAATCTTATAGTGAAGGTGTTTCAGGGCGGTGATGAGCAGGCTCATCTCGCGCAGTTTCGCGCGATTTTCGACACAGCCAAACCGTTCAAGCCGAAATCGAGCAGAAAAGAGTCGTTCGAGACGTTTCTCGTCGGGATCGGCCGCAACAGCCCCGCCTGAGACACCGCTCTCCCGTCCGCAGCGGCCGTCAACAATATTGGCAGCACCAATCATTTATTAGCTTGACACTCAGCTTTGATTCCCTGCCCGACGATACTAGTCTCAGGGGGGTGCGAGATGAGCAGGTACCGTGTAGTTGTCACGGACGACAGGCATGGAAGTTACTTCGAGGAGAACCGGGTTCTCAAGGAATTGGGAGTCGAGGTAGAAGTGCACAACCTGCAGGACGAGCAGGATGCCGCTGAAGTGCTCGGCGATGCCGATGCGTTGTTGCTCAACCTGTTTCCGATGAATGCGGAGGTCGTCGGAAAGCTCGATCGATGCAGGATCATCTCGCGCTACGGCACGGGGTACGACAATGTCGATGTCGCCGCGGCGACCCGCGCCGGCATCTGGGTGGCGCGGGTGCCCGATTACGCTGCCGAGGACGCCTCCGACCACGCCATCGCGCTGCTTCTGGCCTGCATTCGCCAGATTCCGGCGAAAGACCGGGCAGTTCGCGAACGCCGGTGGAATGTGCGGCTCCCGCAGCCGGTCAATCGAATCAGCGGGAAGGTTCTTGGAATCGCCGGCTACGGGCATGTCGGCCGTGCAATCCATCGCAAACTGTCCGGCTTCCCCTTCTCGCGCATCCTGATCTACGATCCGCACAAGAGCCCGGAAATGATTCGCGAGCGCGGGGCGATCCCCGCAACCCTCGATCAGCTCTTTTCGGAGTGCGACTACATCAGCCTTCACGTTCCCCTCAAAGAGGAGACCAGGCAGATGGTCGGCACCAGAGAGCTCGAGATGATGAAGGAGGGTGCGATCATCATAAACACCGCGCGGGGCGCCGTCCTCGACGAAGCGGCGGTCGCCGAAGCACTCTCCGACGGGAAGCTCGCCGCGGCAGGCCTCGACGTGTTCGAACAGGAACCGCTCCCGGAAGCGAGCCCTTTGCGGGAACTTTCAAACGTCGTACTCAGCGATCACACTGCCTACTATTCCGTCGAGTCGATCATCGAGCTCAAGACCAAGGCCGCACAGAACGTGCTGCGCGTTCTGCGGGGCGAACCGCCTCTCTATCCTGTCAACCTTATCCGCGACCGTGGCACTGCAGCGCCCGTCGCCGTCGCCGGGCACCCTCCGGCTACCGCCGAAACCCCTCCGGCTACTTTTGGTAAGAAGTCGATCGCGGCAGGCCGATAGTCCATATAGAGAGGGGTCCAATCTGATGACACGTGTCCTCGAGCAGCTGATGCAGCTCTTTCGGAGTCTGGACAGCGAACTTTCGCACGGCCGTAAGATGAAAATGCTCTTGGAGTGGCTCGATCGGTTTCCCGATGTTCGTTCTACGCGTATCGTCTATTTCGACAATCCGCACGACGACAAGTTGTCCGACTTTTCCTTTCTCGTTCCTTCGAAGCAGGCAGCGCTCTTTCCCAAAGAACCTGCCGTTCTCAACGGCAAGTCGCCGATTCCCCAGAGCATCTTTCCGACAGCCTATCAGAAGGAGGTCACCCTCTACTATCCGCTTCGTTCGCCGACCGGCGACCTGGCAGGAGCAATCCTGCTCAAATGCGATTCACCGCGCAAGTTTCTCGCTCAGAACCAGCTCCCCCTCGGCTTCCTCGCCTCCAAGGCGCAGGATCTCACGTCGATCGGACGGCTGCGCAAGGACGTTCGTGCTCTTCGAGGAAACCGCGAAGAGACCGACATCTTCACCCCCGCGGTCCTCGGCAGGCTCATGAGCATGCTGAGCATTCCGATGTACGTGACGAACGGAAGCGGCGACTTTATTTCGGTCAATGAGGTGTTTCTCCGCACGTTCAAGTACGATTCGGTCGAAGCCCTCAATGCGGAGGGAAACTTCTTCGCCGACGACGACCAGTGGAAAGAGGGGATGTCACAGATCCTCCACAACCGGTCCGGTGCGATAAACGTCCACGTTCGAACAGGGAACGGAGAAACCCGCGTCGTGCAGAACGCGTCGACGCTGATAGGCCGCAATACGCTCGGAGTGCTCTTCGATGTCAGCGAGTACGTGCGCCTGAACGAGGACCTGCAGGAGTCCGTGGAAAACCATCGCATGGTCAACGAAAAGCTGCAGGCCACCACTTCTGTTCTACAAAAGACGCAGTCCACCGCGATGAAGTCGCTTGCCGCACTCGCCGAATACCGCGACCTCGAAACGGGAAAGCACCTCTATCGTATTTCTGAATACAATGGCGCCCTTGCGGCGGAGGTCTACCGCCATCAGCCGTTCAAGTTCAATATCTCCGACGAGTACATAGACGACATGCACCTTTCGTCCATGCTCCACGACATCGGTAAGGTGGGCGTACCGGACAGCATTTTGCTCAAAGAAACCACACTCACACCTTCGGAGTGGACGGTGATGAAAAGACACACCGTCTGGGGGTGGACGATTCTGAACGAGGCCGATCAGGAGCTGGGTAAGCAGTCGTTCCTCACCCTCTCGTCGCGGATTGCGCTGCACCATCACGAGCGGTGGGACGGTACCGGTTATCCCCACGGACTTTCCGGGTCGGAAATACCGCTCTCTGCCCGGATAACCGCGATCGCGGACGTATACGACGCGCTCACCTCGAAGCGTCCCTACAAGGAGCCATGGCTGCACGAGCAGGCAATCGAGGAGATCGTCGCCGGGCGTGAGAAGCATTTCGACCCGGTTCTCGTGGATATGTTTTTGGGAATTCAGGACACCTTCCGGGAAGTCCGCAGAAGATATCCGGAGTAGGCTCAGTAATCGCGGTCGAGAAGCTTCCGCGTCACGCCGGCGAGAGTTTCGCGGTTGGGACCGCGCGGAAAGATCGATATCTGAGTCAGGGCGCGCCTGGTATAGAGCTCCGCCTTCTGCCTCGCCATTGAAAATCCCCCGCAGCGCTCCACCGCGTCGATGACCTCCTCGAGATCTCGGTCGGTGAGCCGTTCAGGATAATGAATTCTGCTGTTGATCGCATCGCCTGTTTCCGACCTCATCGCGTAGATCACCGGCAGGGTGACAATCCCCTGCTTGAGGTCTGAGCCGGGCGCCTTTCCAAGCCGTTCGGCGCGTCCGGTAAAGTCGAGTATGTCGTCTATAATCTGGAAGGCCATGCCGATGCTGTATCCCACCTTTCTCAAGAGGAGAGCCTGCGCGAGACCGATGTCCGCCTCGGAAGCGCCGAGGTAGAAACTGTCGGCGATGAGAGTCGCAGTCTTTCCCACAACGCGACGAAGGTAGACGCGGGGGGTCGCAAGCGACTCGGGTCCCCGAACTGACTGGTCGATCTCGCCGGTAACGATCTGGCTGACCACAACCGCCAGCCTCCGTGCATTCTCGACGGAGG
The DNA here is from genome assembly GCA_964577375.1 of uncultured Spirochaetales bacterium. Taxonomy (GTDB): domain Bacteria; phylum Spirochaetota; class Spirochaetia; order DSM-27196; family DATKUC01; genus DATKUC01. The sequence goes on along the minus strand of CAZNYW010000079.1, from coordinate 8,592 downwards.
CATTGTCTGCGAGAATCCGATAGCAGCGGCTGAAGAGGAAGTCGCCCATGAGAACCGCCTGCTTGGTTCCATACTCGTTGTGGATGGTTGGATAGCCGCGGCGTGCTTTCGCCTCGTCGATGATGTCGTCGTGTATCAGCGTGGCAAGGTGGAGCAGTTCAATGGCGGCCGCCACACGGTAGATCCTTTCCGGCAGCGGACCGTCGGCCGGAATCGTCGACTTTGTCTGAACCTCCGCGGCGACCGCCGCGCGTCTGCTCCCGTTTGGACCTCCGGCAGAGTCGCCATCCGAACGATCGGCAGGTACCGGGTCCGGCGCCTCGGCATCTCCGCGTATCCTCGCGCCGTCTCCGCGTATC
>CAZNYW010000079.1:0-8133 GCA_964577375.1 uncultured Spirochaetales bacterium | reverse complement strand
TCGCACCGTCTCCGCGTATCTTCGCACCGTCTCCGCGCATCCTCGCACCGTCTCCGCGCATCCTCGCGGAGAGGACAACGAATCCCGGGCGAAGCAGCTTTCCGTTTCTTCCAGCAAGGTCGGTCAGCGCTTCGGTAATGGTGGCGTTTCGGCTCCGAACGCTTTCCAGGATACACGCCTGGACGCGCTCGATGTCGTATTTTATTGCCGGGAAGTCGTCCCAGAACTGCGTCATGCATGATCCCGATTCAGTGATGCTTTCAATAAGAAACGGCTGGACGAAACCAGCCGCTTCCCACGTTCGTTCACGTGTAGTGTACAAGTTATCGGGTCGTTCTACAATCTGACCCCGTTGCGATTACTTCTGAGCCACCAGCTCCTTCTTCACCGCGGCTGCTTTCTTTTTCGACCAGTGGTCCCGCGGTTCATCGGTATACAGGTAGCTGCGTTTCGCGAACCTGGTTCCATTCCACTTGTCCTTGAGCCACGGCATGATCCAGTGGTCGAGCCCGAGCCCGCGTCCTGCGCCGCCCATCATAACAAGCGCACCGAAGAGGTACCACAGGATTTCGTGGCTGCCCCACCCGGAGGCTATGAACATCACGCCAAGCAGGATCGAGACCACCGCTGCAAGCCAGGTGAATGCCCCGCCCACAAGGGCGAGACCGACTGCGATCTCTATGAAGACCACCACGCACTGGAGCAGGAAGGCGAGTAGCGGAGATGCGCTCAGCACGTTGTGGGCAAACCAGGTGTAGATGCCCCACGGCCCGGTGAGTGCCTCGCCGTACTGGCTGGAGGCCGCAGCCACGTGCTGCGCCGCGCCGGCTGCCGCGTGAGCGGCACTGGTTACCGCACCGGTCGCCGCCGAGGTGGCGTCCGCCGCCGCCTGTGCGGCGGTGCTAGCTGCCTGCGCCACCGCTCCGGTTGCGGCTGAGGTTGCATCTGCGGCAGCCTGGGCCGCCGCCGGCGCTGCCTGAGCTGCTGCTACCGCGCCTGTTGCCGCCGAGGTGGCGTCGGCCGCCTGCGCGGCTGCTCCCGCCGCGGCCGGTGCTGCCGAAGCTCCCTGAGTCGCGGCGAAGTGAACGCCCGGCATCTTGATCGCGCCGGTCCAGACATTGCCCAGGCCGCCTTGGCCGGGATTCAGCCATCCTTCCACGATCTTGTTGATGCCTTCGTAGAGCCATTTCCCACCCAGCCAGAGCCGGAGCGGAAAGGTCCAGTATGACGGGACTTTCCACGCGAAATGGCCGCGGATGAAGGAGCGGTGATCCTTGATGGTAAAGAACTCGTGCTGCATGTATTCCCACACGGCATTGATCCCGGCGAGACCGAGCAGATAGTGCATGTTGATCAGGTGCTTGGCGCCCATCGCCATGAACCCGGAAAACGACATGCCCATACCGTGCGCGACACCGTACTTTCCACCGATGGAAACCATGAAGCCGTGGTACTTCGGTTTGAATTCCTCCTTCTCGCCGCCCTGGATGTCGGACATGATGTTGGCGGCCGCAACCTCTCCGGACTGGAGAGCGGTCTCTACGATCTGCGGTACGACATGCTCATTGATGACGTACCACATGACGTCGCCGACGAGGTAGACGTTCTTGAAGTCGACCGACTGAGAGTACTTGTTAACCAGAATGCGGCCGCGCTCGCCGACTACGTAGCGTTCGTCGTCGTCGAAGTGACAACCGGCCATGCCGTGGATGCCCTCGATTGAAGCGATCGCTTCAAGGTCCGGAGAGCAGGCGCCCTTGGTCAGCACGATCTTCGAGGTGAACTCGGAACCGTGCACTCCGCAGGTCCAGATGAAGGTCTGAGTACGAATTTCGGTGTCGTGGTCGCCCCCGACCCTCACCAGGCCCTCGCCCGCTTCGGCGACGGGCGCATTGAGCATTATCTCCGCGCCCCTCTTTGCGAGGTACTTTTCGGCCTTCTTGACCGGCCATTTCGGCAGGATCGGCAGAATGCTATCCTTCATTTCGACGATCGCTACGCGCACTTCATCGGGGTTGATGTGATACTGCGTGCACAGCACGTCGCGGCGCTCGAGAAGCTCGCCCGCGAGCTCGACGCCGGTGAAGCCTGCACCCGCAATTACGAAGGTAAGAAGCTCGCGCCGTCTCACCTCGTCGGGCTCCTTGGCCGCGGCGCGAAACATGTCCTCCACATGAACGCGGATGCGGATCGCATCTTCGAGTGACCAGCAGGTAAACGAATGCTCCTGGGCACCGGGTGTACCAAAGAACTCAGGCTCGGCGCCCGCGCCGATTATCAGATAATCGTAGGGGTACTCTTCGATCTTCGAAACCAGCTTGTTGTTCTCGAAGTCGATGGTCTGGATCTCGTCGATGACGACTCTGATCCTCTTGCCGCCGAAAATCTTCGCGAGACTCACCTGGACGGCGCCGGGTTCGGTCCGGGATCCTGCGATTTCGTGGAGTTCGGTCATGAGAGTGTGGTACGGGTTGCGGTCGATGATGCTGATCTCTACACTCGGGTCCTTCTTGTATTTCTTGTAGAGAAGCTTCGCCGCGGCAATACCGGCATAGCCCGCGCCAAGAATAGCAATACGCGTCTTGTCTGCCATACTACGGTCCTCCGCAAACTTTGGGCGTCCAAAGGATGGCCAAAGATTGTGTCTGTTTGGGTTGGCCTTATAGTACAACATTTATCGAATTAGGTAAAGCAACTAATCCCTATTTTACGTCCAAAAAAGTAAGAGATTGACCCGAATTCGATAACTAGGGTACTATTATTTTCATCATGAACAGCTCAATCATCGGCCGGAAACTCCCGACGAGCGGGATGCTCGTCCTGCTTGCGGCCATCACGCTTGCCGGCTGTTCCGCGGGACCGGCAAAACCGGTCTCACAGACGGAGCTCCTGCTCGGCACAACCATTACCATCACCGTCTACGACCGGGTCGACCGGTCGGTACTCGACAAGGCTTTTGCCCGCGTGCGCGATATTCACAACCGCATGACGACCGAAGGAACCGAAAGCGAGGTCGACAAGATCAACCAACAGGCCGGAATCGCTCCGGTTCCAGTCACCCCGGACGTCTTCGAGGTGATAAAGACAGCGCTCGATTTCAGCCGGCTGACCGACGGCGCCTTCGACATTACGGTCGGCCCGATAGTGAAGCTGTGGGGCATCGGCACGGATCACGAGCAGCTTCCGCCGCCGGAAAAGATCAAGGCGCTGCTTCCGCTGGTGAACTGGAAGTGGGTCAGGCTCAATCAGGCCGACCACTCGGTCTATCTCGAGAAGAAGGGCATGGGAATTGACCTCGGCGGCATAGCGAAGGGCTATGCTGCCGACGAGGCAAAGCGGATCCTGGCCGAAAACGGGGTGAAACACGCGATTCTCGATTTCGGGGGAAACATCCTGGTGATGGGGACAAAGCCCGACGGGTCGAACTGGCGCATCGGCATCCAGACGCCGTTCAAAACCCGCGGCTCCTACCTCGGAATCGTCACAACGGCGGACAAATCGGTTGTCACCTCGGGGCCCTACGAACGTTACTTCATAAAGAACGGGACGATGTATCACCACATCATAAATCCAAAGACCGGTTACCCGGTCCAGCGCCATCTGACCAGCACCACGATCTACAGCGGGGTCTCGATGATCTGCGACGGCCTGTCGACCTCGATCTTCGTCATGGGGCTGCAGGACGGTTCCGCCCTGATCCGGGAGCTCAAAGGTGTGGATGCGATCTTCGTGACGGACGAGAATAAAGTCTACTATACAAAAGGACTCGACGGGATCTTCGAAGTCACCAATTCCGACTACACGCGCGGGGAGCTGCCGTCGGGCCCGTCGCCGGACTACCACGCGCCGGCCCCATCGGTCATAGACACGATCGAAGCTCTCGACAAGGTCTCCCCCTGAGGCGGAACGCAGGATTCAGTCCGGCGAAAACGGGGGTTCCGTTGCAGGAGGCGGAGCAGGAGCGACGTTCGAGTACGGCAGTTGCACTTTCCTATCGGGCCGAGCCGACGGCAAAGGCAAGAACGTAGAGCGCACCGTAGAGGTAGTGATGTACCAGCATCCATGGGACCGGCCGGTGACCCGCAGGTTTTCGGCCGGCGACTCCGATGACCGACGCAGCGGCAAACGGCAATGCAGCGTAGATCAGCCATATCTGCGTTCCGGGCCGGATGGGGGGAGGCAGAAGGCCAAGAAGGAGAGGCCACAGGTAGGCAGGCAGAATCAGGGCCGCAAGCGTCCACGCTGCAGGCAGCCTTCCGATGCGCACGGCAAATGTCCCGATGCCCGCGCTCCGGTCGGAATCGATGTCCAGAATTTCATCCTCGAGCAGAAGCGCAGCGGCGAGAAGCCCGGGCGGCACCGAGACCAGGAACGTTTGTCCGGATATGCTGCCGGACACCGCGTAGGCAGCACCTGCCACCGTCAGTAATCCAAGGAAGAGAAAGGCGGCGAGCACCCCCAGTCCGCGGCGCTTGAAATGCACCGGCTCTCCCGTATAGAAGTAGCCTGCCGCAATTCCGATCAGACCCAGCAGAAGAAGCGGCAGCCCGGCGCGGTAAACGAGGATCATTCCGAAGGGAACCGCAAGAAAGAAGCAGGCGATCCCGGAGAGGAAGATAATCCACTCGACGCGCGTCCGGTCGGGGCCGAAGACGCTTCGCCTTCCTGAGCTTCTTCTCGTCGGACCCCCAAACTGAAAGAAATCCCCGAGCATGTTGGCCCCGAACTGCAACAGGACCGCCGTGACGAGGAGTAGCGTCGTATTGAGTCTGCTTCCCTGACTGTGCGCCGATCCAAGTACAATGCCAAGCGTGCAGGGAAAGAGGACGACAATCAGTGTCCAGGGACGGAGGGCGCTAACCCAGTAATAGGCGGGATGGTGATCTGACGATCGCGGTTTCCCATTCAAACAGCCGTCTCTCCGGGAGCACGCGGCGCAGGAGCGCCGGCGGAGTCAAAATGTCTGCGCGTCCACCGGGGCCGGCCCGCCGCCCTCTACCCGGACAAAGACGCGGTTCGGCAGGCAGGCTGTCCATTGACCCGTATGTGACAGCCAACCGGCTGCAATGCAGATCTTGTCCCGGCAGGGCGAAGAGACAACCCGCACTCGGTGATTCTTGATCTGGATGGTGGTCTCGCCGATCGGACCGGTAACGGAAAACTGCGTATCCTGATCCAGCGGGTAGAGGTAATCCTTGCCGTCCGCCTGAATGCTTACCTCGCTGCTCTTGCCCGCCCCGGCGTAGGCTTGAACGGAAAAGAGCGTCACCACGCCCATGGCAAGCGCAATCGCGAGAACATCGAGGCTGCGCAGCGGAAATCCGCGGAGCCGGATGTGCGCGCGTTCGGGCTTGCCTTTTCTTCCACTCTTGATTCTATTCACGGGGCTACTTGCGTCGTTTGTCGCGGACGTAGATATTCCTGGCGGGAGAATTCTCGGCGGATCGTTCATCGATTTCAAAGAGGCCGATCTCCCGAATCAGATCACCGAGCTTCTTGTGCCCGTAGTTTCGCGGATCGAACTCCGGCGAGCGATTCGCCAGATTCTGGCCAACCGTTCCCAGATGCGCCCAGCCGTTTTCGTCCGCAGAGTCCTCGATCGCGTTCCGAAGAAGGGTTACCAGCTTCGTGTCGCGCTTCAGATCCTTGGAGCTCCACGATTGCCGGACTTCGGGCTCCTTTTCATCGCGCTTTCGGAGAATTTCGGTGTAGATGAACTTGTCGCACGCGCCGACAAATGCCTTCGGAGTCTTCTGCTCGCCGAAGCCGTAGACGGTCAGCCCCGCCTCGCGGATCCGCGCCGAAAGGCGGGTGAAATCGCTGTCGCTGGAGACGATGCAGTAGCCGTCGAACTTCTCGGTGTAGAGAAGATCCATAGCGTCTATGATCATCGCGCTGTCGGTGGCGTTCTTTCCGCGAGTGTAGGCAAACTGCTGAATCGGCTGTATAGCGAACTCCAGAAGCGCGTCTTTCCAGCCCTTCAGATTGGGGCTGGTCCAGTCGCCGTAGATCCGGCGGACGCTCGATACACCGTATTTTGCTATTTCTTCGAGCAGGGGCTCGATTATGGAAGGCTGTGTATTGTCCGCATCGATCAATACAGCGAGCCGTTTTTGTTGTTCATCAGCTGACATGGGACTTGATCCAAGGATAGAACAATTGCGTCGCTTGTTCAAGCGCGCTAAAATGCCCCGCAGATGGTGCAGCTGACGGGCCTGCTTCGAAATACATACGGCAGAAATATCACGGGCATCGTGATCTCCTTCGCCGCAGTGTTCGCTCTTCTGGCGGTGGTTCAGGCCCTGGCCGCACGTCGGCGTATCGGGCCGGAAGCGGCGCGCAAGATCGTTCACATCGGGGTCGCCCACTGGTGGCTGATCGCCATGCTGTTCATCGACGATCCGTGGTTTGCGGGGGTCGGCCCGCTCTTTTTTCTGCTTTTCAACGCGGTCGCGCTCCGGATAAACCTGTTTTCGGCGCTCGAGGTGCCGGCCGAACGGCGCAGCCTCGGAACCATCTATTATCCGCTTTCACTCCTCGTTCTCGTATTTCTCACCTTCACCGGACTGTTTCCTGTTTATACAGGAGCGCTCGGGGTGCTCATTATGGGATGGGGCGACGGCCTGGCGGCGATTGTGGGCACCAGGGCCCGGACAGGTCGTTACGCGTTTGCGTCAACCGCTGTCGCGAATGGTCACGCCGAGAGATCCCCGCGGAAGGAAAGCAGGAGCGTTGCCGGCTCGGCGACGATGCTTGCAGCCTCCTTCGTAGTCGGGCTGCTCGTGATTTCGATACTGGGACCGGCAACCGGTGCGGCAACGCTGATCGGACGCGCCGCGGCAACCGCACTCTTCGCGACCGTTATTGAAGCAGTAACGCCGTTCGGGCTCGACAACCTTACCGTCCCGATTCTCACCGTGTTATTCTACAACCTGGTAATTGTATGAATGTGACCTACGTGCTTGTGGCAGCAGCTGTTGTGGTGAACGCCGTACTGGCCGCCGCCGCATTCTGGAGGAAGGCCGTCACCGTCGGAGGCGCGGCCGCAGGTTTCCTCGTGGGAGCGACGATCATCATCCTCGCCGGCTGGACCGCATGGTTCTGCATGGGTGTGTTTGTGGTCACCTCAACGGTGGCGAGCCGGTTCGGCAGTGACAGAAAATCGCATCTGCCGCTGATACAGGACAAGGGCGACCAGCGCGACGCTTTTCAGGTACTCGCCAACGGCGGTGCCGCCCTTCTCGCGGCGGTCGGATGGGCCCTCTTCGGCGCCTTCCCTTGGCTCGTAGCGCTCGCCGCGGCGTTTGCGGAGGCGAACGCCGACACCTGGTCGAGTGAGCTTGGTGTGCTATCCCGGCGCAAACCGGTGTCGATTCTAACGCGCCGGCAGATCATGCCCGGGATGTCCGGAGGCGTGACCGCCTACGGATTCGCGGTAGCGGCGGGCGGATCACTGACAGTGGCGGTTGTGTATGTTGCCGGCTCACTCATTTTCAGAAGTGGCGGTAGTATCACCGCTCTCCTGATCGCTGCGGGAATCATCACACTTGCCGGCTGGGCAGGCTCGGTGGTGGACAGCCTTCTGGGCGCGACGCTGCAGCCCCTCTATCTTCGACCACGCACCGGTGACCTGACCGAGCGCAGGCAGAGCGCAGGTGGAAGAAACGCCCGCGTACGCGGGGTGCCGTTCATCACAAACGACGTCGTCAACTTCCTGAGCACTGCGCTCGCTGCGGTTGCCGCGGCATTCGCAGCCGCGCACATCCCGGGTCTCAGTTCCTGACCGCCTCTTTCGCGCTCTGGAGATCACTTTCGGTGAACAACCTGTCGATGTCCAGGATGATGATGAAGTGATCGTCCTGCTTTCCGATCCCCTGGATGAACGCGGTGTCGATCTTGGTACCGATCTGCGGCGCCGGCTCGATCTGACCCCGGTCGACGTCTATGACCTCCTGCACGGAATCTGCAAGCATTCCCAGCACGACTGTCTCGCCTTCGAGCTCGACCTCTGCAACGACGATCGAGGTATCGATAGTCTTCTCGGTCTCGCCCATGTCGAACTTCAGGCGAAGATCGATGACCGGAACCACGCTTCCCCGCAGGTTTATGACTCCCCGCATGAAGGTGTGGGTG
>CAZNYW010000078.1:0-16835 GCA_964577375.1 uncultured Spirochaetales bacterium | reverse complement strand
ACTTACCGCGGAATTACTCCCCTGATTTTATCCACAGGGTTCTTGATACTTTCCAGTCACCGAAACTATCCTGACAGTGTGCTACCGTACAGACCGCGGTCGGGGAAAATCGTAGTCTTGGATCAGAGAGTCAAAATGGGGAGACACAGCCGACGCGAAGGAGGTGCTATATCAGCAAGGGACGCATCAGGATTGTCGGAACGGCCATTCTTGTCGCCGGATCGATACTGATCGCCGTAGGCGTGACCGCGTCGCGATCAGTGGTCGGAGACGTAAACTCGGCGTTTCTCGGTCGCCTGACTCAGCAGACGACATGGTACTTTGCAGGCGGCTTCTTACTGATTGTGGTTGGTTTGATGCTTGCGTTACGCGTGATCAGACGCGACTGAGTCGGCGGTTCGCCGTTCCGGGGCTCGACCGGTAGGGATGAACCGGACCAGGTACGAAACAAGAACAAGGATGGAGGATCGAGTGGAGAAAAGGCTAACGAATCAGCGACGAGAGGGAATCGCGCTGGGACTCGCCGGTGGGTCGGCAAAAGGCCTGGCGCATGTGGGCGTGCTTCGTGCTCTGGAGGAGAACGAGCTTGCGCCGTCATACATCGCCGGAACAAGCGCCGGCGCGATAATCGGCGGTCTGTATGCCGCGGGCAAGACCGTGGACGAGCTGGACCTCTTTCTCGCCGATCTGGATCGCAGCGGGTTTAGTAAACTGATCGATCTCAACTGGGGTCGCGGAAGTCTCGTCGCGGGCGACCGAATCGAAGACATGCTTCGCGGGCTGGTGGGCAACATTCGTATCGAAGACCTGCGGATGCCGTTTATTGCGACCGCGGTCGACATACACACCGGTACGGGTTTCTATTTCGACCGTGGCGATCTGGTGGACGCGATTCGTGCGAGCATTTCGATCCCGGGCATATTCGAACCGGTGAGCGCCAACGGTGGGCACCTGGTGGACGGCGGGCTTCGCAAGAATCTTCCCCTTACCGCCTTGAACCGCTTTCGGCCCCGGATGTTGATCGGCGCGAATATCGTGTACGGCACCCGGAGGCCCGGAGTCTGGGAAACAACGGTCATCCAGCGCGCCCCGGCCGGACGGCGCGCCGAAAATCGCGAGCTCTGGGAACGGCTCAAGTCCCATCTTCCGTGGCATTCCGAGTCGCCGTTGGACGACGAGGCGGCGGCGTCCCTGGAACTCGCCGGCCGCCGTACGGATCGTCCCGGGCTGGCGGAGATGCTTACCAAAGCGTTTGCGGTGATGAGCAGTGAAAGCAGTCTCGAGGAGATCAGGGTCGCAAAGCCGGATCTGCTGCTTGACCTCGACCTGCACGAAATCAATGTCTGGGAGTTCTGGCGTGGGCCGGAGGCTGCGAAAATCGGCTATACCCAGACCATAAAGGCAATTGAGCGCTACAAAGCTCGAAGGAGCGTTTTTTCCACTATCGGACGCCGAATCCGTCGCAGGCTGAGCGCCCGGTGAGGCGGACTTTTCGCAGCTTATCCGCCTCGCCGTTAGAGGGGGCGGCCGGCCTTCACCGCTGACTCCCGCCCTCGGTCTGACAAACTTTCCGGGTCGGTCAGTTCTTTGAGCTCCGGTTCCGTGTGGGCAAGGATCTGGCGGGCCCTTTTCCTTCCCCTCTTCTTCAACCTGTTGATCGTGTTGAGTGTATAGAGTACGAAGGAGTAGAGTATCGCAAGGACGAAGCCGGCGATAGCAATTACGACGACCGAAACATCCTGAAGCCGCGCACCGAATAGATTTATCGTACTCTTGTAGTTCAGATTCAAAACGATCAGGACAAGAAGTGCGATCCCGATGACTGCGCTTACAATGAATCTTGTCATTGCTTTCACCCTCCGTTTGACAATCGGTCGGCAACCCGGCGGCTCAATGGACACACGCCGCTCACCGGCTCCGTGGTTCGAATCCCTGCTGTCTCATGTTGCGTAGTTCCCAGGTTAATAATAGAAACAGATCCTGGATTTTACTGTGCGGTGACGAACATAGGAGAGAATGTTCTTGATTTCCAGATATGCGAGAAAGTCCATCTTTTCGGAGAGGTCATTCGCGGTCGCCGCTCTGATAGACGGCCCGCCGGTGTCAGTGAAGTTCTGTTAGTGAGGTTCTTGTCCCCACGCTCTTGTTTTAGTAAGTTAGAATTGAATTACCTTTTTGGAGTTCGCGTTTTGCCGGGGATTCTTGGCCAGCCGTTCGGGCACGAGCGAGGAAGAAACCATTTGCTCGCCGCCCTTCCGGACGTAGTGCGCCACCGTTTACAGCCAAATCTCAAAATAGTAGATATGCCACTCGGGAAAGCACTCTACGAGTCGGGCGATCGCCTCCGGGATGTCTACTTTCCGGCGACCGCAATCGTGTCACTTCTCTACGTCATGGAGAACGGGGCTTCCGCCGAAATCGCCGTAGTGGGAAACGAGGGGATTGTTGGCATCGCCCTCTTCATGGGTGGTGAGACGATGCCGAATCGAGCAGTGGTGCAGAGTGAGGGCGAAGCCTACCGTTTGAATGGGCAGCTGATGCTCGAAGAGTTCAAACGTGCGGGGGCCTTCCAGCACCTTCTGCTGCGCTACACACTTGCGATGTTCGCCCAGATGGCGCAAACCGCGGTCTGCAACCGACACCACACCATCGACCAGCAACTCTGCCGGTGGCTGTTACTCAGCCTCGACCGACTGCCGGCGAACAAACTGGTCATGACCCAGGAACTGATCGCGAACATGCTCGGCGTGCGTCGCGAAGGTGTTACTGAGGCCGCGGGGAAACTTCAGGATGCCGGCTTGATTGAATATAACCGAGGCCATATCACCGTGCTCGACAGGCCGGGCCTGGAAGCGCGGGTTTGCGAATGCTACGATGTTGTGCGGCAAGAGTTTCTTCGCTTGCTCCCCGACGTGATAGCTGAGTAATCGAGAGTCGGCCTGCGCCGGCGTAGTAACGATGATATTCTTGCAACCTCGATATGATCTCTCCCAGAAGACCAATCGGTTCGAATATGAAAACTCCCACCGCTGCGTGATATGCCGGTTTGTGGGCGATAGCCCACACAATGGAAAGCAGGCGTAGTGCGGGCCCGACAAAACAGCGGCGCGCAAATGCTCGTTGCTGGGTCCCATGCATTGGTGTACCATTACATACGAATACATACGAACAACTCGGCAATCAGCCCGGAAAAACTTGCACGGGGCGAGGCGGGTGTCGAGTGACGTGACGGGAGGCCTTCCGTGAAAAAACAAAAGTCAGCAGTCTCCCGGAAGGCCACCGCTACGGGGCAGTTTCCGGTAGTGGGAATTGGCGCGTCGGCCGGTGGACTGTCGGCGTTCGAATCTTTCTTTTCCGGCATGCCGCCGGATCGGGAGCCGGGGATGGCGTTTGTGCTTGTTCAACACCTCGCGCCCGACCATGAAAGCATTCTGACCGACCTCATCAGGCGCTACACCGTGATGAAGGTCTCTGAAGTCACTGACGGCATGCGAGTCGAACCGAACTGCGCCTACATCATTCCGCCGAACCACGACATGGCGTTCGTGGAAGGCACTCTCCAATTGTCGCCTCCCGCCGCGCCGCGAGGGCATCGGCTGCCGATCGACTCTTTCTTTCGCTCACTGGCACAGGATCAACGGGAACGGGCTATCTGCATCGTGCTGTCCGGAACCGGTAGCGACGGCAGTGAGGGCGCCCGCGCGATCAAGAGTGAGGGCGGCATGGTGATGGTCCAGGAACCTTCCTCCACCGAATTTGACGGCATGCCGCGCAGCACAATCGCGACGGGGCTGGCAGACTATGTGCTGCCACCCGGTGAGATGGCGACGCAGCTTATCGCTTACGTTACTCACGCATTTGACCAGGCACTGAAGGAGGGCCCGGTGGAGACGCCGGGAGCTTTGGACGCCCTGCATAAGATGTTCACACTGCTTCGCTCGCAGACTGGTCACGATTTTTCCCAGTACAAGCCGAATACAATTCGGCGCCGCGTCGAACGGCGAATGGCGGTTCATCAGATTGGCTCGATCGAAGACTACGTCGCCCTGATCCAGCAGACACCGCAGGAGACGCAGGCGCTCATGCGCGACCTGATGATAGGGGTTACCGGTTTCTTCCGGGACCCCGAGTGCTTCGTCGCATTTGAGGAGCAGGTGGTACCGAAGCTGTTCGAAGGGAAGCCTCCCGGTGCGGCAATTCGAGCCTGGTCGGCGGGCTGTTCGACGGGTGAAGAGGCTTATTCCATCGCGATGCTCATCCATGAGCAGCTGGAGAATCTGGCGGAGAATTACAGCGTACAGCTTTTTGCTACCGACATCGACAGCCGCGCGATAGCCACCGCCCGCTCCGGCATCTATCCATCCGCCGTTGCTGCGGACATGTCACCCGAGCGGCTTTCGCGCTATTTCACGGCGGACGATGACGGTGAGCGGTTGCGTGTCCGCAGGGGCCTGCGCGACATGCTGGTCTTTTCCGAGCAGGACCTGATCAAAGATCCCCCGTTTTCCAAATTGGATTTGATCATCTGCCGGAATCTCCTTATCTACATGGGCCCGGAGCTTCAGCGAAAGATCATTCCGCAGTTCCACTACGCCCTGAACCCCGGCGGTTTTCTTTTCCTTGGAAATTCGGAAACTGCTGGCGAGTTTGGTGAGCTTTTCACCGCTGTCAACCGCAAATCACGGATCTACCAGCGCAGGGAACATCCGCGCATTTTCCCGCGCGCCGGCCGCGGCGCGCTCTACACCGCCACAGAACAGGCGTTGGCGAAGACCACCGGTGCAGGCGCGGCGCGGCCCAAACCTCGATTGCGCGAGATCACCGAGCAGGCGCTGTTGCATCAGTCGTTCATGGCTGCCGCGCTTGTCAACGAAAACGGCGACATCCTCTACCTTCATGGGCGCACGGGGAAGTATCTGGAACCCGCGCCCGGTATTGCGGGCGTGAGCAATGTTCTGAATATGGCACGGGAGGGGCTGCGGCACGCGCTGGTGGAAGCGCTGAAGGAGGCGGTGAAGGACAGGGAGACGGTACATCGTCCCGGTCTGACGGTGAAGACAAACGGCGATTTTACCTCCGTGCATCTTACCGTAAGTCCGGTTACGGCGCGGACCGATCTCGATTCGCCGGTCTATCTGGTGACCATGGAGGAATCGGGTGTTCCTGTTCACGGACGTGCCGGATCGTCGCCGCCCCAGGCAGAACCATCGCAGGACGCCGGTTCGCAGCTGGAAGCGCTGCGGCAGGAGTTGAAGGAAAAGGAGGAGTACCTGCAGACGGCGTTCGAGGAGCTTGAGACCACCAACGAGGAGCTCAAGTCGTCGAACGAGGAGATGCAGTCGGTAAATGAAGAGCTGCAGTCCACCAATGAGGAGCTTGAGACATCAAAGGAAGAGCTTCAGTCGGTAAACGAGGAGCTGGCCAGCCTCAATGTTGAGCTGCAGACCAAGCTCGCGGACCTGTCGCGGGTCAACAACGATATGAACAACCTGCTTTCCGGAACCGGCATCGGGACGGTCTTTGTGGACCGGGAGCTCCGCATTCTTCGTTTTACCCCGGCGGTTACCCAGATCATCAATCTTATTCCGGGCGACACCGGAAGGCCGGTCGGTCACATTGCCTCAAATCTTGTCGGTTACGATCGTCTGGTAGACGACGCGCGGATCGTGCTCGACACCCTTGTGCCCAAAGAGGTGGAAGTGCAGACCGCCGACGGCCGCTGGTACACGCTGCGGATTCTGCCCTACCGTACCCTCGATAATGTGATCGAGGGCGTCGTCGTTACCTTCTTCGACGTCACCGATATGAAACACGCCCAGAGCACCATTGAAAAACTACTTAAAGAAAAAGAGCTGCTTCTGAGGGAGGTGCACCATCGCATAAAGAACAACATGACCACGGTCAAGAGCCTGCTCGCGCTTCAGGCGGATAGGCTCAACGATTCTTCGGCTCGCGAAGCGCTGATTGACGCGCAGACCCGGATAAACACCATGGCCGTGCTGTATGAGAAGTTCTATCGGACCGAACGCTTTGAGGCGCTTTCACTCAAGACCTACCTCACGCCTCTCATTGATGACTGTCTCTTGAATTACCCCAGAAAGAGCATCATCACGCTCGAGGCCCAGGTCGACGATATCCAGATCGACGCAGAGCACCTTTTTCCCCTGGGAATCCTTCTGAACGAGTTACTCACCAATATTCTCAAGTACGCATTCGTTGGGCGGGAGAGCGGCAAGATAACCGTATCGGCGGCAGCGCATGACAAACACGTGACGCTTGTCGTCGGCGACGACGGAAACGGCATTCCCGAATCCGTCGACCTGGAGAACTCAACCGGCTTCGGCCTTCGACTGGTGGGGATGCTGGCCACGCAGATTGGCGGAACGATCCGAATCGAACGCGGCAACGGAACAAGGTTCGTTCTCGAGTTCGACCTTTAGTCGATGGGCGAAGACGGGTCGCGAGAAACGGGTGTTATCGGCGTTGGCATCACTCCCGGCAGGGGCTTCAACGTCCATGCGAACGGCTTTTCGCAACGCTGTCTTTACGCAAAATCGCACCCCCTCCCCGCATCGACTTTTTCCGGATGGCAGGCAGATCAATGTGGCGTTGGGTTTGGACAAAGAGCAGGCTCATAATTCGATCCCGTTCGGCGTCTGCCAACGATTCGAATTTGGTGTTGATCACGGCTCCGTTTCTCGAAACTCGAAGAACTCGAGCCTTCAATGAGATGTCCGCCTTCCCGGCAACGAAGCAGAGTTCGAATCGGTCGCGTCTTTTCAGCAGTCCCTCCGGGTTCCGCAGGCTTGCGCCTCCTCCACCCAGATCGATTAGAACCGACTCGTGCGGGCCCGCTTTTGCGGAGGCGATCGGTTTGATGAACACAGGAAGCCGCAAGGTTCTTCGAAAATACTTTCTCCGCTGGTGATGCCCGATGTTCGAAGAATGTCGGAGGTAAAGAATCTTGTCTTCTTGATCTACTATTCTGGTCGCAAACGAATAGATGCCGGTTGAATTGTGAAAATAGAGTCTAAGCGGCGCACCGGTACTCACGGTCGAAATCCCGGAATCAAGTCTCACCACGAGTGCATCGGGTTTTTGGACGATTACCGCTCTGCGAAATCGGTTCTCTTTTCCGGTAACCAGAACAACAGGTCCCCCCTGAGGTAGCGCTGCGCTGCTGGTCGGTGCTTCGTCTGCCGGCAAGGTACTGTTTGGTAACCGCTCCGGTGAGCAAGAGTTTCCGGGCGCACGAGTCGAATTCGTGGTGGTTAACCAATATGGAATACTCGAGCCGGGACTTTCCCAGATATCTTGCAAGTTGCCCGAGGAGAACTATTTCATCATCGTCCAACCTGAGCTTTGCGACAAGAAATGCGAGCGCTTCTCGCGAGTGCCTTTCAACCTTCCGGTTCGTCAATCTTTTTTGAACTAAGAAATATATCATAAAGATCATGAAGAAGGACAGGATCACAAGAACAAAGACGAGAATATCAAGTCGAGTTCTAACGAACCCTTAGGCGATATCGGCAAAGAACCCAGCCGCGCTCATGTGGTTATCGTACAACATCGAGATCCCGATCTCCCGGAAAGTTCATATTCTTTTCGCCCCGCGTCCGGCTTTCGAACCTGAAGAGGAAGCCAACTTTTTCCGGTTCGGCCCGACATTGTTTGCCCAGTCAATGTCGCTTTCCGATCCGAAGTTTTTCGGATCGGAAGACGCACATTTCGTTCTGAGCACCGGCTCAGGCAATCCCGATCATTTTTCCTTGCGGACACCCTTGAAGGGTCGGTCGCCTTTCTTCTGATCGATAAATTTACCCGTATTCGTATCACGCTTTGTCCAGGTCCCGTTCTTAGGATTATGAACCTGGGACCGCTCCCGCACTGCACCATTACGGTGCCCATCAGCCTTAGGAAGATTCGTCGCCATACATCACCTCATCGTCTTGATTCCTCAACGCATGCGCGTCACATACAACTTACGCATAGCGGGTAGACAAATCAACCACTATTCGGCATATTTGTAAACATTGAGGGTCTCAGGATGAATGTGTCGCTAGGGTCTCGCCTTAAGGCCGCCAGATTGATGGCTGGGTTATCGATGGACCAGTTGGTGGCGAAAATGCAGAACAGAGTATCGAAGCAGGCAATAAGCAAGTACGAAAACGGCATGATGAAACCCGACGGCGCAGTCCTGACCCAATTGGGACGCGCCCTCAGCGTTCATCCGGAGTTCCTCCTTTCGACAACCTCGGTCCAGTTGAACGGACTCCATTTCCGGAAAGGACTCTCCCTTGGCGCTAAGGGCGCCGCCTCATTCTCCGAGCGGGTCAAGGATTCGATCTCCCGATACCTCGAGCTGGAATTGGTCGCGGCCGTTGACGCGGGGTACCTAAGCCCTTTCTCCGGCATCAGGATTTCCGATGCTCCCGATATCGAGAAAGCTGCGGACAAATTCCGTGCAGAATGGGGGCTGGGGCGATCGGCGCCGGTGGCCAGTGTAGTGGGCGTTCTGGAAGATCACAATGTCAGAATTGTCGAGCTCGGCGGTTTCGATGGCCTGGACGGCCTGTCCGGTTGGGCCGACGACCTGCCGTTTGTCGTGCTTGGCTCGACGTCTGCCACCGATCGCAAACGGTTGATTGCGCTGCACGAATATGCGCACATCGCCCTGCCGTTCGATCGCCGCATCCCCCAGCCCGAGCGGAGAGTCTACTGTCACCGCTTCGCCGTCGCAGTCCTATTACCGGACGAAGTCTTGACTTGCGAGCTTGGAATCCGCCGCACCGAAATATCGCTGTTCGAGTTAGCCAGCCTGAAGCGAGAGTATGGCATTCCAATGCGTGAAATCGCGCGGCGCGCGTTCGAGCTCGGCATCATCACCACCTACCTGTTGCGGCGATTGAACAGCGAATTCAATCGCCGTGGCTGGAATAAGGTGGAACCTCACCCCTTCCCGGCGGACGAACACCCCTTTCATTTCCAGCGAATGATCCATCGGGCGATCGCCCACCGCCTGATAACCGTCTCCAGGGCTGCCTATCTCGCCGGCGTCTCAGAAGAAGAGATTCGGCGGCAGATGGTTTTGGCAGACCTCGATGCAGACGTTGAAAACCGATAGGCCCCGCCAGAACGCATGGCATCTCTCACTGGGCTGACGGCGTTGCGTTCCCTGCCCCTGGTCGACTCGGCGCGGATGCCTCACCGACCAGTACCGGTGGCGAGATCGGATTGTTCTGGACGTTGGCGATCTTGTCGATAGCCCAGAACTTTCCTTCATTTTTCAGGTGGACCGTGTCGACCATATTGAAACCCTGCACCCAGAGTGGCTTGGGACCACTGTCCGAAGACTGAGCGGAGCTGGCGGTCTGCGCGGGCTGCCATTTCTCGTATGAGGCGGTATAGACGCCTTGTGCCTCTTTCGTGATTTTCAAGTTCGCAACACCAAAGATAAATACCGCATGCGTGAACTTCGGTTTGCCCTGATCAAGCCATTGCTGAGCCGAGATATTCGCACTCATTCCTCCGTAACCCTTCTGCACTCGGGAGATGACGAAGAGGTTTGTCGTTTCATTGATTTGCGACTTTCCCGCCCCGTCGATGACGCAATCCTGCATCGCCTGGTTGTCGAGCTTCGTCATGCTCGAATAGAACAAGCTCACAACCTGCTCGGGAGACATTCCGACCGTAATTCGCGGCTTGAAGGCACTTTTCAGCATCGTCCCCCCTACGGCGCCGATAAGGATCACAACGGCCCCGACGATCGCCAGCTTCCTCCAATTGCGCCGGAGGAAGACACGGCGATTGAAACGCACATCCGAACTTCGCTTCGCCCGTCGCTCCTCTCTTTCAACGCTTCCTCGCTCCTTGGTGCTGATTTCCTCGAAGAGTCCTTCACGGCTCCAGGCGTCCAGAGAGCTCTGCCAGTCGGAGATATCAAAACTTTCGGACGGGTCAAGTGCACGCACGATTGTCTGCGACACCTCAGCTCGCAATTCCGGCTTGTGCAGACGGGGTGGTACAACCTTTTGTTTGCGCATTCGCTCGTGCAATTCTTCGGAGGTATCTCCGACAAAGGGATCGCTCCCCGTGAGTATCCGGTAGAGTACAACGCCGATAGAAAAGCAGAGATCACGTTCGTTTTTCAGATCCGGGTGATGAAAGCGGTCGAACGATTCGAGGCGTTCCGGCTCTGTCTGAGCCTCGTGGATGCTCTCGATAATTGCTTGAGGAAGAAAGAGGAATCCGGCATCCGGATCGACCACCAGAGCATCCGGCAAGAGACCCGTGGATGTGAAGTCACGCTGCTTCAACGCGGCGAGCGCGAGGACGAAAGATGCGATGCGAGCGACTGCGGCTTTGGGATCGGGAATTGGCATGTTGGAAAGTGAGTGCACTTCGTGGTAGGGGCCATAGGCATAGATTTTGCCCTCGTGCTCGATACGTCCGCCGACCTCCCAGGGTTCAGCCCGGCTGCCGACGACCAGCCACCCACGCTCTTTGCGAGAATCCTGCGTTTGTCCGGCTATGCTTCGCGGATACGCCGGAACTTGAATCCCGAGATAGTCCTTTCCATCGATTGTGAGCCGATAAACCTGATTTCCAATTATTTCCGTTGTTACTGCCATTTTCTGACACGCTTCCTCTTCCCATCACGGGTAACATCGTCAATTTTTTTGAACGACCGCACCCGCGGCGGCAGGCCAGGCCTTCTGCAACGCAGGAACAAGACCGCTCGAAGGTTCGGCCGAAAACACGTAGGTCTTTTCTCCCTCTTGTCCGCCCGCGACGACTGAACAGCGTGGGGGCGTGTTGCGGCGCAGCCACGCGAACAGACCCCGAGCGTGCTCCGGCACTTGCACCGAAATGACGTCGCCGCGGGCGATGACAAACTCAGATCGATCCTGGAGGTCGGGGGATATTCCCGCACCCATCCATGGTCTCACCCTGTCACGCACGTATTTGAATCGAAATGATTTGTCGGTCAATATCAAAAGGCCTTCATGCCCTCTCGTGCTCTCGGGAACACGAAACCATGTGCCCTCGCTGCGCACTTCGACCTTCTCACCCGTCTCCTTCTCGAAAGCACTCCAGAATTCCGCCATCTCGTTGGCCATTGATAGATCTCCTTTGAATCGAACCTACGTACGATTGGGTGAAATAGCAAGCGGCGCTACCCGCTCGTCTGCAATGTGTGCCACCGAACAGACTGTGTCGGATAGGTTGACTATCTTTTTCTCAGCGGGTAAGACCGCCGGAGGAAAGATATGTTGGACAATGCCAAGACACTTACGGGCTACAAACTGCACAGCCTCGATGGCGAAATAGGGAAGGTCAAAGAGTTCTACTTCGATGACAAGCACTGGACGATCAGATATCTGGTCGCCGATTCGGGAACCTGGCTGACCGAAAGGCAGGTGTTGATCTCACCCTATTCGATGACCTCCGTGAACAAAGCAGAACAGTATATCGCTATCGACCTGACCAAAAAGCAAATTGAGGAAAGTCCACCGCTGGACAGCGACAAGCCTGTCTCGCAGCAGTTCGAGCAGGCCTATTTCGGGTATTACGGATACCCAATGTATTGGAGCGGCTCCTACACGTGGGGTTTCTATCCTCGCATTGAGCATGACCGTGAAAAATGGAAAGATTTGGCCCAAGGAGCGGAGAAATGGGACCCGCATCTGCGAAGCACCCGCGATGTGACTGGCTATTACATCCAGGCGTCAGACGGAGAGATCGGCCACGTCGAGGATTTTGTCATCGATGACGAGACCTGGGCGATTCGTTATCTGGTAGTGGACACGCGGAATTGGCTGCCGGGGCAGAAAGTGCTGGTTTCACCGCACTGGATCGATCGGGTCAGTTGGAGCGAATCGAAAGTGTTTGTCAATCTTACCCGAGATACCATCAAGGAGTCTCCAGAATACTCCGAGGGCTCACTGCTGACTCGGGACTATGAGAACGCGCTGCATCGCCATTACCACCGCGAAGGATACTGGGTCGATGAACGGACCGCGAGGAAGCATTCGCATGAAAGGTAAGACAATCATGAAAACCAAACCGCCGGCTGAAAAGAAAACAGTTGCGGATACCGCGTTGTCGCCCGAGCTGCTACACAAGATGAACGCCTATTGGCGAGCTGCGAACTATCTGTCGGTGGGCCAGATCTATCTCTACGACAATCCTCTGCTTCGCGAGCCATTGAAGCTGTCGCACGTAAAGCCGCTGGTGGTGGGCCATTGGGGCACGACCCCGGGGCAGAACTTCATCTACGTGCACTTGAACCGGATCATCAAAAAGCATGACCTGGACATGTTCTATGTCGCCGGTCCGGGTCACGGGGGACCGGCGATTGTGGGCAACGTCTACCTGGAAGGCACCTGGAGTGAAGTCTATCCGAACATTACCCAGGACGAAGCGGGACTCAAAAAGCTGTTCAAGCAGTTCTCGTTTCCCGGCGGGATCTCGAGCCACGTTGCGCCCACCACGCCCGGATCAATTCACGAGGGGGGCGAGCTGGGGTATTCGCTCAGTCATGCTTTCGGGGCTGCGTTCGACAATCCCGATCTGATCGTTGCCTGTGTTATCGGTGACGGGGAGGCGGAAACCGGTCCGTTGGCCACCTCCTGGCAGTCGAATAAATTTCTCAACCCAATTACCGACGGTGCGGTGCTGCCGATCCTTCACCTCAATGGGTACAAGATTTCCAACCCGACGGTGCTGGCGCGCATCGAGCACGAAGAACTGGACCAGTTTCTGCGCGGCTGCGGGTGGAGCCCATACTTTGTGGAGGGCGATGAACCGGAGGCGATGCATCAACTGATGGCCGCCACTCTGGAAAAGGTCATCGAAGATATTCGAGACATCCAAACCAAAGCACGCACCAACAACGACACCACCCGGGCGCGCTGGCCGATGATTGTGCTCCGGTCGCCCAAGGGATGGACCGGTCCGAAAGAGGTCGATGGCCTCCCGGTCGAGGGGACGTTCCGGGCGCATCAGGTGCCGATTCTGGTGGATGCCGAACATGCCGATCATGTCAAGCAGCTTGAAAGCTGGATGAAAAGCTACAGGGCCGAGGAGCTGTTCGACAAAAATGGCCGGCTCCTGCCGGAGCTGGCTGAGCTGGCGCCTGTCGGCGAGCGACGGATGGGTGCCAATCCGCACGCCAACGGTGGGATTCTGCTGCGCGCCCTGCGCATGCCGGACTTCCACGACCACGCGGTGAAGGTGCCGTTCCCCGGCGCCGTTGACGGTCAGGACACCCTGGTGCTGGGTGAGTTTTTACGCGATGTGGCGAAGCTAAATGAGGATCAGCGCAATTTCCGTGTCTTCGGTCCCGATGAGACGGTTTCGAATCTCCTGGGCGCGGTTTTTGAAGTCACCAACCGTCAGTGGGACGCGCGAACGGCAAAGAGTGACGAGTTCCTCGCCCCCTCCGGACGGGTGCTGGACTCGATGCTGAGCGAGCATCAGTGCGAAGGATGGCTGGAAGGATATCTTCTGACCGGACGGCACGGGCTTTTCAACAGCTACGAGGCCTTTATTCGCATCGTCGATTCGATGTTCAGCCAGCACGCCAAGTGGCTGAAGGTCACCGCCGAATTGCCCTGGCGACGCAAGATCGCCTCGCTGAACTATCTGCTTGCCTCCCACGTCTGGCAGCAGGATCACAACGGATTCACCCACCAGGACCCCGGTTTTCTCGACCACGTGATCAACAAGAAGGCCGATATCGCGCGCGTGTACCTGCCGCCGGATGCCAATTGCCTCCTGTCGGTTTGGGACCACTGTTTGCGCAGCCGCCACTATGTCAACGTGGTGGTTGCCGGAAAGCACGCACTGCCGCAATGGCTGACCATGGACGAGGCGGTCGTGCATTGTACGAAAGGAATCGGCATTTGGAGGTGGGCGAGTAATGACGAGGACGGGGCGACGGATGTGGTCATGGCCTCGTGCGGAGATACGCCCACGCTGGAGATCCTGGCGGCCGTTTCCATCCTTCGTGAACATCTGCCGGATCTGAAGATTCGGGTGATCAATGTGGTGGACCTGATGCGGTTGCAGCCGCAAACTGAGCACCCGCACGGGCTTTCGGAAACCGATTACGACGAGCTTTTCACCACGGACAAACCCATCATCTTCGGTTTCCACGGATACCCCTGGCTGGTGCACCGGCTCACCTATCGTCGGACCAATCGCAACCTGCATGTCCGCGGGTACGTGGAGGAGGGCACCATTACCACGGCCTTCGATATCAGGGTCCAGAACAAGCTGGACCGCTTCCATCTGGTGCAGGACGTGGTGGATCGCCTGCCGCATTTGGGAAGCAAGGGGGTCTACCTGAAGCAGTTGGTCACGGACAGACTGGTCGAGCACACGCAGTATATCGACCAACATGGCCAGGACTTGCCGGAAATCCGCAACTGGAAGTGGGGAACCTCCGGCCGCCGCGAACTGCAACAGGGGGGGGCCGCGATGGATAAGAGTACCGCAACCCGCGACTAACGAGGATCTGTGTAGTCCACCGCACAGACGAACACCCGCCTCTACCACTATCCTTAATTATATACGAGAGTTGAAATTTCATATCGACTCTCGTAATAGTCTCGGGATATCGAATACAGGAGCACCTATATGAACAAGGATCAGGTCGAAGGACGTCTCAAAGAGACAGAGGGCAAGAATCAGGAAGCTGCAGGCAAGCTGATCGGCAACAAGCGAATGGAAAAAAAAGGTAAGGAGAGGAAGAACTCCGGCAAGTTTCAGTCCGGGTATGGAGACCTGAAGGACAACTTCGACAAGACGAAATAGTCCGGCACGTGTCAATTTCACCGTATCCTTTAGAGGATGGCCCTGACCGTTCATACGAGACTCATCGAGATAAGTATGGACGCAAAGGGCAAGTGAGAGCTTCTACGAGCGAAATGGATTCATGTTGCGGTTCTGCCAAGAGGCGCGGAGCATGAGCAGATACATCGAATAGTGCTCGCGGCTTGCAGTAGGGGGCCAGTACTTCCCTTTCGGTAAGCTCTGGTTCGCCAGGCGTCAATGTGCCCGGTCTGCCGAAGATGCAGCGTGGAACGCGTAGCGTTCCAAGGCCTCACTGTGAGCGAGCGTCACAAGGTTTACCGACCCGGCCGCGTATTCGCTCGACACCACTGAAGTGACAATCGTGACACCTTTCAGCACATCGGAACCAAATTGCCGCCATACCATATCCCGGAAGAACTGATAGAGGGGGGTCGGGCGACAATCATCCGCAGATCGAGCGCGTAGAACGGTACCCGGACTATATCACCCGTCTCTCCGTCTCGGTCTGACTGGGACTGTCCGGGTACCAGTCATTCTGGGTCGCTGCATGGTAATCGGTCTTTCGTGCGGCCTGGTCGGATCGGACGAGCTGATAGAACGACTGTTGTGCTGCGTGCACGTTGGTCTTTTCGCCGCGCCATATCCGGAGGGCTGCCTGCCGGGCAGCGCTGCCAAAACAGCGGGTCAGTACCCACGGCAGTTGCGGACCAAATTTGATGTTCATAAGATTCAGTCGGGTTGAGTTCAGCTCATCGGTCTCAACTCCGGGTGAGAACACTATCCCCGGAACCGCGGCGGGCACTGTCTGCGAAAGGCATCTCACTGTGGCATCAACCACCTCGTGCGCGGTTTTCTGTGTGGGACACTTCAGTCCCGGAAGCACCATGGTGGGCATGAGAATCAAACCATCCAGCAGCACCTTGTGTGCGGTAAGTGCGTCGAACAGAGTTTGCAGAAGTTGCGCAGTTACGAAAGAGGATTGTTCAAGAGTCTCTTGGCCGCTAACGTAAACTGCCGGCTCGACAACGGGAACAAGTCCGAATTCCTGGCACACCGCAGAAAATTCGGCCATTGCGTGCGCGTTGGCCTCAATGCAGGCGTTGCTCGGCAGTGCATCGCCTGTGACAATGACCGAACGCCACCTGGCGAACGAAGCGCCAAGCCGGGAATACTCGAGAAGGCGGTCGCACAACCCTTCAAGTCCACTGGTTATTCTCTCTCCGGGATAGCCTGTCATTGCCACCGATCCGGTGTCCGCCCTAATGCCCGGAATGATTCGTGCGGTGACTATCGTCCGGATGAGCGGCGTACCGTCAGGCTCGCGTTGCCGGATTGTCTCGTCGTCAATGATCAAGCCGCTGATGACCTCCGAGAGGCCGGGGGTGGTAACTATCAATTCCCGGTAAGCCAGGCGAGCTTCCCGGGTCTGCGCGACCCCCATATTCCCAAAGCGTTTGTTGCAGATTTCGATGTTGTCGTCCATGGCCAACAGTCTTTTGCTGCCGGCCGTCAGCGAGCTTACCGTGTATATCAGTTTTCGAATCTCCAATCGCCATAACTCCTTGAAGCACACGGGCCGGGGTTATCCGGGGTCGGCCAAGGTCGAAGTGCTCGCAATACGTGCGCCGAAGAGATTAACCAGGACTCTCCTGGTCCGCTTTCAGAATTGCGCTAACTCCAGGAACGGTCAGCACTCCCACGCCGCAAAGGATCGATCTACGTCGATTGTGCGGTCGATCCAGACAGGAGCCTGCGGCAGGGCCGGCCACCCGTTGTCGTGGTGGTCGTCCTGCCACTCTTAATGCTGCTAGCCCATCCAGCACAGCCGGTAATCGACACGGCCGCGCCGAAAGCTCCAATTGCGAATAACTATTTCATTTCAGTCCCTCAAGGCAGATTCTGCCTAATCCGTAATGAGTTCTCTCCGGAAGCGCACATTGTGATTCAAAGTTTGAACTTTAGTCCCACGCCATATTCGTAGGTCCACCCGACGTATCCGGAGTCAAGAATCAGCG